>JAUNBA010000004.1:0-59520 GCA_030527325.1 Slackia sp.
GGCAGAAGGCGATGTCGGCCTCGTCCATGGCCAGGCCGCGCTCGGCGATGAAGGCGGCAAGGCCCGCTTCATCGAGTTCGCGGAAGCCCTCGACGATTTCGACGGCGCCCGGCGCGGGCTGCTCCATCTTCAGGGTGTCGCGCACTTCGAGGCTCGCCTCGCGCGCTTCGATGGGGTTGATGACGTAGGCCTTGATGGCGTCGATATCGGCCTGTTCGAGGTCTCCTTCGAGCAGGTATACCTTGGCGCTGAGCACCTCGGGGCGCTCGCCCTGGCTGATCAGCTGGATGCACTCGCTCGCGGAAGCCGCGCGCTGGTCGAATTGGCCGGGCAGGGGCTCGACGGCGAAGACCGCCGCGCCGGTATCGGCGGGCAGATCGGTGAACGCGTTGTCCGATTGCGGCTCGCTGAACACGGTGGGCACGCACTGCTCGAACAGCTCGTCGCTTGCGCCCTCCACGTCGTAGCGGTTGATGAGACGGATGCCCGTGAGGCGTTCGATGCCGAGAATGCTCTGCAGCTCGTGGAGGAGCTGTTTGGCCTCGACGTCGAAGCCGGGCTTCTTCTCAACGTAGATACGAGAAACCATGGGGTTCCTGCCTTCCCGGTAGTGAAAGAAGTCGGTCGGTGTCGTGCGTCTTCCCGCGGCGGCATCGGCTGCGGGCCGCGCGCCGGCATGGCGGGGTGCAAGCCTGCTTCGAGGAGTCGCGATGCGGTGAAAACGCGTATCAAGTCTATGATAATCGCTGCACCGCGCCACGTGGCGTATTTCTTGCATACGAACGGGGAATCTATACGAGCCGCGTTCGCGGCTATGCGCTACCAGGTGCTCCAGAAATCGCGGATGAGGTCTTGGCGGTTGGCGTGGCCCGTCTTATGCAGGATGTTGTGCACGTGCACTTTGGCGGTGCTTGCCGCCACGTTCATGGTAGAGGCGATGTTCTGATTGTCGAAGCCCAGAAGCACCAGGCGCAGCACTTCCTGCTCGCGCTTGGAGAGCTTGTGGCGGCTGCCGTATAGGGCGAGGTTGTCGTCGATGAGCGATTCGATGCGCTCGTCTTCGCGCACGGGCGGCTGTTCGTAGCGAAGCGACAGGGCCCGATAGGCGCTGCGGCACGCGATGGCGGCGCAGGCTATCATGAGCAGCTCCTCGCAGTAGTTGCGCTCGGGGGAGAACAGCGAAAGGACGCCCCCTTGCAGCGGGGCCACCAGGAAGAACAGCACGTCTTCCAAGAAGAAGGCCGCGCCGCCTGCGAGCAGCACGAAGTAGAAGGGCTTGTAGCGTTTCATGCGCTCGCGCTCGGCGCCTTTGTCCATGCGCAGGTAGCGTACGGCGGTGTAGCCGAGAGTCCAGAAGAGCAGGCACGCCCGCATGCTGTAGAAGGCGAAGCGGTCGTGGGGGATGGTATCGGCGAACACCAGGCAGGCGACGCTTCCCGCGACGAACGCGACGCCTGGCGCAGCCAGCATGGCGGGACGCTTCTCGTCGAAGAAGTCGCAGACGAGCAGCCATACCGACACGAAGACGCCGCCGCCCGACACGATGGAGGCGATCGAACGCGCGGTCAGGTAGAGTTCTTCGGGCACCTGCATGGTGGCGCCCACGAAGGCGTCTTGGAATATGAGCGTGGCGTCGAAGAAGTAGAACAGAAACGCCCAGAACGCGAATAGGAAGCCGCGCCTGCGCGAGACCAGGTAGACGGCCAGGCACGCCGCGCCGGCAAGAATCGATATCAGCTGCACGATGAGCGTTGAGTAGAATTGGACGAGCTCCATGGGCACCTTCGTTTTCGTCGACGAGCGGGCTTTCGCTTATGGTAGCGTACGAACGCGTTTCATCGCGTATCGCCTAGGCAACGGTTGGATGTTTCGCGCGCGCCGGCCGCGTTTCGGGCGATGGCGCGTGCGCTTTTTTGCGGCGATCGCGGCGTTCCTTGGGTTCGCTCCGAATTTTCACCGCATCTTCCCCTAAGCCTGTGAACAGGGGTTTATATGCGGTTTATGGCGATATGCGCCGATTTTACACCACGGACACACCCATCCGTATACGCAGGTTATACCTTTTCAAAAACACCGCGCGGCGCAACAATCGTGCCATCGACCGATTCGCTTCGATGAGATCTCCGGCGCGTGCGGGTTTCCCGCGAGAGAGGACGCGCCGAAGCATTCGCTCGAAGATCGGCAGCGATGCCCCTTTCGCCGCCGTTGCGTCGATGCGGCATGGGCTTCATGCGTCGCGTGCGCCGCAGATGCCGCCCGCGCCATCGCGTGTCGATGGCCCGTTTGTTTTCGATCCAGGGCGCGGCAGTCCGGACATGGCTGACCGGACTGACCCGAGCGCGTCTCTACCCGAGACGCCCCTGGATTGCTTGCTCGCTTCGGCGAACGCATCTCTTACCGGATGGGTTCTTCGAGGCGAGCAGCGGCCCTTTTCGGTATGCATCAGGGTTGTAGAGAAGGCCTGCGGTAGGGGTGCCGCAGGCCTTTTTGCGTATGCGGGGGCGTTTGCATCCGCGCGTGCTGCGTTCTCTCCCTGGACGCCGTATGGGACGCCCCAGGGTATCGCGCTGTGCGGGAAGACGCGCGACGCGATCGCTCCGTCATGAAACGAGCCGGGCCGCGCGATGCGGCCCGGCTCGTTTCATGATTATGCGGCGAAGAACGTGAGGTCGTTTTTCTGGCGATGGCGATCCATGATCCTGCGTTCCAGTTCTTGCAGGGTGGGCGGCGTCCAGGAAACGGCGTTGGCCCCTGCCTGGATGGTCGCGCGGATGGATTCGTCGGATTTTCCGCCGCTTGCCATGATGGGCATGGACGGGAAGGCGCGGCGCACGTCTTCCACGACGCGCGGGGTGTCTTTGGCGGCGGCCACGTTGACGATGCGCGCTCCTGCGGCGATCTGGTCGTAGGCCATGCCGTCGAGCGTGGTGACGGTGACCACGATGGGCACGTCCACGCGCTCGGCCATGCGCGCGATGGTGGCGGGGTCGGTCGAGGCGTTCACCACGACGCCCGCGACGCCCTGCATGTCGGAATGCACCGCCAGGTCGATCGCGCGCTGCCCGGTGGTGACCGCGCCGCCTACGCCGGTGAGCACCGGCATTTCGGCGGAGGATATCAGCGCCTGGGTGATGGCGGGCTGGCAGGTGAACGGATAGACGGCCAGCACCGCATCGGCGTCGGTATTGCGGATGATGGCGATATCGGTGGAGAAGACGAGCGACTTCACGCAGCGCCCGTACAGCTGGATGCCGCTGCATTCCTGTATGGCGTCCGGTACGGGGACGCCCACATTGCGCAGGACCCCTTCTACTGCGAACGGATCGGTCTGGAGCATGCCGCTCACCCCCTGTCACTCGTTGTTCATTGATATGCATTGTAGGGACGCCGTGCATGCCGCGGATGCGCCGTCGCCGAGCGTTACCGAGTCGATACCTGCTCTATCCTGGGATTTTGCCCATATCGGCCGGCGGATGCCCGGTATGCCGCGCCCGCTTCGTCGCGGCTTCGGCCGGCGTCGCGCGACGTTTCGCGCTCGCGCAACCGCACGCCTTGCGCTCCGTTCGCGGGTCGCGCCTTGAAGCGCCCGCGCGGCGGCGATATGATGCGCGATGGGTCGAGAATCGGTCGCGTGCTTTCTTCTTTCTGCATCTGCGCGCGAGCCGCCGGTTCTCGCGCGCATGCCTGCGCGAGCGAAGAAGCTCCTGTTTCGTTTCTGCGTGAAACGGCGCCTCTTCGTCCGCATCGGGACCATGGCTTCGGCGGCTCGCTTTTCTGCGTCGCGAACCGCGTGCCCGGCCGCGTCGCGGGTTCGCCCGCGTTGCTCGCATGCGTCGTCGTCCTCGCGACGGACCGAATGATTCTGCGCACGAAACGCAAGAGAAAGAACCGCATAATGAATGCAATGAAGAAAGAACGCATCGTTCTTATCGTGTGCGGCGTGCTCGCCGCGCTGGTGGCCGTCATGCTCGCCGCAGGCGGCAATCCCGGCAACATGGCCATATGCGTGGCCTGTTTCATCCGCGATTCCGCGGGCGCCATGAAGCTGCAGACCGTGGAGACCCTGCAGTATCTGCGCCCTGAAATCATCGGCATCGTGCTCGGCGCCGCCATCATGGCCATCGGCCGCAAGGAATTCAGGGCCACGGCCGGCTCGTCTCCGGTGATCCGCTTCTTCTTGGGCTTCATCGTGATGATCGGCGCCTTGGTGTTTCTCGGCTGCCCCTTGCGCATGGTGCTGCGCATGGCGGGCGGCGATCTGAACGCCTGGGTGGCGCTCGTAGGATTCGCGGCGGGCATCGGCACGGGCATCTTCTTTTTGAAGAAAGGATTCTCGCTGGGTCGCGCCGAGAAGGTGGCGAAAGCCGAGGGTGCGGCGTTTCCCGTCGTGTTGATCGGGCTTTTGGTGCTGAGCGTGGTCACTACCGTGTTCGCCGTGTCCACGTCGGGTCCCGGCAGCATGCATGCGGCGTTGCCGATTTCGCTCATCGGCGGCCTGGTCTTCGGCGCCGTGGCGCAGGTTTCGCGCATGTGCTTCGCGGGATGCTTGCGCGACGTGTTCTTGGTGCGCGACGGCAAGGGGATGATCGTCATCGCTATCCTGTTCGGCGGCATGCTGGTGTACAACCTGGTCATGGGCACTTTCAATCTGGGTTTCGCCGATCAGCCCATCGCGCATTCCGACGCGCTGTGGAACATCCTGGGCATGTACGTGGTGGGCTTCGGCGCCACGCTTCTGGGCGGCTGCCCCTTGCGTCAGCTCACGCTGGCGGGCCAGGGTTCCGCCGACTCCGCCGTCACCGTGCTGGGCATGCTGCTGGGCGCCGCGTTCGCGCATAACTTCGGCTTGGCCTCCAGCCCCGCAGGTCCTACCGCGGCGGGCCAGCTGGCCACGGTCGTCTGCATCGCCGCGCTGTTCGTCGTGGCGTTCGTCTTCATGAAGAAACGCGCATAGGAAGGAGTCGTCATGATCGAATTGGATGCGAAGGGTCTGTTCTGCCCCGAGCCGTTGATGATGGCCCACGAGGCCCTGAAAAACCATCCGAACGAGCGCGTGGCGATCGAGGTCGATCAGGGTTCGGCCAAAGACAACATCACGCGCCTCGCGATGAAAAAAGGCCTCGAGGTGTCGGTCGAAGCGCTCGAAGACGGCGTGTTCAGGCTGACGATAGGCTAGCGTAGCGCGACGCGGGCGAGGGCCGCAAGCGTGGGCTTGCGGCCCTCGTTTCACGCAAGGAGCGGCGCTGCGGCATGCGAAATCGTGCCGCAGCACCGCGCGCGTATGCCGAGAGAGGAGTGCGATGTTCGGCAGAAAGAAGCGCGAGTGCGGCTCGGCGGCGGACGGGCCCGCCGTGTATGTGACGTTTTACACGACGGCGGAGGCGTTCGCGTGCGCCGCCGCATGCGAGAAGGCGGGTATCGACGGCCGTTTGGTCACGGTGCCCCGATGTCTGTCGGCGGGGTGCGGCATGGCGTGGCGCTCGCCCGCGGGCGAGCGTGCGGCCATCGAGGCGCTCGTGCGCGCGGGCCTTGCGTGCGAGGCGATCGAGGAGCTTTCCGCGTAAGGCGGGCGTTCGCGGGCGGGATGGCGCGTTCGCGCGAAAACGACGCCGCGCCGCCGCGAATGTGCCATAGTGGCGCCAGGGCATTCGTTCGATTGCGAAAGGAACGCATCATGCAGGTCATCGAAAAGCAAGTCTACGTCTTCTCGAAACATAACGAGCCGTGCGCCACGGCGCGCCCCGGCGAGGTCGTGCAGTTCGTCACTCAGGATTGCTTCAGCAACCGTATCCCCGACGAGAACATCACGATGGCCGATCTCGATTACACGTACGGGTTCGCCAACCCCGCAGCGGGACCCGTGTATATCGAAGGCGCCATGCCGGGCGATGTGCTGGCGGTTGATATCCTCGCCGTCGATGTGGCCGACGAGGGAACCGTCGCCACCGACGATCACTGCGGGCCGCTGTTCGAGGGGACCGACTATCGCACGAAGAAGGTGCGCATCGAAGACGGCATGGCCGAATTCAACGGCGTGACGTTTCCGATCTCCCCCATGATCGGCGTCATAGGCACGGCTCCCGACGGCGACGACGTCATCGACGGGTTCGTGGGCGCTCACGGCGGCAACATGGACAGCAAGCTCATCGTGGCGGGAACGCGCCTCTATCTTCCCGTGCGCGTGCCCGGCGCCTTGCTGCAGATGGGCGACGTGCATGCCGCCATGGGCGACGGCGAGCTGTGCGGCACGGGCATCGAAATCCCCGCGCGCATCACGGTCGCGGTGCATCTGGTGAAGGATTTCGAACTGCATTGGCCCGTGCTCGAGACCGAGGACGCGTGGTATGTCCACGCCAGCGCTCCGAAATACGACGAGGCGCTCATGAACGGCGCCAAAGAGATGCGGCGCTTGCTGATGGCCGCTACCGGCTGGGACGCGGTCGAAACCTACATGTATATGTCCATCCGCTCCGACGTTCAGATCAACCAGGGCTGCGAGCCGTGCGAAGTGCAGCTCTCGCTGCGCATCGGCACGCCGAAACTGCCCCAGTTCCCGCCGCTGGTCGCGCGGCCGTAGCCGCTCCGTCCGCCGAGCAGGCGGCCCGCTTGCCGCGGGCGCGGCCGAGCGGGCATGGCCCCGCTCGCTCCCGTGTTCGCTTTAACGCAGTGTAGTGATAGAATCCATCCGGTATCGGTCCAGACAAGAACGAAGCCGGATGGGTTTTTCATATCCGTCTTCGCTTTCGTCTGGCGCAGTCAGGCAAGCGAAAGAGGGAAAGCATTATGGCAGAGGAGAAGACGGCCGCGCAGGGAGGCGACGCCTCGCTCGAGCGGTTCGGCTACAAGCAGGAGCTGCGCCGCGGCATGGGATTGTGGGACGTCGTGCTGTACGGCGTCCTGTTCATGGTCATCATCGCGCCGCATTCGATCTGGGGGTTGGTGCAACAGCAGGGCCTGGGCATGTCGACCCTGGTGTATCTGGTGGGATTCGTGGCCATCGGCTTCACCGCGTTGAGCTACGTGCGCATGAGCAAGCGGTTTCCGATCGCGGGATCGGTATATTCCTACGTGCAGCGCGGATTGAACCCGCACGCGGGTTTCATGTCGGGCTGGCTGATCTTGCTGGATTACTGCATCACGCCGGCGCTTCTGTACACCATGGTGGCGAACTGGGGCGTCATGCTGGTGCCCAATAGCCCCTGGTGGCTGTGGATCGTCGTGTTCGTGGCCTTCAACACGTTCGTCAACATTCGCGGCGTGTCGCTGACGCGCGGCATCGACTTCGTGATCTTCGCGGTCGAGATCGTGGCGGTCATCGCCTTCGTCGCGCTGGGCTGCAACTTCATCTTGGGCGGCGGCGGCGCGGGCGCCTTCACCATGGACCCGGTCTGGCAGCCCGAAAAGGTGACGTTCAACTTCTTGGCGGCGGGCATCTCGATCGCTGCGTTGAACTTCCTCGGCTTCGACGGCATTTCCACGTTGGCCGAAGAGACCGAGCATCCCGAGAAGAACATCGGGCGCGGCATTCTGATCGCGCTGGGCATCATCATCGTGTGCTTCGTGGCGCAGACCTACATCGCATCGCTGGTCCAGCCCGATTGGTCGTCGTGGAGCGAGGAGCACGCCAACAACGCCTTCTTCTACGGGTGCCAGCTTATCGGCGGCGATCTGTTCATGAAGATCATGCTGGTCATCAACATCGTTGCCATCGGCATCGCCAACATCATGAACGCGCAGCTCGCCGCGTCGCGCCTGCTGTATTCCATGGGCCGCGACAAGGTGCTTCCGAGCATTTTCGGCAAGGTGCACCCGAAGTACAAGACGCCGTGGGTCGGTTCGATCTTCATCGGCGCGGTGGCGCTGGCGCTCGTCGCCGTGCTGGGCATGGCCGATCTGGCCACGCTGGTCAACTTCGGCGCGCTCGCTTCGTTCATCATGCTGAACTTCTCGGTGTTCTGGTTCTTCTTCGTCAAGGAGGGCAAGCGCAAGACGGTCGGCGATTGGGTGAAGTACCTGATCTGCCCGTGGATCGGCATCGTGATCCTGGCGTACGTCTTCACCGGCTTCCAGCCCATGACGTATGCGCTGGGCATCGCATGGTTCGTCATCGGATTCGTCATCCTGGTGGTGAAATCCAAGGGCTTCAAAGAGGTGCCCGAGGCGTTCAAGCATCTCGACGTGTAGAGCGGTTTTTCGAGGCGGCGGCACCCTGGCGGGCCGCCGCCTATCGTTTCTCTTCCGCCAAGTCGATGAGCTCTTGCTGCGAGTGCACGTCGAGCTTTTTGTAGATGCGCTTCACGTGGGTTTTCACGGTGTTGCGCGAGATGACGAAGTGTTCTTGGATGAAGCCCACGTTGCGCCCGCGCGCCAGGCAGAGGAAGATCTCGGTCTCGCGTTCGGTCAGGCCGCGCTCGTCGGCGATGGCCGCGCATCGCTCGTCGAATCCGGCCGTGCGGTCCGTTTCGCCGTCGCCGTCCGCCCGGGGCGTTTCGACTCCTTGGATGGTGCGTTCGAAGCTGAATCCGCGAAATCCCAGCCAGAGAAACGCGACGAAGGCGAATAGGACGCACGCGGTGACGGCATGCGCGAACGGGGCGTTTGCGAGGGCCAGGTCGTTGACGACGTGTCCTGCGACGGCGCCTGCGATGATCCCCGCCGCCCGCGCCGCGTTGGCGATGCCGATGGCCACGAGCAGCGAGAAGGGATTGCGCTTGCCGATCGAGGCCAAGGTCATCCAGACCAGCACGTCGAAGCAGTTGCGGCCGACGCGCAGCAGGGCGTTGGCGTCGGCTTCGTCGGTGCCGAAGGTGAACGGCGCCGCGAGAAATCCCGCTATCACCAAGAGCGCCGATAGCGAGAACAAGGCGTCTTGGCCGCCCGGTTTGCTGCGGCATGCGACGAGCAGCGCGATGCCGAGCGTGCCGATCCATTCCAGCGGCCCGATGCGCGGCGCATGTCCCACCTCGTTGAGCGCCAGCGCATAGCCCGAGGCGATGCTGAACATGAGGATGCAGGCGAACAGCGCGCTCGTCGGCGCGAGAAACGCCCGCGGGTTCGCTATCTCCATGTCGCACGGCGCGGCGGCGTGCTGCAGCATGGATGCGAAACGGGCGGCGGGGGCGTAGCAGACGGCCAGCGCGAACAGGGGAAGCGCCGCCATGAGCGCCATGCCCGCGGCCAACGACGGCGCGGGCATGGCGCTTTGCACGACGGCGCCCGCCGCGGTTCCGAAGGCGACGGCCAGCGCCGCATGGCGCGGCTGCGCGAGCAGGCAGAGCGCCAAGCCGTACATGACTACGATCCACACGTGCCCCAATTCGAAGCAGACGATGCCGATGAGCGCGAGCCCTTTCGACTGCATGGCCGCCGCGGCATAGAGCAGGGCCGCCGCGCAGGCGGTCGCCGTCGCGGCCGCGGCGGACAGCGCTTTGGCGTCGAGCAGGGCCGGTTTGCGGCTCGCCACGGCGGCGATCGCCACGTAGAGCGCCGCGCGCACGGCGGTGTCTATTTCGCGGCCTATGGGGAAGAAGCCGGCGAAGCAGGGGAACAAGGCGCCGTTTTGCACCCATCCGTACACGGCCAAGGCGACGACGGCCGCGAAGCAGGCGGCGAAGGATTTCATTGATCGGGCATCGTGCATGGCGGCTCCTTCGGTCGGGATGTCGCCCCATTGTATTGCTTCGCTTCGCGGGCGGCGTCGCAAACCCCTCGTATGCGGGTCCGATATGCGGCGTACCCCTGAAGGGGTGACGCGTTTTACCAGGGATTATCTGCGAAATGCCCTCGACGGGGGAATCGACGGCGAACGTCGGCCGCCGTAGCCTTGGGTCGTTTTCGCGCGCCGTGCCGCAGGGCTTCGCGCCCCGCAGCGCGCGGACGTGCATACGAAGGGGATACCGAGGAGGGAATCATGAAGGCAGAAGTTTCGCGCCGCAATTTCTTGGCAGGTATGGCGGGCGTGGGCGCCTTGGCGGCGGCCGGCCTTGCCGGATGCGCGCCGAAAGCGCATGAGGAAGGCGCATCCGCCGGCAAAGAGCAGGCGCCTGCGGCCGCGGGCACGCCCGACTGGCTGGGCGAAGCCCCCGAGATCAAGGACATCGCCGAGACGAGGGAAACCGACCTGCTGATCGTCGGCGCCGGCAACGCGGGCATGGCCGCGGCTGCGTACGCCGCCGACCAGGGCGTCGACTTCATCGTGTGCGAAGGCGGCACCCAGGTGGGCGCCACGCGCCACTGGTTCGCCGCGCTCGACACGCCCCCGTTCGCCGATAAAGAGCCGGTCGACCGTCAGCGTCTGATGGGCGAGATCGTGCGTTATTCGTCGGGCAATTGCGACCAGCGCCTGATCAAGATGTGGATGGACGAATCGGGCGAGATGTTCTCCTTCGTCGACGGCATCATGAGCGCTGCGGGCGCCGTGGTCTACGCCGACGAGTACGAGATGCCGGGCGGTATGGGCGGCACGCCGTTTTACACGTCGCCGTGCGAGCATCACTATGCCGACGCGAGCGGCAACCGCAAAGGCATCGAGGAGCGCAACGTGCTGTTCGAGAAGCACATCAACGAGGCCGGCTATCAGGTGACGTACGGGCATCTTCTTGCCAAGTTGGTGCGCGAAGAGGGCGAAGCCGGACGCGTGACGGGCGCCATTTTCGAGACCGATAAGGGCTATGTGCAGATCGACGCGCGCAAGGCGGTGCTTCTGGCGACCGGCGGCTATGCCGCCAATCCCGATATGGTGCGCGCGCTGTCGCCGGTGACGGCCCGCAGCGTGACCGCGCTGGGATACAACCAGAACAACAAGGGCATGGGCATCAAAGCGGCCATGTGGGCCGGCGCGGCCAAAGACCTCACCAGCGCCACGATGATCTTCGACCGCGGCCTGGTGGCGCCCGGCACTCCTGCCGGATACACGTCGGAAAGCATCGAGGCGGGCGACCCGCAGTTCCCCGGCAACGGCCAGTTCAACCCCGGCACCCAGCCGTTTTTGAAGGTGAACATGGCGGGCGAGCGCTTCGCCAACGAGTCGGCCGATTACGACTATCTGCCGCATGCCGCCGCGCAGCAGCCTACGGGCACCTATATCTCGGTGTGGGACGGCAACTTCGGCGAAGACGTGCAGCGTTTCCATACGCTGGGCTGCTCGGCGGGCACGCGCATGGGCGTGCAGGCGTTCAAGAAGGACGACGGCAGCTACGACCTCGATGCCTATTTCGAGAAGGAGCTGGCCGACGGCCGCCTGCAGAAGGCCGACACGCTTGATGAGCTGGCCGATAAGCTGGGCTTCGACGCCGAGGCGAAAAAGACCTTCCTCGCCACGTGCGAGCGCTATAACGAGCTGTTCGACGCGCAGGAGGATTCCGATTTCTACAAGGAGGCCTACCGTCTGTCCGAGCTGCGCACGCCGCCGTTTTTCGGCGCCACGCTGGGCGGCACGCTGCTGACCACCATCGACGGCATCCGCATCGACCACGATTGCCGCGCACTCGACGACAGGGGCTTCCCGATCGAAGGCCTGTATGCCGCAGGCGACTGTTCGGGCAGCGTGTTCAGCGGCAATTATCCCGACCAGCTGCACGGTTTCGCCTGCGGTCGCACGATGACCGAGGCGCTGCATGTGGTGAAGCTTGTCGCCGAGCAGTAAGCGAACCCTCCGCCGTAGCGGCGGACGAGGCATAGACGCAGAAGCGCCGCCCCCTCCCTTGCGCGTTTCTTGCACGAAAAAGACGGGTTCGCCCGTCTTTTTCGCGTTGCGGCCGCCGCTGCGGCGACGATGCCGGATGGGGCGTCGTGCATTCGGGCTTGCGGCCATCGTGCGGGAGTGCGGCCTGTGCGCCGTTTGTGCAGTGCGCCGCAGTTCGATCGAGGTTGGCGCATACGCCAGGCGAGGGTATGATGAAGCGGTCGCCCGCATGCGAGCGGGGCGCCTGTGCCGGGCGGGGTATCGATGCCTTGTATCGCGCGGCGCACGGCCACATCGGAGGACGGCGCCGTGGCGGCGCGCGGCTCTATCGCGCCGGCGAGGAAAGGGATAGGAAAAGATGGCGGAAATTCTTGAGGCGATCATGCTCATCTGCTTCGGTTTGTCGTGGCCGATGAACGCGTACAAGAGCTACAAAGCCGGCACGGCGGCCGGCACCAGCTGGCAGTTTCTCATGCTGATTTCGCTGGGATACGTGGCGGGCATCGCCGCGAAGTTCTGCGCGGGGCTGGTGAACTGGGTTTTGATCGTCTACTTCATCAACCTTGCCTGCTTGGGCGTGAACTGGGCGATTTATTTCCGCAATCGCGGCTTGGACAAGGCTTTGCACGAACGCGCGGCTCTGTCGTAGCCTGCTCGAAAAGCCTTTGATGGAAGGACCCCGCATGCATGGGCGCATGCGGGGTCCTTTCGTATTTTCAGGAGGGCGATTCTCTTGAGTGCGGGATTAGGTGGGTTGCTTGTCCGTTTTTGCTGTTCAGGAAACGGGGCCTCTGCGGCTTTTGAGGCGGTTCAGGTGGGGCGGGATCGCGCGCATTGCTCCGCTTCCTGACGAATTACAGGCATTGCGTTTCCGTGTGGAATTCGAAATGCGTCGACGGGTCTTCTTCGGGGTCGTCTTCCCAGTTGACGGAGTCGTCATACAGAATCCCGTCGATGCTTCGCCCTTTCTTGATGGCAATCATTTCGGAGAACCAGACTTCCTTGTCGAGCATGATGATGCCCGACTCCGTATGAAGAGCGATGGCTTGAGGATACTCGATCCTCGCAACTAATGATCCGTCTCCGTATATGTCCGCGATGTCGTTGACGATGGTGATGCGTTCAACAGTCCTCCCTATTTCGAAGGTGGAAGTATCGGCTCCCACTTCGGGGATCTCGAGCGTCTTTTTCGTTGTTTTCGCGATCGACAGGAGTCCGAATTCTTCTAGCGTGCCAAGCTCGTCGACAACGATATCATGGAGCGAATTGTTGATGTCAAGGTCGAAATTATCGAAATGAAGTCGTACGGTGTTCCAGCTGTTGTCCGGAGGAGCGGCAAGAACTGCATCGATGGCAAGCAGTCGGGAGCCTTTTATACGTTTCAGCAGAGATTCTTCTTCCTTGCTGAATCTTTTGTCGGCGTGTTCCATGTCTATCACTTTCCTTTTGTTCGATGCTTCGGGCATGCTCGTTGTCATGGGAGGATTCCCCGAATCTTATAGCCCTATAGGGATCGGGAATAAAGGCCGATTCCTCTCCATTCCCGCCGCCGAATCGGTGCGGGAATCGTACGGTTTCCGGCATGGTTTTATGGTATCTTTTGCGGCGAAAAACGCGGTACGGCTCGAAGCCGCCGCCCGTTCGGTGAGGGGAAGATATGGAAGAGAAAAACGATCCCAAAGCGCCCGTTCCGGCCCCTGAAGACGCCGCTGCGTCTGCGGTGGATGCGCCTGCTGCTCCTGCGGCTCCGGACGAGCCGGCTGCCGGCCCCGTGCCCGCTCCCGCTGCGGCTCCGAAATCCGCGCCTGAACCGCCCGCCGCACCTGTCGCGCCCGTAACGGCTCCCGTTGCCGCTCCCGTCGAGACCCCTGCGGCTCCCGCGGCGCCTGTCGCCGCCCCCCGCGAACCCGTCGCGCCGTCCGAGCCTGCTGCGCCTGCTCAGCCTGCGATGCCGCCCGTCGGCTCTTCCGCTGCCGGTCCCGCTGCGGCCCCCGTGCAACCCGGCGGCCCTGCCCAGCCCGTGCAGCCTGGCGGTCCCGTGCCTGCGGGGGCGTATCCTCCGCCTCCGATGCCCGGATACGGCGCGCCGAAAAGCGGTAAGGCCATGGGCGCGTTGATATGCGGCATCCTGGCCATCGTGTTCTCGTTCATTCCGCTGGCCGGTCTTATCCTCGGCATCGTCGCCATCGTGCTCGCCGGCAAGGCCGTGCGCGAGGCGGGCCGCGACGGCAAGGCCACGGGCGGCAAGGTCTGCGGCATCATCGGCATCGTCTTCTCCATCGTATGGGCCATCGGTTCGGTCTTGATCACCATGGGGTTGATAGGCCTTGCCGGGTCCTACGACGCCGAGCCTTCTCCCGATTTCGAAAGCGCGGCGGTTTCCGACCCCGCCACTTCGACGCTCGATCCCGCCGATCTTGATGCCGAGCAGCGCGCCCTCTACGAGGCGGCCGATGTGATCTTCGCCGCCATGGTGAGCCAAGATCCGCAGTTCATGCAGGAACTTGCCGTCGAATTGGATGACGAGCTCAGGGATTCGCTGGGCGTGTCCTATAGCGAGATAGGCCTCGACCCCGCAACGATGGCCGAATGGGCGACGACCGATCTTGCGTACGATATCGACAGCGTGTTCATCGATACCGACGATGCTGCGAAAGCGACGGTTTACATCCAGACCACCGAGCGCGATTCGTTCGATCTGCATATGGCGTTTTCCGACAAGCTTTCCGATTACACCTCTTCTTCCGAGGGCAAGAACGCTTCGCCGGAGGCGGCTATGGCCAAGGTGGGCGAGCTGATGACGCAGGCCATGGACGAAAGCACCGATACGACCACGTATTTCGCCGCGATCGACTTCGTGAAGCAGGGCGATACCTGGGTTGCCGACGAGGATTCCCTCGAAGAAGAGACGGGATACATGTTCGGAACGTTCTAAGACTTTGGTGTTCCAAGCGCGTGCATAGCGATGGCTTGACGAACGAAGCGCCTTTCGAGGCGCTTCGTTTTTTTATCGTCTTCTCACCTTATTGAGGGTATCGGTACGTTTGAGCAGGTGTTTATGCGATGGCGCATGCAATCAGAACATGCGCCATCGCATCTCTTTCTAACGTGCAGGGGCGTCGTGGTACGAGTGCATCAGGTCGGCGAATTTCGGCAGCGCGTTTCGAATGACCTGCGGTTCTACGCAATAGCCGATGCGCACCCATCCGCCCACGCCGAAGCTGTCGCTGGGCACGATGAGCAGCTCGTGCTCTTTCGCCCGTTGTGAAAAGGCTTGTGCGTCGTCTTCGAGGGCGCGCACCCAAAGGTAGAAGGCGCCCTGCGGCGCCACGCATTCGTATCCCAATGCGCACAGGCCCTCGTAGAGCGCGTCGCGGTTCGCGCGGTAGGCCTCGATATCGCACGGTTCGTCGACGCAGCGTTCGATGACGCTTTGGAACAGCGACGGCGCGCACACGTACCCCAGCGCGCGCCCCGCGCCGCAGACGGCCGCGTAGACGGCGCGGCTTTCCTGCATCGTGGGCGGCACGAGCACATAGCCGATGCGCTCGCCGGGAAGGCTGAGCGATTTCGAGTACGAGTAGCACACCAGGGTGTTTTCGAAGAGCAGCGGGAGGAAGGCGGGCTGCGTCGGCCCGTAGACGATTTCGCGGTACGGCTCGTCGGCTATGAGGTAGATGGCGCGCCCGATTTTCTCCTGTTTGCGTCGCAGGATATTCGCCAGTTCCACGAGATCATATGTGGGGTAGACCACGCCCGTCGGGTTGTTGGGCGAGTTGACGATGATGCCGCGGGTATTGGGCGTGACGGCCAGCTCGATGGCGTGCAGATCGAGCTGGAAATCGTCGCCGCGCGCGGGCGCTTCGACGCAGATGCATCCCGCGGTTTCGATCCAGACGCGGTATTCGGGGAAATACGGGGCGATCACGATGAATTCGTCGCCCGGGTTCGCCAGGGCGTTGATGCAGATGGAAAGCGAGGCCGCGGCGCCGACGGTCATGTAGACGTGGTCGGCCGTATACGACGTGCCGAAGCGGCGGTTGAGCGAATCGGCCACGGCGCCGCGCACGCCGGGCGATCCTTGGGCGGGCGTGTAGCCGTGCACGGCGGAGGCCGGCTTTTCCATCAGGTCGAGGATGGCGCGGCGCACGGCGTCGGGCGCGGGCACGCTCGGATTGCCCAGGCTGAAATCGAATACGTTATCGGGCCCTATTTCGGCTTTGCGCCGCAATCCGTAGGAGAAAAGCTCGCGGATGGCGGACGGCTCGCTGCCGAGGTCGTGCATGCGTTCGTTCATGATGGCTCCTTGCTTCGTGCGCGATCGTGCCGAAACGACGACTATACCGGCCGGCGTTCCATCGTTTTCGCCGCGTGCGGCCCTGCGTTCGCCTTCGCGCGCGCCGTATCGGCTTGCGGCGGGCGTTTCGACTCAGCGCAGCCTCGTTTGGATAAGATGTCTGAGGGCCTCGATGGCGTGCCCGCGAAAGATCGCGCGGGGCCCTGCGTATGCCATGCAGACGCGTTGCCAGGCGGCTTCGTCGGGGGCGTAGCAGTGGTTGGCGCAGGCTTTGCAGGCGGGACGGGGGTCGCGTGTGCACAGGGCGCGGCGCACTTCGCCGTAGCGTACGTGCATGGCGCATTCGGGGCAAAGGCGCGGAACCTTGCGCGCGGGATAGACGCCCGCGTCGACGGCGCGGCTCGTAAGGGGCAGGCGCTCTTCGCGCGGATGGTGGTCGGCGCAGTAGATCTCGGCCATGCCGGCGAGCGTGACGATATCGCGCGCCGTGTCTTTATCGCGGAATCGCTCGAGGATGGCGTCTCCGAGACGCTCGTAGCTTCGTTCGATGATGTCGGCGGTGTTCATGGCGTGCTCCTTGCGGGCGGTTGCGTGCGTCGGCGGCTTTACGCCTCGCCCGCGCGTTCGAGGCATTTCTCTATGTATATGTTGTTCGCGATGGCGGTGGCGGCGGCCACCATGAGGTGGCGTTCCGGGTTGATCGCATCGGTATGCGCGATATGCAGCGAGAACGACACGCCGCTCGGCTGGTCTATCTCCAGGTCGCTCAAGGCGCAGCTGTGCGCCGCGCCGCAGAACAGCGTGCGCAGGCTCTCCTCCATGGCGGTGCAGAAGAAATCGTAGGCGCGCTCGGTGGAGTAGGCGGCGGCTTGCATGGCCAGCAGCCGTTTGATGTCGGCGACGCCCACGGCGCGCTTCATGAGGCAGATTGAGATGAGCAGCGCCACATGCTCGCGTCCGTAGCGCTTGTGCGCCGGCGCGGGGATGATCTTCTGCTTGACGTAGTTGTTCACCATAGACGAGGTGAGCAGCTTCTCGTGCGCGGGGAACAGCGGGCGCAGGCGGTCGTCCACGTAGGTGAGCACCTGGTCCATGTACAGCTCGATGCCGGGAATCTCGCGATACCGGGGCAGATGGAGCGTTTGGATATAGGCGGCCAGGCCCGCGTCGGCGTCGATGACGGTCGAGCTCGCCGCGGGCCGTTCGTTCGCGGCGAGCTCGACCGTCACATGCCCGTCCGCGCGCTCCGATGCGGGTTTCGGATGCTTGGTTTTCATGATGGCGGTATCTTTCATGTCCGTTAGCTTACCAATGCGTTTTCGCACGTCAAACGCGGGTGAGAAAGTTTTTCCGAACGTTCATGTTTAAAATCCCCATTGCTTGACGCGCTGTGTATCATCGCATAATCTAGTATTCATTACTAGATTACCGAAAGAAGAGGACCACATGGAACCTGTGCAGAAAATAGCCGTCCTTACCGATTCGTGCTCGGATGTCCCCGTGGCTCTTGTCGAAGAGCTGGGAATCCATGTGGTGGCTCTGCATATCAACTATAAAGACGCCACGTACCGCGATCGCGTCGATATCCAGCCCGAAGAGGTGTACGCGCGCTTCTCCGAGGAAATCCCGCGCACGTCCACGCCCGCGCCCGCCGATGTGGCGGCGGCGTTCGACGCCATTGCGGCCGAAGGGTGCACCCATGTGGTGGCCACGGCCATCTCGTCGAACCTTTCGGCCACGCACGACCTCATCAAAAGCGTCGCGACGGGCTACGGCAATCTGACGGTCGAGGTGGTCGATACGAAGAATATCGGCCTGGGGGCGGGCCTTTCCGCGCTTGCCGCCGCCCGCGCCGTGCGCGACGGCGCTTCGTTCGAGCAGGCGGTCGAAGCCGCCTATGCGGCTTCGCGCAACGTGCGCGCGTTCTTCTGCGTGGATACGCTCGATTATCTGTACAAGGGCGGCCGCATCGGCAAGGCTATGTACCAGATCGGCTCGGCGCTCGACGTGCGTCCCGTGATCGCCTGCAACGAAGAGGGCGTGTATGCGCCGGTGGCCAAGGCGCACGGCCGCAAGGCGTCGCTGAAAAAGGCGCTGGCGCTTACGAAAAAGCACGTCGGCGACGCGCGCCGCTACCGCATCGCGGTGGTGCACGGCGGCGCCGAGGAAGAGGCGCGCGCCCTGCTCGAGGCTCTCAAAGACGCGCTGCCCGATGCCGAAGAGGCGCTGTTCGAGCAGATTTCCCCCGCCCTGGTGGTGCACACGGGCCCCGGCCTGATCGGCATCGGCGCCGAAGTCATCGAGTAGGCGCAGAACGGTTTTTCTTGTTCCATTCGGCATCCGCCGGCGCCCGTTTTGCCGCGGCATCGTACAATGACGTCTCGAACGGCGGGCGCATGCGGGCCCGCCGCCTGGGAAGTTCACGCGTGAAAAGGAGCGCAAAGCATGGATCGCAAGGTATACGAACTGATCAACGACCAGATCAACGCTGAGCTGTACAGCGCGTATCTGTATATGTCGTTCGCCGATTACTACCAGGAACAGGGTCTTTCCGGTTATGCGAACTACTACATGATCCAGGCTGCCGAAGAGCGCGATCACGCGCTCATTTTCCGCAACTACCTGCACGATAACGGCGAGAAGATCAAACTGGGCGCCATCGCCTGCCCCGATAAGCAGTTCGACGATTTCATGGGCCCGCTCGAAGCGGCCTACGAGCACGAGCGCTACATCACGGCGCGCGTGAACGAGATCTACGCGGCGGCTTCCGAGGTGAAGGATTACCGCTGCATGAAGTTTCTGGATTGGTTCATCGACGAGCAGATGGAAGAGGAAACCCACGCCGACGACATGATCACCAAGATGCGCCTGTTCGGCAGCGACGCCAAGGCGCTCTACGATCTCGATCGCGAATACGCCGCTCGCGCGTACGTGACGCCGAGCCCTCTGGCCAACGCTTAAGCCGTTCCGTTTCTGCATACTTCGTTCGAACGCGCCGCCTTGCTGCGGCGCGTTTGCGTTTTTCGCGCATCATCGGGCGTTTCGTTCGGTGCGTCGGAGTACAATGACGCAAAAACGCATACGAAAGGGTGTCTATGACGGTCGGTCTTGGGGTGGATATCGTCGAAATCAAGCGTATCGCGGCCATACTCGCGCGCTCTCCGTCGTTCGCGCGCAGGGCGTTTACCGCCGACGAACAGGCCTATTGCAACGCGCGATCCGACCCCGCCCCGCATTACGCGGCCCGTTTCGCCGCGAAGGAAGCCGTCTGCAAGGCCCTGGGAACGGGCATTTTATCTCAGGGCGTGCGCATGACCGACGTCGAGGTGGTGCGCGATACGCGGGGCAAGCCCGCCGTTGCGTTGCACGGGGCCGCCCTGCAGGCTGCCCGCGCCCAGGGCGTGGTCGACATCCCGCTTTCTTTGACCTATACGCATGCCGTGGCGGTGGCCAACGCGGTCGCCATCACCGAACGCGATCGCGCGCCGCGCGACAAGCGCCGCGACGAAAAAGACGAGCTGGCACAACGTTTCAAGGACATGCGGTCGGCGCTCGACGAGCTCGGCGCCGAAACCGCGGCCGGGGTCTGCGGCGCGGCCGCGGACTATTCCGATACGAAAGGCGGGCTGTAGCATGAAATCCATCACGTCGAAAAAGGCCGCCCACGCATTGCCGTCGCTGCGGGCCGACGTCAACAAGTACACGCGCGGCGTATGCGAGCTGGTGGTGGGAAGCGAGCGTTTCGTGGGGGCGGCGGTGCTGGCCGCGTCGGCGGCCAATCGCATGGGCGCGGGGTATGTGAAGGTGTATTCCTGCGATGCGGTGGCCTCTGCGCTGCATGTGGTCCAGCCGTCGTCGGTGGTGCTTCCCATGCAGGCCTATGTGAACGATTTCCATGCGCAAGACGAGCGTAACCCCCGCGCCACGGTGGTGGGCTGCGGCATGCGCAATACCGCGGCCGAGGTGAAAACGACGATTGACGTGCTTTCCTATACCGCGGCGCCCGTCCTGGTGGACGGCGGGGGCTTGGCGGCGCTTGCCACGCCCGAGGGATTCGCCGCCGTGCGCAACCGTTTCGTCGAAGGGTATCCGACCGTTATCACCCCGCATGGCGGCGAGGCGTTTCGTCTGATGCGCTGGCTTGCCGAAAAGCCTGAAACGGTGCGTGATCCCGATCGCTGCTCTCCGAACGAGACGGCGCTCGCGTTGGCGGACGCATTCGGCGCAATCTGCGTGCTCAAAGGCCCCGATACCTTCATCGCATCGGGCGACGAGACGGCGCCCGAGGAAGTGACGGTCATGCTGCAGGGCACGCCTGCGCTGGCCAAAGCGGGAACGGGCGATATCCTGGCGGGCTGCATCGGCGCGTTGCTCGCCCAGGGCGTCGATGCGTTCGACGCCTGTATGGCGGGCACGTTCGTGCATGCGCGTGCGGGCATGTTGGCGGCGGTCGACCATGACGAGTTCTGTGTCACGGCCGAAGACGTGTTGGGTCATCTTGCGCCGGCGGTCGGGTCGCTTTTACGCAAGGTGAGGAAGGAAGAAGGCTGAGATGAGCGATATCCGCATAGAGCTGCTTGATTCGCGCGACGAGTTCAGGCCGGGGCGCAGCGGCGGTTCGGTCAATTGGATGCAGCTTATCGCGGGCGTGCTGCTGGCGGCGTTCGGCTTGGTGTGCGTCTTTTGCCCGCTCGAGGTGCTCATGGGGTTCAACGTGGTGGCGGCGCTGCTGGTCATAGCCGCAGGCGCCATCAACCTCGTCGCGTACATACGCGCGCGCAACACGCTGTTCGAGCAGAGCGGCTGGAGCCTGTTTTTTGCCGTCATGCTGCTGGGCATCGGCGTGGTGCTGGCCGTGTTTCCCATGGTCGGCGTGGCGTTCATGGGATGGGCCATCGGGCTGGGCGTCGCCTTGTTCGGCGCGGTGCAGCTGGCCGCCGCGCGCCGCTTCCGCACGCTTGCGGCGGGCATCGGCGCCATGGTGACCGTGTCGGGCGTCATCGAGCTGGTGTTGGGCGTGCTGCTGTGCATCTGGCCCGCGTATCTCGGCGTGTTCATGGGGCTGTTCGCCTGCGTGCACGCCGTCGACATGATTGTGTTCAGCCTTCCTATCGGACGCGATAGGACCAATACGCTCTGGTAGCGGCGTCATGGCGAGTTCGTTTATCGCATGCTACCTGTTTCTCGCCGGCGGCGGGGCGGGCGCTTTTCTTATTGCGGCCGTGGTCGATGGTGCATTGAGATTCAGGAGCACGGAGTGTTTTCGGCGACTTAGTCCTCTGACCGATCCCGGTTTGGCTCTTGGCCCGGTCGTTGTTGCTTTTGGGTGCGTGTTCCTCTTGTGCGACCTGGGGTCTCCCGGGAAGGCATTTGCCGTGTTCGCGGGTCCGCCGCGCAGCTTGCTTGGATGGGGGGCGTGGTCGGTGGTTGTCTTTTGCGCGAGCGCGTCGGGCGCTTGGCTTTGCGGTCGTTCGTCTCGGCCATTCTTGTGCCGCTGCGCGGAGCCTGTGCTGCAGATAGCGGCATGCATGTCCGCAGCGTTCGTTGCGGGCTATTCCGGTGTGTACCTCTCGTTGTTTCCTGCTGTTCCATTTCTGCACACGCCCTGGATTCCTCTATTGTTCGTTGCCTCTGCATTTGCTACGGGGATGGGACTGCTTGTTGTGACTGCCTTCGTTCGCCACAATGTCGAAGGCGTAGCGGATTCTATGGGCGGGCTGTCTCGCGTCGATGCGTGTCTGACGATCTTCGAGGCGGCGGCGTTGCTTTCGTTTTGCATCGATTCCGTTATGGCGGGCGATGTCGTGTCGTGCTCGCTTGAGATGATGGTCTCCGGCCCCATTGCTCCTGTTTTTTGGCTGGGGGTAGTAATATGCGGCCTCGTGTTTCCCTTGGCGGCGGACATCGTTTCTCGTCACGTTTCATCGCCGCCGCTTTTGGCGGTAGCGGGTTGCTCGAAGATGGTCGGCGGCTTGTGTCTACGTTTTGTCGTTCTGCTTGCCGCGGTTCGTTACGGAATGGTCAATATGAGCGTGCAGTCGTTTTGGATGTAGGCTCCGTGCTGGATGGAGCCCGATATTTGCACCGTGGTAATATCGTGCATCAGGGGGAAGGGAAGGCTTCGATGAACGGAGGACGTCGCCTGTGAATGAGCTGGGCGTATTTCATATTGACGAGGCAAGCGGGGTTCCCCTTTGGATTCAGATTAGAAAACGTCTTGTATTTTTGATCACGTCGGGCCGTTTTGCGCGAGGCGAGAGATTGCCTTCGGTGCGCGAGCTTTCGGTAAACTTCGGGGTTAATTACAACACGGTGAATAAGGTCTATCAGGACCTGGAGCGCGACGGGTATATTTTCACGAAGCGTGGTTTGGGGACGTATGTTTCGGAGACGAAGGATTTTGCTTCGACTGATTTCGATGATGAGATAGTGGCGCTTGCCGGAAAGCTTGTCGATACTGCCGTGGGGAAAGGTATGGCCATCGACGACGTAATGGAATTGGTGCGTGATCAGTTTGCCAAGGTCGAGCGCCGGATGTGATTGCAGAGGGCATTCGTTTAACGACGTGGCATGGAGAGGGGATGGCATGCGAAGCAAAGAGACGGTCGAACACGAACGCAAAGAATCGCGCCGTGAAAAGATGAAGGCGCGCGCAGAGGCTCCTCGTTCCAAGAAATCGTCGCGTTTTGGCGTGTATTTCTTTTCGGCGACGGTGTTCGTCGTGGTGTCGTGCGTGGCGGCGGTTGTATTGACATCGTTTTTCGGTCTTTGCGTCCTGGCTTTGGTTGCCGCGATGGCGATAGGCGCTTTTGCTGCATATTCATGCCGCATTGCTCCCCATTGGGAGCGGGTAGTGGTGTTTCGCATGGGAAAATACAATAGACTTGCCGGTCCTGGCGTGTATTTCCTTATTCCCGTTGTTGAGTATGCGGCGGCCCATATCGATCAGCGCATCATAACGACGCCGTTTGTCGCCGAAGAGGCTTTGACTGCCGATCTTGTGCCGCTCGATATCGACGCCGTGTTGTTTTGGATGGTTTGGAATCCGAAGGATGCATGCGTCGAGGTGGAGGATTATTCGTCCGCTATATGGTGGGCGGCTCAGACGGCTTTGCGCGATGCGGTCGGTCGTATCAATCTTTCCGAGGTGGCCACCCGTCGGGAGCAGATAGACGAAGAGGTAAAGGACATTCTCGACTCTAAGACTCGTTCGTGGGGCATCACGGTGGTTTCGGTTGAAATTCGAGACATCGCCATTCCCGATAATCTGCAGGATGCCATGTCGAAGGAGGCTCAAGCCGAGCGTGAGCGCAATGCGCGGTTGCTATTGGCGGAAGTCGAGAAAGACATTTCTGAGATGTTTGTCGAGGCGGCTGAAGTCTATGACCGTAATGACCGTGCTATGCAGTTGCGTACCATGAACCTTATTTATGAGAGCGTAAAAGAAAAGGGTGGTCTCGTTATCGCTCCGAGCGCATTCAGCGAGGGATTCAACAACGTGGAGTCGCTTTTTAAAAAGAAATAAGGGAGTCGTTTGTTTCGGTCGGGTTCGTTTCCGTTGTCGCACAGGGGAGCTTGGTTGTCCAGCTCCCCTTTTTGCTTTGCTGCCAGGCATTTTAATCTCCCTAGGAGAGACTCGCATTGTTCTCGAGATAGGATAATGCCAGGTCTTTTAGTGTCATAGTAGTGTATGGTACTGTGTGACCTGTCGGGACAGGGTTCTGAATGTGGGAGGGCTCTATGGGGGTAGAGGTTCTTACCAGGGGAAATGCGGCACTCGAAGCGTGCCGGATCTAATTCACGCGAAATATTTTCATAGTCGTGCATTGCGCCGTTGGGCGCCTGGTATCGCGCGTTCTTAGCTCTGATCTTGTTTCGGTTGAATGGCGTTGCGTCGTTAAAGCGCCATGAGGATCGAAAGATGCGGTCAGCCGCAATCTTCAAATAAGGGGAAGGAAAGGAAATGAGCGAAATGACACCGTCAGTCAGTCGTCGTGGCTTCGTTGCTGGCGCCAGCGCTGTTTTAGGAGCCGGTTTGGTGAGCGGTCTTGCAGGCTGCGCTCCGAAAGCACCGGCTGAAAGCGGGGAAGAGGCCGCCGAGGTCGGCGTCGAGGGAAAAGGGGAATGGATCCCCACGACGTGCAATATGTGCTTCAATAGCTGCTCCATTTTGGCTCATGTGGTCGATGGAACGGTTGTTGAGCTGAAGGGCAACCCTGATAGCCCTATTGGCGGCGGTCATATTTGCGCTAAAGGCGCAGCGGGCATTATGCAGCTTTATGATCCCAATCGAATCACTAAACCTTTAAAGCGCACGAATCCCGAAAAGGGTTTCGACCAAAATCCCGGCTGGGAGGAGATTAGCTGGGATGAAGCGTATGACCTTATTGCCGAGAAGATTACTACGGCCATGAAAAACGATCCTAATTCCGTTGCGGGGTCGTCTATGGTGGCGAGCCAGATCGGCAGTCTCATTCGCGCAAGCGCGTTCGGTGCGGCGTTCGGCGTGAACAATGGCATGATTTCCGATATCTGCGGCGCAGGCGTACACATCAACGAGTTCCTTATGACTTCGTGCGGTAACGCTCAGCCCGATTACGAATACTGCAATTACCTTATTCAATTCGGCACGCAAGCGGGCACGGCAACTCGTCATGGCTTCAATATGACGGCCGACTTATTCGCGCGTCGCCGCAAGGATGGTTTACGTTTTGTGAGTTTCGATCCGCATATGAGCGCCGGCGCCGATAAAGCTGATCTCTGGGTTCCCGTGCGTCCTGGGTCTGATGCCGCTTGCGCGCTCGCTATGGCGAATGTGCTGGTTCACGAACTCGGCATTTATGACAAGGACTATCTGATTAAACGCACGAATGCGTGCGCCTTGGTCGATCCCGATACCAAGCGTGTGCTGCGTGCTGCCGATACGAATAAATCGCTGTATTGGGATGAGGCTACGTCTTCGGCTTTGCCGTATGACGAAGCTACGCAGCCTGCGCTCGAGGGCGCATTCGTGGTGGACGGGAAAAGCTACACGACGGCGTTCGATGTGTACCGAGACCATATCAAGACGATGACTCCTGAGTGGGCTGAGGAAATCAGCACTGTTCCCGCTGCCACCATTAGGCAGATTGCGAAGGAGTTCGGAGAAGCGGCCTGCATCGGCCAGACTATCGAAATAGACGGCGTCACCTTGCCGTATCGTCCTGCTTGCGTCGATGTGTTCTCCGGATTGGCGCGTCATAAGCATTCCATTCTTAATGTGTGGAGCTGCTTGATGCTTAATGAGCTTGTCGGATCGACCAACTCCGTCGGCGGCTTTATTGGGTTCGCCTCTGCGTGCAATGGGTGGATTGACGGCAACGACAACGCATCGTTCCATCCGGGCATCTGGGAGGAAGACGGATTCATCGAGTCCAATTCCCTGATGATTGCTCGTCCTAATTCGTTCTACAAGACGATCCGCGAGCGCGAATACAAGCTAGGCAAGCGCGATATGCTCGGGATTCAGCCGCTTTCCGAAGACGGTCATTTCGTGCACGTCACCAATGCCGACCCCGAGAAATGGCATGTGACGCCGATCGATGTTTTGTTCTGGTATGCCTGCAATCCTGTTCGTTGGTGGGGCAATTCCGATCAAGAAGCCGAGGCCCTTAAGAAAATGGACTATGTGATCGGGTGCGATCTGTTCCTCAACGATACGTCGTACTTCACCGATCTCATGATTCCCGAAGCGTGCTATTTGGAGCGTTTCGACCCTCTTCCGCACATGTTTTTGAATCATCGCCATATCGGCGGCATGCATATTCCGTGGACCGTTGCTATTTGGCAGCCGGTTGTCGAGTCGAAAGACGGCGCGCCCGGCTATATGGAGCTGTATGCGAACATCGTCGACCGCGCCGGCGCTAACGAAGCGTTCATTAAGCAGCTCAACGGCTTATTCCGCGTCAAGGAAGAGTTCTCGATTCCGCTGGATAAGAAGCTTGAAACCGAAGCGTTCATTGATTCGGTTTTGAAGTCCAATATCGACGAAGAGCACGATTTGCAGTGGTTCCGCGAACATAATGGCGTGTATACGCGCGACCGTACGGTGGACGAGGTGTATATCTGGAACGATGACGTTCCGGGACGTATTCCGTTTTACTGGGATTTCATGCTTGAAGCGAAGGAAAAGGTCGAGGCGGCGCTCGAAGGAACCGATATTCCTTGGGATACTTCTGACTATATTCCGTTGCCTGAGTGGCGACCTGGCATGGATTTTTATCCGAAAGATGATGCGTCGTTCGATTTGTTCCCGGTGTATTACACCAACGCTCAGAACACTGACACGTGGACGGTTGAGAATCCGTGGCTCAATGAGGTCAATGAACTCGATGGTGTGACGTATTGTCTCGAGATGAATACGGCTACGGCTGCCGCGAAGGGTCTTGCAAGCGGGGACGAAGTGATGCTTACCAGTACTGCCGGCTATAGCATAGAAGGTCGTTTGGTGGTAACCGAGGGCATCCATCCCGAGTGCATTTCTGCCGTGGTGGGTACGTGGAATGCGAAGACAGAGCATATGACCATCGCAAAGGGCAAAGGCATCGACTTGGTTAATTTGATTCCCGGTGATGACCCCGAGCGCCTCGACCATGTTGTTTCCGCGTTCGACCAGCTTATTCGCGTCAAGATTGAAAAGAAGTAGAGGAGGTAGACCATGGCATACGGAATGCTGATCGACCAGAAGAAATGTATCGGATGCCACGCTTGCTCGGTTGCGTGCAAGGAAGCCCACGGAACTCCTCCCGCAGTGACCCGCTCGCATGTTATTCGCGAGATAGAGGGCACCTATCCAAACGTGCGTCGCAACATCATTCCGACGTTGTGCATGCATTGCGAGAATGCTCCGTGCGTAGCAGCTTGTGCCGCTGAAGGGGCTACCTATAAACGAGATGACGGCATCGTCGTCATCGATAAGGAGAAATGCATCGGTTGCAAGGCTTGCATTGCTGCCTGCCCATATGGCGCTCGCTATTATTGCGAGAGCGAACAGGGGTATTTCGGCGAACTCAACGAATATGAGAGCGTGATGTATCCCGCGTATATGCCCCATGGCACGGTGGATAAGTGCACGTTTTGCTCCGAGCGCATCGATGGGGACGGTTCCGTTCAGGCGTGCGTCGCCGCTTGCCCTGCAGGAGCACGCTATTTCGGCGACCTTGAAGAAATAAAGGCCAAGGCCGAAGCGGAAGGGGGCTATCAGCTTCTTGCCGAAGAAGGGACGAATCCTTCCGTGTGGTACATTCCCTGCACGGTGACGGAGCCCGGGTCGGCTGAAAAGCCCGTTCAGTAAACGCTTCGGGGGTCGAGTTCGCGTCGCTACGGCCCCCCTGTCTATCAGGCGCATCCTCTCCTGGGAAAGGCGGGCGCGGCTTCGGTCGCGTCCGCCTTTCGTTTGTCGATTCCCTTGTGATGGCGCGCCGCCGTGCGCGGCCGCATTGCGGCGGGTATGATAGCCATCGAAACACTGGAGCCGAATGAATCCGGAGATTGCCATGGAACAGGAACGCATGTTCGACGCCGAAACGGCGGCTTCGCTTGCAAGCGATCCGGCGCAGCGCGTCGAAAAGCTTCGCCGCGAGATAGAGCACCACACCTATTGCTACTATGCGCTCGATGCGCCCGAAATCTCCGACGCCGCGTTCGACTCGCTTATGGCCGAGCTGCGCGCGCTCGAGGCCGCTCATCCCGAGCTGGTGACGCCCTCGTCGCCCACGCAGCGCGTCGGCGGCTATGTCGGCGAGCAGTTTTCCGCCGTGCATCACGCCCGCCGCATGTACTCGCTCGACAACGCGATGGATCTCGACGAGCTCGATGCATGGACGCAGCGCATCGTGGAAGCCGTCGGCTCCGCGGTCGAATTCGTCTGCGAGCTGAAGATCGACGGCTCCTCCATCGCTTTGACTTACGACGCCGGCACGTTGTCGAAGGCCGCCACGCGCGGCGACGGCGTGACGGGCGAGGACGTCACCGTGAACATGCGCACGGTGCGCGACGTGCCGCTGCGCCTGCGCGACGAAGGCGTCGCGGGCCTTTCCGACGCCGACGGCTCGGTGGAGGTGCGCGGCGAGGTGTACATGCCCAAGGCGAGCTTCGAGGCGCTCAACGCGGCCGCCGTCGCCAACGAGAAGGCTCCCTTCGCGAATCCGCGCAATGCGGCCGCCGGGTCGCTGCGCCAGAAAGATCCCGCCGTCACCAAGAATCGCGACTTGTCGACGTTCGTCTACGCCATCGCGGACGAGGCGTCGGTGAAGGCCCGAACCCAGTGGGAGCTTCTGTCGTGGCTGCGCGCGAGCGGATTTCACGTCAATCCTGATGTGAAGCTGTGCGTCACGCCCGCCGACGTGCGCGCGTTCTGCGAATCGGTGGCCGACAAGCGCGCGGTGCTGCCTTACGAGATCGACGGCGTAGTGGTGAAGGTGAATTCGTTCGCCACGCAGCGTGAGCTGGGCTTTACCGCCAAGGCGCCGCGCTGGGCTATCGCCTATAAGTTCCCGCCCGAGGAGAAGACCACCGTGCTGCGCGCTATCTCCGTGCAGGTGGGGCGCACGGGCGCCGTCACCCCGGTGGCCGAATTGGACCCCGTGCGCGTGGCCGGCTCTACGGTGGCGCGTGCGACGCTGCATAATCTGGACGAGGTGCATCGCAAGGATGTGCGCGTGGGCGACACCGTCATCGTGCGCAAGGCGGGCGATGTGATTCCCGAGGTGCTGGGGCCGGTGCTCAGCCTGCGTCCCGAGGGCGCGCAGTCCTGGCGCATGCCCGAGTCGTGCCCGAGCTGCTCGAGCCCCCTCGTGCGCGAGGAGGGCGAGGCGGCGTTCCGCTGCGTTTCGATGGATTGCCCCGCGCAGGCGCTCGAACGTCTGCTGCATTGGGCGAGCCGCGGCGCCATGGACATCGATGGCATGGGCGAGGAGATCGTGGCCCGTCTGGTCGAAAGCGGCCGCGTGCGCGATGTGGTCGATTACTACACCCTGACCGATTACGAGCTGGCCACGCTCGACATGGGCCGCGTGAACAAAGAGGGCGAGCCGATTCATCTGGGCGGCACGCTGGCCGCCAAGCTGATCGCCGCCATCGAGGCCTCCAAGGCGCGCCCGCTGGCCCGCGTGCTGTTCGGCCTGGGCATCCGCCATGTGGGCAAAACCGTGGCCGAGCAGCTGGCGGCCGCGTTTCCGCGGATGGAATTGCTCATGCAGGCCGACGAAGAGCAGCTCGCCTCGGTCGACGGCGTGGGCAGCGTGATCGCGCAGAGCGTGCGGGCGTTTTTCTCCAACGAGGACAATCGCGACGTCGTCCATCGCTTGGAGCGCATGGGCGTGCGCATGGAAGACGACGCCGCGGACGACGCCGCTCCCCAGACTCTGGCGGGCGTGACGTTCGTGCTGACCGGTTCTCTGGTCGAAAGCGGCATGACGCGCGACGAAGCGGGCGCGCGCCTGAAGGCCATGGGCGCCAAGGTGTCTTCCAGCGTGTCGAAAAAGACCGGATACGTGGTGGCGGGCGAGGCCGCAGGCAGCAAGTACGACAAGGCCGTGTCGTTGGGCGTGCCCGTGCTTTCCGAGGCCGACCTGCTGCGTTTGCTTGCGGCGGGGTCTCTTGAGGAGGCGGGTATCGAGGCTCCCTCGCGCTAAGCCCTGCGTCTTGCACAATACGGGTAGATACGCCCGCGCGCGCCGCGCTTTTGCGGGTAAGAGCGCTATACTACGCTTCGAGTGCATAAGGATGAGTCCAGGAGATACGCGCATGCAGAACGGGAACGGCTTGGCCGTGCAGGACAGATTGAGCGCATACGATGAAAAGGTGCTTCGCCGCCTGGTGCAGCTGGAAACCGCGCGCCGTCAGGAGCGCAAGCAGGGTCCGCTCGCATTCGTGAAGCGCGATACCGAGGCGGGGTCGGCCATGCGTCGCCTCGACCAGCTGGGCATGATCGGCGCCATGTACAAAGACGGCAACCCCTACGTGGTCGAGGTGCTCGCGAAGGGTTATTCCTACCTGGGCATCGTCGACGAGGAGCGCGCGGGCGTCATCCGCGAGGAGCGCCATCGCAAAGAGGACCGCCGCCACGATTGGCTGGTCAGCGTGTTCACGGTGCTCGTGGCCATGACGGGCGTCATCGCCGGATTCTTGATCGCGCGTTTTCTGTAGCGTAGCGCCGCCGAGTGCGGCGGCATGTATGCGAAGGCCCCGCGCCGCGTACCCCGAATGGGACGCGCGGCGCGGGGCCTTGTTCGTTTCGTCAGAATGCCAAATCGGCCATCACCTTGACGAAGAGCATGCCCAGCACGGCGATGATGATGGGGCGGACGATCTTCGTGCCGTTCTTCATCACCATGCCGGCGCCCAGGTAGTTGCCCGCGATGCTGAAGACGGCGGCCGTAAGGCCGAGGGCCATCCATACCTGGCCGTGCATGAAAAACGTGATGAGCGCGGCTACGTTGGAGGCGAGGTTTGCCACTTTGACTTCGCCCGATGCCTCCTTGACGGGAAGCTTGGCCGCTGCGGTGAAGGCGATCAGCATGAAGGTGCCCGTGCCCGGTCCGTAGAATCCGTCGTAGCATCCGATGGCCAGCGACGAGAGCGCCACGATCATGTATTGGCGCCGCGTCGATATGACGGCGTCTTCGGGCACGTCGATCGCGCGCTTGCGTAGGACGGCGAAGGCCACGATCGGCAGCGCCACTATAAGCATCATCTCGAAGATGCCGGCGGGCGTGAGCAAGGCGAGCTTCGCGCCTGCGATCGATCCCACGATGGCGCCTGCCGCGGCGGGAAGGGCGAGCTTGAGCTTGATGTAGCCGCCGCGCGCCAGGCGCAGCGTGGCGGCCAGCGTGCCGATCGATGACGAGAGTTTGTTGGTGCCCAAGGCGGCATGGGCGGGAACGCCCGCCAGCAGATACGCGGTCAGCGAGATGAGCCCCCCTCCTCCTGCGATCGAATCGACCAAGCCGGCCAAAAATACGAGCGGGCATACGATAAGCAGCGTGATGGGGTCCATGAATCCTCTTCGATTGAAACGGGTGGAAACCAAGGGATTATAATATGGAGGTTTGCATTACGCGCCGGGACCGGTCCTTCAGGCGGTTTATTCTCATGGGAACGGATGCCGCCTGGGGCGGGGAATGGAGGAACTCATGGGCGAAGGCGTGGCACTGAAGAAGCTCGGCATCATCGGCGGGCTGGGCCCGGCCGCGACGGCCAGCCTGTTCGCGCGCATCATCGATCACACCGATGCCGCCGTCGACCAGGACCATATCGACATCACCATTCTCAACAGGCCCCAGATTCCCGATCGCACCGCGTACATCTTGGGCAAAAGCGACGAATCCTACGTGCCCGCCGTCCGCGAGGCCGCTTTGCAGCTCGAAGCCATGGGCTGCGAAATCTTGTGCATGCCGTGCGTCACGGGCCACTACAAAAGCGACGAGACGTTCGGCTGCTTGACGACGGCCACGGTGCTGCATATGCCGCTCGAAGCGGCGCGTTACATTTCCGAACAGGGAAAACGCACGGTCGGCGTGATGGCGACCGACGGCACGGGCCGCGCGGGCGTCTTGCAGGAGGCCCTCGAGGCCCAGGGGCTTGCGGCGGTGTTTCCCGAACCCGAATTCCAGGCCAAAGTGATGAGCATCATCTACGACGACGTCAAGGCGGGCCGCCCCGCCGACATGCGCGCGTTCGACGACGTGTGCGGGCATTTGCGCGCGCGGGGGTGCGACAGCGTGCTTCTGGGCTGCACCGAGCTGTCGGTCATCCACGCTCCGCGCGAAGCGCATGGCATGCTCGTGGTCGATGCGCTCGAGGTGCTGGCGCTGCGTGCGGTGCAGGCGTGCGGGGCGAAGGTGAAATAGCCCGCGGCCCTTTCGTTTCGAAGGCGCGTCGAATGCGGTGCGCGGCCTTCGTCTGCGCGCGTCGCGCCGTCCTTGTGCGTTGCGCGTTGTTTTTGCGCCGCATTGCATATCGAACCGCCGTCTATTCTTCATGTCCGGGCGAATCGTGATTGTACTCGACACTTTACCATGATGGAGTATAATCCAGCCCATATCGGCTTGGTGCGAGCGTCGCACGGCGCCGCGGGGCATGAAAGGAGGCCGTCGCATGGCCATGGAGGAAGCGAAGTATATCTGGAAGAACGGCGAGCTCGTTTTGTGGGGCGAATGCACGACGCACGTGCTCTCGCATTCGCTGCATTACGGATCGGCCGTGTTCGAGGGCATGCGCTGCTATTACAACGAGGAAACCGGCAAAAGCTTCGTTTTCCGCTTGAAAGACCATATGGAGCGTCTGGTCCGCTCCGCCAAGATGTGCCTGATCGATGTGCCGTACACGGCCGATGAACTGGTGGCCGCCACCATCGAGACCATCAAAGCTTGCGAGCTTTCCTCGTGTTACGTGCGCCCGCTGGTCTACCACGGCTACGGCCAGATGGGGGTCGATCCCACCAACGCGCCGGTCGACGTGGTCATCGCGTGCTGGCCGTGGGGCGCCTATCTGGGCGACGACGCGCTCGAAAACGGCATCCAGGTGGGCGTTTCTTCGTGGCGCCAGCGTTCGAACAACGCTATTCCTCCGCAGATGAAGTCGTCCGCGTCGTATATGAATTCCATCCTCGCCAAGCTTGAGGCCAAATCGCACGGCTATGCCGAGGCCGTCATGCTCAATGAAGCGGGCTATGTATGCGAAGGCACGGGCGAGAACCTGTTCGTGGTGCGCGACGGCGTGCTGTCGACCCCGCCCGTATCCGAAGGCCTGCTCGAGGGCATCACGCGCGATACCGTGCTCAACCTTGCCATGGACCTGGAGATTCCCGTGGTCGAAGAGCGTCTGGTGCGCGCCGACCTGTACGCCGCCGACGAGATGTTCTTCACCGGCTCGGCGGCCGAGGTGACGCCCGTCGCCGCAGTGGACGGGCGCTCGATCGGCGGCCGCGGACCCATCACCAAGGTCATCCAGGAGCGTTTCTTCGACATGGTGGCGGGTAAGCTCGACGAATACGGCGACTGGCTGTTCGAAGTGGCGTAAGCGCTGCGCTATCATCATGCGCATGCGTGCGGAGCGAACCTGCCCGCATGCGCCCGACAGGCCCCGGATCCGGGGCCTTGTTCTTGAAAGGAGCCGTCCATGCCCATCATTACGGAGCCGACGCGCATATTCGATCTGCACTGCGACACGCTCGACCGCCTTGCCTTGCACAGCATCATGCCCGAAGCGGGATTCATGGCCGAAGATGCCGCCATTCCCGCGCACCGCATGCAGTCGCTGGCCGATAACGACTGCCATATCGACCTGCAGCGCATGGCGCGCGGGGGATACGCTTGGTGCCAGTGCTTCGCGGCGTTCATTCCCGACGACATCGGCGTCGAGGGCGGGTACCGCGTGTTCGATACGGTGCGCCGCTATTTCGAAGGCCAGCTTGCGCAGCATGCCGCGCTCGTCGAACAGGTGCGCGATGCGCGGGATATCCGTTCGATCGTGGATGCGGGCCGGTGCGCGGCGGTATTCACGGTGGAAGGCGGCTCGTTTATCGGGGAGGATGCCGACCGCATTCACGAAGCGGCCGACGCGGGCGTCAAGATGTTGACGTTGACCTGGAACGATAAGAACGCCATCGCGTCGGGCAACAAAACCGGCGACGGCCTGTCGCATTTCGGCCGCGAGGCCGTGCGCGCGCTGGAGCAGCGCCGCGTGGCGGTGGACGTGTCGCATCTCAACGACCGGAGCTTCTGGGACGTGCTCGATGCGGCGCAGCGTCCCGTGGCGGCATCGCATTCCAACGCGCGTGCGGTCTGCGGGCATCCGCGCAATCTGACCGACGACCAATTCCGCGCGATTGCGGAACGCGGCGGCATCGTGGGCCTGAATTTCTGCCAGCGTTTTCTGACCGACGCGTCGCACGCCACGCGCGACGACGTGTTGCGCCATGTCGACCATATGCTCGAGCTGGGCGGCGAGCGCGTCTTGGCGCTCGGCAGCGATTACGACGGCTGCGACGTGCCCGCGTGGCTTGCGCCTGCCGAGAAGGTCGGCGATTTGCATACGCTGTTTTCCGAGCAGTTCGGCACGCAGATCGCCGATGCCGTGTGCTTCGAGAACGCCTGCGCCTTCTTCGAGCGCAACGAACGCGCATGATGAAGGGGCGCCGCCGCGCTCGAACGTGAACGCGGGGGCGCAGGAAACGGCGGCGCGAACGGCTCGATCGGAAACGTGCGGCGCGCGAAGCGGTGTGATCCTTTGGCCGCGCGGCCTTACGCCAAGGCGCCGCGCGCGGCGAACAGCGCCGCCGCGAGGTCTTCTAGAAGCGCGCGCTCCTCTTCGCCGTCGGGCATGCCCGTCATGACGGACATGATGTAGGGCGTGCCGTCGACGGATACGATGCCCGCGTCGCACAGGCCGTTCCAGCGTGGATCTTCGTCGGCGCACCAGCCCGCTTTGTCGTAGACCGCCGCTCCCGTATCGGCGAGGGCGGCGCGCAAGAACGACACCTCGGTCTGGCCGAGCAGGGCGCCCAGGTAGCGCGCGGCGTCGGTTCCGCCCTGCAGGTAGGCGTACATCTCGGTCCATGCTTTCGCGGAGGTGCGGGCGCAATACCAGGGGTACCACGAATCGTCGCGCCAGGCCGCGTCGACCAGTCCGAGGCCTTCGGCCCATTCGTCGTAGCCGCGCGCGTCGAACGTCTCGCGCAACGACCCGAAGGCGTTGTTGTCGGAGTAGACGATGGCGGACGCTATCAGGTCGTAGAGCGGATACGACCCCCCGTTGTAGGGGCTGTCGGGATCGTAGGCGTCGGTGCCGGGGCAGGCGTCGTCTAAGGCGGCCTCGCCCGTTTCGATCTGGGTTTCGCACACGTAGAGGGCGTAGGGCGCTTTGAACGAGCTTGCCCCGTAGACCGCGGTGTCCGCGTGGTAGGCGATGCCCGCGCCGTTTTCGAGGCTGTAGAAGACGATGCTCGCGTCGCCGTATTCCTCGACGGCGTGGATGGCCCGCTCTATCGCTTCGGCATCGGATTGCGCCAAGGCGGGGGCGGCGCCGGATTGCGTGCCGTCTTGGCTCGGCAGCATGAACGTCTGCAGGCCGTCATCGGCGGGAACGGCGTCGAGCGATGCGGGAGACGGGTCGAAGGCGCCGCTGGTGGACGCGGGCGGATTCGTCATGGGCTTGTCGTCGGGCACGGGCGCGGGCTGCTGCGGGGCCGCGACATCGGCCGGCGCGGCGGATTCGGCGGCGCATCGTTCGAGCGAGATGGCCCCTGCGAGGGCGATAAGCGCCACGGCAGCGACGAATGCCACGGCTTTCGGCGCCAGCGTCCGCGCGGTCTTGCCGCCTTGCGACGGCGCTGCGATGGGGCGCGGATGAGGCGCGTCGTGCGGGTGCGCGTGCGACGGATCCGATTCGGGGCGCGTCGCATGCGGGAAGCCTGCCGAGCCCTCAGGGCGGTCGTGGTGCGGATGCGCGCCGTGCGCGGGCGCAGCGTGGCGCGGATGCACGTCCGCTTCGTGTTTGGCAGCGTGGAAATGCGGGTCGCGACGGCCTCCGTCGATGCTCATGGGCATGCTCCTTCGGGGCGAATGGGTGCATTTATTCCACAAATGTAGCACTACGTGAATCGCGCGAGAACGAAGCCGATTCAAACGCGTATTCCGGCATCATAATTTCAAGAACGATTCAGATAATCGCGACATACGCGCGTTGTTCGCGCGACGGCGCGCCGCCTCGGCGGCGCATTATGCAAGGAGGTTTGCCATGGTGGACAAAAAGGCGTTCAGAAGCTTGAGCTGCGGGCTGTATATCGTTACGGCGCGCGGGGCGCAGGGAAGCGTCGGGTGCGTGGTGAATACGTTCCAGCAGGTCACGTCGAGCCCTGCGCAGGCGAGCATCGCCATCAACAAGGACAACGTCACGACGGCGGCGATTCTCGAGTCCGGCATGTTCGAGGTGTCGGTTTTGTGCGAGGACGCGCCCATGGAGCTGATCGGTCGCTTCGGCTTCCACTCGAGCGCCGATACCGATAAATTCGCCGATACGCAGACGGCGCAAGACGCCGTGGGCATCGCGTACGTGACCGAGCACGCCGCAGCTCATTTCTGCTTGAAGGTGACGCAGACGCTCGATCTGGGAACGCATATGCTCGTGGTGGGCGAGGTCGTGGAGGCCGCGGTCCTTTCCGATGGCGCGCCGATGACGTATGCCTATTATCACCAGGTGAAAGGCGGCAAGACGCCCCCGAAGGCGTCGAGCTACGAAGGCGACGGCGCGGCTGCGGCCGCACCTTCGTCCGAGGCGCAGGGGGCGTCCGCGCACGACGCCGCGCCGCGCCGTTTCGCATGGCGCTGCACGGTGTGCGGCCATATCGAGTACGTCGACGAGCTGCCCGATGATTTCAGGTGCCCTTTGTGCGGCGTGGGCAAGGAGCTGTTCGAGCGCATCGAGCTGTAGTCCGTCGCGCGTCGCAAGACCCGATCCGATCCGTCCGGCCTGCGTCGTTTCGCGCCCGTGTCGCTCGTTTTGCGCGCGGCCCGCGGCGGCGCGGCCGTCTCGGCGCTTGCGACCGTGCCGTACCCTCCGCATCCGCTCTTACGCGCGTGCGCGTTGGGATGCGATGCATAGATATACCGAAAGAAGAAATTTTTAAATTCTTCTTGCATGGATGTGAAATTTTGGGTAAAGTGCCGTCCAACGCTTTATTACAACAAAGCGCAATGGCTATCGAAATCGAGCGCAGAGGAAAGGAGAAGCTCACATGACCGCAACGGCACAGCAGTTCTCTTTCCGACGCCAGGACCGACGTACCACGCTGCGATGCACGCGTGTGTTTCTTGCGGTCCATACGAGGTAGCGCCTCGTAGCATCCATCCTCATAGGACCCACGAAGCACCCGGCATCGCCGGGTGCTTTTTTATTGCGCGGCTTCGATTCCGGCCGCATGAGGGACGCCCCGCCGCCGCACCGGCGGGGCGCGCGGAATCAGACGATGAAAGCGATGCGAGGCAGGGCATGTGGCGCGAAGGCGGGCCGCGCGTGCCGCATGCGGAGCACGGAAACGGACGAAGGAGAACAGGTTCCGATGAAAGAGAAAGTTGTTTTGGCGTATTCCGGCGGTCTGGACACTTCGGTGTGCCTGAAGTGGCTGCAGGTCGAAAAGGGCTTCGACGTCATCGCCGTCTGCGGCAACGTGGGCCAGGACGAAGCCGACCTGGCGACTATCAAGCAGAAGGCCCTCGACATGGGCGCCATCGCCTCCATGGCGGTTGATATGCGCGAGGAGTACGCCGACGATTTCCTCACGCATGCGCTGGCCGCGAACGCGCTCTACGAGAACGCCTATCCGCTGCTTTCCGCGCTTTCCCGCCCGCTGCTCTCCAAGCACATGGTGGCCATCGCCCATGAGTACGGCGCGAAGTACGTGGCCCACGGCTGCACGGGCAAGGGCAACGACCAGGTGCGTTTCGAGACCTCCATCAAGGCGCTCGACCCCTCCATCGAAATCGTGGCTCCCGTGCGCGAGTGGGACCTGCATTCGCGCGAGGAGGAGATGGAATGGGCCAAGGCGCACGGCGTGCCGGTTCCCGCTACCAAGAAGTCGCCGTACTCCATCGACGACAACCTGTGGGGCCGCGCCATCGAGTGCGGCGTGCTGGAGAACCCGTGGTGCGAGCCGCCTGCGGATATCTGGACCCTCACGGTGGATCCGACGCAGGCCCCCGATGAGCCCGAGTATGTCGAAATCGGCTTCGACCAGGGCGTTCCGTGCTCTTTGAACGGCGAGGACATGAAGTTCGTCGATATCGTCCACGAGCTCAACATCAAGGCGGGCGCGCACGGCTACGGCCGCTTGGATCTGGTGGAAAATCGCGTCGTCGGCGTGAAATCGCGCGAGTGCTACGAGGTTCCTGGCGCCAAGGTGCTCATCGAGGCGCACAAGGCCCTCGAGACGCTGTGCCTGGACGCCGCCACGCAGCACTACAAGCTGGGCGCCGAGCAGCAGTGGGCCACGGCGGTCTACCAGGGCCTGTGGTTCTCTCCGCTCAAGATGGCGCTCGATGCCTTCTTCACGGCCACACAGTGCTTCGTCTCCGGCGCGGTCAAGGTGAAGCTGTACAAGGGTTCGTGCGCGGTGGTCGGCCGCACCAGCCCGTATTCGCTCTACGATTTCGGCCTGGCCAGCTACGGTGCCGAGGACGCCTTCAACCACGAGGCGGCGAAGGGTTTCAGCGATCTGCACGGCCTGCCCGTTTCCACGTGGTCGGCCAAGCAGGGCCCCGCATCCGGTTTGTCCGCTCAGGCGGAAGAAGAGGCGGCGGCGTAGCGCGTCCTGCGGGCGGGGCCGCCCGGCGACGTTTTCCATGACAATCGCGGCATCGGCCGCTCGACGAAAGGTTTCGGTATGGCATTGTGGTCCGGCAGGTTCGAAGGCGGGGTCGACGAGTTCACCCAGGCGTTCGGCGCTTCCCTCGACGTGGATAAGAACATGTACGCCCAGGATATCGCGGGTTCGCGCGCCCATGCCCGCATGCTGGCGGCCCAAGGCGTCATCTCGGACGAAGACGCCCGAGTCATCGACGAGGGGCTGTGCGCGGTCAAGGAGCGCATGGACGCGGGCACGTTCGTCTTCGACGTGAACGACGAGGACATCCACATGGCCGTCGAGGCCGCGTTGACGGCCGATATCGGCACGGCGGGCGCACGCCTGCATACGGGCCGCTCGCGCAACGACCAGGTGGCCACCGATTTGCGCCTGCATGCCAAGGCGCTGCTCGAAGAGCTCATGGAAGGCAACATTGCGCTGTGCCATGCGCTGCTGTCCGCGGCGCAGGAGCATTTCGGCGTGGTGATGCCCGGCTACACGCACCTGCAGCATGCCCAGCCGGTGCTGTTCAGCCATCATATGCTGGCGTATTTCTGGATGTTCGGCCGCGATTTCGAGCGCCTTGCCGCCGCCCATAAGGCGGCCGACGCAAGCCCGTTGGGTTCTGCGGCCTTGGCGGGCACCACGTATCCCCTCGACCGTTTCATGACGGCGTCCGATCTGGGGTTCTCGCAGGTCATCCCCAACTCGCTCGATGCCGTGTCCGACCGCGACTATCTGCTCGATCTCGAATACGCCTGCAGCGTGTCCATGATGCACCTGTCGCGTCTGTGTGAGGAGATCATCTTGTGGTCGTCGTCCGAGTTCGGCTTCATCACGCTTTCCGACGCGTTTTCCACGGGCAGCTCCATCATGCCGCAGAAGAAGAACCCCGATTTCGCCGAGCTGACGCGCGGCAAGACGGGCCGCGTGGTGGGCGATTTGGTGGCGTTGCTGGTCACGATGAAATCGCTGCCGCTGGCATATAACAAAGACCTGCAGGAGTGCAAAGAGGGCGCCATCGATGCGGCGAAGACGCTGATGGATTGCATGACGTGCATGGAGGGCATGATCGGCGGCATGCAGCTGCACGAATCTGCCATGCGCGCGGCGGCCAACGAGGGCTTCATGGCGGCCACCGACGTGGCCGACTACCTGGCGAAAAAGGGCATGCCGTTTCGCGAGGCGCACGCCGTGGTAGGCCAGCTCGTGCTGCTGTGCGAGCGCAAGGGCTGCGGTCTCGAGGACCTTTCGCTGTCCGATTTGCAGTCGGCGAGCAGCCTGTTCGGCGAAGACGTGGCGGGCGCTTTCGATATCGACGCCATCGTGCGCGCCCGTACCACCTACGGCGGCACCGGGCACGAGGCCGTGCGCGTGCAGATCGACGAGGCCGCCGGCGCGCTGGCCGCTCACGAGGCGCAGATGCATCATTAGTCGCGGCGTTGCGAGGGTCCCGCGCGTAAGCGCGCGGGACCTCCTGCGTTTCGAGCGCGTGCGGGTCGCGCATCTGCCCGCGCCCGAAGTGCCGGCCGTTTTCGGGGCGCTTCGGGCGCGGGCAGAGGAAGCGCCGCGTTCGCCCGCGCGTCCGTTCGCCGTTCGCTATCGCACGATAAAGTGCTACAATGCCGACGGCTTGCAGACGGATGCGATGAGAGGAGACGGTATGAAGAAGGCATCGCTCAAGCGCGCCGAGTCCGTGGCGTTTTGCGGCCTGGCCATCGCGCTGTTGACCGTGGGGGCGTGGATTTCCATTCCGCTCGGACCCGTGCCGTTCACGTTGCAGATCATGGTGCTGGTGTTCGTGGTCACGCTGTTCCCGGCGCGCGAGGCGCTGTGCAGCGTGTTCGGGTATTTGCTGTTGGGCGCGTTGGGTGTGCCCGTGTTCGCGGGCATGAAGGGCGGCCTCGCCTCCATCGTGGGTCCGACCGGCGGTTTTCTGGTGGGCTTCGGCGTGGGCGCCGTGGCGGCCGTGCTGCTGTTCAGAATCTGGCGCGAGCCTTCCGGCGCTGCGGCGCGCTTCGTGCGCGCATCGTGCGGAGCGGCCGCGCTGCTCGCCTCCTCGTATGCGTGCGGCTGGCTGCAGCTCATGGCGCTGACGGGCATGGGGCCTGCGGCGGCGTTCGCCGCAGGCATCGCGCCGTTCATCGTGCTCGACGTCATCAAGGTGGCTGTCGGCGTGGCGCTCGCGCGCACCATCGCGCAGGCCGTGCCCGCATTGCGCGTCGTCCATGCGCGCAAACAGGCATGACGCTTTGCGTTTCGTGTGCGGGCCGGGGCCGTATCGGCCTTTGTCCTCGCGCGCGCGGGCGATAATCCGTACAATTCTCGACGCGCCCTTCGGGGCGCGTCGTTTGTTTTTTCCGACGGATGCGCGCGAGTAGCCGGAACGGGTGCGGCCCGCCCGGGCTTCGCGGCTCCGCTTGCGATCGAGGCGAAAGGTGCGGTTATGGCGCAAGACGCGTATGTAGTGGCGTTCGACACGGCGAATGAAGTGGTGGCTATCGGCATCGGCCGCGTGTGCGGCGCCTGCGCGACGGCGTGCACGCTCGACGATATCGTGGCGACGCGCGAGGTCGCGGCGCACCGCGCGAGCAACACCGTGCTGCTCGCGCAGCTCGACGAGGCGCTGGCCGAGGCCGGCGTGGCGAAGGCCGATATCGCCGCCGTCGTGTGCGGGCGCGGCCCCGGCAGCTTCACGGGCGTGCGCATCTGCATGGCCACGGCCAAAGGCGCGGCATCGGCGCTCGAAGTGCCGCTGTTCGGTGTTTCCACGCTGGACGCCGTGGTGTGGAATGCGTGGGCTTCGGGCGTGCGCGGCCGCGTGATGTGCGCCGCCGACGCCATGCGCAAGGAAGTCTACCCGGCGCTGTTCGACGTGACCGACGAAGGCGTGCGCCGCCTGACGACCGATACCGTGGTGAAGGCTGTCGACGCGCCTGCGTGGCTCGCCGAAGCGACGGCGCTCGTGGACGGCGACGCATCCGTGCAGGGCGTAACGCCGCTCATCATGGGCGACGGCCTGGCGAAATACCGCACCGTTTTCGAGCCCGAGGGCCGCATTGCCGATGAGGCTTTGTGGGGCGTTTCCGGGCGCGGCTTGCTGCTGGCGCCCCGATCGGGCGGTGATCCTGCTACGCTGCTGCCCGTGTATACGCGTCTTTCCGACGCCGAGGAAAACGAGCGCATCCGCCTGTCGAAAGAGCACGAGGGCAAGAACCTGCATACCGGCGTGCAGCTGTTCGACGGTTCGCAGGACGCTGCGCACCCGACGTATCGTCCGCTCGACGCCGCGCATGCGGCCGATGTGGCGTGCCTCGAGCAGGAGGTCATGGGAAGCGACGCGTGGAGCGCCGCATCGGTCGAAGACGAGCTGCCCCGCAAAGACCGCACCTGGTGGGCGGCGTTCGACGGCGAGCGTCTGGCGGGCTATTGCGGCGGCTGGATCGTGGACGGACAGGTGCAGATCCTTAAGATAGCGACCCATCCCGCGTATCGTCGCCGCGGTATCGCCGCCGAGCTCATCGCGCTGGTGGCCGACGACGCGCGCAACCTGGGCGCTTCGACGATGAGCCTCGAGGTGCGCGCATCCAACGCGGGCGCGCAGACCTTCTACGAGCGTATGGGGCTGCATGCCGTGGGCACGCGTCCTCGCTACTACAGCGATCGCGAAGACGCGGTCATCATGGAAGGGCCGCTGCCGCAGTTCCGCCGCGATGTGGCGGGCATGCGCCTGCATGTGGACGACGTGGCGGGTCCTGCGCCGACGGCCGACGGCGAAGCGGCTTCCCAGGCGGCTTCGCGTGCGAAGCGCGCCCCGCTCATCCTGGCCATCGAAAGCTCGTGCGATGAAACGGCGGCCTCGGTGGTCGACGGCTCGGGCGCCATTTTGTCCGACGTGGTGGCTTCGCAGATCGATTTCCATTCCCGTTTCGGCGGCGTGGTGCCCGAAATCGCGAGCCGCAAGCACATCGAGGCCATCTGCGGCGTATGCGACGAGTGCCTGGAATCGGCGGCGCGCAGCCTGGGCGCGTCTCGCGTGCGCTGGCGCGACCTCGACGCCGTGGCCGTCACGTACGCGCCCGGATTGGTGGGCGCGCTCGTGGTGGGCGTCGCGTTCGCCAAAGGCGCGGCCTGGGGCGCCGATGTGCCTCTGATCGCCGTGAACCACCTCGAGGGGCATCTGTACGCCAATAAAATCGCGACGCCCGATATCAAGCCGCCCATGGTGGTGTCGCTGGTGTCGGGCGGGCATACCATGCTCGTGCATGTGCGCGATTGGGGCGATTACGTCACCATGGGATCCACGATCGACGACGCGGTGGGCGAGGCGTTCGACAAGGTGGCCAAGGCGCTCGGCCTGGGGTATCCGGGCGGACCGATCATCAGCAAGCTTGCGGCCAAGGGCGATCCGAAGGCGATCGATTTCCCGCGTGCGCTCATGCATTCGGGCGATTTGCGCTTCAGCCTGTCGGGCCTTAAGACCGCGGTGACCACCTATATACAGAAAGAGCAGCAGGCGGGCCGCGAGCTGAATATGCCCGATATCGCGGCGAGCTTCCAGCAGGCCGTGGTGGACGTGCAGGTGAAAAAAGCCATGGCGGCGCTCGACGAAACGGGGGCGCGCGAATTCTGCGTGGGCGGCGGCGTATCAGCCAACCCGGGGCTGCGCGCGGCGTACGAGGCGGCGTGCAAGAAGCGCGGCGTGCGCCTGTCTTTGCCGCCGCTTTCCGCCTGCGGCGACCAGGCGGCGATGATCGCGCTGGTGGCGCTCGACCGCTACCGCCACGGCGCTTTCGCCGATCTGACGCTTGACGTGAAGGCGCACGCGCCTCTCGACGAGGCCTATTAGGCGCGCCGCGCCGCTCGAAAAAAGAGCCGCTGTCGAAGCGGCTCTTTTAGCATCCGGCTGCGTTCGTGTTCGGCGCAGGCCCTACAGCAGGCGGAATGCGAGGCTCGCGATGGCGCGCTCTTGGGCCGCGCGGGGAAAGCCCTTGAATTCGGTGTAGTAGTCGAGCGCGCGGTCCTGGCCTTTGACCAGGCCTCCCGTGTCGGCGGGACGCAGCCCGTCCCCGTTGCGGACGAACAGGCTCGCGCTCCAGATCCACGGTTTGGACGAGGCGTCGTCGGGGCGGTGATCCGGGTTGGGAATGTAGCGCGCGCCGCTTTCGAGCTGGTAGAACATCAGATCGAGCGGGCTTTGCGCCGTGCGCGCGTCTGCCATGGAGAGCAGCGTGCGCAGGCTTTCGAAGGTGCGGTCCTCGGCCGAAAACCAATCGGAAAGCAGCGCGAGCAAGGCGTTGAGCAGGGTGATTTCCGCCAGGGTGAAGTCGTTTCGCGCCGAAGCCTTGCCGTTTTCGATATCGACGCGGCTGCTTTTGCACAGTAGGAGCGCCGCCGTGCGCACATCGTTGCCGTCGAGCGGACCATGCAGCTCGGATACGTCGAGCGGACCGTGCGCCACCAGGTAGTTGCGCACGCGGCGCATGAGCTCGTAGGCCGAATTCGCGCACAGGATCTCTTGCTCGGAGGGGGCGTCGTGCGGGGTTTGCGCGCCGCCCTGCTCGATGGCGAAGGAAAGCTCGCCGTCGCGCGCGGTCAGCGTGACGCGGCCTGCCTGCGCGGTGCGCGACAGCGCGCGCCACAGGTCGCCGAAGAACACGGCGTTGATCTGCTGGTTGATGGAGCGGGCGCCGTAGGAGGCGCGCAGGGCGTTGGCTACCAGCAGATCCTCGGCGGCGCGGTCGATGGAAAAGACCGCGCCCGCGGGCAGCATGCGGCCGTATTCGGCCTGCTTGTTGCGGCGCACGATTGCACGCAGGGCCTCTTCCCCCAGGGCTTCCAGGAAGCGCACGGTGGAAAGGCGGCCCGCCAGCTCGCGCGGCATGCCCCATGCTTCCACGTCGTCCAGGGCGATGCGCGCCCGCAGTCCCGCTTCCGACAGCTCTTCGTCGTCATGCTCGGCGGATCCGAAGCCGACGCGCGTGCGCGAGATGCCTAAGCGCGTGGCGATGCGCTCTTCGATGCCCGTGAACGCGCCCGCCATCACGAAGATGCAGCGGTCGCAATCGAGCGCGTAGGGGGTCGATTGGCGCGTGTCGTCGCGCCCTTCGAGAATGCCGCCTTCGAGGGGCTTGAGCAGATCGAAGATGGCCGACCCCTCGCGCACCTGCGAGAACATCTTGTCGACCTCGTCGATGAAGACCAGCATGATGCGGTCGGGGTTTTCGTCGAGCGCGGCGCTCGCCTTCACCCATTCCTTGCTGAACGAGTTGCCGGCCCAGCCTTCGGCGGTCATCTGTCCCGCGTCGATCTGCTGGAACAGCAGGCCCGAGGTTTTCGCGAAGGTCTTGAGCAGGTGCGATTTGCCCGAGGCGGTGGGACCTACGATCAGCGCCGATCCCACGTTGGGCAGATCGAGCGAATCGATGCCGCGCTCCGCGATGATGCGGGAGCGCGCGCAGGCGGCGTCGGCGAAGGTGCACAGCCAGTCGACGGCCTCATCCTGTCCGATGACGGTTCGCTTCACCTGGGACGCCACTTCGTCGAGCGTCTTGTCGTTTCCTCCGTACATACGTGTCCTTTCGCGTCGTGCGCGCCCGCAGGGGCGCATGCGGCCGTCGCGCCTCGATTGCGAAAGAGAAGGCGCGACGCGTTGTCATCGGTTGTGCTCGGGGTGGATGCCGCGCGTCGTCGAAGAAACGGGCGGCGCCGGACAATCATAGCACGCGCGCGTCGCCGCCGTGCTACTATCGGCGCCGACGAGGCCTTCCTCGCGCGGCCTGCGCCGCGCCGTCGAAAGGAGCCGGGCGTGGACGACGTCTTCGTATGGTTCGCGGAACGCATCACCGCATCGGGCGGCGTCGTGCCCGCGTTCATCGACTATTTCGCCGTCGTGGTGGGCGTGGTGACGGGCGCGATGTTCGCCTGCGATCGCAAGCTCGACATCGTCGGCGTCATCGCGTGCGGCCTTTTGACGGCGTACGGCGGCGGTATCCTGCGTGATTTTCTGCTGCAGGACGAAGGTGTGTACTTCATGGCGCATCCGTATCTGTTCCTGCTGTGCGTGGCCCTGTGCTTCTTCGTTTTTCATTTCAGGGGGATCTTCCGCCATTTGCCGTCGACGATCTTTCTGTGCGACACGCTTTCGGTGGCGCTGTACGCGGTGGCGGGCGCGAGCAAGGGATTCGATTGCGGCAGCGGCTTCGTGATGTCGGTGGTCTTGGGCACCGTGGTGGGCGTCGGCGGCGGCGCCATTCGCGATTCGTTCGTGGGCGAGGTGCCGGGCATCTTCAAGTCGAGCAACTATTATGCCGTGGCCGCATTCGGCGGATCGCTCGTCTACGTTTCCATCGTCGCCTGGGGGATCGAGCCGGCCGTCGGGGCGTTCGCGTGCGTCGCGGCGGTGCTGGCCCTGCGGTATGCCAGCGTGTACTTCGATTGGCGCACGGGCGACGACCCGGTGGATTTGACGCCGCACGTATCGCGCCCCTTCAAGCGCGCCGCCGCTTTGGCGCGCGGGCTGTTCTTGGGAGGAGGGCGCAAAGAGCGCAGTCGCCGCGCGCGCAGACGATAGCGAGGCGTCCGCAGCGGGCGCGCGAGGCGGTTCGCCTGCGCCGATGCGCGGGGATTGTATCCGATTCGTGACGGATGGCGGGCGCGGGCCGCTTGCGCCGTATGGCGAATCGTGCTTCGGGTATCATGCGTAACGTGCCGCTCCCGTCGGGGCGCGCATCGCGCGGCGGATAGGGTTCCGCCTGCGCCGAGACCCTTGTAGTCGTCGCGAAAGGAGAGAGTCTCACCTATGCCTGTTGGCCTAAGTCTGCTTCTTGTTGTTTTCTTCCTTCTGATGAACGCGTTTTTCGTCGTGGCCGAGTTCTCGCTCGTGCGCGTTCGCAAATCCCAGGTCGACATGCTGGTCGAAGAAGGCCGTCCCGGCTCCGCTTACGCTCAGCTCATCGCCAATAACGTCAACGCCTATCTTTCCGCCTGCCAGCTGGGTATCACGCTCGCGTCGCTGGCGCTGGGCTGGCTGGGAGAGCCGGCCGTTTCCGCGTTGTTCCACCCCTTGTTCACCATGCTGGGCGTGCCTGAAAGCGTCAATTTCGCCGTTTCGGTCGCCATCGGCTTCTGCCTGGTCACCGCCTTGCATATCGTGGTGGGCGAGCTGATTCCCAAATCGCTGGCCATTTTCAGCACCGAGCGCTACGCGCTGTTCACCGCCGGCCCCTTGGTGTGGTTCTATCGTCTGACGTATCCCATCATGTGGCTGTTCAATACCATCACCAACGGCGTCGTCCGTCTGATGGGCCACGATCCCGCCGACGATCACGACGTGTACACCGAAGAGGAAATCCGCCTGCTCATCGACGAGAGCACCGAAAACGGCCTCATCGATTCCGAGCAGAACGAATTCGTCGACAACATCTTCGATATCGCCGATAAAGACGTGGAGGCCATCATGACCCCGCGTCCCGATATGGTGTGCCTCGGCTTGGACGATACGCTCGAAGAGAACTTGCGCGTGGTCGAAGAGCACAAGTTCACCCGCTTCCCCGTGTATCGCAAGGACAAAGACGATATCGTCGGATTCGTGCACATCAAGGACCTCTATCATTTGGCGCCCGACGCCACGATGGCCGATATCCGCATCCGCCGCATCGTGGCCGCGCCCGAAGGCATGCCGGTCGTCAAGCTGCTGCAGATCCTCAAGACCGAGAAGACCAAGATCGCCATCGTGGTCGATGAACACGGCGGCACGTCCGGCGTGGTCACCATGGGCGATATCTTCGAGGAGATCATCGGAGATTACGACGACGAATACGCCCATAGCAACAGCAGCGAAGTGCTGGTCGAGGTGGCGCCCGGCCATTTCTTGACCACCGGCGCCTGCGGCATCGACGATTTCGCCGAGCGCGTGGGCCTCGACCCCGACGGTTTCACCGAGTACGAAACCCTGGGCGGCCTGCTGCTCGAGTCGTTCGACCGCATCCCCGAGGTCGGCGACGAAACCGTGTATGCGGAAGGCCCCGTCAGCGTGCGCTTGACGGTCCGCTCCATGGACGCCCGCCGTATCGGACAGGTCGAGTTCTGGGTGAGCGTGGACGAATCGCCTTCCGAGGAGCAATAGCCGTTCCGCCTTCGCTTCGCGCGGCGTGCGATCGCTCGCTCTATAGGGAAAGCCTCCCGTCCTTCCGGCGCATGGCGCGCGGGAGGCGGGAGGTTTTCTTCGTTGCGGGACGTTTCGGTCGTCCGGATGCGGGCTGATTGTTCGCATCCGTCGAGGCAGAGCTTCATGCGGGGCCGACGTCCGTCGTGCGCATACGCTTGCGGGCGGGATGCCGCCGCATGCGGGCGTTCGTCAGTCGTTCGCGCCGGTGATGGCGCCGACGATCGAGCTCACGATGCTGATGACGATGCTCGCCACGAACGCGCTGCCGAAGCTTGCGATCTCGAAGCCGACATTGAACAGCCCGTTGGCCATCCACGAGGCGACGTAGAGCACGAACGTGTTGACGACCAGGTAGAAGATGCCCAGGGTGAGCACCGAGACGGGCAGGCTGAGCACCTGCAGCACGGGCTTGAGCGATACGTCGAGCAGCGAGAGGAACAAGGCGAGTACGCCGACGCATACCCAGGTTTCGGTGGTGGCCGCCACTTCGATGCCGGGCACGAGCCAAACGGCGGCGGCGACGGCGATGGCCGTCACGAGGATGCGGAGGATGAATTTCATAGCGGTCTCCTTTCAGCTGGAAACGCCCCGCCGCGGGACGGCTGCTGCGTCCGTCCGCGCGGCGATGCGGCATGTGCTCAGCGTAACGTATCGCGGATGTCTTACGCGCGCTCCGATGCCGTATCGTTGCGCGAATCGAGCACGGAGAGGCATTGCTTGAACTTGCGCTCGTGCGGCGTGCCGCGGAAGAGCTCTTTTGCGGCTTCTTCGGCCAAAAGCTCGCGCAGGCAGGCCGTTTCGACGGGGTCGCCGTGTTCGGCGATGAGGCGCACGGCGTTTTTGAGCGTGCGCTGCATGGTGCCCGTCATGGAATGCACGGGTCCCGGCGCCTGCGCGCCCGATGCGTGGTAGGCGCCTTCTATCGTGCGCAGCGCCGAAAGGGCGGCGTCGAACGACGTGATGCTGTCGGGGCAGGTTAAAAACGGCTTGAACGCCTTATAGACGGGCTTGGCCGCCTTGTTGAGGACGGCTTCGTTCGTTTCGGGGCGCTCGTCGCGCGCCCGTGCGGTGACGAGGAAGGCTTCGACGGCATCGTCGAGGCGTGCTCGTGCGCGCTCCCAATCGACCTGCGTTTCGCGCTCGGTGCTTTCGGGCTGCGTTCGGGCGGCGTCGTCGTGTGCGGGCGTGCCGCCGGTCTGCGGCGCATCTGCAGCTTCGGCGCGTTGCGTATGCGTGTGCGGCGCGGCGTCCGTCTGCTCGCCGTCGCGCGCCGCCTCACTTGCGGCGCGGCGTTTCTTGCCCCCGCGTTTTCCACGGCGGCGCTTGCGTTTCGCGGGCTGTGTTTCTTCGGCGCCTGTGCTCTGACGCGTTTCGGGCGCGTCCGCTGCTTCCGCGTTCTCGTTTTCATGTGCGGCGTCGTGCTGCGCATCCGTGCGCGCCGCGTTCGGGCGGCCCGTCTGCGCCGGTGCGGCCTCGTTCGCTTTCTTCGTCCGTCGTGCGTCCGTTTCGTCCGTCCGATCGGCGGCGTTTCGGTTCTGCGTGCGCTTCGGCTGCTGCATGCGTTGCGCGTCCTCGTCATGCCGCGCATCCGTCTCGGCGGCTTCGGCCGCAGGGGAGTCGTGCGCGCCGCCGTCGGCGGGAGCCTGCACGATTTTCTCGTCGGGCAGGCCGCTGAGGCCGCACGGCCCCAGGTTATGGATGCGCAGGTGCTCTTTATGATCGACCACCATGAGGTTCGATACGCGGTCGTCGGTGCGGTAGCCGTTGATATGGTGCACTTCGTGCTCGGTGTCTCCCTTGCGGAAATCGAGCCAGGCCATAGCTACCAGCATGGAGCGATAGACGCGCTTTTTGTGCGTGCGGCCGTCGCGTCCACGCCCGCGGGCGTCTTCCGGCTTGTACATGATCTGATAGCGGCCGTTGGCGAGGCTCATCTTCACGGGCTGTCCGTCGATGTGCTTGACGTTGCCTTTGTCCGATACGAGAAACGGCGTCATGCCGCAATAGATCTGGCGCCACTGCTCCGGGTCGGCGTTTTCGAGGTAGCGTACGGCATCGCGGGCGTGCTTCATGCGCCCCGATCCGTTCACGCGCCACCCGCTGGGATGAAGCGATATACGGTCGTCTTCGCGCACGAATTCGACCGGGCGGAAGCCCTTGCAGCAAAGCCACAGGGTTTCGAAGAGAGTGCGAAACGAGAAAGGCACCGGCCATCCTTCCGATAGGGTCCGATAGACGAAACCGCCATTCTAGCGTGCTGATGTGGTGTGCCTGTGCATGGCCCGCGCCGCTCACGGTACAATGGCGCCATGGAAAAACAGACGAAACATCATTCGAAACGCAACCGTCCGTCATCGGGAGGCGCATCGCGACGCCCGGCGTCCTCTTCGGGCGCGCGCTCGGGGCGCCCGTCCGCACCCGCCCGTCCGCGCCGCCCGCGCGCCGCGGCGAGTGCGTCGGCCGCGGACCGCGCGCAGCGCGCGGCCGCATCGAAGCAGGCGAGCGCGCATGAGGTGCGGCGCACGGGGCTGTTCTGCCCCATCGACGGCCGTTGCGGCGGCTGTCAGCTCTTGCGCACCCCGTACAAGCAGCAGCTGCGCGCCAAGCAGGAACGCATGGAGGAGCTGTTCGCCGACCTGATCGAGGACCGGTCCTGCATCCGGCCCATCGCCGGCATGCGCGATCCCCGCTACTATCGCACCAAGGTGGTTTCGCCGTATGTGGCGGTGTACGACCGACGCGCCCGCAAGCAGCGCGTGCTGTGCGGCATGTACGAGCGCGGCACGCACCGCGTGATCGATTCGGGCGAGTGCCTCATCGAGAACCAGGAAGCCAAGCGCATCATCCTGACCGTGCGTTCGCTGATGGGAAGCTTCGGCATCGTCCCGTACGACGAAGACGCCGACACGGGCTTTCTGCGCCATGTGCAGGTGCGCGTGGGCCACACGTCGGGCGAGATCATGGTCACGCTCGTCACGCGCCGCGAGGCGTTTCCCGGCTCGCGTGCGTTCGTGCGCGCCCTCAAGCGCGCGCATCCCGGCATCACCACGGTGGTGCAGAATGTGAACACGCGCAAGACCAACGTCATCATGGGCGACAAGGAATGCACCTTATACGGCCCGGGCTTCATCCTGGATTCGCTGTGCGGCCTGACGTTTCGCATCTCGTCGAAATCGTTCTACCAGGTGAACGCCGAGCAGACCGAGGTGCTCTACACGCGCGCGGTTGAAATGGCCCGCTTCACGGGCGGGGAGACGGCGATGGACGCGTACTGCGGAACGGGCACGATCGGCTTGGTGGCGGCCCGCGGCGTGAACGGCACGCCGGGCGCCGCGCGCGTGATCGGCGTGGAGGAGCGCCCCGACGCCGTGGCCGACGCGCAGAACAACGCGCGCCACAACGGCATCGAAGCGGCCGAGTTCGTGGCAGCCGATGCGGGCGCCTTCATGCGCCGACTTGCCGAGCGCGCCGAACGTCTCGACGTGCTGCTGATGGATCCGCCGCGCAGCGGGTCGACGCCCGAGTTCCTCAAGGCGGCCTGCACGTTGGCGCCGCGGCGCATCGTCTACATATCGTGCAATCCGCAGACGCAGGTACGCGATGCGGAATACCTGGTGCAGCACGGCTATCGCATCGTCGAGATGCAGCCGGTCGACATGTTCCCCCATACGCCGCATACGGAAAACATCGTGGCGTTCGAACGCGTCGAGGCATAGAAGCGGGACGGGCGCCGCGAGGCGTCCTGCGCGCCGCCCGTCTGGAGCCGGGACGGCGCCGGATCGAGGAAAGGATGCGGGCATGGCAGAGCAGGTAAGCGCCGCGGTCGGCGCGACGCCGTTGATAGAGCTCGAGCGCTTAAGCGCCGAGGTGGGCGCGCGGGTGTTCGTGAAATACGAGGCGGCGAACCCCGGCGGGTCGATCAAAGATCGCGCCGCCAAGCATATGATCGATATGGCGGAAGCGCGCGGGCGCATTGCGCCCGGCAGGAGCGTTCTCATCGAGCCTACCAGCGGAAACACCGGCATCGGCATCGCCATGATCGGCGCGGCGCGCGGATACGACGTGATTTTGACCATGCCCGAATCCATGAGCCGCGAGCGCCGCATGCTGCTTTCCGCCTACGGGGCGAAGCTCGTGCTGACGCCTGCCGCGCAAGGCATGGCGGGCGCTGTGGCCGAGGCGGAGCGCATCGCGCGCGAGACGCCCGGCGCCTGGATCGTGGGCCAGTTCACCAACCTCGATAATCCGGCGGCCCACGAAAAGACCACCGGCCCCGAAATCAAGGCGGCTTTGGGCGGGGCGAATCCCGATTACGTGGTGGCGGCCGCGGGCACCGGCGGAACGGCGTCGGGCGTGGCCCACTTCTTCAACGGCCACGGGCCGCAGAACAGGCACGGCCTGGCGGCGTTGACCGGCGAGCGCGTGCGCGTCTTCGCGGTCGAGCCCGAGGAAAGCCCGCTGATCGCGGCGGCGCTCGAGGGCCGCCAAGGCGTGCCCGCCGCGCACGGCATCCAGGGCATCGGCGCTAATTTCATTCCCGATACGCTCGATCTGGACGCCCTCGACGGCGTGATCGCGGTTTCCACCGAAGAGGCCTACGAGCAGGCGCGCTTCATGGCCGAGCGCGAGGCGCTGCTGGTGGGCATATCGAGCGGCGCGAACATCGCGGCCGTGCGCAAGCTGGTGGAACGCTGCCCCGAGGCGCGCGGTTCCGTCATCGTCACCTTCGCGGTGGATACCGGCGAACGTTATCTTTCCACGCCGCTGTTTTCCTAAGGCGGCGCGACCGCATTCCAACCCACGGATACCGAAAGGCGGGCTGTATGCCTGATCAGCAAGAACAGATGAACGTCGACATTATCCTGGCGAGCGGCAGCCCGCGCCGTCGCGAGCTTTTGGAGCGCGAGGGCGTCGCGTTTTCCGTGCGCGTCTCCCAGGCGGATGAAACCCTCGAGCCGGATTTGGCGCGCCAGCCCGAAGAGGCGGCTAAAAAACTCGCGGAGCGCAAGGCGCGCGCGGTGGTCGAGGACGTCCTCAACGACGGCTATGCCGGCATGGCCATGGTGGTGGGCGCCGACACCATGGTGGTGGCCGACGGCGTGATCTACGGCAAGCCGTCCGACGAGGCCGACGCCAAGCGCATTCTGGCGGAACTGTCGGGCCGCGCCCATCAGGTGATCACCGGCGTGTCGGTGTGGCTTGTGGGTGCGCCTGCGGGCGAGGAGGATATTTCGCTGGCCTTCAGGTCGTTCGCCGAGACGAGCCATGTGCTGTTCAAGGAGCTCGACGACGAGCTCATCGAGCGCTACGTGGCGACGGGCGAGCCGATGGACAAGGCGGGCGCCTATGCCGTGCAGGGCGTGGGCGGCGCCATGTTGGTCGAGCGTGTTTCGGGCGATTTCGACAACGTGGTGGGTCTTCCCGTGAAGCGCCTCATGGAGGAGTTTTCCGAGTTCTTCGAGGCGGCGCGCTAGATGGCGGCGTGTGCGGCATGCGGAGCGCCCGCCGATAAGTCCTTGCTTGCGCGCGTGGCCGAAGTGACGTGTTCGCGCGGACTCGCATCGGCCGATACCGTGGCGCTTCTGATGGTGAGCGGCGGGTCGGACAGCACGGCGTTGGCCTATGTGGCCGCCGAGATGCTCGAAGCGGGCCTGTTGGGCGATGCGGCCATGCTCCACGTGAACCACAAGCTGCGCGGCGCCGCTTCCGACGGCGACGCGGCATTCGTCGAGCGTTTGGCGTCTCGACTCGGCATTCCGCTGTTCATGTGCGATATCGACATCGACGCCCTGGTGAGGGAATCGGGCGGCAACATGGAGGCTGTCGCGCGCGACCAGCGGTATCGCGCGGCCCGCGAGGCGTTGGAAAGCACCTGCCTGCATAGGGGATTCGCCCTCGAAAACGGCTGCGTTTTCACGGCCCACACGGCCGACGACCGCGTGGAGAACTTCTATATGCGCTCGATCGTGGGCACCGGTCCCGGCGGCTTTCGCTCCATGGATTATTCCTCCATGGTGCACGGCTGTCGCGTCTGCCGTCCGCTTTTGGAGGAGGGGCGCGACGCTTTGCGCGCGTATATCGAAGGCCGCCCCGACGCCGTGGTCGACGAGGCGGGCGCGCGGTGGCGCGAGGATGCAACGAACGCCGACACCGACCGCTTTCGCGCGTTCGTGCGCCACGAAATCGTGCCGCAGGCCAAGCGCCGCAATCCGCAGCTGCTCGAAACGCTGACCCGCACCATGAATCTCATCGCCGATGAAGACGATATGGTGGCGTCCTATGCGCGCGACCTGCTGCTTTCCCGCGTACGTCCCTTGGGCTGCTCGCCGTCCGAGGGCTTTTTGATCGCCCCTGAGCTGGCCGCCGAACCTGCGGCCATCGTGCGCCGCGTCATCGAGCGCGTCTTGTCGTTGGCGTTGGGTCGGGATGCGCGCATCGAAAACGCGTCGATCGAGGCGTGCGCAGCGTGCCTGGGCGCTTCGGGCGCGGTGGTCAATATCCAGGGAGATCTGGCCGTTTCCTACAATAAGCAGGGGTTGCGCGTGGAGCCCATGGCGGCGTTTCGCGCTCGTCGCAAGAAAAACGGATAGCGGCGCCTTGTCGCGACCGTTGTTTTCGGGACTGTTTCGCTTCGCCGCTTTCTTCGTGTCGAAGCGCCGTGCCGCTTTCGTGCGCTGTACTATGGGGCAAAGCGAAACAGGGCCGCGATGCGGCCCGCGGCATGCGAAGGTCGGCCCATGGAAGAATGCACGCGCGACGAAGGCGGACGTCTGGATGGACGGTTGCGGCACATACACGTCGATCCTGATGTCTACGAGGTGAAAGTCCCGTTCACCAACGTTTCGACGTCCGAGACGAACGTCTACATCGTCAAAGACGGCGATGAGACGTTGGTGATCGATACGGGCGCTCCCACCGATGCGGGCGCGGCGGTGCTCGCGGCCGCCTTCGACCGTCTGGGCGTGCGGCCCGCGCAGGCTTCCTTCTTTCTTACCCACTTGCATATGGACCATGCGGGCTTAGTGGACGCGCTCGTGCCGCCCGAGGCCCCTTTGTACGTCGATCGCACCGACTTCGACCTGATGAGCGCTTCGCGGCAGCCGTCTTTTTGGGAACGCCTGCGCGCCCGCATGTTGGAAGAAGGACTCGAACCCGATCGGGCCGACCGGTATTGCGAGATAGGCCGGTACGGCATGGGAATCGACAGCTTCGACGCCGCAGGCCGCGCCATCCGCTTCTCGCGCGACGGCGATGTCATCACGGTGGGGCGCCATGCGTTCAGGGTGGTTTCGACCGCGGGCCATACGCCCGGGCACCAGTCGCTGTTCCACGAGGAATCGGGGCTGTTTTTCGGCGGTGACCACGTGCTGTTCGTCATATCGCCCGGATTGGGCTTTCGTCCCGATGGGGCCGATGCCATGGCGGTGTATCTGGGCAATGTGGAAAAGCTGCTGGCGTTGCCGGTCAGCCGGCTGCTGGTTGCGCATGGCGATTTGCAGGAGGGCTGGCGCGAGCGCTGCCGCTGGCTGATAGCGCACCATAAGAAGCGTACGGCTCGCGCCGTGGAGGCCGTGCGCGCCCGGCCCGGATGCACCGGAGTCGAAATCATCCGCAATCTGAAATGGAACGTTCCGTGCGATTGGGACGAGGTGTCCGACGTGCAGAAGTGGTGCATTCTCGAAAGCGGATTGATCGTCATCGACCATCAGTTGCATATGGGCGCCTTGACGCGCACGCACGACGAGCGCGGCGTATACCGCTATTACGCGGCCAGATGATTTTGAATCAGGATGGTATATTTCATTTTCTTTCGGTCGATTCTGGGCGCCTACGCTTTAGCGCTTGTTCGTGCTTGCGGCTGTGCGTACCGTTAAATAGTTGCGAATTGCATGGTCTCTCGCTGTTTTCGAGGGGGTGCGTGACGATGAAAGGTGCGCCCGTGGCTGATTCTGTTGCGGTCTTGATTCTGATAGCCGTCCTCGTCGTTGCGGCCTTGTTTTTCTTTGTTCTGGGAAGAAAGATGGCTTCGGGCAAGTTAAGGCCGAATTCGTTCGTCGGCATTAGGGTCCCGAGTGCTTTTCGCTCCGATGGCGATTGGTATTCTGTGCAGTTTGCTTGCGCTCGGTACGTAGTGCTTCTTTCCTTTGTTTTGTGCGACTCTGCCCTTTTGTTTTTCGTGCTTGGGGTCATTATTGCGGATGTTCCGCTTGCCGTTCCGTCGGTTATTTCCGCGATACAGGTGGCGGTGGCGATTGTTTTGCTGGGGAGATGCGCAGTCAAGGACGAAAAAAGAAACTAACTTCTTTTGATGGCGTTGTGCGAATTTCGCCCAGGTTCGATTGATACTACTCGTTGCCCGTATTCGTTTAGACCGACGGGGCGGGCGAGGTCTTGCTGTTTGAAAACGACCAGACAAAAGCGCCCGGGCGACGGTTTCGTCGTCCGGGCGCTGTGCGTTACGAAGCGATGCGCGTCGCTAGCCGAACCATATCTGGAACTTCGGCACGTAGCCCATGATGAAGATGATGATCATCAGCACGGGGATGCAGTACTTGATCCAGATGAAACTCCAGGCGGGGAACTTCACGCCCGAACCCTGGTCGGCTTCGGACTTGAAGTTCTTCCACCCCCAGCCGTAGCGGCTCGTGCAGAACAGCACGTACAGAAGGCCGCCCAGGGGCAGGATATTGTTGGATACGATGAAGTCTTCGAGGCCCTGGATATCGCCGATGCCGGGAATCTGGAAGCCGCTCCACACGTTCATGCCCAGGATGCACGGAAGGCTCAAGATGATGATGGCCACGGCATTGATAGCCACGGCTTTCTTGCGCGAGATGCCCCACTGGTCCATGGCGAAGGCGATGATGTTCTCGAAGACGCCGATGACGGTGGAAAGCGCCGCGAAGCTCATGAAGATGAAGAACAGCGTGCCCCACAGTTGGCCGAGCCACATCTGGTTGAACACGCTGGGAAGCGTGACGAATACCAGGTTGGGGCCGGAGTCGGGGCTGACGCCGAACGAGAAGCAGGCGGGGAAGATGATCAAGCCTGCGAGCAGCGAAATCATGGTGGAAAGGCCCGCCACGGAAATGGCCTCGCCGGTCAAGCGGCGGTCGCGGCCGATGTAGCTGCCGAAGATGGCCATGCCCGATGCGCCGATGGACAGGGTGAAAAACGCCTGACCCATGGCGGCGTATACGGCATCGCCGAATGTGCCGAGCTGCTCGGCGGGAGTGTCGCCCGCGAACAGGCGCGAGAAGTCGGGCAGCAGGTAGAACGCAAGGCCTTCCGACGAATTGGGCAGCAGGATGCTGTTGACGGCCAGGATGAGGATGGCCACGAACAGGCAGGCCATCATGACCTTGGTGATGCGCTCGACGCCTTTTTGCAGGCCCATGCCGCAGATGCCGAATCCGATCAGGCAGATCAGCAGCAGCCAGCCGAACATCTGCAGCGGATCGGCCTGCAACGAGGCGAATGCGCTGCCGGTGTTCTCAGGCGCTAGTCCGTTGAGCTGGCCCGACCCCATTTTGAAGGCGTAGGCCACCATCCATCCCGCGACGGTGGTGTAAAACATCATGAGGATGTAGTTGCCCGCGATGGCGAACCATTTGTACAGGTGCCATTTCGTGCCTTTGGGTTCGAGGATGTTGAAGCTGCGCGCGCAGCTTTTCTGGGACGCGCGCCCTACCGAGAATTCCATGACCAGGATGGGCAGGCCCAGGATGGCGAGGAACAGCAGGTAGAGCAACACGAAAGCCGCGCCGCCGTATTCGCCCGTGACATAGGGGAAACGCCAGACGTTGCCCAGGCCGATGGCGCAGCCGGCCGAGATGAGGATGAAGCCGATGCGCGATGCGAATTTCTCGCGCGACGGTTGCGGTTCGCTCATGGTAGCTCGCTTTCGTCAGACGCGCCGCAATGCGGTCGCGTGCCGTTAGATAATCGGCACATTATAGTGGAAGAGTGCGCTTCGCCGCCGGCCTGCTCCGGATGGGCGGCGCGAGGTTTCTTCCGATGGAAACAAATCGTCCGGTTTCGTGCCCGCCCGGTGCCGGAATCGGGCGCTTCGTCGGCCATTTCGTGATGGATGCGGAAATCGGGGCAGGGAAGCGCTACATCGTGATAGAGTGGCCTGGATGAGCGCGCGGCGCATGCCGCGAACCCGACAGGCAAGGAGGCTTCGAGATGGACAAGGCTATCATCACGGTCGTGGGCAAGGACACGGTGGGCATCATCGCCCGCGTCTGCACGTATCTTTCCGATCGCAATGTGAACGTGCTCGACATATCGCAGACCATTCTGGACGGCTTTTTCAACATGATGATGATCGTGGACGTATCCGCCGCGCGCGAGGAGTTCGGCACGCTGGCCGAAGAGCTCGAGGCGCTGGGCGAGCGTATCGGCGTGCGTATCCGCTGCCAGAAGGAGGATATCTTCACCACGATGCACCGCGTGTAGGGTAGGCGTCGAAGAGAAGGGAAGCATGCTTTTATGCTGAATATCATGGAGGTCCACGAGACCAATCAGATGATCGAGCAGGAAAAGCTCGACGTGCGCACGATCACCATGGGCATCAACCTGCTCGACTGCGCGTGCGACGACGTGGACGCGCTGTGCGCCAACATATACAAGAAGATCACGTCCTACGCCGCGCATCTGGTATCGACCGGCGAGGCCATCGAGCGCGAATACGGCATTCCCATCGTGAACAAGCGCATCTCCGTGACGCCGATCGCGCTGGTGGGCGCCCGCGCGTGCAAGAGCACGGACGATTTCGTGAAGGTCATCCACGCGCTCGACGAGGCGGCGCGCGCCGTGGGCGTGAATTTCCTGGGCGGCTACTCGGCGCTGGTGGGCAAATCCATGACGCCCGCCGAAGAGCTGTTGATCCGTTCCATCCCGCAGGCCTTGGCCGAGACCGAGCGCGTATGTGCCAGCGTGAACGTCGGTTCCACGAAAACCGGCATCAACATGGATGCGGTCAAACTGATGGGCGAGGTGGTGCGCGCGACCGCCGAAGCCACGGCCGATAGCGACAGCCTGGGGTGCGCCAAGCTGGTGGTGTTCTGCAACGCCCCCGACGACAATCCCTTCATGGCGGGCGCCTTCCACGGCGTGACCGAAGGCGATGCCGTGATCAACGTGGGCGTTTCGGGGCCGGGCGTCGTGAAGGCGGCGCTGGAGACGGCGCGCGGCGAGAATTTCGAAGTGCTGTGCGAAACCATCAAGAAGACCGCGTTCAAGATCACGCGCGTCGGCCAGCTGGTGGCCCAGGAGGCGAGCAGGCGTCTGGGCGTGCCCTTCGGTATCATCGACCTGTCGCTGGCGCCGACGCCCGCGGTGGGCGATTCGGTCGGCGAGATCTTGGAGGAGATCGGCCTCGAACAGGTGGGCGCGCCCGGCACCACGGCGGCGCTTGCCATGCTCAACGACCAGGTGAAAAAAGGCGGCGTCATGGCGTCGAGCTACGTGGGCGGCCTTTCGGGGGCCTTCATTCCCGTGTCCGAGGATAAGAACATGATCGACGCGGCGGCCGACGGATGCCTGACCATCGAAAAGCTTGAGGCCATGACCTGCGTCTGCAGCGTGGGCTTGGACATGATCGCCATTCCCGGCGATACGACGGCGTCCACCATCGCGGGCATCATCGCCGACGAAGCGGCCATCGGCATGGTGAATCAGAAGACCACCGCGGTGCGCGTGATTCCTGTGATCGGCAAGGGCGTGGGCGAAACGGCCGAGTTCGGCGGCCTTTTGGGGTATGCGCCCATCATGCCGGTGAACACGAAGAGCTGCGAGGCCTTCGTCAATCGCGGAGGCCGCATTCCGGCTCCGATCCACTCGTTCAAGAACTGATACGCGCTGCCTGCGCGCCGCCCGCCGGGTTTTCGGTTGCGGCGCGCCGGGCGTGGGGAGGAAATGACGACGGCCCCCATCCGTTTATACGAAGGCGGCCGTCCGGTGCCGCGCGCGCCGCACCGCCCGCC
>JAUNBA010000004.1:59530-159367 GCA_030527325.1 Slackia sp.
ATGGTGCCGGGGGCCGCGGTGGGGGGGGCGGCGCGGGGGGGGTGGGTAGTATACGCCGCCGGCGGCTTGCTTAATACCGGCCGGCGCCCGTCCGTTGCGGCGCGCGCCGAAGCGCGCGCCGTTCGTTAGCCGATCGCGCCCTGCTCGACGATTTTGAGCACGAGCGACCCTTCCATGAAGCAATCGGGGGCCAGCTGCTTGAGGCGTTCGATCTCGGCCTCGTCTTCCACCAGCTCGACGCGCACGACGGCGCCTTCGTGGCGGGCCTGCTTGCTTTCGGCCTGCGCGTTGGGGCGGTCGAAGGCGATGGCGGCAAGCTTGCTGCGCTCGATGTTGGCGCGGGTCTGGTTCTGGGTCCAGCCGAACGTCAGATAGGCGTTTTCGATCATGCCGCCCGGCACGAACACGGCCACGTTGGGGGTGCCGTCTTCGTTGACGGTGGCCACGGTGCATTCCATGCTGTAGGAATTCACGCCGTCGGCGAGCGCCTGCGCGTCCATGTTGGTGTATTTGTCGGTGGCGATGCTCGCCGAGGTGACGGCGTCGGCCCATACCGTGGGCGCTTCGGGCGCGGCGGCTTCGGGCTCCTCTGCGGCCTCTTGCGCAGGTGCGCAGCCGGCCAGTCCCAGCGTGCCCAGCGCGCCGATGGCGGTCACGGCTCCCGCGCCTTTCAGAAACGTGCGCCTTCCCATGGTTTCGTGTTCGTTGACGGACATGGTTCCCTCCTTTGATACAGTACGAAGCCGCGTGTATGCATCGCGGCGACGGCTTCCAGTATGGGGATACCGTGCGCGCAGTACATGCCCCATTTTGGGATAAAAACGAATCATGCCTGATGAGGGCGGTGTAAAGGAGGCGCGGGAAGATGAGGTCGCACGCATGCGAAACGAACGTCGGCGCCGCTTCGCGCGGCATGCGCAGGCATGCGGCGGGCCTGTGCGGCGCGTCCGCGGGCGCCCTTGCGCTCGGTTACGCGCTTTTTCGCAGCGGTAATTGCTTCACGTATTTCGCGGGATTCGCGCAGCCCGAAGGCTTCGTGTTCTTGGTGCCGGGCCTTTCGTTTCTGGCGGTTTCGGCTGCAGCGTCGCTTATCGCGGCGGCGTGCGTGGTGTTGGCCGTACGCGCGGGCGCGTTGCGATCGGGTCGGTTGCCCGTGGTGTTTCCCGGCGCCGCGCTGGCGTGCATCGGGCTGGCATCCGGCTCGGGCCTGCTCGCCTCGCTGGGCCCGATCGCGGGCGGCGTGGTCGCGCCCGCGCTGTTCGCGGCCTGCATCGTGTGCTTGAACCTTTCGTGGATGGAGCTGCTTGCGCGTTGCGACGGCGATGGAGGCCGTCGCATTTACGCATCGGGCCTGTGTGCGGCGAGCGTCCTGTTCGTCACGCTGTGCGTTGTGCCCGCGTGGCTCGCCTCGGCCGCGGCGGGCCTTATGACGGCGGCGAGCTGCATCGTGGTGGCGCGCGCCCGGCGCACGTCGTCTTTCGCGGGCAAGGCCGCCGCCCCGTCGGCCGACTGCGACGGCGGCTCGCGCCCTGCGGCGCGCTACCGGCGGGGTTTCGCGCGCATCGCGAACCCGATGATCACGGCGTTGGTGATGGAGGCGTCCGTAAGCCTGCTCGGCGGGTTTTTCTTCGGACGGTCGTTGTTCTCAGGCGAGGCGGTTCCCGCAGCGGGCCTGGTCATAGCCGCGGTATCGTTTTACGCGGTGATGCGTTTCGTGCCCGATACGGTGAAGATGGACCGTGCCTACCGCGCGGTGTTTCCAGTGTTGGCCGCCTCGGTGGGCCTGATGCCGTTCGCAAGCGGGATGGGCGGCGTGTTCCAGGTGGCGCTTTCGGGGGTCTATAACTTCTTGGCGTTCGCGGCGGTGTACTACATCGTGCGCTGCATCGCCGAGACGGGCTTGAACGCGTATGCGTTCGGCGGATTGGCGACGATGGCCATTCACGGCGTGCAGCTGGCGTTCGCGCCGACGGGCTACCTGCTGGCGGGCATCGGGCGCGACGGGGCGTTCGCGGCCGTGGCCGTGGGCGTTGTGTACGTGCTGTCGCTTCTGCTGCTGTTCCTCACGCGCAGGGGCGCGTCTGCCGAGGGAGCGGCGGCCGTCCAGGCGACGGAGGAGCCCGTGGTCATCGTGGTGTCCGAAGAGGACCGTTTCGCGCAACGCGCTGACGAGCTGGCGAAACGATGCGGGCTGACCAGGCGCGAGCGCGAGGTGCTTGAGCATGCCGCGCGCGGGCGTTCGGCCACCTTCATCGCCGAGGAGCTGGTGGTGTCGCCAGGAACGGTGCGCAGCCACCTCAAGAGCATCTATGCCAAGCTTGACGTGCATTCCAAGCAAGAGCTGATCGATTTGTTCGAGCGCTGATGCGAGCGGCCGCCGCGCCGTGCGTGCGATGCGGTATAGTCGAGCGACGACGACAGGGGGAAATCATGCCGTATATCGATATACAGGATCTGAACGATCCGCGCCTCGATGCGTTCGCGCGCCTGACCGAGGCGCAGCTGCGCAATAAGCTGGAGCCTGAGAAGGGCATCTTCATCGCGGAGAGCATCAAGGTGATCGAGCGGGCGCTCGCGGCGGGCGTGGTGCCGGTATCGGTGCTCATGACGCCGCACTGGAAGGAAGCGGCGGCCGATACCGTTGCGCGCATCCAGCAGGCGGGCGCCGCCGCGGGGTGCGAAGTGCCCGTGTTCGTGGCGCCCGAAGACGAGCTGAAGAAGCTGACGGGCTTCGCGCTGACGCGCGGCATCCTGTGCGCTATGCGCCGTCCCGCGCTTCCGAGCGTCGAGGAACTTGTGGCGCGCATCGACGAGCGCCGCGCGGCCTCGCCGGATGACGACGGCCGCCGCCGCGTGGCCGTGCTCGAAGGCATCGTCGACCATACCAACGTGGGCGCCATCTTCAGATCGGCCGCCGCGCTGGGCATCGATGCGGTGCTGGTCACGCCGACGTGCTGCGATCCGTTGTATCGCCGCGCCGTGCGCGTGTCGATGGGCACGGTGTTCCAGGTTCCTTGGACGCGCATCGGCGATACGGTGCACGATTGGCCGGCCCGCGGCTTGGAGCGTCTGTCCCATTTGGGCTATGCCGCGGCGGCGATGGCGCTTTCGGACGATTCGGTGCCGCTCGGCGATCCCGCGCTTGCGCGATGCGACAAGCTGGCGCTCATCTTCGGCACCGAGGGCGACGGGCTTTCTCACCGCACCATCGAAGGGTGCGATTACACGGTGCGTATTCCTATGATGCACGGGGTCGACAGCCTGAATGTGGCGGCGGCGTCGGCGGTGACGTTTTGGGAATTGTGCCGGTGACGGTGTTCGATCGGGCTGTGGCGGCGTGCGCGCACCGTAGTTTGTAAAGGCTTTGTCCGGTGGTATTGCTCATTTTACCCACAAGATAATGTGGAATATGGCGCCGGTTTTCAACATTCTTTCCGACGGACGTGCAAAACCGAGGCCTTGCTTTCGGCGCAAACCGAAGACGGCGCGGAAATTGCCTGAATAATACCGGCAATTGTTGAAAACGAATGGTGCGGCCTCGTTTCCGACCGCGCGTCGGGCGTGCGGGTTGTGGAAAACGCGACGCCGCGCCTCTCGTATGTCAAGAGCATGTCATGCGTGCCGGTTCGGCGGGGCGGGGTTTTGGGGCAGCGCGCTGCCGGAACCCTGCCGGCGCGGCGGCGGGCGCGCCGTGCTTCGCCGCATGGGCGGCGACTCTGTTGCTTTGCGTGCGCTACAATCGTCTGGTCGGGAAAGCGAAAGGAACTTCCATGATCATCGAATTCAAGGGCATGCGCCCGCGCATCGACAAGGCGGCTTATGTTGCGGAAAACGCCACCATCAGCGGTGATGTCACGCTGGGCGAGAACAGCTCGGTGTGGTTCAACGCCGTCATGCGCGCCGAAGTGGCGCCGATCACCATCGGCGCGCTGAGCAACGTGCAAGACCACGCCATGCTGCATGCCGATTACGATTGCCCGGTCATCATCGGTGAGCGCGTGTCTATCGGCCACAACGCCATCGTGCACGGCGCCACCATCGAGGACCGCGTCATCGTGGGCATGGGCGCTATCGTCATGAACGGCGCCGTGGTGGGCGAGGGTTCCATCATCGCGGCGGGCGCGCTGGTGAAAGAGCGCACTGTCATTCCGCCGTATTCCCTGGTGGCGGGCGTGCCCGGCGTGGTGAAAAAGACGTTCGAGCCCGGCAGCCGCCCGCAGGAGAACAACGACGAGGTGTATACGGCCGACGCGCTCGCCTATGCTGCCGCGCCGCATTATCCGATCAACGCATAGTCGATTGTTCGCGAAGGCGTCCGTCCGATGATTCCGGACGGGCGCCCGTCTAAGGAGGAGCCCATGCATCCCGTTCACCGCATCATGTTCGTCTGCCACGGCAACATCTGTCGTTCCACTATGGCGGAATTCGTTATGAAAGACCTGGTGAAGCGTGCAGGCCGCGAGGGTGGGTTCGTCATCGCTTCGTCGGCTACGAGCACCGAGGAGATAGGCAACGACACCCATCCTGGCACCAAGGCGGCGCTTGCCGCTCATGGCGTGGCGTGCACGCGCCGCGCGGCGGTGCAGCTGCGTGCGTCGGATTACGATGCCTACGACATGTTCGTGGGCATGGATGCGGCCAATGTGCGCAATATGCGCCGCATGCTGAAAGGCGACCCGTCGCACAAGGTGTGCAAGCTGCTCGAATTCGCCGAGGGCGTCGATACGGATTCCGCGTCCGACGTTGCCGATCCGTGGTATACGGGCGATTTCGAAACCACGTATCGCGATGTGCTGCGCGGTTGCGAAGCGCTGCTTGCCCGGCTGCGTTAGCGTCGCGTCGTTTCGGTCGGCCGCTGCCTTGTCCGCGGCCGTTTCCTATTCGTTGCCAAACCGGAGTTTCGCGGTCCGCTTGCTATCTAGCACTCCCCCTAAAAGAGTGCTAATCTGAGTTCCTGTTCACGAAGTGCGGGCGGGCATTGCGCATCGCTCGCATGACTCGGAAAACGCGCCGTTTTCGCGCGCGTGCAGAGAGAGGACCGGCTTATGCCTACGAAGGAAATCGCCTTTAACGCCGATGCCCGCGGCGGTCTTGCCGCAGGCGTCCATAAACTGTCCGAAGCCGTGAAAGTCACCCTCGGTCCCAAGGGCCGTTTCGTGGCCACTCAAGACGATCGTTACTGGAAGGCGCCCCAGGTCACCAATGACGGCGTCACCGTTGCGAAAGATATCGAGTTCGCTGATCCCGTCGAGCAGATGGGCGCCAAGATGGTGCGCGAAGTCGCAGGTCAAACCGATAACGAAGTCGGCGACGGCACCACCACCGCCACCCTGCTCACCGACGAGCTGGTCACCGTGGGTCTGCGCAGCATCGCCGCAGGCGCCGATCCCATCGCCATCCGCCGCGGCATCCAGCGCGCCAGCGCCGCCGCCATCGAAGCGGTGAAGGCGAACGCCACGCCCATCGAAACCCATGAGCAGACGGCCAACGTGGGCACCATCTCCGCCGGTGACGCCGTCATCGGCGAGAAGATCGCCGAGGCTATCGACGAAGTGGGCAAAGACGGCGTCATCATCGCCGAGAAGTCCCAGACTTTCGGCATCGAGGTGGAAGTGAAGAAGGGCCTCATGTTCGAGCGCGGCTTCCTTTCGCCCTACATGGCGGACGACATGGCCAACATGACCGGCGAGCTCGAAGAGCCCTACGTCATGGTGACCGATCAGAAGATCCAGAACATCCAGGATATTCTGCCTGTGCTCGAGGCCGTCAAGCAGTCGGGCCATCCGCTGCTCATCATCGCCGACGACATGGGCGCCGAAGCCCTCAACACGCTGCTGCTCAACCGCATGCGCGGCGCTTTGAACGTGGTCGCCGTGAAATGCCCCGGCTACATGGACAGCGATTCGCGCAAGAAGCAGAACATGGACATCGCCATCCTCACGGGCGGCCAGGTCATCACGCCGGAATTCGGCCTTACTCTTTCCGACGCCACCAAAGCCATGCTGGGTCGCGCGAAGAAGGTCAAGATCACCAAGGATTCCACGCTCATCGTGGGCGGCCTGGGCGATAAGGCGGCCATCGAAGAGCGCTGCGTGCAGATCAAGGCCGAATACGCCGCCACCACGAGCCGCGGCGAGCGCCGCGAACTGCGCGAGCGCTTGGCCAAGATGTCGGGCGGCATCGGCGTCATGAAAGTGGGCGCCGCCACCGAGACCGAGCTGGTTTCCACCCGTCGTCGCATCGAAGACGCCATCCGCGCCGTGCAGTCCGCTCTGCGCGAAGGCGTCGTGGCGGGCGGCGGCGTCGCGTTGCTGCAGGCCATCCCCGCGCTCGACGCGCTTGAGGCCGAAGGCGACGAGAAGGTGGGCATCGACATCGTGCGTAAGGCCCTCGAAGCCCCCATGCGCACCATCGCCGAAAACGCCGGCCTCGAAGGCACGCTCGTGGTCGAGAAGTGCAAGATGCTCGAGAAGGGCTGCGGCCTGAACGCCGCCACGGGCGAATACGGCGACATGATCGCCATGGGCGTGGCGGATCCCGCGGAAGTGGTGCGCACGTCGCTCGAATCCGCCGTTTCGCTGGCATGCCTCATCCTCGTCACCGAAGTCACGGTGAACGACAAGGTCGAGGAAATCACCTGGGAAGACCTGGGCATCAAGAAGTAAGACGCGGCTTTTCGCAAGCCGTATGCGCAAGGCGTCGCCCCGTGCGGGACGGCGCCTTCGTCGTAGAAAGGGGAGTGCCGTGGGACAGAGCAAGGTGGTCAACGAGCCGCGCATCAAAAACCCGCTGATCAAGGCTATTCGCGAGCTTTTGGAACATCGCGCGCTATGGCTGTACATGCTGACCGACGAAGCGAAAAAGGCGGGCGCCGATCCGGCTTCCTTCGCGCCTGCGGCGGTGAAGCGCTGCGGGCTGTTCCAGGGCGCGGGCCTGGTCAGCAAAGGCGGCGGAACGAAAAGCCTCAAAAGCCTGAAAAAGGGCCTGTTCGGCAAGCCCGCGCAGATGGTGTTCGAGATGGATGTCAAGGATGTGCAAGACGACCGCTTCGAGCTCGAATTCCATTACTGCCCGCTGGTGAAGGCCTGGCAGAAGCAGGGTTGCAGCGATGAAGAAATCGCCACGCTGTGCGATTGGGCCATGTGCGGCGATCGCGGCATCGGCGAGGCCTACGGCTGCGAGCTCGATCTGCCTAAGACCATCGCCCGCGGCGACGATGTGTGCCATCTGATCTACCGTCGCCCGCAGGCGTAGCGGCGCGGCCCGCGCGCGACAACGCGCTCGCGAGCTGCGGTTCGCGGCGCGCGAGGCGCCCCTCTCGGGCAAGGCGTCGCCCGCGTATCGGCCTGGCTGCACCGCGAATCGGCGCGGTGCGCTCCCGGAGGGCCCCGACGACGGCTGCGTCGTCGGGGCCACGTCGTTACAGCCCCAGGCGCTCTTCGAGAGCCTGGTTGATGATGCGCAGCGCTTTCACGCGCGCATAGTATTTGTCGCTCGATTCGAGGATGCGCCACGGCGCGTATTCGGTCGAGGTCAGGCGGAACATGTCGTCGACCGCGGCCGCGTACTGCGGGTGCTTGTCGCGGTTGCGCCAGTCTTCCGCGGTGATCTTCCATTGCTTGTCGGGGTTCGTCTCGCGCTCGATGAAGCGTTTCAGCTGCTCATCGGGGTCGACGGCCACCCAGAATTTCAACAGGATGGCGCCCCAGCGTTCAAGCTCGCGTTCGAATTCGTTGATCTCGTCGTAGGCGCGCCCCCATGCATCGGGGCTGGCGAAGCCCTCTACACGCTCCACCAGCACGCGCCCGTACCAGCTGCGGTCGTAGATGCCCACGTGGCCGGCGCGCGGCAGGCGGGTCCAGTAGCGCCACAGGTGCGGATGCATCAGTTCGGGCTTGGTGGGCGCCGGGCTGGGAAATACCGTGTAGGCGCGCGCGTCGATCGCCTGCGCCACGCGCTTGATGGCGCCGCCTTTGCCTGCCGCATCGTCGCCTTCGAAGACAAGCATGAGCGGCACGCGCGCGCGGTACATCTTCAGTTCCAGCTCGCCGAGGCGTTTCTGCTCCTTTTTGAGCGCCTCGACGTAGTCGGCGCGCGAAAGCGAGAGGGAATAATCCACATCTTCCAAACGCGGCGGCTTGGCCACCATGGTGAAGCGCGAATAGGCGGGAGCGAGCTCGCTTTGCAGGCGCGCCTGCTCGCGGGCGGCTTCCAGCACCTGGGCGCTTTCTTCGGCCGAACGCGTGCGCGGGTCGCTTTCGTGAAGCGCCCCTGCGCTGTTTTTCGCCGCCTTCTCCGCCGCCGCTTCGGCTGCGGGGTCGGCTTCGGCGCCCAGGGCGCGTTCCAGCGTATCGACGAGGGTGCGGCATACCATGAGGTTGGCCGAGCGCTTGTCTTCGCCGTTGAGCAGCGTCCAGCGTGCGAAGTCGAAATCGGTGCGGTGCAGCAACGCGTCGTAATAGGCGTAGGTGGCGTCGTAATCTTTGAGGCGCTTCAGTTCGCGCTTGCTCACGCGCCAGCGGGTGTCGGGATTGTCATGCAGCTTGTGCAGGCGCTTGCGTTGCGCCTTCTGCGATATGTGCACGAAGAACTTCACCACGATGTAGCCGTCGGCGGTCAGCTGCCGCTCGAATTCGGCGATGGTCGATTCGTACGAGCGCATGAGCTCGTCTTTGTCGGTGTCGGTGTATACCAGGCGATCGGCTGCGGCGGTGTACCAGCCGCGCTCGTAGACGGTCACGTCGCCGCGAGGCCCGAGCGCCTGCCAGAACTCTTCCATGAGCGGCTTGAAGCCGGTGACGCCCGTGCCCATGTCTCGGAAGCGTTCGGCCTGGCGCTGGTCGAAGGCCGAAAGCACGTGCACGTGCGTGGCGCGCGCGTCGAGGTTGTAGACCAGATCGCCTATGCGGCTGCCTTTGCCCGCGCCGTTCCATCCTTCGAACAGCGCCACCACGCCGACGCCCGCCGCGCGCGCCTTCTGCTGCAGCACCACGAGCCTTGCCATGAGCGCGTCGTAGGCGGGCTTGTAGGCGTCCTTCGTCATCCTCGCTTCGAGGTCTACCTGTTCCAGCATGGGATGCTCCTTTCTGCATCGAGCACGGCCCGCGCGCACGGCGCGGATACGGCAAGTGTACGCGCTCGCGCCGCCGCGCGCACGGCAGAACGTCCGGACGGCGCACGGCGGGCGCCGCGTCGCTCGATTGCTCCCCGCAAAGGCGCGTTGCGTTTCTTAACCGGGGCGCTAATCTGGGGTTTCGGTGTGTTGTGTTACATATGGGCTCTTTTCGTCAAATAGGTATCAAACGCGGCCGCGCACTCGATGCCCGCCGGCGCGATGCGGCTATAATTGAGTAAAAAAGGGGACCTGTCTCTTCATTCAAGCCATGCGTCGAGGAGGGCCATCATGGCAGATTTCGAAACCGTCAGAACCGATAGCGTCATGCCCGTCGTGCGCGCCGCCGCGCAGGCCAAAGAGGTCAAAGAGGCGAAGGCGGCGAAATCGAAAGGCCGCGCCAAGGCGAAATCCTACATGCAGAACCGCGAGCTTTCCTGGCTCTCGTTCAACGAGCGCGTGCTCGATCAGTCGATCGACCCGGCCGTGCCGCTGCTCGAACGCATGAAGTTCATCGCCATCTGGCGCTCCAACCTGCAGGAGTTCTTCATGGTGCGCGTGGGAAGCCTGCTCGACCTGGAGCTTGCCAAAGAAACGGTGTACGACAGCAAAACGGGCATGACGCCCGCCGAGCAGCTCGAGGCCGTGTATGCGCGCGTGCGCGAGCTGACGCCGCAGGTTTCCGAGGACTTCCGCACGGTGCGCCACCAGCTCGAGGCGCAGGGCATCCACCAGCTGTACCCCGACGAGCTTTCGCCCAAGCAGCACGACCAGCTCATGCAGTACCTGAAAACGAACGTGCTGCCGCTGGTATCTCCCCAGATCGTGAACGCCACGCACCCGTTTCCGCATCTCGAAAACGGCGCGCTGTACATCGCCGTGCGCCTGGACGACCTGCCCGAGGAAAACATCGCGGCCATGTCGAAGGACCGCCGCAAGGAATACCGCGCCAAGGCCGCCGAAGACGTGGTGATGGGCATCATCCCCATGCCGCTGAACTGCCCGCGCACCATCAAGCTGGAAAGCGAGGGCGGCGGGTATTCGTTCATCCTGCTTGAGCACGCCTTGGAAATGGTGGCCGACCGGATCTTCAGCATGTATCCAGTCAAGCACGCCAACGTCATCCAGGTCACGCGCAACGCCGACTTGGACACCTACGAGGAATCCGACGAATACGACGAGGATTTCCGCAGCCACATGAAGCGCATCCTGAAAAAGCGCAGTCGGCTGGCCGCGGTGCGCCTGGAAAGCGAACGGCCGCTGTCCAGCGTGACCGAGCGTTTCTTGGCCAAGCGCTTGGGACTCAAGCGCAGCCAGATCTACACCGTGGGGCTGCCGCTCGATATGGGCTACGCGTTCGCTTTGCCCTCCATGGTAGGTCCCGAGCTGGCCGAGCCGTTCGTTGACGAACCCGCCAGCCCGCAGTGGCCTGCCGAGCTGGTGCGCGGCAAGAGCATCATCGACCAGGTGCTGCAAAAAGACGTCATGCTGTCGTATCCGTACGAGACCATGGACGCGTTCGTGCATCTGCTGCAGGAGGCCGCGGTCGACCCCGACGTGCTTTCCATCAAGATCACGCTGTATCGCCTGGCCAGCCAGTCGCGCCTTGCCGAAGCCCTGATCACGGCCGCCGAAAACGGTAAAGAGGTCACGGCGCTGTTCGAGCTGCGCGCGCGCTTCGACGAGAGCAACAACATCGAATGGTCGCAGCGTTTCGAGCAGGCGGGCTGCAATATCATCTACGGCTTCCGCGATTTCAAGGTGCACAGCAAGATCTGCGCCATCACGCGCCGCTCGGACGAGGGCCTGCAGTTCATCACCCAGCTGGGCACGGGCAACTACAACGAGAAGACGGCCAAGCTCTACACCGACCTGTCCATGATCACCGCCGATCCCGAAATCGGCCAGGATGCGGCCATGTTCTTCCGCAGCATGCAGCTTGAAAGCGCCACGGACGCGTACCAGACGCTCATGGTGGCGCCGCTGATGATCAAACAGAATCTGTGCAAGTTCATCGACGGGGAAATCCAGAAGGCGCAGGCGGGCATGCCGGCCGAGATCGTCATGAAGACCAACTCGGTCACCGACCGCGACATCATCGAGAAGCTGGCCGAGGCGAGCCGCGCGGGCGTGAAAGTGACCATGCTGGTGCGCGGCATCTCCTGCCTGGTGCCGGGCGTGCCGGGCGAGACCGAGAACATCCGCGTGGTCAGCGTGGTGGGTCGCTTGCTCGAGCATTCGCGCATCTACGTGTTCGGCGCGGGCTACGACAAGAAGGTCTATCTGTCGAGCGCCGACCTGATGACGCGCAACCTGGACAAGCGCGTGGAGATCGCCTGGCCCGTCAAGGATCCCGATCTGCGCGAGAAGGTGCTCGATTACTTCAAGACCATGCTGTCCGACACCGCCAAGCTGCGTGAGCTGCGGCCCGACGGCACCTATACGGAACTCGGCTATTTCGTGCCGCGCAACCCCGATGGCACGTTTGCGGCCAAGCCGTTCGACGCGCAGGACCACCTGATCAAGGAGGCGTACGTCTCCGCCGAGCGTGCGCCGCGCGCGACAGGCCCCAACCTGGTCATGCACGGCCGCCTGTCCACTCAGATCGAGGCGTTGGCCGAAGAGGCGCATGACGACCTGGTCTTCGAGCGCGAGGCCGCGCGCGAGGCGTCCTCGATCGATATGGAGATGGAAACGCAGCCGGTGCGCTACGAGGGCAAGCATGCCGCCCGCCGCGTCGAACCGACGCAGCCCGATTCTGCGCCGACGCGTGCGGATGCGTCCGCGACGCCTTCGGAGAAGCCTGCGGCGCGCGATGCCGTTTCCGAGCATGCGGCTTCTACCGAGGCGCGCGATGCCGAGTCCGCGTCCGCGGCTTCTGCCGAGGTGCTTGACGCGCGTGGGGACGAGCCGGTCGTAGGCGCCCACGGCGTTTCGGCGACGCGTGCGGATGGGGCCGGCAAGGCCGGCGCTGCCGTCGCTTCCGCTGCGCCGAAGCCGGCTGAAGGCGCGGATGCGCAGGGCGACGTTGCCGTTTCCGCCGCGCCGGAGGAGGCGGCGGACGACGACGCGCACGGCGATGACGCTGCTGCGTCCGATGTTTTGCTGTCCGAAGCCGCCCTCGCCGCGCAGCCCGAGCGTCGCGAGGATGCGCCTCAGGCGGCGAAGTCCGATGTGACGATCGACGGCGATTTGCCGAAAGACCCTGCGTCGCCCGTGCGTCCTGCGTATCCTGCGGCCTCGCACTCCGAGGCGTCGTACGCGCCGCCCGTGGGCTTTCCGTCGGACGATTTGCCCGATCGCCGCGTCGAGGCGCGCTCGGTCGATATGCCGCAGAAAAAAGGCCTGTTCGCCCGTTTGTTCGGCAGGCATTAGGGCTGCTTCGCGGCGCGGCGGCCCGCCAGCTCATCGTCGGAGACGCGCAGCTCGAGCGTTTCCGTCTCGACGTCGATGGCGATGACGTCGCCCTCTTTGACAAGCGCGATGGGGCCGCCCGTCGCGCGGGCGCGCGTGGGATGCCTGCGCGGCGGCTGCGCATGGGGCGTTTGCATGCGCCGGCGGCAGCTGCGCACGGGACGTTCGTGCCCTCTGACGCCAGCTGCGCGCCTCGCCGTCGCGGCAACGTTTCGTTTTGGCAACCATCGTCCGTGAAGATTGCGTGAAGCGGTTTTCCGGAGTACCATCATGGTTCGAGAAAATGGGCATTAAGCCTCAAGGAGGATGAGGAAATGGAACTGTTCGGAATGCATGTTCCCATGGCGGTCATTTGGATCGTCGCCGCCATCGTGGTCATCATCGTCGTCGCGTTCATCGTGAAGGGCTTCATCGAGGAAATGAAGAAGTAGCCCGCTCGGTTTATCGCGCGTTATCGGGAGCGGCGTCGCGGCGTAATGCTGCGGCGCCGTTCTTGCACTATTTGGGCAAAATGCCGCGCTGCGCGTTTTCTCGGGCGCGCTTTTCTTTATGATTGCCGTATGAGAAAACGCAATGACATTCCTTACGGCCCGCGCGCAGGCGCGGGTGCCCATGCGGCGCCGTCCGGCCGCCATGCCGCTTCGCCATCCGGCCGCCGCGCCGGTGCGTCCGCGCCTTCCGGCGGGCGTACTGCCGCCTTTTCGGGCCGGCGCGACGCTGCGCCATCGGATCGCGCCCCCATGCCTTTTGACCAGCGTACCGCCGCCGCTTCCGGCCGCTGCTCCGACGGGCCTTCCGACAGGCGCGCTGCTGCTCCTTCGGACCGCCGCGTCAATGCCGCAGCGCCTGCGCCTGCGCGTCCGACGTCCGCGTATGTTCGTCCCGATGTCGCGCCGTACGCTGGCGCTCCGGGCGTTTTTTCCGCCGATGACGCGCAGGCCTATGCCCGCGCGCGCTACGGGGCGGCCGCCCATGGGCTGCAGGCGGGGAATGCCTCGCGCCGCCGCGCGGGTGCAAAAAGCCCGTTTTGGACCGCGGTGCTCGTGATCGCGCTGCTCGTGCTGACGGCGAGCATCGGGCTGCTCGGCGTGATCGGCTACGGCTATTGGCACGGCAGCAAGGTGTATGACGACATCGCCCAGCAGGCGTTTCCCGCTAAAGAGGCCGATGCTTTGGCGTCGTTCACGATCGATTGGGATGCGCTCGTCGCGCAAAACCCCGATACCGTGGGTTGGATCTACATGCCCGGCACCAGCATCGATTACCCCATCGTGCAGGGCGACACCGACGAGGAATACCTCGAAAAGGATTTCACCGGCGATGCGGGGGGCCTGGTGCACAAGGGCGCCATTTTCCTTTCGGCGGAAAACGCGGGCGATATGTCCGATCAGAACAACTTCATCTACGGCCACAATATGAACGACGACACCATGTTCGCCCACGTGCTGCAGATGGCCGATCAGCAGGCGTTCGATGCGGCGCGCACCTTTTACGTGTTCACGCCCGCGTGCAATTATCGCTGCAGCACGTACGCGCTCGACGTGGTGGATGCGACGGAGACGTCCATTCTGCAATTCGGGTTCGCGAGTCATGACGACCTGAGCGCTTATATGGCGCAGCGCATGGAGGCCTCGCGCGTCGCCGTGCCCGCCGATGCGGACACGGCATCCGCCGAGAAGCTGTTCACGCTCATTACCTGCGGCGACGATTACGCGGCGACGCGCGCGGTGCTGTTCGGCTCCGTGGTCGAAAGCGCCGTTCCCGCGAATGCGCCAGCGTCGGGTGCTTAGTCGCCCGCTTGTCAGCGTCTCGCTCGTTCGCGCGGCGGCGTTTCGCTGCGCTATCGCACGACCTTGCGCGGCCGGGCGCGCCGCCGCAGGGCGGACGTCCGGCCGCGCTTTTTTTCGTATCGGGGTTTTGTACATATATGGCGATGGAGCCGTTTCCGTGTCATCATGGAAGGAAGCTTAAAAACACGACGCGTCTTGCATGCGCCGCGGAATGAAAGGGAGACACATGACTCAGGTAACTTATGCCGATGCCGGCGTCGATATCGAAGAGGGCGCTGCGGCCGTAGACGCCATCAAAGACGCGGTGCATTCGACGTATCGCCCCGAGGTTATCGGCGACATCGGAGGTTTCGGCGGTCTGTTTTCCGCCGCGGCCATGAAGGATATGGAAGACCCCATTCTCATTTCCGGCACCGACGGCGTGGGCACCAAGCTCAAGGTGGCCCAGCTCATCGGCAAGCATGACACCGTGGGCATCGACCTTGTGGCCATGTGCGTCAACGACATTCTGGCCTGCGGCGCCGAGCCGTTGTTCTTCCTCGATTACATCGCCATCGGCAAGTTGCGCAAAGAGCACGTGGCCGACGTCGTGGGCGGCATCGCCGACGGCTGCCGTCAGGCGGGCTGCGCTCTGATCGGCGGCGAGATGGCCGAGCATCCGGGCGTCATGGATCCCGATGATTACGACCTGTCCGGCTTCTGCGTGGGCGTGGTCGATCGCCCGAAGATGATCGGCCCCGACAAGGTTGCCGAAGGCGACGTGGTGGTGGGCCTGCGCTCCAGCGGCTTCCATTCCAACGGCTACTCGCTCGTCCGCAAGGTCATGGTGGAGGGCAAGTCCGCCGACGATCTGGCTGCGACCGACGAGCGCCTGGGCGGCAAGACCGTGGGCGAGGCGCTGATCGAGCCTACGCGCATCTACGTCAAGCCGGTGCTTTCCTGCCTGCGCAAGCTGCCCGGGGCCGTGCATGCGCTCGCCCATATCACGGGCGGCGGCATGACCGAGAACCTGAACCGCGCGCTGCCCGAGCACCTCGACGCGCTGGTCAATCCCGCGAAGTGGGAGGTTCCGGGCATCACGCAGATGGCCGTCGAGACCGCGGGCCTTTCCGAGCAGGAAGCGCTCAAGACTTTCAACATGGGCATCGGCATGGCTCTCATCGTGGCCGCCGACCAGGTGGATGCCGTCATCGAGCAGCTCAAGGCCGCAGGCGAGGATCCGTGCGTCATCGGCGAGATCGTGGCCGGCACGGGCTGCGTTGCCTACCCCGCGTAACGGCGCGGCATAGTCGGGCCTGGGAGGGCTGCGTCCCGCTCCCCGGGTTCGATGCAGGGAAGCGAAGCGTCGCGTATGCGGCCTTCGCTTTCTTCGTTTCGGCGTGCGGTGACGTCGGTCCTGCCGATGCCTTGGGCAAGTCGGCGCGGCGCGCCGTCGAAGCCCTGGACCGGCGGCGGTGACGGGGCGTGTTGCGGTGTCGGCCGCCTGTCGCCCGCGGCGATCTTGGGTCGGTCGGCGGGCGCGGCGAATTCATCGCGTTCGGCGCTGGCAATGGGGTTCGATGCTGGCGCGGCGAAGCCCATTGTGGCAGGCGGCGGTGTCCGCCGCAGCGATTCGGCTTGCGCCATTGGTTCGGTTGCGGCCGTCGCGGCAATGCGGGCGTATCGGCCGTGCGACGTCGAGGATTGTTTCGGCATCGGGCTGGCGGCGGCCTTGGACCGGCGGCGGTTCTGGATCGCCGACGGGGCGTGTTGCGATGTCGGCAGCCTGTGCCGGCAGCCGCTTGCGCCAGCAAAATATGCGCCGCGGTCCATTTTTTGCGGCTATGGCACAAGATGGACGCGCGAGCTTCGTGACGCCTGCAAACGACCTGGGGAAACGCCGACTCGATTGCGAAAATGCAGTCGAAGAAGCGCTAAAATGCGCCGTGTTCGTGCCATACCCGCAAAAAAACCCGAGCGAGCTTGTTTTCGTGTGCATAAGGGGTTTTGGCGGGCAACGAAGCGGATGCGCCGCATCACCGGCTGCTCGGGCGACACGTTACGGGTCGGTGGGCGATACATCACGGCCCGTTCGGACGACGCATCGCGAATCGGCGGGCGACACGTCGCGGGCCGTTCGGGCGGCGCGATATTATGCCATGCGGAACGGCCGCGGTCGCAAGGGCGATTCTGCGTCTTGGCGATGCTGCGACGCCGTCGCGATTCGGCGAAGCGAAAATGAAGGGAATGCTCGACCCCCTCGCCGGGGCGAGCGGTTGCGAAGGAGGAAGCGCCATGGCGCTGAAGATCGGTGTTCTCATTTCGGGTTCGGGGTCGAACCTGCAGGCGATTATCGACGAAATCGAAGCGGGCCGCCTCGATGCGGAAATCCGCGTGGTCATTTCGAGCCGTCCCGATGCGTACGGCCTCGTGCGCGCGAAGGAGGCGGGCATCCAGACGGTGGCGCTTTCCAAGGACGTTTACGCCGATGCCGACATGGCCAACGAGGCTATCGCCTCCGAGCTGGTGCATGCCGGCTGCGAGTACGTGGTCATGGCGGGCTACATGCGCAAGGTGACCGACGCCATCCTGGCCGCCTTCCCCGACCGCGTGCTCAACCTGCATCCGGCGTTGCTGCCCTCGTTCAAAGGCGCGCATGCCATCGCCGACGCCTACGAGGCCGGCGTGAAGGTGACGGGCGTCACCGTGCATTTCGCCAACGCCGAATACGACAAGGGACCCATCGTCGCGCAGCGTGCGGTTGAGATCGCCGAGGACGACACCGTCGAGACGCTCGAGGCCAAGATCCACGAGGTCGAGCACCGGCTGTATCCGCAGGTGCTGCAGATGATCGCCGAGGGCCGCGTGCAGGTGGGCGCCGACCGCAAGGTGCATATCTCCTAAGAAGGCGTGTCGCCGCAGCCCGCTATCGCAAGGCGGTCTGCCTGGAACGAAGATGCCGCCCTCGTTTCCCTCGTCCAGGAAACGGAGACAGTTCGATTGCGGTGCTTGCAATGCGCGCGTGCTGCTTTATTCTTGTTGCAGGATAAAAGCGGAGCCGCGCACGCGGCTCTGCGTGCGGCGCATGCGCGGGGTTTCGCGCGGCGCCGCGTAGATGGGTGATTCACGAAAGGAACCGTTATGCGTAAAGAGACGCTTCTGGCCATCGCCGCCGACCTGCGCGCGGGGCGCGCCGTCGAGCTGTCGCCGGTCGATTTCCCCTGCTTTTCCGCCGAGGCGGCCGAGTCCGACGCCCGCACGTCTCCCGAAGCGCTGGCGCGCATTTCCGCCAGCTTGACGGCCGAAGACGCCTGCGTGTTCGAGCGCGCCGCCCGCGCCATCGACGAGGGCGATCTGGCCTGGATCGGCTTCAAGGTGGTCGAAGACGCGGCCGTCGCCGTGACCAACGTCGATAACGAGGTCACGAAGAAGTACGGCGACGTCGGCAGCGCCGACGGTCGCGACCTGGTGTTTTTCTGCAACGACGCGAAAGAGGCCGTGGCCGCCCGCCCGTATTCCGATCGCGATTTCTTCCAGATGAAAGACGTCACGCGCGGCCCGTCCATGCATAACGACCAGTTCGACGGTCTCACGTGGACGTCGGTGCCGCTGTTCGATGCGGTGAAGGTGTGGCTTCTGGGCGCGTCCGACGTGGCGGTCGAGACGGCGGTGCTTGCGCGCCACGTGGGCTTCGAGGTCGAAGTGGTCGACGACGACGCCTCCTTCCTTAACGAGGAGCGCTTCCCGCAGGCGAAGCGCACGCTTATCGACTCGTTCGACGATTTGGCCGGCATGCAGGCCGACGCATCCGATTACGTGTGCGTGGTGACGCGCGGCCACATGCACGACCCCGAAGGCTGCGTGTGGGCCAGCAAGCAGGGCGTGCATTACGTGGGCATGATGGGCTGCAAGGGCAAGAACAGCCGCGTGCACGACCTGTGTCTCGAGGCGGGCATGACCGAGGAGCAGTGGGAGGCCGTCAAGCGTCCCATCGGCTTGAAGTTCGGTGCGAAGACGCCTGCTGAGCTGGCTATTTCCATCGTCGCCGAGCTGGTTGACGTGCGCTACAAGCAGCGCTACAGCCAGGAGGCGCGCGACAAGCACGAAAACGGCCTCTGGTAGCGCGCCTGCCGCGCGGGGCTTGCGGCCGCATGCTGCAGTGCGATATTGCGCGGATTCGCGATAATTTGCCGGTTAATGCACGCCTTTGTATGCGCGGGCCGGCGCCGCCGCGCTACTATGGAGGGGCAAACGGCATGCGGCCATGGGGCCCATAGAGCAGGAAGGAAAAGCAGGATGAGCAATCCTCAGGTCAAGCGAGCGCTCATGTCGGTTACCGACAAAACCGGCATCGTGGAGTTCGCCCGCGCGCTTCATGAAGAATTCGGCGTGGAAATCGTTTCGACGGGCGGCACCGCCAAGGTCATCGAGGCCGCGGGCATTCCCGTGCGTCCGATCGACGATTTGACCGGGTTCCCCGAGATGATGGACGGCCGCGTGAAGACGCTGCATCCGAAGGTGCACGGCGGCCTTTTGGCCAAGCGCGACAACCCGGAGCACATGCGCCAGGCCGAAGAGCACGGCATCGGCATGATCGACATGGTGGTCGTGAACCTGTACGCCTTCGAGAAGACGGTCGAATCGGGCGCCGATTTCGGCACCTGCATCGAGAATATCGACATCGGGGGCCCCTCCATGCTGCGTTCCGCCGCGAAGAATTTCGAGAGCGTGGCCGTGGTGACCGAGCCCGAGCGCTACGACGCCATCCTCGATGAGATGCGCGCCAACGGCGGCGCCACCCTGCGCGAGACCCGCGTGCAGCTGGCGCTCAAGGTCTTCCAGACCACCAACGCATACGACGGCGCTATCGCCCGTTGGCTCGACGGCCAGGTCAATGAGGCCTCCGAGCAGATGTTCCCCGAAGTGCGCGACCTGCATCTGGTGAAGCAGCAGGATCTGCGCTACGGCGAGAACCCGCATCAGGACGCCATGTACTACCGCATGCCCGAGTTCGCCACGGCCCATTCGCTGGTCAACGCCGAGCAGCTCAACGGTAAGGAGCTCTCGTACAACAACATTCTCGACACCGACGCATGCTGGGGCATCGTCCGCGAATTCGACGAGCCCGCGGTCGTCATCCTGAAGCATCAGAACCCGTGCGGATCGGCTACCGCGGCCACGGTGGAAGAGGCCTATGACAAGGCGCTCGCGTGCGATCCGAAAAGCGCGTTCGGCGGCATCATCGCCGCGAACGTCGAGGTGTCGCTCGCCATGGTCGAGCACATCAACGCCAACAAGCAGTTCGTCGAGGTGCTGATCGCGCCTTCGTACGAGCCTGCCGCGCTCGAGCTGCTGCAGCAGAAGAAGAACCTGCGCGTGCTGCGCACCGGCGGCGTGGATGCGCCTGCCGCGGTTGAGTTCCGCACCGTGGACGGCGGCATGCTGGCGCAGTGCGTCGACCGCGTGGACGAAAAGCCCGAGGACTTCACCGTGCCCACCAAGCGCAAGCCCACCGACGAAGAGATGCACGAGCTGATGTTCGCGTGGAAGGTGTGCAAGGGCGTGAAGTCCAACGCCATTCTGGTGTCGAAAGACCATGCGGGCATCGGCATGGGCCCCGGCCAGCCGAATCGCGTCGATTCCGCGAAGCTTGCGTGCGAGCGCGCCCATGAGGCGTGCGAGCGCATGGGCGTCGAGGCCGACGGTCTGGTGTGCGCGTCCGACGCGTTCTTCCCGTTCCGCGACGGCGTCGACCAGCTGGCAAGCTACGGCATCACCGCGGTGATTCAGCCTGGCGGCTCCGTGCGCGATGAGGAAGTCATCCAGGCGTGCGACGAGCACGGCATCGCCATGGTCTTCACCGGGCATCGCCATTTCCGTCACTAGGGAGCTTTGCCGGTTTGCCGGTCGATGAGGCGAACTGTTCGGATGACGATAGGCGGCGACTGGCGCATGCGGCGTTTCGGTCTGGCGCCCGAAACGCCGAGCACCGTGAAGCGGCTGCCGTTGACGTGCTTCGCGGCAGGCTGTCTGTTTCCGCTTGCCTTGCCAGCGATGGTGCGAAGCCGATGCTGCTGCGAGGAAAGCTCCTTTGTCGCGGCGGCGGGGCGGAGGCCTATGCGGGAGCGCTCCCGGCGCGATCGACGCTTGCGATGAGGGGCGGCCCGAAGGGCCGCCCCTCTTGCTGTTGCGGGGGGGTGGGGCGGGGCGGCGGCTCGTGCGGAATACGACGAGCCGCCGCGCACGGAGCTGCCGCGTAGGGGGGACGTGGCGCAGGGGTGCCATGCGAGGCTGTTGCATAGGGGGCGCCATGCGGGGGTGCTGCGCAGGGGAAACAGCGGTTGCACGGCCCCGCCGCCTCGATGACTAGTGTGTCGGCGCCGCGCGCAATCCGGCCTTTCTCTCCGGTTTTTTGCGGCTGTGGCACGGATTTCCTTCCATTGCGGAACGGCGACGCATGGCGACCTGGGACGATGCATTTTCTATCGCGGATTTGCCGGTTTTGGCAGCGAATTTTGTGCCATACCCGCAAAAAACTTCCCAAAAAGCCCGTCGGACCGCCGTCGGCTTCGACGCGACCCGATCCACCCGCACGTTGCATGAAGCGCGGGCGGCCGGCGGCTCCCCACAAGGCTTCGACGGCGATCCGATGAATCAGCCGCCAGTCCGCAAGCGTTCGGCTGCCAGTCCGCGAACGCCTGGTAGGCGCCCCCCACGAGGCTTCGACGCGACCCGATCCACCCGCACGTCGCGTGAAGCGCAGGTGACCGGCAACTCTTCGTGAGGCTTCTGCGTCGATCAAATGGGCTGGCGGCTGGCTCGCAATCGTCTCGTCCAGCCGCCAGCCCGCGAATATCCAACAGGTAACTCCCTGCGAACACCTGGTAGGCAGCTCTTGGACGTGGGCGTCGAACGTGCGCAAGCGCGGGTAACTCCCCGCGAGGCTGCGACGCCGATCCGCCTGCGCGCCGCCGTTGCCCTACAGACTCAAGAACCCCTGGTCGAACGCTTGCGGGAATGCGAACATGCGCTCTTTGTCCTTCAGGAACACGAATATGCTGCCGTCGCCGACGCGCGTGACCTTGCCCCAGCCGAATCCCTTGTGGAACACGCGTGTTCCTGCGCCGATGGAAGCGATCTGCTCGGGCGAAAGCGGCTCGATCCTAGGCTTGCCTCCGGAAGGTTGCTCGTGCGTTTGCGCGGCCTGCTTGCTGCGTCGTGCGGCTACGCGTTCGCTGATCATGCGCGCGTATTCCCCCGACGACATCGCGTCGGGTTTCGTTGCGGTGCGCATCGAGGCGCCGCTTTCCGTTGCTCCAGGTCGCGCTGCGTTGCGGCCCGTTGCATCTTTTCGCTCCGCTTTTCTCTCTGTCGCTCCGAGACCTCCCGTGTCGTGCCGCGCCGCTGCCGCCCCGAGGCCTTCCGTGTCGCGCTGCGCCGTCGCGCCGCGCTTTGCGGCTTCCGCGGCAGTCGCACCGCCTTGCCCTGCGGCAGCGTCGCGCGGCGCATCGACGACCTCCACGCGATGCGTGATCTCCGGCTTGTCCGCACGTCGGTCGATGGTGTAGCTTTCCACCACCATGTCGTCGCGGCGGTGCAGGCGCCCATCGGGGTCGAGCAGCGCATCGCGCAGCTTCAGGTCCTCGTAATCGGCGGTGGAAAGTTTCGTGTCGAACAGACCGATACTCGTATCGCGCTTGTGCATGTCGATGCCCGTGTAATCCAGGCTGCGGTCTTCGTAGCGGCGGAATTTGTACACGGCGTCGTTCATGATGTCGTCGCGGAACACCCCGAGCGACACAAGCAGCTCGAAATCTTTCACGCCCAAGCCCGTTACCTTCTTGAACAAGCCCGGTTCGAGCTGCGTGATGACGTCCTTGAGCGTTTCCTCGCGGCGGTCGGTCAGGTACATGAACACGGGAATGCGCGTGGCGAACTTGATCAGCTTCTCCTGAATCTCTTTGCGCTTGCTTTTGAATTCCTTTTCTTCGTCGCTGAGCCGCTTCTTTTCCTGCTTGGAAAGCTCGCCGCCTTCGCTCTTGGCCTTTTTCACGGCTTCGGACTTGTTCACGATGGTTTCGATATCGCTGTTCAGGTTGCGGAAACCCTCGATCTTCATCAGTGCGTTCATGGCCTCCTCGTTGGCGAGCAGGCGCGTCAGAGTCGCGTTGTCCACGTTCACCAGCAGTGCGCTTTCCCAGCGGCGCGCGAGCAGCGTGGCGGATGTGCCCGCCATGGCGATGTCGAGGATCTGCGCGGCGTCAACCTCCTGCATGGCGCTGCCGTCGTAGGCCAGCACGGGCAGGAACTTCACGAATTCGGCCACCTTGCGCTCGGGCCGGCGTCGTCCACCGACAGGCGGCAGCTGTAGTCGGAGATCATCGCCAGGGCGCGGTTGAGCGAGAAGTCGAACACGTAGCAGTCGCGCTTGAGAATTTCGGTGGTGCCGTCCTCGTTTTTCGCGGTCCAGGGGCTTTGCGCGCGAAACGCCGTTTGGAAGTAGGTTTCCGGGCTTTTCAGATTGCGCAGCATCAGCACGCCGCCCCACGGCTTGATAGTCACGCCGGTGGTGAGCTTGCCGCACGAAAGCGTGATGGTTTTCGTGGTCAGCGGATCGCCCATGGCTTTACGCACGGGCTCGACCGCCTCGACGCCCATGCCCGCCTTGCTGCCGGCGGCGACGATGACCGTGTAGTCGTGGTAGAAGACGTTCTGGCGTTTGGTCAGCAGATTCGCCATGGCTTCGCACGATGCCACGTTGGGCAGGAACCACAGCGTGTGCGTCAGCACGGGCAGCAGCTCTTTGTGGCTGAACGGCATCGGCGGCTTTTTGGCGCCCATCTTCAGGTCGTCGACGGCGGTTTCCTTGAACGAGCCCCTGATGAGGTCGAGCCATTTCTGCACGTATTCCTCGTATTTGAAATGCGCCTGCGCGCCTTCGCCTTCGGCGGAGAAGAAGACGTTCAGGTCGAATTCGTCGAACTCGCCTTGCTGGGCGATGCGCCTGATCGAATCGGGTATGCGGTAGGTCATCATGACCACGCGCGGCAGGGCTTCGTAGGGGTTGCGCTCGCCGGTCCATTCCGCCTTGCAGCGCTGCTCGTCGGAATAGGTCCAGTTGAACACCTGTTCTTCGATGAATTCGCCCGAGTTGAGCGCGCGAAACGGCGTGCCCGAAAGGTACAGGTAGAAGCGCGACTGGATGGGAAGCCACGTTTCGTCGAGCGAGTTGCCCGCGGAGGCGGCGTTTGCGTCGTCGGCGTCATCGACGGCATCGCCATCGCTTTCTGCGAACAGGCTTTTCGCGGAATCCTTCCATGCGCCGAAGTGGTATTCGTCGAAGACGACCATGTCCCAGTTTTCCAGATGCACCCATTCGTTGCGCGGCTTGATGCCGTCCGTCTTTTTATCGACGCCCAGGAAGTCCTGGAACGATCCGAAGCACACGATGGGTTTGTCGGGGTCGCATTCGTCGTAGGTGCGCCCGCCGCGGCTGACGAACTGCCAGCCTTCGAAATCGACGTGCGTTTCCAGGTCTTCCTGCCAGGCCGCTTCGACGGCGGGCTTGAACGTGAACACCAGCACGCGTTTCATGTCCATGCGTTTGGCCAGCTGGTAGCTGGCGAATGTTTTGCCGAAGCGCATCTTGGCGTTCCAGAGGAATTTGGGCGCGTTGCGGCTGCCGGGGCGCTCGCAGTCGCGGAAGTACGCCTCGGTTTTGTCCACGGCGGCGCGCTGCTCGGGGCGCATGGCGAAGTCTTCGGTTCGGTTGGCGCCGTAATCCACGCGGTCGCGCACCTGCAGCCAGGCGTTGCGCACGTCGCCGGCCGTGCAGCGGAACCACTCGCCGCCGACGTTTTCGAACCCGTTGCGTTCGAGGCGGCGGTGCAGGTCGCCGTCGGTGAACGACGTGCCGTCGGAACGCATGGCGCTTTCCGCGAATACGATTTCATACGGATTGATTTTGCCCGGCTGCACGATGGGGAACTGCTCGGCGACGCGCACCTCGACGGCGCGTTCCGTGTAACCCACCTTGAGGAACCCCTCGTATTCGGAGTGGATCGAGCGATAGGCGTAGACCTTCGGGTGGACGTCGGGACGAGCGGGGAAGAAGGTGCTATTCATGCGAATCACCGAGGTCCATGGGGCGAATCATCGACTCGATGAAGGCGATTTCGTTTTCGTCGAGGCCGTATTTTGCGTAGAGCTCTTCGTCGGTCCAGGGCTTGGAGAAGTCCTGCATGGGGACGTGCTTGTATACTCGTTTTGTTGCATGCTGAGTGTTTTTCTGTAGCAGTGTAAGGAAACGGAAGAATTTCGTTTCGATATAGGTAAGAGCATTTCGCGTGCATTCTTGGTTGTTAAAGGGACCGATTACTAGGTATGTTTCAGTGCATGCTGTTCCAGGTTTGCCCAGGAATGGTTTTCCTAATACAAGGTAAGGGAAACTACCGCGCTCGCCGTATGCGTACGAGATGAAAATTTTCCATTTGTCGATAAGGTCGGCATTAGTTGTAATGTCGGATCGGGAGATGAAGCCAGGCTTCTTTTGGGCGTTTTTGTTGGAGTAGAGCAGTACTGGATTAGAACACTGTTCTTTAGCTATTCCTTTGACGTTGGTATTTAGGCCGAAAGGCTTTCGTGAGCTGATAAGACGGTCAAAGGGGGCAAAAGTGTTTTGTTCCACTTTCCTAATGATGCTAACGGCCTGGTTAAACCTAATAAATTCTGTTGCGCTTGGTTCTAGAAGGGGTCTTTTCATTGAAGTGGTTTCCCCGTTAATGGACGAAACAACCTCGCACTCTGCTACGGTATCTCTTTCCCATAAGAAATAACAAACGCCACCCGAGATGTCTACGCCAGGGAAGCATTCTGTCGAATCGAAAAAGTCATGAAGTTGCGTTAAATGCGTGTCGGAAAGCATTTCGGTACGGAATTGCTCGAGTCCTTTTCCGCCCGAAAACCATCGTGAGGGAACAATCATTGTGAGATAGCGAGGTTTTAGCTTTTTTGCATGCTGGATAAATTTATGGTAGATGGGCAATGCGCTTGCACCGCTCCCGCCATCGCTCAATTGATACGGCGGGTTTCCGACGATGACGTCGAATTTCATGTTGAAAATCCTCTCGGGACTGGGCGTGTGGATCAGTTCGTAGGCATGCGATTCGAGACTTGCGTCGCGTTGGTAGACTTCTTTCGAGGCTCCGCAGTATGCGCATTTATCGCGCACCCACGTGTGCTGCATATGTTTGAATCGGATGTTGCCTTCAGGCGTGTCGAAGCGCGAAACGCTGTACGCTCCATCGGCGAATTTCGAGCAGTACAGGCTGCGGCGCGAAAGCATGCCGGTCATCTCGGTGATGGCGATGCCGAAAAGCTGCTCGTGCATAATATGGTCCACGCGCTCTTGCAAATCGGGGTATGCGTCTTCGAGGCCTTCGATGAAACGTTTCGCCGCCTCGCGCAGAAAGACGCCCGATTTGCAGAACGGGTCGAGCATCGTGACGGTCGGGTCGCTCCAGATTTCTTCCGGCAGCATGTCCAGTATTCGGTTCGCCAGCTCGGGCGGCGTGAACACTTCGTCGTTGCTCAGGTTGGCCAGGCAGGTGAGCACATCGGGGTTGTATACGGTGTCGAACAGGCTAGCCATGCGTGCGCACCTCCCAGTAATTCACCAGGGGGTACTCGGCGACGGCGGATGGCACGAAGGCCTGGATCTCCTCGTCGAACTCCCATTCCACGGCGTTTTCGCGCTCGCCGAGCAAATCGCCGAACAGTGATTGCTGGTCGTTCGCGCCTTCGAGTAATTCGCTCAGCAGGTAATCGCGCCGTTTCACCTTGTCGCCCGTGACGATGGACCATTCGGCGAATCTGATGGGCTTGTCGTCCGCGTCTTTCAGGGTCAGGGCGTCGCCGCACAGGATGTTTTTCTGCAGCACGAAGCGCACGGCGTCCAGAAAGCCCTGCTCGACGTGCTTTTTGATGGCCGCTTTCGCTTCGCTTTCCACGATGCCGTACAGGCGTTCGCGGCATTCCTCCACGTTGTCGGGCAGAATGTCCACGCCGTACAGGTGGCTGTGGCCACGAAGGCGTTGCGCATGTATTCATGCGGGCTGGTGCGATACGTGTTCGCCACCACCGCGAGCTTGCGATGCAGCACCTCGGCCAGGAAATTGCCGTTACCGCAGGCGGGCTCCAGGAAACGCGAGTCGATGCGCTCGGTTTCCTGTTTCACCATGTCGAGCATGGCATTCACTTCGCGCGGCCGCGTGTATACCTCGCCGTGGTCGGCAACGCGCTGTTTCGATTTGATCTGCGAGGTCAAGCCGACTCCTTTCTTGCGAAAGGGCGCGGCCGTCGATCGCCGGAATTCAGCTGCCTGGGCGTCCGATAACGCGTCGGGGCACGCTGCTGCGCGCCCTCGAGGCGAAACCAATTAAGTAGACATTTTCGGAGATACCTGCGAACATGGGTGCTGCATACACCCACATGGACAAATGCATCACGGGTGCGGCTTTATTGCCGAGGTTTCTACTGCCCCGAAAATGTCTACTTTTACGGGCGACATAAAGGTGGGTGGATGCGTTTTTCACCTGGCATTATGCGAACGTCTTCCTTTCGCGGCCGGGTGCGTCGAACCCGGCGTCGTCTTCTTTCATCCATTTTTCGAACGTGGTGATGCTGACGCGCAGGCGCGCCGCCGCTTCTTTGCGCGTGATGGCGCCCGAGGTGAAAGCCGCCTTCGTCGCTTCGTAGCATTTCGGGCGTTTTTTCGGCGGACGGCCGAAGCGCACGCCGCGCGCCTGCGCCGCCGCGATGCCTTCGGCTTGCCGCTGGCGAATGCTGTCGCGTTCCACCTGCGCCACATAGCTGAGAAGCTGCAGCACCACGTCTGCGATGAACACGCCCGTGACGTTGGATTTCGTGAAGCGCGTGTCGAGCAGCGGCATATCGAGCACCACCATGGCGCAGCGCATGGTCTTGGTGATGCGGCGCCATTCCTCCAGAATCTCGTCGTAATTGCGCCCCAGCCGATCGATGCTTTTGATTACCAGCACGTCGCCCGGCTGCATGGTGCGCATCAGCTGCTGGTAGGCGGGCCGGTTGAAATCCTTCCCGCTTGCCTTGTCGGCGTAAATCTTGGTTTCGCTTACGGGAAACGCGCGCAGGGCGTCCATTTGCCGGTCGAGGTGCTGGTCTTTGGCGGAAACGCGCGCGTAGCCGTATGTCTCGCTGGTTCTGTTCATGGCGGTTCCTTTCGTCATCGCATGCCGTGTTTGCTTCGGAAGAGCCGACCGACTTTCGCACAGGCGCGGCCTGCGGGCGATAATCGGTACAGTTATTACTAGCTTGCACTATAGCAATATCGTACAATTTTTACCAATTTATCCAGTTCGGCCCGAAGGCCGATGAGGCGGCATGCGGGCGCCGCCATGACAGATGAGGCGGTGCGTATGGAAAAGGCGAGGCCCGAACGGGCGCGTTTCGGGGCGCGGTTGCGGCGGTTGCGCGCGCTGAAAGGCCCCATGACGCAAGACGAGCTGGCGCGCAGGTCGGGCGTGAATGTCGATTCCGTTCGCAATTACGAGCAGGGGAAAAGCTTCGCCGCGTCCGAAACCGTGGACGCGCTGGCCGCGGCGCTGCGGGTGTCTCCCGCGGTGTTTCGGGCCTGCAAGATGGACGCGGCCGTGCGCCCCGACGACGATCGTCGCGTCTACGCGGCGGCTCATGCGCTGTTCGGGCTGGCCGATGCATGCGGCGTCCGTCCGCACGTCTGCGGGTCGCAGGCGGGCGTTGCCGCCGAGGACGCGTATGTCGAGTACGCGCTGTGCGCGTGGACCGACGCCATCGAGGCCGATCGGGCCGAGGCCGCTGCATGCGCAAGCGGCGGCGCCGCACGCGCAGACGGTTGCGTAGCAGCGCGCGATGAACGCTGCCGTGCGGTCGCGCCCGATGCGGGTCCGCGCGAGGAGTGGTTCATCTTGAATTTCAACGAGCCGTTCGACGGCGATTGCGTGCCTGTCGAGCCGGCCTCCGAGCGTCTGCGCCGCCTGCGCACACGCCGCGGGTTTTCGCAGGCGCGGCTTGCCGAGGCGGCGGGCATCAGCTCGTTTTCGCTGGGCTCGTACGAGCAGGGTCGTCGCGCGATCAACGCCGCCCATCGCCGGGCGCTGTCCCGCGCGCTGGATGCGGCGCCCGAAGCGCTGCTCGATTTCGACGTGCCCGACCAATGTGCCGCCGTGCATTGCCTGTTCGAGCTTGCGTTTCTGCTCGACCTGCGCCCGTGCCGCGCTGCCGAAGGAATCGTGCTTGCGCCGGCCGACGATGCGCACGCGTCCTCGGCGGCGTTCGCGGATTTCGTGCGACAGTGGGATGCGGCATGGCGTCGTGCGTGCGAAACGTCCGACGGCGCGGCGTATCGCGCGTGGATGGCAGGCTTCGGCGCGCAGCCGTAGCGCCCGCCGTCGCGGAGCGCACGCGGGCGCGGTGGAGACGCTGCAGGTCGGGATCGGTTACGGGCGCGGGGCAGCCGATCGGTTGCGGGGTCTGTCGCGCGACGCGCGTTGCGGGTCGCGGCCGGTTGTGTGACGCATGCCGGCTAGCTGCGGATCGCTTGGCGCACGCACGGGGATAATACGCGCCGTTTGCGGGCCGGTCGCGAGCCGCGCGCACGGGTCGCGGCCCTGATTCATGCTCGTGGTACAATGCGCGCATGATTTCGGGAAAGCGACAGAGGGGCCGCAGCGTTTCCGCCGATGGGCGGCGTTTTCGCGTGCCTGCATGGGTTGTCGTGCTCATCATCGCCGTCGTGCTTATGGCATGCGGCATCGCGCAGGGCGACATGGTCGACGTATGGCGCAAAGCGTCGCTGATCTGTTACGAATGCATCGGCATAGGGTAGGGCATGAAACGGTTTCTCATGCGCACGAAGCGCCATCTCATCCAACTGCTGACCGCGCTTTTATACAACCTCGATTTTCAGGGCATCGCCACGCTTTCCGTGAGCCGCGCCGCCACGAAGGGCGCTTGCGTTCCGGGCTTGCATTGCTATTCGTGTCCGGGCGCCGTGGGCGCTTGCCCGGTGGGCGCGCTGCAGCAGGCGCTCGGCGCCTCGTCGCTCAAGCTGCCGTTTTACGCGGTGGGCTGTTTGCTCGCGTTCGGCGCGCTGTTCGGGCGTACTATCTGCGGATGGGCCTGCCCGTTCGGCTTCATCCAGGACATGCTCGACAAGCTCGGGCGTTTCCTGCATATGCCCGTCGTGGGCAAAAGCGCCTTGACGCGCAAGCTGAGCGGGTTGAAATACGCGGCGCTCGCCCTGGTGGTTGCAGGTCCGCTTATCACGCTTGCCGCCGACGGGGTGGCCTCCCCGCTGTTCTGCACGTATCTATGCCCCGCGGGAACCCTGGCCGGCGTTACGCTGGTGGCGGCCAGTCCTGATCTGCAGGACATCGTCGGCGCGCTGTTCACGTGGAAGACGGCTGTTCTGGCGGCTATCGTGTTCGGGTCGATGGTGCTCTATCGGCCGTTTTGCCGCTTTTTGTGCCCGCTCGGCGCGCTGTACGGGTTTTTCAACCGCTTTTGCGCGCTGCGTTACGTGATCGACGAGCGGGCGTGTACGGGCTGCAACGCCTGCGTGGAGATGTGCCGTATGGATGTGCGGCATGTGGGCGATCGCGAGTGCATCGAGTGCGGCGCCTGCAAGGCGGCTTGCGCGCACGGTGCCATCCGCTTCAGCGTGCAGCTGTCGTCCGCGAAGACCGAGCGCGGTAAGGCGGTTGAAGGAGAGGCCGACAGCTCGCCTTCAACCGACGTCGGTCGTTAGGTTTGTGCGGCTGGACGCTGAGTTTGTGGCCGAAGCTCGGGGCTTGGCATCGAACGCGCGGGACTTCGCCTGAATGCGTCGTCGCCTCGGCCGAAAGCGTTGCGGTTTCGGCCGAGGCGACGACGCTTGATCCTGGACGCGCCGGCGTTTTGCTCGAAAAGCTCGAATGAGTCCGGTTTTTTGCGGCTGTGGCACGAATTTCGGTGCATTTGCCGGCCTGGGGCCGCCTAACGCTCCTATATCGCCGCGTTTTCCCAGGTCGCTGATGCAGCGTTGCTTGAGTGCGTTGCTTTTTCGTGCCATAGCCGTCAAAAAATGGCTGGTGAAGCGTTTTTTCTTTCCCAATCGAGGGTTTTGGCGCTCCAGGGGAGGGCTCGGGCTCGTCGAGGCCGCCGCGAGCTCTCGGCGGAGGGCGCTCCGCAAGCCTTCGGGGCGATTCGGCGAGTCTTGAATTCATCGGGAATCCCCGGGGACGTTTCTGCGCAGCTTTCGCGCGTCCCGCGAGCCTCTCGGATGTTTTTCGGGCCGCTCGGCTTCGCCTGCGAGCTTTCGCGGCGTTTCGTCGAGGCATTCTGTGCCCGATGGGATTTCGGGCGTTTTCGTAAGTCGCCAGGACGCTTTGCGAATCTCGAGGCGTTTCGGCGAATTCGCATGCTCGGTCCAGCGATTTTCCGAGATGCTTTGACGTGGCATTTCAGGTTTGCGAGTATGGATGCGCTACGAATCGAACAACGGAGGTTTACTTGATGAATGATCGCACCGCAAAGGTCGCGCACGGCGTCGAAGTTTCCGAGCGCGGCCATGCTTCTGCCGATGCATCCGGCCGTTTCGCTGTCGATGTCGCCAATCGTTTCTCCGTCGATGCGCTTGGCCGTCCCGCCGCCGGTCGCCCCGTTATCGACGCCGCCGATCGTCCCGCATTCCAGCTCGCGCCGCGCGAAAAGCGCGGCCTACGCGTTTTCGGCGCGATGTGCGCGGCGGGCGTTCTGTGTGCGTGCCTGCTGGCGGGCTGCCAGTCGAGCGATGCGGCCTCCGATGCCGCCGCGCCCGACGCCGGCCAGGATGCGCAGACGCCTATCGACTCCACCAAGATGCGCGGCGCCGCCGTCGGCCAGCCGGCCCCCGATGCTCCGCTCGTTTTGCTGGACGGAACCGAGACGAGCATCGCCGCGCTGCAGGGCAACGTGACCGTGCTGAGCTTTTGGGGAACCTGGTGCCCGTACTGCATCAAAGAGATGCCCGACCTGCAGCGCATCAAGGAGAATTACCCTGACGTGAACGTGGTGCTGGTGAACTGCGGCGAAGACGAATCGGTCGTCTCCGATTTCGCGCAGCGCCAGGGTTTCGATTTCATGTGGGCGCTCGATTCCGACTACGAGGTGCAGCGCGCTTATCCCACAAGCGGCATTCCTTATACGGTGGTGATCGACGCTTCGGGCACGGTGAGCGATATCTTCGCCGGCTCGGCGCGTGAGATGTACCCGCATTTCGAGGAGGCCGTGAACAAGGCGATGGGCTAGGCCGCCGATTGCCCTGGCTCCCGTTTTCCGGTCTGGCGTTGCGGGGTTCGTCGGCGCGGCGCCCCCCCGCTTCGCTCGCCGCGCCGCTCCGCTTGACGCCTCGGGTTCGCCCACCGATCCGATCCGCCCGTTGCTCGTGTGTTCAGCGAGCCTGCTTTTTTGACGTTCCGGCAGGTCGCCCGCCTGCCTTGTGCTTGGTCCGGCGGTCTGGCCCGTGCTGCGTGATTCGCTGGAGCGGCGCGGGAGTCCTCGCTTCGCTCGCAGCGCCGATCCGCTTGACGCCTCGGTTTTGCCGCCGCGCTCGCGGGCGGCACGCCTGCTTTGCGGCCGTTGCTCGCTTTGCCCGCTCGCGCCCCCGTGTGTCGGCGAGCTCTTGCGTCCGCCGCACGCCGCGTCCGCCCGCTTCTCGTCGTGTCCTCGTGCCTCCGCTTGTCGCATCCGACGCCCCGTTTTCGGCGGCATTTCGTCGTTGCCCGTCCATTCGCTCCGTCTGCGCGCTCGCTCGCCGTTTTTTCGGACGTCGCCACTATAATTGCCGACCGGATACCGAAAGACGATGCCCGGCTTCATGCCGCGCCATGCAAGGGGCATGGCGGCACCCGGGCGAAAGGGGGAGAGCGATATGGTCGTGGCGGCCGTAGTACTCGCGCTGATCGCTGCGTTGGCGATCGTGCTGGTGGTGAACGCGGTGCGGCTCAAGCCGACGCCGGTGGTCGATCCGCTGCCGCAGAGCAGCGCGATGGGAACCGACGCGTCGGTGGAGCGTTTCCGCGAGATGCTGCGCAGCGAAACGGTATGGGGGTCCGGCGATCGCACCGCGTTCGACGAGTTCGTGCCGAAGCTGCGCCGCCTGTATCCGCGCGTGTTCGAGACGTGCGAGCTGAAGATGATCGACACGTACGGCATCTCGCTTCTGTGGAAGGGCACCGATCGCGCGGCGGCTCCGGTGCTGCTGATGGCCCATCACGATGTGGTCGAGGCCGACCCTGCGGGGTGGAGTCATGACCCGTTTTCCGCCGACGTGGCCGACGGCAAGATCTACGCCCGCGGCGCGGTCGATACCAAATGCATCTGGGCGGGCCTCATGGAAGCGGCGGAAACCCTGATGGCGGAGGGCTACACGCCGCCGCGCGATATCTACTTCTTCTCCTCGAACACCGAAGAGGAAGGCGGCGACACCGCGCCTCACATGATCGACTACTTGAAGTCGATCGATCGCATTCCGTATATGGTGCTCGACGAAGGCGGCGCGGTCATCGACAACCCGCCTTTGGGCGTGCAGGGCGAATTCGCGGCGGTCGGCGTCGCGGAAAAGGGCATTTTCAACGCATGCATCGAGACGTGCGCCGACGGCGGTCACGCCTCCACGCCTTCGCTCGAAGACGCCACGGCCAAGCTGGTAGCGGGCCTCGACGACCTGCAGAAGAACCCGCCGCGCGCAGTGCTTTCGGCGCCTGTGGCCACCATGCTCAAGGAGCTGGCGGCTCATGGCGGCTTCGGGTTGCGCATCGTCTTCGGCAACCTGTGGCTGTTCCGCCCGCTGGTCGTGCGCATCATGAAGGGCGACCACGAAACGGCGGCCATGGTGCGCACCACGTACGCGCTTACCCAGCTGGAAGGCAGCAAGGCGCACAACGTCATCCCGCACAAGGCGAAGGCCACGGTGAACGTGCGCATCGACCCGGGCGACTCGGTGGGCGGCGCCCTCGCGCGCATCAAACAGCGCTTCGACGAGAAGACGTCCTACGATCTGTTCGAGGTGTGCGAGCCCTCGCCGGTGTCGCCGTTCGACGGCGACGAGGCCTTCGAGTACCTGCGCCGCGTCATCCATAGCGTGTATCCCAATGCGGGCATCGCGCCGTACGTGCAGACGAGCTGCTCCGACGCGCGTCATTTCGCGCGCGTCTGCCCGCATACGTACCGCTTCGCCGGCATCCTGTTCCGCGGCGACCAGCGCATGCGCATCCACGGCCAGGACGAGAACCTCGACGTCGACGCGTTCAAGCGCGGCGTGGGCTTCTACATCGAATTCATCCGCCATCTCGACATGCTGGGGAAGTGATCGCGATGACCGACAACGCCAAGCAAGCCGCCCGCGACGCTCGCGGCGGCAAACGCTTCTTCTTCGGATGGTGGGTGGTGGCCGCGGGCCTGATCATCATGGCCACGTGCTACACCGCCTTCGTCAACTGCATACCCCTGTTCCAGACGCATATCGTGCGCGACCTGGGGCTTACGGTGGGCCAGTTCAATACGGGCGTGTCGCTGAGCACCGTGGTGGCCGTGTTCGCCTCGCTGGTCATCGGCAAGCTCACCGACCGCTGCTCTTCGCGCGTGCTGGCATCGTTCACCATTCTGACCAGCTCGGTCGTGCTGGTGGCGCTGTCGTTCATCACGCAGGTCTGGCAGCTGTACGCGCTGTGCGTGGTGGCGGGCATCGTGGTCGTGGCTGGCACGCGCCTGCTCGTCTCGGTGGTGGTGTCGAATTGGTTCACGCTCAAGCGCGGCCTGGCCGTGTCCATCGCGCTTTCCGGCTCGGGCGTGGGCGGCGTGGTGCTGTCTTCCGCCACGAGCGCCATGATCTCGGCGTGCGGCTGGCGCCCCGCCTTCCTGCTGCTGGCCTTGATCTGCCTGGTGGCGGCCCTGCCGATCTCGCTCATCGTGTTCTATTCGCATCCGAGCGACAAGGGCCTGGCCCCGTACGGCGCGGGCATGACGGAGCAGGCGAAAGCCGATCGCTCGCCCGACAAGCCCGTCACTGTGTCCGTCGGCTGGGCGGTGCTGAAGAAAGACGCGGGCTTTTGGACGATGGTCTTCGGCTTCGTCATGATGGGCATCGCCAACGGCGCGTTCATCACCAACGCCGTGGCCAATATGACCTCGGTCACCGTGGACGGCGTGGAGATCGTCACGGGCGGCCATTCCGTCATGTGGGCGGGCGCCGTCTGGTCGTTCTACATGGCCATGGTCATCGTGGCCAAGGTGTCGCTGGGCGCCATCTACGACCGCTTCGGCTTGAAGGTCGGCACCGTGCTCGGCACCGCGGCTTCGACGCTGGCGGCCGTGTTCCTGTGCTTCTCGGTCACCGATTGGGGTCCCATCATGGCGTGCGTGTTCTTTTCGTTCGCCACATGCATGGGCACGGTGGCGCCTCCCGTGGTGGTGGGCAAGCAGTACGGCAAGAAGGATTTCGGCACGGTCACGGGCATCGTGACGGCGTTCGAGCTGTTCGGCGCCGCCATCGGATCGGTCGTGTCGGGCCTGATGTTCGACGCGTTTCTGTCGTTCACCCCGGTGTGGATCATGATGGCGGTCGTTTCGGTGCTCATGGGCGTGGCGCTTTTGGCGTCGGTTCCCGCCGCCCGCAAGCTGGTCGAGCGCCGTCGTGCGCAGGGCGCTCCTGAAATCGACGACGATGGCAACGAGGTGACGCCCGCTTAGGACATACGGTTCGTTTCGCTGCGGCAGATGCCTCGCCCGCCGCCCGCCGCGAGGCTTTCCTCCCGCGCGAATCCATACGAGAGCCGCAAAGGCCCCGCTCCCTGTTCGGGCTGCTTCTTTCCGCGAAGGGAAGGAGCAGCGTCCGGTGGAGCGGGGCCTTCGTTTTTTTGCAGGGGTGCCTGGGGCGGCGCGCCGGCCGGCGTTCGCGCGGAGAGACGCCCGGCGTTCGCGGGGCTCGCTGCGTGCCTCCGCCCGCCCGCGTGCGGCGGGGCTACTTGCGGCCGGTGTGCACGGCGATGATGCCGCCCGCGTAGTTTTTCCAGGAGACGTCCTTGAAGCCCGCCTCGCGCAGCATGCCCGCGTAGGTTTCCTGGTCGGGGAAGGCCTTGATGGAATCGGCCAGATACACGAAGCTCGGTGTATCGCGGGTGAACAGCCACCCCCAGAAGGGAATCATGACCTTCAGGTAGATCTTGTACATGGCGCGCCAGAGGGGGTTCGGCGGCGTGGAGAACTCCAGGCAGGCGAAGGTGCCGCCCGGCTTGAGCACGCGATGCACCTCGGCGAGCGCCTGCATGCGGTCGGGGATGTTGCGGATGCCGTAGGCCATGGTGACGGCGTCGTAGGAATCATCGGCATAAGGTACATGCTGGGCGTCCACCACGTCGAAATCGACCGGCACGCCGTTGTTTTCGCCCGCCTCCATGCGCTTGCGCGCCACGTCCAGCATCTCGGGCACGAAATCCGTCAGCTGGATATGGGCGCACGGCGTGCGCTGCGCGGCCATGTAGCTCACGTCGCCCGTGCCGCCCGCCAAGTCGAGCAGGTCGCTTTCGGGCGTCAGCTTCGCCGCGTCGACTACCTTGCGCAGCCATCCTTTGTACAGCCCGAAGCTCGAGCATGCGTTGAACTTCTTGTACTGCTCGGCGATGGTGCCGAAGATATGCTGCACGCGCTCTTCGGAAAGCGAGGCGTCCGCCTGCTCGCCGGTGGCCGTGTCTACGCTGTGATGGGTGGTTTCGGTCATGGGTCTTTCCGTCCGGGTCGTATTCTGCAGCATCCGAGTATGCAACGTTTTCGCGCGTTGCGCCATGCCCGCGCGCCCGATACCGCACGATGGGCATAACAGCGCGCTCGCCGCCGCGCCGATTCAGCCCGCCCGCGGACGCGGCGCCGCGGCGCGGTTCGCGTGCGGGAACTCCCACGCGAGCTTTCTGCCCGCATGCGGCGCGCGTCCGCTTGGCCCTCGTGGTTTTCCGTCGGCGGCCGTATGCGGCGATTCGCCGTTTTTGCCCCCGCCTGCGCCCCGCGCCGAAGGCGATGCGCTATCATGTCCGGCATGCTTTTATGTGCTGAACATATCATCCCCGTCACGCAGCCGCCGATCGACGATGGCGCGGTCTTGGTGCGCGACGGGCGCATCGTTGAAATAGGCGGTGCCCAACGTATGAAAGCGCGCTATCCCGAAGAGGAGGTGCGCGATTTCGGCCGCAGCGCCATCATGCCGGGTTTCGTCGATTGCCATACGCATCTCGAATACACGGCGTTGCGCGGCATCGTGCATGACGTTCCGTATGCGGAATGGCTCGCTCACGAGCACGCGAAGGCCGATAGGCTCACGCATGACGACCGCTACGATTCGGCCCTGCTCGGCGGCATGGAAATGCTCGCCGGCGGCGTCACCACGGTGGCCGATTTCACCAGCACGGGCGCTTCGCGCGAAGCTGTCCGCGACCTGGGCCTGCGTTCTGTCATCTACCGCAGCGTCGGCGTTCCCGAAAAGGCGAAGGTCGATTCCGCCATGAAGGCCGCGGTGGAAGACATCCAGGACTGGCGCGGCGATTCCGACCCCGCGCTGACGCGCATCGGCGTGGCCCCCAAGGCGCTGCACGCATGCCACCCCACGGTGTTCAAGCGCGTCAACGAAGTGGCCGCCAAGCTCGATACGCCGGTCGCCATGCATATGGCGGGCAGCTACGAGGAATACCGCTACATCAAGAACGGCTCGACGCCTTTGTCCGTGCGCGGCATCGAGGGCGATGACAGCCTGACCGACCGTCCCATGTGGCTTCCCACGGGCGTCACCCCCGTGAACTACGCGCTCAACTGGGGCGCGTTCCACAGCAAGGATGTCTTGGCCGTGCATTGCGTGCATGTCGACGACCAGGATATCGCCAAGCTGAAGGAATACGACGTGGCCGTGGCCGTGTGCACGCGTTGCAACGCCCAGCTGGGCATGGGCCTGGCTCCGCTGCAGGAATTCCTCAAGGCCGGCATCCGCGTGGGCCTCGGCACCGATTCGCCTGCTGCCACCGACACCTCCGACATGTTCACCGAGATGCGCCTGGCCACGCTCATCCACCGCGCGGTCGAGCGCTCCAACTTCCTCACGGCGCAGACCATGCTGGAACTCGCCACCATCGGCGGCGCCCGCGCGCTGCGCATGGAGGACGAAACCGGCAGCCTGGAACCCGGCAAGCGCGCCGACGTCATCGTCGTCGATCTGTCCGGCTCGCGCCAGACGCCCCTGGTCGATCCCGTCACCGCGGTGGTCACGGGCGCTGCGGCGGCCGACGTGCTGTTCACCATGGTCGAAGGCGTGGTGCGTTATGAGCGCGGCGGCACGTGGAATATCAATGTCGAACCCGCCGAGGTGGCTCACCGCGGCATTCAGATTCGTGGAAAGCTGAGAGATTAGCATGGCGCAACAGAAAATGACGGCGAAGCAGCGTGCGGCCCATGTGGAGGCGGCCAAGCGCCGCGAAGAAGCCGAGGCCAAGCGCCGCGCGCGCCAGGCGCGCAACAAGAAGATCTTCACCATCGCGGTGTGCGTCATCTTGGTGCTCGCCTTGGGCATTCCCACGGTGGCCATCATGGCCATGGGAGGCGCGGGCGTCGCATAGGCCGTCGCGCGTTTATAGCATTTCCGGAAAACCTCGCATCGCCCGGCGTGCGGGGTTTTTTCGCGTATTATGGCAAGGTTGAAAAGAGGGGAGCGCCGCATCGCCGCGCCGCGCAGGCGCGCGCGGCGCGGGCGCGGGAGGCCTTGGCCCCGCGCGGGCTCGGCGTTTCTCGGCGGCATGGAGGAGACACTATGGGTTTTCGATCTTCGCTCGCGGCGGCGTTGGGTAAAAGCGCGCGCTGGGCAGGCGAAACGTTCATGCATCGGAGCGCGGGCAACCTTCCGGGCGTCATCGCCATGAAGGCGTGCCCTTCCGTTTTGGCCGATATCGCGCGCAAGGCCGATACGGCGGTGGTCGTCACCGGAACGAACGGCAAGACCACGACCACGAACCTGGTGGCCGATTGCTTGGCAACGTCGGGCCGCGCCGTGTATTGCAACCGCGACGGCAACAACCTCGAATCGGGCGTGGTCACCGCGCTTTTAGTGAGGCCCGAAGCCGCGCAAGACCGCTCGTCGCGCCCGACGGCGTGCTTCGAGTGCGACGAGATGTACACCAAGTACGTCGTCCCGCGCGTGAAGCCGCGCTACTTCATGCTGCTGAACCTGTTCCGCGACCAGCTCGACCGCGTCGGCGAGATCGAACACGTGCAAGACGCCATCGTCGCCGCGCTCGAGGGCTCGCCCGATACGGTCTTTCTCTATAACGGCGACGATCCGTTGTGCGCGGGCATCGCCGATCGCGTGGCGAACCGCTCGCTCGCGTTCGGCATCGAGGGCGATCTGGGCCTGGACGCCGACCGCATCAGCGACAGCCGCTTCTGCCAGAAATGCCAGACGGCGCTTTCCTACGATTACGTGCATTACGGCCAGCTGGGCGCCTACCGCTGCCCTGCGTGCGGCTGGAAGCGTCCCGAACTGGCGTTTTGCGCGCGCAACGTGCGCATGGAAGACGACGGATACGTTTTCGAGATCGACGGGCATACCGTGCGCACGGGCCAGTCGGGCGCGTACATGATCTACAACACGCTGGCCGCCTATGCGGCGTCGAAGGCGTCGGGGCTGGTCGAATTCGACGGCTTCGAGCGCGCGCTTGCGGCGTATCGCCCCTCGAACGGACGCTTGCAGACGTTTTGCCTGGGCGAGCGCAGCGTCATGACCAACCTGGCCAAAAACCCCACGGGCTTCAACCAGAACATCCGCATCGTGCTCAACGAGGGCGGGCGCGTGCTGGCGCTGTTCGTCAACGACGCCGAGGCCGACGGCGTCGACGTGTCGTGGTTCTGGGATATCGATTTCGAGCGCTGGTCGGGCATCGAGGGGCTCAAGGCGTTCGTGGGCGGGTCGCGCGCCAACGACATGCAGGTGCGTCTGAAGTATGCGGGCATCGACGCCCGTCTGGTGGAAAACGCCGCCGACGTGCTGGCGGCAACGGACGCTTCGGACGGCAAGGTCTACGTCATCGCCAATTACACCGCGCTGCCGCCGCTGCGTCGCGAACTGGAAGAACTCGAAGCCCGCGCGGGCGCGCAGAACGCCTGCGCCGATGAGAAGGAAGGGGCGTAGGCCGTGAAGCCGCTTACTATCGTGCATTTGTTTCCCGAGCTGCTGAACCTTTACGGGGACGGCGGCAACGTGATCGCTTTGCGTCGCCGCTGCGAATGGCGCGGCATTCCCGTCGACGTGCGCGAGGTCGGCATGGACGATGCGATGGATTTCGCGCACGCCGACATCGTGTTCATCGGAGGCGGCGCCGACCGCGAGCAGCTCATCGTGAAAGACGCCATGATGGGGCGCAAGGCCGAGCTGCGTTCGTATGTGGCCGACGGCGGCGTGCTTCTGGCCGTCTGCGGCGGATACCAGTTCCTCGGCCATCATTACACGATGGGCGACACGGTGGTGGAAGGCCTGGGCATCGTCGATATGGAAACGGTGCGCGGGGAAGGTCGCCTGATCGGCAACGCGGCCATCGCGACCGACATCTCGGACGTGCCGGTGGTGGGCTTCGAGAACCACGGCGGCCGCACGAATCTCGGCGCGGGCGTGCAGCCGTTCGGGCGCACGCTCGGCTCGACGCACGGCAACAACGGATCCGACGGCGGAGAAGGCGTGCGGCAGGGCAACCTCATCGGCACGTATCTGCACGGTCCGCTTCTGCCGAAAAATCCGCACGTGACCGACCATCTCATCGCCCGCGCGCTCGAACGTCGCGGCGATGCGTGCGAGCTGGCGCCGCTCGACGATGCGGTGGAGCTTGCGGCAAACCGCATCATGGCGCAGCGTATCGGCGTCGCTTAGCGCGTTTTCGTTCGTGGGGCATACGGAACAAAGGGGCATTGCATGATCGATACCAGGCAGTACGTCGTCAAGCAGATCGAGGAGCGCGACATACGGTTTTTGCGCTTGTGGTTCGTCGACGTGCCAGGCAATCTGAAGAACATCGCCATCACGCCGTCCGACGTCGATCTGGCCTTCGACGGCGGCATCGGCTTCAACGGGTCGTCCATCGAGGGGTTGGCTCATCTGCAACGCAGCGACATGCTGGCGCATCCCGACGCGTCCACCTTCCAGGTGCTTCCGTGGCGCCCGCGCAATAACGGCGTCGCGCGCATGTTCTGCGACCTGTTGACGCCCGACGGCGCTCCCGCGCCCGCCGATTCGCGCCATATCCTCGTGCGCACGCTGAAAAAGGCCGCGGCGGCGGGCTACACGGTCAACGTGGGCGCGTCCATCGAGTACTTCTGCTTCAAAAGCGCGCAGACGCCCGAGCCCATCGACGCGGGCGGCTATTTCGATCTGGCGCCGCTCGATGCCGCGGCCGATCTGCGCCGCGATACGGTGCTGACGCTCGAGCAGATGGGCGTGCCAGTGAAGTATTCCCACCACGAGGCGGCGCCCGCCCAGCAGGAAATCGATCTGCGCTCGTGCGATGCGCTCGCCGCCGCCGACGCGGTGGTGACGGCGCGCCTGGTGGTCAAGGAGACCGCCCATGCCCAGGGCATGCACGCGAGCTTCATGCCCAAGCCGCTCGAAGGCTGCGCAGGAAGCGCCATGCATGTGGACCAGCTGCTGTTCGCGCACGACGACGAGAACGCCTTCTTCGATGCCGAGGCCGAAGACGGGCTGTCCGCCGCGGCGAAAAGCTACATCGCGGGCCTGCTGAAGTACGCATCGCAGTATTGCCTGGTCACCAATCAGTATGTGAATTCCTACAAGCGTTTCGTGCCGGGGGGAGACGCGCCCATGCACGCTTCGTGGGGGCACGGCAACCGTTCGGCGATGGTGCGCGTTCCCGCGCGCCGTGCGGGCAGGCACGCTTCCACGCGCGTCGAAAGCCGCAGCGTCGATTCGGCGGCCAATCCGTATTTGGCCTTCGCAGTGCTCATCGCGGCGGGGTTGAAGGGTATCGAGGAGGGACTCGAGCTTGCGGCGCCGGTGGAAGGCGACGTGTTCGCGATGACGGCCGCCGAACGCGCCGCGGCGGGCATCGAGCCGTTGCCGACCGATCTCTCGCGCGCGATCGACGCCTTCGAACGCTCCGAGCTGATGCACGAGGTGCTCGGCGACGAGGTGCATGCGTACCTGGTCGAATCCAAGCGCGCCGAATGGGAGGCGTATCGCAGGCACGTGTCTTCGTGGGAAATCGACCGCTATCTGCCCGTGCTGTAGGAGGATCCATGCATTCGAAAACGGTCATCGTTTCATGCGGGGGCGTCATCGATCACGAGCGCGCGTCGGCGCTGTTCTCGTCGATGGACGTCGAGACGCGCATCCTGAAGGTCCCGCCTGAGCAGGCCTTCGACGCCATGCGCGGCGCTTCGTTCGACCTGCTGGTGCTCGACGACGCCGGCGGCCGTTGCGACGCGGCCCAGGTGGAGCGCGCGCTGGCCCGCGCGGGGCAGGCGGCGCTTCTGATGGTGCTCGACGCCGATCGGCTCAAGGGCCCTGTGCGCTTTCCCGTGCAGGTGAGCGCGGATTTCGCCTGCACCTACGCTTCGGACGAGGAGATCAAGGCCCGGTGCCGCAGGCTTTTGTGGCCGGGCGAGATGACCTCCGACGCCGATTTCGTGCATGCGGGCACGCTCACGGTGAATCTGGCGACCTACCAGGTGAAGGTCGCAGGCGAGCCGGTCGACCTGACGTTCATGGAATACACGCTGCTCGCGTTTCTCGTGACGCACCCGGGGCGCATCTATTCGCGCGAGGTGCTGCTTTCGCAGGTATGGGGTTTCGACTACTACGGCGGCAGCCGCACCGTGGACGTGCACGTGCGCCGTTTGCGAGCCAAGCTCGGACCCGAGGCGGCGCAGCATATCGAGACGGTGCGCGGCGCGGGGTATCTCTGGTCGAACTGATACGCCGGCCTGCGCGCTTTCGCGCTCGCGCGCGCCGGCGCCCTCGGCGATCGGCCCGGCTTTCGCGTCCCTGTGGGGCTTGGTTTACGTTTCGCCGCCGTTGCCTGGCGGTATGGTAAGATTGCACGGTTATTCTTCAACAAGTCTGAGAGGTTGCCTGTGTTCGGTATAGGTGGATTCGAGCTCTTCCTCATCCTGCTGTTCGGGTTTTTGATCTTCGGTCCCGATAAGCTTCCCCAGCTGGCCAAAACCATCGGTTTGGCCGTGCAGAAATTCCGCAGCGCCCAAGCGGAGATGAACAAGGTCGTCAAAACCGAGATTTACGATCCCATGAGCGACAAGCCGGTGAAAAACCCGCTCGACGCCATCGACAAGGAAAACAAGCAGAAGGTGGAGAAGAAGGAATCCTTCGCCGAGCGCAAGGCCAAATACGACAAGGAGCGCGAGGACAAGCAGAAGCGCGAGGCCGCCAACGAGGCCGCCAAAGAGGTGCGCGCCGCCGCTGCCGCCGAAAAGCAGGCGGCGTCCGAGTCCGCCTCGACCGCGCCCGCGAAGACTCCCGCCCAGGTGCACGAAGAGGTCATGACGGCCCGCAAGGAGGCCACCGCCAAGGTGACCGCCGAGCAGCAGGCCCGCAAAGCCGCCGACAAAGACCTCGCCGATGAAATCTTCGGAGCCAACCCCTCCGTGAAAAAAGCCGTCAAGAAGGACACGGCCCCGACCGCTTCCGCCGCTGCCGCCGAGCCGTCCGATTCCGCCGCAAAGGAGAACAACTAATGCCTATCGGTCCGGCGCGTATGCCCCTTTTCGATCATCTGGGCGAGCTGCGCATGCGTCTTGTCCGCATCGTGGTCAGCCTCTTCATCGCCATGTGCATCTTCTATATGGCGACGCCCACCATCATCCAGTTCATGTGCCTTCCGGTGTATGACTACCTGCCGAAAGACCCCACGACCGGCGCCATCGCGCTCAACGTGTTCGACGTTTTCGGATCGTTCACCATTCGCTTCAAGGTTGCGTTATGGACGTCGGTGGTGGCCTGCATGCCCATCATTCTGTGGCAGATCCTGGCGTTTTTCCTGCCTGCGCTGAAGCCTAACGAGCGCAAGTGGTTCATCCCCACGTTCGTCGCGGGCGTCCTGCTGTTCGTGGGCGGCACGGTGTTCTGCTACACGCTCATCTTGAACCCCGCCGTGCAGTGGCTCACTGATCAGGCGAACGGATTCGCGAACATCTTCCCCGACGCCAAGGCCTGGATCGACGTCATCATCAATTTCGAGCTGGCGTTCGGCTTCGCCTTCGAGCTGCCGTTGGTCGTGTTCTACCTGGTCGTGTTCGAGATCATCCCGTATGCCAAGCTGCGCAATTCCTGGCGTACCGTCTATATCGTGCTCATGGTCATTTCCGCCATGGTCACGCTGGACGCTTCTCCTGTCACCATGCTCATGATGTTCGCCGCGTTGCTCATGCTCTACGAGGTCAGCTTGCTGGTGGCGCGCCTGGTGCTGGGCAACCGCGTGAAGAAGCAGAAGGAAGAGGCCGAGCGCGAGGCGCGCGAAGAGGCCGAATGGAAAGAGGAGTGGAACGAGAAGAAAGAAGCCATGATGAAGCGTCTTTCCGACGAATAATCCACGCCCCTCGTATCGTTTGTTCATGGTATTGCGAACCGCCGCCGCACGTGTTTGTGCGACGGCGGTTTTTCGATATGGGTCTGATTTTGCCAATGGTCGAAATCGGCCTGGCCCCGACTCTGTTCGAAACAGGGTCGGATTTCTTTTTCGCCTCGATTATTCAGCGCCAATCTGGGCGTCCCCCGCGACGCCCTTGCGGTTTAATTGGATGCGTCTCTGGCGGCACCTTGCTTTTTTGCTCATCGTGCCTTTGCTTGATTGCCTTCATTTCCGCAATGACCCCTTTGCCAAGGGGGCTGTTGAAAAAAAGCGGGGAGAACTCGAAGAAATCGACGCCCTTCATATTACCGAGCGCAGAAGTGGCGCCGTTGGCGATGAATTCCATGCGAACACGCTCATCGAATGACAGATCCAATGGATTGATTTCGATGGCTTTAAGCCACATTTCCATAAATGAGTCGACGACGATGCTGCGAAGGAGCCCCGATTCGCTCGAAGCGAAAGCGATGATGCGTTTCGAGCGCTCGTCTATCGACTCCATGTCGTATGAAATCACCCTTTCGAATGCCGCACCCGATTCTCGCAGGATGAGGGCGGGGAGTTCCTTGACGAGGTTCTCATCGAATGCGCTGCGCGCTACGGCTTCGATGTTGGCGTAGTGGTAATAAATCGTATTCGGGCTGACGCAGGCTGTCCTGGCGAGGGCGGATACGGTTATGCCATCGTAATCTTTCTGTTCGAGCAGCTTCCAGAAGGCTTCTTCTATTCTTGCTCGCGCTGAAGGGCCGTGGTCGTCTTTTCTCGGTCGTGCCATGACGTTCCTTTGAAATAGTAACAAGTTTTCGAATCGTTCGGTTTTTTATAAATAGTAACAATATTACTATTCTTATGAGCAGCATATTGTTCTTTATACGATATGAACAGGGAAAAGGAGAGGTCATGATTGTAACGAAAGAGGCAATAAGCCGCCGTGCGTTCGCTGTACCCCTTATTGTAGGATTGGTCGTTTTTTGCGTGCTGGGACTTGCGATGGCGCCGATGTTTCGTGCGTCGTTGAGCGGTGTGCCGATGGCCTTCGTCAATCTCGACGAAGGCGTGCAGCTTCCCACGGGCGGTTCCTTCAATGCGGGCGATGCCATTGAATCGGCGGTTACGGGGTCGACGTCGTCGGACAATGCGGAGGCGTCTATTGTTTGGACAAAGCTTGAAAGTCGCGAGGATCTCGACGCGGCGATGCTGCGCGGTGATTTTTATGGAGCGCTGGTTATTCCCTCTGATTTTACGAATCAGGCCATGGAAGGGCAGAAAGCTGTTGCGCAGGTTTTGCAGGAAGGGGTTTCATCGTTTGCCGCACCGAGCGCATTGTCGCCCGAAATCGCACAAGCTGCGCAAGCCCAGGCGTTGCAGGCGATGGCTGCAGATGTGATGCAGGCGCAGAAAACCGCCGCGAAACCGACGATCGATGTGGTTCTCAATACGGCAAAAAACCCGATGGTCGCTCAGAATATGCAGTTGGCGATTTCGGCGATGTGCGCACAGGCCGGAGTGCAGCCCAATGTGGCGAGCGTCGGCTCTGCCGATATGGGTGACAGTCCTTTGGCTCCAATGATGAGCGTGCAGTTCATGGTGCTGCCTCTTTTCATCATGTCCTTGGCCATGGGGGGTGTTTTCGTGGCGCTGCGTTGGTCTCGCATCCATTCGTCGCGGGCGGCAAAAACACGTGAAATCGGCATTCAGGTTGCGTATTGCGCCGTTGCTTCGTTGATTGCCGCGACGATTGCATATGGAATGGTGTCGCTTATCGGCGGCATAGAGATCGGCGTGCAAGCGTTGCTTCTTCTCTGGCTGGCGAGTTTCTGCTTGATGGTCGCCATGACGGGTTTGTGCGATATCGCTATGCCCCTTGGGGTCATTGTCATGGTGGTCGTTTTCGCGCTCGGTATGGGCACGGCTGTGCTGCCCGACGCTATGCTTCCTGATTTCTGGGCGGACATGGTTCTGCCATGGGCTCCGCAGTTCTGCATAGGAGAGGGGCTGCGTGGAATCATCTACCTTGGAGAGGGCGCGTTCGATGCAGGAGTGGCGCCGCTTTTGGCGTGGGCGTTTGTCGGTGTCGCGGCATATGCCGTGGCTATCGCATTGCCTCCCCGAGCTGAAGAGGGGAGCGCATCCGTTTCCGAGTAGCGGTGTCTATGGATGGGGGAGACGCGGCCTCTTCGGGGCCGCGTCTTGTTTGCTGCCTCAGGTTTGTTGCACGGGTTTCGAATTCGCCTGCGAACAGCAGTCTCATGCGGATTCTTGCAATACTTCTTTTACTGCCAAGCTACCCGTCATGCGGATTCGATTGAAGGTGGGAAGGACGTCGCATGCTCGTCGATTCTGCGTTAGGATGGCCCCGGGGCCCGGCGCGGGTTTGCAGACGAAAGGGGCGACATGCACGAATTGGGAATCATGACGGGCGTGGTCGATGCGGTGAATGAGGCCGCACGCGCCAGCAAAGCGGTGCGCGTGTTGAAGGTTTCGCTCTCCGTGGGCGTGATGACCGAGGCGGTCGAGGATGCGCTGCAGTTCGCCTTCGAGGTTCTGTGCGAATCCGAGCCGCTGTTGCGCGGCGCGCAGCTCGAGATATCCATGGTCGAGCCGAAAAGCCGCTGCCTGGATTGCGGGGCGGTGTTCTCGCACGACAGGTTCCACGTGACCTGCCCTTCGTGCGGAGGTTTCGCCGAGCTTTTGGAGGGCAAGGACCTGCGCATCGATAGCATCGAGGTCGATTTGCCCGATGACGAGCCGGAAACGGCCGGCGCGTCGGACGGCGAAGCGGCGGTCGATGGGGAGCGGCTTTGCGACGGGTCGGAAGGCGAAGCGTCCTGTGGACGCGCGCCGGGAGCGCCTGGGTGCGCCGGCGAAGCGCACGACGGCTGCGCGACCCGCGCGACCGCTTGAGGGATACGGACCGTGCCGCGGCACGGAGCACGATAGGAGGAACGTCGTGAAGATAGATCTGAAGCAGCCTATTCTCGATAAGAACGACCGTCTCGCCGCCGAAAACAGGGCGCGATTCAAAGAGAAGGGCGTGTTCGTGCTCGACCTGCTGGCGAGCCCCGGATCGGGAAAGACCTCGACCATTCTGGCCACCATCGAGGCGCTGCGCGACGAATACAACATCGCCGTCATCGAGGGCGATATCGCGAGCAACGTCGATGCCGCGCGCATCAGCGCGCAAGGAATCGCCGCGGTGCAGATCAACACCGGCGGCGCATGCCACCTCGAAAGCGACATGATTCGTCGCGCCGTCGACGCGCTCGACCTCGACAGCCTCGATCTGATCATCGTCGAGAACGTGGGCAATCTGGTGTGCCCGACCGATTTCGATCTGGGCGAAGGCGCCAAAGTCATGATCTTGTCGGTTCCCGAGGGCGACGACAAGCCGCTCAAGTATCCCGGAGTCTTTCAGGCGTCGGAGGCCGTCATCCTGAACAAGGTGGACACCATGGAGGTCTTCGATTTCAACGAGCAGGCGTTTCGCGATGCGGTGACGCAGCTCAATCCGACGGCGCCTATCTTCCCCGTATCGGCAACCAAAGGCGCGGGCATCGATGCGTGGGCCGATTGGCTGCGCGCGAAGATCGAGGCGTTCCGCGCATAGCGCGCGAAGGCCGGCCCGGGCGTTCGGGTCTCTCGCGTCCGGCTTGTGCTTCAATGGGGCGCTCGCGCTTGGCAGCGTCGGGCATGTTAGGCCCGTGTCGTGGCGGGGCTGCCCGCATCCGGTATGCCCGGCCGTGCCGAAGGCCGTTGTTTTATCGTGGAGCAACCTGGCGTTTTCGGGATGGCTATCGCAATCGTTGCGGGCGGCTTTATCGCGGGCGCCATTGCCGCCTCGCCGCGCGCAATCCGAAAAACGGCCTTCAGATGCTCGGATGGCCTTTATCGACGCGGCGTCCGGCGAACAGATTCATGCCGGGTTCGCTGGACGCCGCGTCGCGCCCGCCGCCGCCATCGATAAGGTGGCCGATAGCATGACGGCTGCATTCCGCGATGAGGCGTCGGGCGCTCGGGCAGGGGCGCCCGACGTGCTCGTTAAAGCGATATCGGCATGTCGAACAGCCAGGCCGCGGCATATCCCAGAAGCGCACCCGCCGCCGTGCACGCGACGCCGATCGCCAGGGCTTTCACGGCGGCTTTCCACAAGGGGCCGTCGCCGTAGGCGGCCTTCATTTTCGCCTGGCGCGCGACGGTTCGATTCGAGCGCTGCGCACGGTCGATCGGCTCGCCCTTTTCGAACGCCAGGATTTCGCGGAAGGTTTGCACGTCGTTGTCGACCTTCAGTCGCTCTATCATCACGGATACCACCATCGCGGCGGCCCACGGCGCCAATCCCAGCACGATACCCAAGGCTCCCCACAGGGCGACGCCTGCCATGGCGCACGGAATCATCGCGACGAGCAGTACGAACATTGCTATGCCTAGCACGCGCATCTTCTTCGCGTCGGCCGCGTTCACCGTCGTTTCCATCATTTCCAGGTCTCCTTTCACGAGCGCGTCTATCGTCGTGTCGAAAAGAACGCTGAGCATCAGGAGGCTTTGGATGTCGGGATAGGTTTTGTCCGTCTCCCAGTTCGATATGGTTTGGCGCGATACGTAGATGCGTTCGGCCAATTCCTCTTGGGAGAGCCCCTTTTCCATGCGGCGTTTTTTGATTTGGTTGCTGATGTCCATGGGGTTCCTTTCGACGGACCGCATCGTAGAGGGCGGTGCCATATTATGCAGCAAAATGTGTTTGACAACGGATTGAACTGGTGTTTTCGCGTTCCTTTGATGCGACGCGCAGACATGCTGCCATTGAGGTGCGCTACGAAGCGTCGCGCCGTCGGCGCCGTGCGGCTCGATGCAGAGCGGCGACGTGCCGAATTCGACTACGGTCGCGCCGTCGAAAAAACTCGCTGTCGGGAAAACTTGCTTTCGTGGCAAAAAAATGCGGGTATGGCGCAAGTTTTCTTGCGGGTCCGACGGATTGCATCTCTATGTCATTATTTACTCTACATTAACCATCTAATCGCGCATTAACTACGGGTTTCTGCCGGCTTGGATTTCACTTGTTGTGCCATAGCCGCAAAAAACTGGAACCAGGAGCGTGTTTTCCGGCGTTCTGCCCTCTGCGCTTGCCTATTCCGATATCGATTCCACCCTGCCGCTCATTATGCTGCCGTTCGCTTCGATGCCCATGCGCCACGATTCTGGTCGCGCCTATGGATGCTTGCCTTGTCGTTTTCGTCTTCCGATGCCTGTTTTGATGTTCATCTGCCGCTGCGGTCGTCCATCCTGATGGTCGACCGCAGCACCTGCCCCGAGGCCGCCTTGCCCCGATTCCTGTTTCGATGCACTCGCTTCGATGTCCGAGCGCCTTGTCGGTTGCCTGCCCCGATGTTCGACCGCGGCACCTGACCCGAGGGCGACTTGTCCTGATCCCCGCCTTGATCGCTCGCTTTGATGTGCGAGCGTCTCGACGCTTTTCTATCCCGATGCGCGAGATTCGATGCAGCCGCATGGTTTCGAATCGCGATGCCGAGTCCGGGCGTCTCGGTCCGTATTGCCTTTGCGGCATTTCTTCCGCTACGCCGCCGTTGTCGACGCCGATTTGCCCAGCCGTCCCGACGGCGTCTTTCCGATCCCCGTCCATCCTTGATCAAGGGCGGCAAGCCTGCCATGGCTCTCGGCGCGTCCGGTTCGCGCCGTCTCGAGGAGGGCCCTGTCGATTCGCGGCCGATCTGGAGCTGGGCGGGCGCTACAATGGAGCGCATGTTTTGCTCTGTACGAAAGGATTATCATGACGTATCTTCCCGAAGCGCAAGCGACCCTGTGGCAGCAGGCGAAAGGCATCGACCGCTCCCGCACGGCGGTGCTCGTCATCGACGTGTTGGGCGGCGATGACGGCGTGGTGCCCGGGCTCGAAGAAATGGCCCGCAATGCCGTGCGCATCGTGAAGGCTGCACGCGCGGCGGGCGTTCCCGTAGTGTTCGCCGACGACGCGCACATTGCGGGCATCGATAAGGAGATCGAGCTGTGGGGCGAGCATGGCATCGCGGGAACCGATGGCGCCCGTCCGCTGACGGAATTCGACGTGCAGGAGGGCGACTACATCGTTCCCAAGCGTCGGTACGACGGATTCTTCCAGACCGATTTGGAGTTGACGCTGCGCGAGCTGGGCGTCGACACGCTGATCGCGTTCGGTTGCGATACGAACATCTGCGTGCTGCAGACGCTCGCCGGCGCGTATTTCCGCGGATTCAAGACCGTGGTGCCGGCCGATGCGTGCGGCACGTTCCTCGTCGGCACGCAGGAACAGGGCCTCGAGTACTTCACGCGCTGCTACGACAGCCGCGTGGTGGATACCGAGACCGTCCTGGGCTATTTGGCGTAAAGCCGCAAGCAGGCGTGGGGTTTTAACGGGCATAGCGGCGTGTCCGCCATCGAGGCGCCCCGCCGCCCCGGCGGCCTACGCTTCCAACTCGCGCAGCAACGTGCGTGCGCGCGCGGCGCACCACGTGCTGCCGCCGTTGCGCTCGACGAAGGTCAGAAGCGCCCGTTTTTCGTCTCGATCGGCGGTGCACTCCGCCTTGTGCAGGCTCGCCGTCACCCGTTCGATGGGCAGAAGCCCCGTGTCGGCCAAAATGGCGTCGGCGATGCCCAGCGCGCGTTCGCGATGCCCATCGCGCTCGCAAACGAGCAGCTCGTGCAAGGGTTCGAGCTCGGCGGCATGGAGATGCGCCTCGCGCGCCACCCTGCGTTGGGAGATGGCCTTCATGGCGTCGATGTAGTTCCTCAGTTTGTCGGGGTCGCGCAGGGCGAAGGCGCAATCGGCCATAAAGCTGTCGTAGGCGTACGCCACATCGGGCATGTCGGCGTACGGTTCGAGCGTGCGCATGAGTTTGATTGCCTCGTCCCATTTCCCCTGCCACAGCAGGCCGTAGGCGTATTCCCACACGCCGCGCATGAAATCGCCCGCGGGCCGTCCGCCCGCCAGAAACGCCAGGGTCCGGCGGCAGTACAGCGCCGGGTCGCATTGCATGTCGAGCGAAGAGGCGATCGCCTCTTCGAAGTTCTTGCGGGCCATGCTGCGCAGCACGATGCATACCGCGCCTACGGCCAGGCCCGATATCTGCACGAACAAGGGAAGCGCGACGAACGATCCGCCGATGCAGACGAAGCAGCCGGCGATGCCCGCGAAGCTCAGGATGCGGTATTGCTTCATGTGGGTGGAATCGACCCACTGCAGGGTTTCCTGGTCGGCGCGCGCGCCGACCGTGCGGGCTATGATGTCGGTTGCTTTCATGGGTGCCTTTCGATGGTGCCGAAGCGTCTCGGAGAAGCATCAAGCATAGCGAATGCGGCGGCTTGCTGGGAAAACTGCAAGGAATCAGCGAATGGGGCGCGGGTGTACAATGGCCTCCGTTCAAGCCCGTCCACGCGGCGGGCAGGGTGGCGGAGCGCATCCACGCGTATCCGCAGGGGGAATCAGAGGTATGTCCATGCAGTTTTCTTCACGTCTCGATTCGTTCGGCGACGAGGTCTTCTCGACGCTGAACGCTCGTCGCCTCAAGCTCGAAGCCGAGGGGCGGCGCCTGTTCAACCTGTCCATCGGCACGCCGGATTTCGCGCCGATGGACCACGTGGTCTCGGCGCTGACCGACGCGGCGGCCGACCCTGCGAACTGGAAGTACGCCTTGGCCGATCTTCCCGAACTCAAGCAGGCGGTCTGCGATTACTACGAGCGCCGCTTCGGCGTCGGCGGCATCACGCCCGACATGGTGGCGTCGGTCAGCGGCACGCAGGAGGGCGTGGGCCATTTCGGCCTGGCCATGCTCGATCCGGGCGATACGGTGCTGGTGCCCGACCCGTGCTATCCGGTGTTTCGCGCGGGTGCTTTGCTCGCCGGCGCGCAGCTCGCCTATTATCCGCTGCAGGCCGAGCATGATTTTCTGCCGTACGTGGACGGCATCGACCCCGCCGTGGCCGATCGCGCCAAGTACATGATCGTCTCCCTTCCGTCGAATCCGGTGGGAAGCGTGGGAACCCCCGAAGTCTACGAGCGCATCATCGCCTTCGCGCGCGAGCACGATTTGCTGATCGTGCACGACAACGCCTACAGCGACATCGTCTACGACGGGCCTGCGGGCAAGAGCTTCTTCAGCTATCCGGGGGCCCTCGAAGTCGGCGTGGAGTTCTTCTCGCTGTCGAAGTCGTTCAACGTGACGGGCGCGCGCATCGGTTTTCTCGTCGGCCGCGCCGACGTGGTGGCGGCGTTCGCGAAGCTGCGCAGCCAGATAGACTTCGGCATGTTCCTGCCGGTGCAGAAAGCCGCCATCGCGGCGTTGACCGGGCCGCTTGACCAGGTCGAAGACCAGCGCATGAAGTATCAGGCGCGCCGCGACGCGCTCTGCGACGGCCTGGAAGCCATCGGGTGGGAGCGGCCCAACGCGCATGGAACGATGTTCGTGTGGGCGAAGCTGCCGGGCGGCAGGCGCGATTCGACGGCGTTTTGCGAGGAGCTCATGGAGCGCGCCGGCGTTATCGTGACGCCCGGCGCAAGCTTCGGCCCCTCGGGCGAGGGGTACGTGCGCATGGCGTTGATCCTGCCGCCCGACGAGTTGCGCTGCGCGGTGGACGCCATCGCCGCCGCAGGGCTGTAGCATGACGCGAAGCCGCGCGCGGTCGGGCGGGCGCCCTGCGGCGCGCGGCTTGCGCGACACGGAAGAAAGAAAGGAGGGCCGCGCCCGCCGCTGCGGCTCTCGGGAAGGATGAATGCGTTGGATATCGAGGAAAAATACCGTGCATGCGTGGACGGCCTGGCCGCGTTCGCCGAGGGCATCGGCATGGACGAGGCGGTCATCGGGCTTTCGGGCGGCATCGATTCGAGCCTCGTCGCCTGCATGTGCGTCGATGCGTTCGGCGCCGACCGCGTGCATGGCTACATGATGCCCGGCCCCTATTCGAGCGAGCACTCCTTGGTCGACGCGCAGGAGCTCGCGTTCAATCTGGGCATGAAGGCCGAGCGCATATCCATCGACGAGCCGTTCGAGGCCTTCGTGCGCGCTCTTTCGGGGCATTGCGTGATGTCGTGCGGCCTGGCGGCCGAGAATACCCAGTCGCGCTGCCGCATGACGGTGCTCATGGCCTTGGCCAACGCGCATGGCTGGATGATGGTCAATACGGGCAACAAGAGCGAATCCATGATGGGGTATTCCACGCTGTACGGCGATACGGCGGGCGCCTTCGCTCCGATCGGCGGCCTGTATAAGACGGACGTGTTCGCTTTGTCGCGCTGGCTGGACGAACGGGCCGCAGCGGCGGGGCAGACGCCGCCCATTCCGCATCACGTGCTCGTCAAGCCGCCGAGCGCCGAGCTTGCGCCCGACCAGCGCGACGAGGACACGCTGGGCGCGTACGATGCGCTGGACGCGTTGCTGGTCGATTATGTGGAGCGCGGGATCGATCGCTCGGCGCTTGTGGCGGCGGGCCATGATGCGGCCGAGGTCGAGCGGGTGACGGCGCGCGTGGACGCCTACGCCTTCAAACGCGCGCTCGAGCCGCCGTTTCCGCCCATTCCGTACGACGACGGCGTCATTGCTGGAACAGGTCGATGAGCTCCTGACGATCGTGGATGTCCAGCTTGGTGTAGATGTTCCTGATGTGGGCGCGTACGGTGGCGGGAGATATGCAGAGCTTTTCGGCGATGTAGGTGTTGGTGCGTCCGCGCGCCAGATACCCCAGCACCTCCGATTCCCTGCGCGTCAGCCCGCGCTGTTCGCTGAGGGCGCTCAGCGTGCATTCGAACGATTCGTCGGCGCTCTCGCCTTCGTGCTCCGCGGCCGCGCCGTTCGCGTCGCATCGCTTCTCGTCGGTCGCGTTCCGACCGCGCCCGCTGCGGGAGAATAGCAAAACGGCCATGGCCAGCACGTAGATGACGCCGCACGAGAGCACGAGAAAACGCATGGTGGGGGAGGCTTCGCCTTGTGCCGGTCCGCCGAGGGCGTTGCCGGCCATGAGCGCGGCGAGCAGGCTCGCCTTGGCGCACATGGCGGACCATGCGAACAATCCGTAGCTGGACACGCCGCAGGCACGCGCGACCTGCGATACCTGGTAGACCACGAGCACGGCCACGAAGTCGTAGCTCGCCAGCAGCAGGGTGCTGAACAGGCGCGAGTAGCCGTCGCTTGCGAACGGTACGAACACCACCATGGCCGCGATGACGGGAAACGCCATGCGCAGCAACGTCGAGGCGGCGGGAAGGCGGTCGGCCGCGAAGGCCGAAAGGCAGAAAAGCGCCGAAGCGATGGCGACGGACAGCGCGGGGATGACGTCCGATCCCGCGAATTGCATCGACGCCGCCAGCATGAAGCTGTTGATGGCTCCGATCACCGCCTCGAGCGCGCACAGCGCCAGCAGCGCGTCGCCGATGCCCGCGAAGGCTTTCCGCCTGCCGGTTCGCCTGTCCGCGATTTCGCCCTGCGGCATGAAGGAGTGCCGCGCCGCATCGCGCCGGGCGCGCATCAGCAAGGCGGCGCTTGCGATAAGCGCGGCTATCGCGCTGCAGGCTCCCGCAGTCTGCGGCATGCAGGTGAAGGCGTACTGAAGCGGGGCGCTGACGATCGATCCGCATCCTATGACTGCGATGGCCGACGTGGGCTTCGAATGCGAAAACACTTCTATCCAGGACAGCTTGATCATGATGGAGCCGAGTGCGAACGCCCCGGTGGGCAAGACGAGCACGGCGTCGGGCGAAAGCGCCTCGCGCAGCGGCGTATGCACGGCCGCGATCGATCCCGCCAGTATGGCGCAGGGTAGCACGACGGGCATGGAAAACGGCCTGGGCCGCTTGAAAGCGCACAGCAGCGCGACCGCGCCCGCGCATATGACGACCGCCAGCGAGCTCGCCACGTTGAACGCCTGGTCGGTCATGAAGATGAACGAGCCGTCGGCAAGCGCGAAGCGCGAGAGGTAGATCGACGAGTTCGCCGCCCTGAACAAGGCGTAGCCGACGATCGCCGCCGCAAGCGCGAGCGCGCGACGGTCGCGGATATTCGCATCTGACATGGATCCCCTTTCCTTATATCTCTATTGTAGCCGCCGCGCACCTGCTGCGCTTTTTCATTTTGTACGCGTTTGACCTGGTGTTATATAAAAATAGTTCATTTTGTACGGTGCATCGGCGATAGGTTTCGGCGCATAGTCGGGACCTATCGGCGCCGCAGACGAGGCGGCGCGTACTCAAGGAGGGGAGGCATCTGATGGATGCAACGTATGATCGCCGCGGCTTTTTGAAAGGGGCGCTCGCTTCGGGCGCCGTGTTGCTGGCAGGCGGCGCCATGGTCGGCTGCTCGGGCGAAAAAGAGCCTGCGTCCGACGGCGATACGCTCGTCGGCTTCGAGCCGGTGAACTTTTCCGAGGAGACCGACGTTTTGATCATCGGCACGGGCATCGCGGGCCTTTCGGCCGCTATGGATCCGGTCGAGGCGGGCTTCAAGGTCATGCTGGCCGATAAGCGCGACACCTACGGCGGAGAGAGCTTCATGGCGTGCGGCGTCATGAACGTCGCGGGTTCGCAGCACCAGAAGAAGGCGGGCGTCGAAGGCGACCCGGTCGCTTCCTGGGAAAAGTACGCTCCCGTCATCGAGAAGAAGGGCGAGACCGATGACATGGAGTACAAGAAGAACGTCTATCTGAAGCAGACCGAATGGGCCGACCGCGTCGAAGCCGATTACGGCGCGCAGTTCCAGCCGCTCGAGGACTACATGAACACGGGCGCGCCGACCTCCATGCTGCTTCCCCAGCACGGCATCGGCGATATGACCACCGTGCTGACCCCGCTGATCGAGGGTCTGCAAGACAAGGGCGCCACGGTCGAGCTGAACCGCAAGGCGACCAATTTCATCATCGACGCCGACGGCAACCCGACGGGCGTGCGCTTCGTGGACCAGAGCAACGGCAAGATCATCGACGTGAAGGCGAAAAAGATCGTGCTTGCCACGGGCGGCTTCTCCTGCAACCAGGAGATGGTTTCCGAATTCATGCCTCAGCAGGCCAAACTGTGCCCGCTGACGGTGTACTCCATGGGCGAGGGCCACGAGCTCGGCCGTTCCATCGGCGGCGTGTATTCCCGCATGGACATGGATTCCAACCGCATGAGCGACTTGGCGCAGGTCACGGTTTGGGGCTACTTCGGACGCAACGTCCAGGTGACGCCCATGGGACGCCGCTTCATCAAAGAAGACCAGTCCCATGACAGCCCGAGCGCCGTCGCCGAGCAGGGCTTCGGCTACTGGTGGAGCATTTTCGACCATCAGCTCATCGAGGGTTCTCAGGCCTGGAACGTCGAAACCAACATGAAGGCCCACGCCGATCGCCTGGTCGGTCCGTGCGACACGCTCGACGATCTGGCGGCTGCCATGGACGTGCCCGCCGATAACCTCAAGGCCACGTTCGCCGAATACGACGGCTATGTGGATGCGGGCGAGGATGCGGCCTTCGGTAAGAAGCTCTTCCTCGAGAAGCTGGAGGCGCCGTATTACGCCCTCAAGCACTTCCCGTTCCGCTATAAGACGCACGGCGGTCTGAAGATCGCGACGGACAGCCAGCTGGTCGACGCCAAAGGCGAGCCCATCGCGAACGTGTACTGCTGCGGTTCGACCACGCCCGACAGCGGCAGCGACCTTGCGCCGAATGCCGGCAGCGGCCTTGTGACGGGCCAGGCCGTGGTCGCCTCCCTGCAGGCATAAACATGCCTTTTCCTGAAGGGCCGCGACCCCTCCCATTGCGGCCCGATGCATACGGAAGGCCCCGCATATGCGGGGCCTTCCGTGCGTCATGGCGCGGCGTCTTCGTTTAGAACAGGCCTGCGACAAACGATCCGAGCATGCCGGCGAGAAAGCCGACGATCGCCGCCACGCCCGCGCTTACGGCCGCCGTGCGGATGTCGATGCCGCGTGCGACGCCTGCGAGGCGTTCTTTGGCGGGCTTGCCCTCGGATGCCTTGACGGGGCGGTTCTGTCCGTCCCATGCCTCCGATACGGCGCGGCCCAGCGGCGTGACCTCGAAGAACAAAAATCCGCCTTCGGCGTCGGCGCCGTCGATCAAGCCGCGTTTGTGCAGCAGGCGGTAGACGGCGCACGATTTGTCGTCGAACGCGAATTCCTCGCCCGTGGGACATAGGCTGCGAAACGCCGCGTACACGACGTCTTCGCCGTTGCGCTCCGCCGTCACGAGCGCGTGCAGTTCGGTGCCTTCCTCGCGCGTGATGGCGCGGGCGATATTTTCGGGCGACGGGTCGTTTTCGGCGGTCGCGGTCGCTTCGGCGGCGGGGCCGTCCGCGGCGGCCGCGGCGGCCGCGACGTCTTCGGTTTCGGCGGATGGTGCTTCTGACATGGGTCCTCCTCTTATCCAGCTGGATTCTACCGGGCATGCGCGTTCGCGGCGGCGGCCGTTGCGAAAACTTCGCCGCATGCACAAGCCGTCCGCCGATGCCGTGCGCTTTCGTGCCGTCCGCTGAATCTTGCGGGCCGTTGCGCCGTCCGCGCGCCGGGCCGCTTCCCGTTTCGTTTACACTGATGTGCATCGTGCGCCCTGCCGGAGCGCTTGCGCGCCGCCGGGTTTCGCCCATGCGGGGAGCGCGATGTCATGAGGAAACCTATATAGGAGGAACGTCATGCCCAAGATCGATCGCGATCAGGTGAAGGTGCCCGTCGATGTAAGCCGCGACGCGCGTGAGACCTACATCGACAATTACATGGCCGCAACGCGCGGCACGGGTCGTTTGATGCTGTTCGCGTGCGACCAGAAGGTCGAACACCTCAACGGCGATTTCTACGGCGAGGGCATCGATCCCGCCGACCTCGACCCCGAGCATCTGTTCAAGATCGGCTCCGAGGGCGTGTGCGGCGTGCTCGCAGGCCAGCGCGGCCTGATCGCCCGCTATGCGGCCGATTATCCCGAGATCAACTATCTCGTGAAGATGAATTCCAAGACCAACCTGGTCAAGACGGCTCAGGACGATCCGTACAGCCCGCAGCTGCATGATTTGCAGGCCGTGCTCGACATGCGCGAGCAGGGCGTCAACATCGTGGGCCTGGGCTACACCATCTACCTGGGCAGCGAGTACGAATCCACCATGCTCGCCGAGGCGGGCCAGCTCATCGCCGAGGCCCATGCCGCGGGCCTGCTCGTGGTGCTGTGGATCTACCCGCGCGGCAAGGCCGTCGCCGACGAGAAGGCTCCTTCCCTGATCGCGGGCGCTGCGGGCGTCGCGCTGTGCCTGGGCGCCGATTTCGTCAAGGTGAACCCGCCCAAGGCGGAAGGCGACGCCACGTCCGCCGAGAATCTCGCCATCGCCGCCAAGGCGGCGGGCCGCACGGGTCTGGTGTGCGCGGGAGGTTCCACGGTCGACGCCGAGACGTTCCTCACGCAGCTGCATGACCAGATCCACGTGGGCGGCGCTTGCGGCAACGCCACCGGCCGCAACATTCACCAGCGCAGCCTCGACGAGGCGGTGCGCCTGACCAAGGCCATCAGCGCCATCACGCTGGCCGATTACGACGTGGCTCGCGCGCTCAAGGTGTTCGAGGGCGAAGAGGACTTCGCGCTGTAGTCGTTTTTCGCGCTTTTCGAGCGGGGTTCGCATGCCGCGCATTCGTGCGTTCGTGTAATGCCGCATGCGGCCGTATCACCGGTATTTCAAGGAGGGCTGTCGCACGCCTCGCGTGCGCCGGCCCTCCTTTTGCGTCGGCGACCTGCGCGGGCGCCGGGATGCGTTCGGGGCCGCTCGGCGATGCGCGCCCGGCCGCGTCGGGAGAGCGCGGCGCCCCTTCTTTTTTTCGCACGTGCAAGGAGGGGCGCAAGAGGGGCGCGCGCCGTCCGCCGTTCTTGCGCAGCCGTTCGTTGCGGGTATGATGGGCGCAGGCGTTTCAATTCCTACGAGATGGAGGGGTGCTCTATGATCGAGCTGTCCGACGACAAGGTTCTGTATGCGTTCTCGAAAGACCTCGAGCCCGCATTGACGGTGCAATCGGGGGAGACCGTGCGCATCCGCACGAAAGACTGCTTCGGCAATCAGGTGCAAACCCCCGAAGACGAGCTCGATTCCATCGATTGGGACGCCATCAACCCCGCGACAGGCCCCGTCTACGTCGAAGGCGCCGTCGCGGGAGGCGCGCTCAAAGTGCACATCGACGCCATCGAGTTCGACGGCCGCACGGCGAGTTGCACGGGCGAAAACGAAGGCGTGTACGGCGATAGGCTCGACCGCTGGGCCACGCGTCTGTGCGAGATCGACGGCGACGAGCTGATATGGGACGACTGCGTCCGGCTGCCGCTGACGCCGATGATCGGCGTGATCGGCGTGGCTCCTGCGGGCGAGCCCGTGAACTGCGGAACGCCCGGCACGCACGGCGGCAATATGGACAACGCCAAGATCGCCCCCGGCGCCACGCTGTATTTTCCCGTGGCGACAGACGGCGCGTTGTTCGGCTGCGGCGACATGCATGCCGTGATGGGCGACGGGGAGGTGAGCGTTTCGGGCGCCGAGGCCGCAGGCCACGCCACCGTCACGCTGACCGTGCTGCCCGACCTTGCTATCGACACGCCCTTGATCGAGACCGAAACCGAGTTCGGCGTCGTGTATTCCGCCGAAACGCTCGACGCGGCCGCCGACGGGGCGGTGCATCGCATGGTCGATTTGGCGGCCGACCGCACGGGCAAAGACGCGGCCGACCTGGTCATGCTGTTCAGCCTGTGCGGCAACGTGGAAGTGTGCCAGATGGTCGATCCGCAGAAAACGGTGCGCTTCATGGTGCCCAAGCGCGTGCTTAAGGCTTACGGATTCGAGCTGTAACGCGCGTTTCATGCAAGGCGGGCGGCTTCGATGCGCGATGCCGCCCGCGTCGATTCTATCGAGAGGAGCGCTATGCGATTCGAAAGCGGCAGCGTCGAGCAGACGCAGGATTGGGCGCGTTCGATGGCCCGCCGCGCGTGCGCGGGCGACGTCGTCTTGCTCGTGGGCGACCTGGGCGCCGGAAAGACGCATTTCACGCAGGGATTCGCATCGGGATTGGGAATCGAGGACGCCGTGACCAGCCCCACGTTCAATCTGGTGTGCGAGTATCGAGGCGGGTTGCTTCCGCTGTACCATTTCGATCTGTATCGGCTCGATTGCGCCGAGCAGCTCGACGACATCGATTATTACGGCATCACCGAAGGCGACGGCGTGTCGCTGGTGGAGTGGGGCGACAAATTCGCCGAGGCGGCGCCCGACGATTATCTGCTGCTCGATTTCACCGTGCGTCCCGACGGGGTGCGCGAAATCGAGGCGACGCCGTTCGGCCCCCGTGCCGAAGCGTTGATCGGATGCGCCGCGCGATAGGCGCCTCGCGGGATCGTGCGCGACCGGGGGCGGAAAAGAGCGGGGCCGCATGCGCGCGGCCCCGATGCTCTTCTTCTGTTCGTAACGAACGCTTTTATGCTTCGGTACGCTCTTTGACCACGAGCACGTCGCAGCGCAGGTTGCGGATGAGGTAGGTGGACACGCTGCCCACGAAGACGTATTTGATGTTCGACAGCCCGCGCTCGCCGCAGATGACCAGATCGGGATCGAACGGCTCGATGATCTGCTCGCTGAGCGTTTCGGTGATGCGTCCCGCCTTGACGACCACCTGCACTTCGGGAATGGCGGGATTGCTGCGCGCCGCTTCGAGAACGTCGGCGATCGACGCTTCGAGCTTCGTTTTCATATCGGCCGCCAAGGCGCCGAAGTCGGTGCCCGCCGCTTCGTAGGGCACGGAATCGACCACGTGGCCGAACATGAGCGATGCGTGCGATGCGGCCGCCAGCTCGACCGCGCGTTCGGCCACCATGGCCTGGGTCGTTCCGCCGTCGAGGGCGGCGAAGATCTTTTTGTATTGCTTCGTCATCATAGCTCCTGACCTCGGGTTGCTTCGTGTAGAAGCCGCCTTCATTGTAGCACTCGGCCGCAGCGGCCCGTCGCCTGCGCACGTTGCGCGGCGAGCCGTCTTCGCGCCGAGTTCCCATGCTATGCGGTTACGAAACGATACCTGCATGTGTTTTGGAATCTTGCTTCGAAGATATAGGGGGGAGCGTAAAAATACCGCAGGTAGAGGGGCGAAATCGGGCAGGGAACATGATAGAATGCGCAAGGCAGCTGCTGAGGCGCTGTCTTTTGTGATGCCAAAATGAATTTTGTTCGTAAGTGCAATTTCTTTTGGTATAATTTTTTGGATGTTGCTTAAGCAAACGATGAGTGAAGAAGGAAGATTCTTGGCAAAAGAAGATGTCATCGAACTTGAAGGCACGGTTCTCGAGGCCCTCCCGAACGCCATGTTCAAGGTAGAGCTCGAAAACGGCCATCAGATTCTGGCGCATATCTCCGGCAAAATGCGCATGCACTACATCAAAATCCTGCCGGGCGATAAGGTGACCGTCGAGCTTTCGGTCTACGACCTCTCTCGCGGCCGCATCACCTATCGCTTCAAGTAGCACCTTTTCGGCTTTCGCCGATCAAGGTGCATTTCTGCGCTTAAAGCAGCGGCCGCGTGTCCGAAACATCGCAGTCATGACAACCATCGCCTGCGGCTGGGCGTGTTGCATAGAGTAAAAGGAATCAGGTTCCCCAGAGGCCGAACCGTCTCGGTCGAAGGGAAGCCGCACATTCAAAGGAGACAAACATGAAGGTCCGTCCTTCGGTCAAGAAAATGTGCGACAAGTGCAAAATCATCCGACGCCACGGCAAGGTGCTCGTTATCTGCGAGAACCCCCGTCACAAGCAGCGTCAGGGCTAAAGAGAGGAAGGCTAGCTAATTATGGCACGTCTGTTCGGTGTCGACCTCCCTCGCGAGAAGCGCATTGAGATCGGCTTGACTTACATCTACGGTATCGGCAACACCACCGCTAAGAAGATCATCGCAGAAACCGGCATCAACCCGGATATCCGCGTCAAGGACATTTCCGAAGACGATCTGCAGAAGATCCGCGAATACATCAGCGAGAACCTGACGGTCGAGGGCGACCTGCACCGCGAGGTTTCTCAGAACGTTAAGCGCCTTATGGAAATCGGCTGCTACCGTGGCCTGCGTCACCGCAAGGGTCTTCCCGTTCGCGGTCAGCGCACCCACACCAACGCTCGCACCCGCAAGGGTCCCAAGCGTCAAATCGGCGGCAAGAAGAAGTAGGGATTGACACATGGCTAAGAAGAACGTTCGCACGCGCATCAAGCGCTCCGAGCGCAAGAACATTGCGGTCGGTCAGGCTCACATCAAGAGCACTTTCAACAACACCATCGTTTCCATCACCGATCCTCAGGGTAACGTGATTTCCTGGAACTCTGCCGGCACCGTGGGCTTCAAGGGCTCTCGTAAGTCCACCCCCTTCGCTGCGCAGATGGCCGCCGAGCAGGCTGCCAAGACCGCTATGGAGCACGGCCTCAAGAAGGTCAGCGTCTTCGTGAAGGGCCCGGGTTCGGGTCGCGAGACCGCTATCCGCTCCCTGCAGGCTGCAGGCCTCGAAGTGGCCAGCATCCAGGATTGCACCCCCATCCCGCACAACGGCTGCCGTCCGTGCAAGCGCCGTCGCGTGTAGTTCAGAAAGGATCGAATCATTATGGCAATCAATAGGACTCCGGTTCTTAAGCGCTGCCGCCAGCTCGGTATTGATCCGGTTGTGCTGGGCTACAGCAGCAAGAAAGAATCCATCCGTCAGCCCAAGCGCCGTCGCAAGGAAAGCGAATACGGCATGCAGCTGCGCGAGAAGCAGAAGGCCAAGTTCATCTACGGCGTTCTGGAGAAGCAGTTCCGCGGCTACTTCATGAAGGCGAAGCGTCAGCAGGGCATCACCGGCGAGAACCTGATGCGCATCCTCGAGTCCCGTCTCGACAACGTCGTCTTCCGCCTGGGCTTCGCCCGCACCCGTAAAGAGGCTCGCCAGACCGTGACCCACGGCCACATTCTGGTGAACGGCAAGCGCGTCGACATTCCGTCTTACCGCGTGCGCCCCGGCGACCTGGTTTCCGTGGCTCCCAAGGCCAAGGAAATGCTGGTCATCAAGAGCGCTCTCGTGTCCAACGAGCGTATGCAGGTTCCCGCATGGCTCGAAGTCGACATCGAGAAGCTGCAGGGCAGCGTGCTCTCCCTTCCCAACCGCGATCAGATCGACCTGGATATCAACGAGCAGCTTATCGTCGAGCTCTACTCTAAGTAATAACCAGCGGCTGATTAGGAGGCTTACAAACTATGGCAGAGTTCATGAGGCCAACCGTCACTACCGAGGAAGTGAACGATACCGTCGCTCGCTTCATCGTAGAGCCGCTCGAGCGTGGTTTCGGATATACGCTGGGCAACTGCATGCGTCGCGTGCTGTTGTCCTCCCTGGACGGCGCGAAAGCGACCGCGATCCAGATCGAAGGCGTGCAGCATGAGTTCACGACCGCCGAGGGCGTGATCGAAGATGTCACCGACATCGTCCTCAACGTGAAGGGCCTGGTCTTCTCCGCCCTTTCCGAGGACTACACCGAAGCGACCGCGACCATTTCCGTCGAGGGCCCTTGCACGGTGACCGGTGCCGACATCAACGTGCCTGCCGAGTTCACGCTCGTTAACCCCGAGCACGTCATCGCCACGGTGGCCGATGGCGGCACGTTGAACATGAGCATCCGCATCGGCGTGGGTCGTGGCTATGTTTCGGCTGAACGCAACAAGCGTACCGAAGACCCCATCGGCATCATCCATGTGGACAGCCTGTTCTCTCCCGTGCGTCGTTGCACCCTCGCGGTCAGCGACACGCGCGTGGGTCAGCGTACCGACTACGATAAGCTGGTTCTCGAGGTCGAGACCGACGGCTCCATCGTCCCCAACGAGGCGGTGTGCCGCGCGGCCAACATCATCAACCAGTACATGGGCGCGTTTTTGACCCTGGCCGACATCACTGACGAGGATGAGGGCGAGATTCCCTCCATCTTCGCTCCCGAGGGCCAGGAGGCCAACGCTGAGCTCGATAAGCAGATCGAGGATCTGGACCTGTCCGTCCGCTCCTACAACTGCTTGAAGCGCGCCGGTATCCATTCCGTGCGTCAGCTGGTCGAGTTCTCCGAGAACGACCTGCTCAACATCCGTAACTTTGGCGCGAAGTCCATCGAAGAGGTCAAAGACAAGCTGATCTCCATGGACCTCAACTTGAAGCAATAATAGGAGATACACGATGAGGCATTACAAGAAGGGCCGCAAGCTGGGCACTGATGCCGCCCATACCAAGGCCATGAAGAGGTCCCTGGTCAAGGCGCTGTTCCTGAGCGACCGCATCAAGACCGTCGAGTCTCGTGCGAAGGAAATCCGCCCCGACGTCGACCGCATCATCACCTGGGCCAAGAAGGGCGACCTGCATTCCCGCCGTCTCGCCATTGCTGCTCTGGGCAATGACAAAGAGCTCGTTCGCGAGATCTTCGAGAAGGTCGAGCAGGGCATGTTCGCCGATCGTCAGGGCGGCTACACCCGCATCCTGAAGCTCGGTCCCCGCAAGGGCGACAATGCTCCTATGGTCATCATGGAGCTCGTGACCGAGCCCGTGGCCAAGAAGGAGGAGAAGGCCGAGGAGAAGCCCGCGAAGGCTGCTCCCAAGAAGGTCGAGAAGGCCGAAGAGGCTGCTGAGGAAGCCGTCGAGGCTGCCGAGGCTCCTGCCGAAGAGGCAAAGGCCGAGTAACGCTTTTCCGCGTTGTCGAAAGCGCCGTCCGCAAGGGCGGCGCTTTTTTGTGCGTAGGCGGTTTTCTGCCGTGATGCAGGGGCTGCGGGCGGCTTCGGTGCGTTTGGCTTCGGTGCCGCGCGGGCGGTATCGTCGCGTTCGGAGCAACGGTTTCGCAACGCCGTCGCACATCGGCTCCATGCAGCGTCGTCCCGCGTGCGCGCGTGATACCATGGGGGCGTCAGCAATCGCGATCGCTCGATCGAAGGAGGGCGCGCCATGTCCGAGCTAGGCAGAATGATCAACGATGCAATCGATAAGGCCCAAGAGCTTGCCGGCGAAATGAAGGCCGCAGGCGACAAAGTCATCGACGTCATGCAGGAGCAGGCGCCCGCCGTGGCCGAGAGCGCCCATGCGAAGCGCGAGGAGATGGCCCGCGACGCGCGCGAACATTTCCCCGCGATGCTCGACGAAGGGCGTAAGGCCGCCGATCGCGCTATCGACGAAGGCCGCGACGCCGCGTTGCGCATGATGGATGCCGCCGTGCACGTGGCCGATGCCTCCATCGATGCCGCCAAGGAGATGGGCGTCCATGCTTCGGATGCCGTTAAAGCCGCGGTCGAGCGCGCAACGGGCGATGATGAAGGCCGTCGCGCATAACCGACTCGCAGTTCAGGCGGCTTGAGCCGCTGTCGCTCCCGCTTCGCGCCCCTTTTCGAATACGGGTCGAGGAGCGGGAGCTTTCTTTTATACTGAAGGGCATGCTTTCGAATCGACATACCGTTTCCCATCGTCTTGATGCCCGCGTGGCCATCGCCGTGGTTGCGGTGTATTCCGTCGCGCTGTTCGCGGCGCAGACGTGGGCCGCCATGCTCGTGCTCGGCGCTCTGCTCGCCGCCGCGCTGGCATGGGCCCGCATCGACGTCGCATCCATCGTGAAAGGCATGCTTCCGCTGATGCTCATCCTGGTGTTCACGGTGGCGGCCCATATTCCCCAGGGCATCGGCGAGGGCTTTTTCTACGCGCTGCGTATTTTCCTGCTCGCCGTGGCGACGCTCGCCGTGGCGTTCGGCTACGACGATACGCGCCTTGTCCGGGCGTTTTCGTCATATATGCGCCCGCTACGCTTCTTCCATGTGCCGGTCGACGATATCGCCTCCATGTTCTCCATCGCGCTGCGGTTCATTCCCGTGAGCATGGATGAGTTCCAGCGTGTCGCGAACGCCCAGCGGGCCCGCGGCGCGCATTTCGACGACGGCGGCATCGTCAGCCGCGTCAAGTGCTGGGGAAGCGTCCTCGTTCCCATGATGGTCGGCCTGTTCCATCGCGCGGGCGTGCTTGCTCAGGCCATGGAAGCCCGGTGCTACGGGGCCTCGTCGCACCGCACGAGCCTGCATGGAGACGAGCGCATCGGCGCGTTCGGCGTGGCGGCGGGGCTGTGCGCTTCGTGCGCGTGTGTGGCGGCGGCCGTGCTTTTGTAGCGCGCGGCTCCGCGCGGCGTGGCGTTCGTGCTCTTCGCCGCTTCGGCGGGCATGCGGCGCGCCGGCCCGGTACAATCGGCTCGTTGCGAACAACCAACCGAGGAGGCAATCTTCATGAGCACCATTCTGGATGTTTACGGTCGCGAAGTGCTGGATTCCCGCGGCAATCCGACCGTCGAGGTAGAAGTCACGTTGGACGACGGGTCGTTTGCGCGCGCCATCGTGCCTTCGGGCGCATCCACCGGCGCGTTCGAGGCCGTCGAGCTGCGCGACGGCGATGCGGACCGCTATCTCGGCAAGGGCGTCACTCAGGCCGTCGCCCATGTGAACGAAGAGATCGCCGACGCGGTTATCGGCATGGACGCGCTCGACCAGCGCGGTCTCGATGCCGAGATGATCGAGCTTGACGGCACGGCGAACAAAGGCCGCCTGGGTGCGAACGCCATCCTGGGCGTTTCGCTGGCAACGGCGCGCGCTGCCGCTGATTCGATGGGCCTGCCGCTGTACCGTTATGTGGGCGGCGTCAACGCCAACGTGCTTCCTACGCCTATGATGAACATTCTCAACGGCGGCGTGCATGCCGACAACAACGTCGACTTCCAGGAGTTCATGATCATGCCGGTGGGCGCGCCCAGCTTCGCCGAGGGCTTGCGCTGGTGCGCCGAGATTTACCATACGCTGAAGAAGGTCCTGCATGATGCGGGTCTCGGCGGCGGCGTCGGCGACGAGGGCGGCTTCGCTCCCAACCTGAAGACCAACGAGGAACCGCTGAAGTACATCGTCGAAGCGTGCGAGAAGGCCGGCTACAAGCCCGGCAGCGACATCATGTTCGCCATGGATCCCGCATCCACCGAGTACTATGACGTGGAGCGCGGCATGTACGTGCTTGCGGGCGAGGGCGTCGAATACACCAGCGAGCAGATGGTCGATTACTGGGAGAAGCTGGTCGACACGTACCCCATCATCTCCATCGAGGACGGCATGGCCGAGGAGGACTGGGACGGTTGGAAGCTTTTGACCGAGCGCATCGGTGATCGCGTCCAGCTGGTCGGCGACGATCTGTTCGTCACGAATTCCGAGCGCCTGAAGAAGGGCATCGAGATGGGCGTGGCCAACGCCATCCTGGTCAAGGTGAACCAGATCGGCAGCTTGACCGAGGCCATGGAGGCCATCCAGATGGCCAAGCAGGCGGGATATGCGTGCGTCATGAGCCACCGCTCCGGCGAGTCGGAGGACACCACGATCGCCGATCTGTCCGTGGCGTGCAATGCCGGCCAGATCAAGACCGGCGCTCCTTGCCGTTCCGACCGCATCGCCAAGTACAACCAGCTCATCCGCATCGAGGAGGAGCTGCGCGAGACCGGTTCCTATGCCGGCATGGACGCGTTCTACAACATCAAGCGTTCTTAAAACCCGTATGCGATATCCGCGGCGGCCTCGAGCCGCCGCATAGCGAAGCGCCCCGCAGACGCATCATCGTCGGCGGGGCGCTTTCGTGACGGCGCGTGCGTGCCGCCGATCAGGCTTCGTCATTCAAGTCGAGCTTTCCTATGCGGTCGGCAAGATCATTGCCGCGCTCGTCGAACAGCAGGGCCGCGTTATGCGCGAAGTAGCGCTCGCAGCCGTGATCGTTGATGAAGGCCATGCTGTGGCGGTTGACCGAGAGGTCGGTCACCAGCAGAAGCATCTCGCGGCCTTCGCCGAAGGCCTCCTCGACGAAGCGGAACGCGGCATCGAGGGCATCGGAGGCTTCGCCGATGCGTATGTCGAGCTCGTCGAGCACGACGCCGAAGCGGCCCTTGACGTCGTCGAAGGAAAGGCCCGCGCCTTGCGCGTCGCGCACGCATCGTTCGAGCAGGCCCGTCGCGCGTTCGTAGGCGAGGCGTTTGTTGTCTCCCAGCAGGCCCGCCGCGCGCTCCGCGGCTTCTTTCGCGCGCAGCTCCCGGGCCGCATCGGCGGCGCGATCGGTCACGTCGTCTTCGCCTGCGGCGCAGGCGGCATCGCGCAGCTGCGCCAGCTGCTCGTGGGTGAAGGCTGCCGCATCCTCTTCGGTCGCGGCGCCGCGTACGCGCTCGATCGCCGCGTCGGCGAGCAGGCCCATGAACGACACGCGCTCGTCGAATCCCGCCGCGCGGGCGCGTGCGAGGGTTTCCTCGTCGGCCTCGCCTTCGAGGATACGGTCGATGCGATAGTCGGAGCGGTACTTCGAGAAGAGGTCGTAATAGACGGAGAAGCGTTTCGCCACATCGGCGTTTTGCAGGTATTGCCCTATCAGAAGATCGTCGACCGGCAGGTTTTCTTCTTCGTAGAGCTTGATGACGGCGGACAGGTCGTCCCATCCGCGCGCCGTGACGAACGACATGCCGTCCACGGTGGTCTCGACGCGATAGAAATCGCCCCGTTCGATATCGAGGTAGGTGAGCACGGCGGGATGGACGCCCGTTTGGACGGCGTAATCGCGCCAGGCCTGATAGTCGGGCTCGACGTCGATGCGTTTCAGGCGATCCCACGTGGCCATGTCGAAATCGTGCACGGTGCGGTTGTATTCGGGCGGATTGCCCGCGGTCACCACGATCCATCCGTCGGGAACGCGATGGCGCCCGAACACCTTGTATTGCAGGAATTGGAGCATGGCGGGCGTCAGCGTTTCGGAGACGCAGTTGATCTCGTCGAGGAACAGGATGCCCTCGTGCCTGCCCGTCGCCTCCATCGTGTCGTAGACCGATGCGATGATCTCGCTCATGGTGTATTCCGAGACGTCGTATTCCACGCCGCCGTAGGTCTTGCGTTCGATGAACGGCAGTCCGAGCGCGCTTTGCCTGGTGTGGTGCGTCATGGAATACGATACGAAGCCCACTTCGAGCTCTTGGGCGATCTGCTCCATGATGGCGGTCTTTCCGATGCCCGGCGCGCCGATGAGGCAGACGGGGCGTTGGCGCGCGGCGGGCAGGCGGTAGGCGCCGAATTCGTCTTTGGCAAGATAGGCGCGCATCGAACGCTCTATCTGCTGTTTTGCCTGGCTGATATTCATGCTTCCTCCTGGGTTCGGTCGAAGAACGCGTATGCGTGGCGTCGCAATCGGGGCCGCGTGCGCGCCGCGGCCCCGGCGGCCGATGGTCATTCGATTAAGACGGTCTGCTCGAGGACGACTTTCATGGCCCATACGGGCACCGATACGCCCGCGTCGTCGTCGACGAACACGAACGCCGCATCGTACGGGGGCTTGCGGGCCGGATAGGTCCCCTGTCCGTCGGTGAAGTAGATGACGCCCGCAAGATCGTGCAGCTCGCCGCGTTCGAGGGCGGCGTCGACGTAGGAGAACACCGGGCGGAAATCGGTGCCGCCGAGTCCTTTGATCTCCAGATCGTCGACGTAGCGTTCGAGGTCGGCGGGCGATGTCACGCGCGTCACGTCGGTTATCGCGGCATCGCATTGGATGACCAGGACGTTCATGTCGGCGAAAAAGCTCGTTTCGTCGGAGAGGATGGCGTAGGTCTTTTCGACGAACGCGCGCACGAGGCCGTCTTTGGTGGAAGCCGACGTGTCGATGGCGATGACGAAATCGCGGATGCGCTTTTCTTCGCGGTATTCGAGCGGCTCGATCAGGGGCAGATTGCCGTAGCGGCGCAGCCCGTAGCAGTAGTAGACGTAATCGAATTCGTCGTCGTTGATGCGCATGTGCTCGCCCGCGTGCGCGAATTTGCGCAGAAACGCGCGGTAATCCTGCTTCTCGCGCGTGACGGAGCGCAGGTTCATGGCGAGATTCGATCCTTCGACGCCCCAGAGCTGCACGTAGGTGTCGAGTTGGACGCCCATCTCGTAGGCGGCGTTTTTCCATTGCTCGCGCGAGCGGTCGAGGTTGACCGTGTTCGCGAAGCGCGAGCCGAGGGCTTCGGCGGCGTGTTCGGGAGCCTGCTTGGCCACGATGTCTTCCTGCTTCATGCCGCGCCGCGATGCGTGGCGTGCATTGCGTTCGCGCATATCGTCCATGTCGACCTCGGTGCCGCGCTCGCCGGCTTCCGTGGCGGCGTCGCCTCGCTGTCCGTCTTGCTCTTCGACGCGGCGCCGTCGCTCGCCGTCGCGTCTGTCCGCTTCTTCGGCGGCCATGCGATGCCACGGTGCGTGGTCGTCTATCGCGAACGGCGCGCGCAGGGCTTCGACTGCGGCGTCGTCGGGATAGGCGTCGCACAGGTGCCGGTAGACGGTTTCAGCGGTGACGATATCGAGCGCATCGCGGATGCGGTGCAGGTCTGCCCGGCGTCGCGCGTCGGCGCTTCGCATGCGCGTTTCGGGAATGTCGAGCTGGTCGATGACGTGTTCGACGGCGATGTCGCAGGCGGCGTCCCAGCGTACGGCGTCGACGCGCGCGTCCTTGCAGGGATGCAGGAATACGTTGTGCAGCGTCATGTGCAGCAACGCATGGGCGATCGACGCGGGTTCTTCGGCATAGCGTTTCGCCATATCGACGGGGTCGAATCGAATGAAGGCGCCGTCGGTGGCGAGGCTCGCGTGCGCGACGGGCAGCGGACGCAAGCGAGAAAACGCCGCGTTCATGAAGCGCAGCCTGACGAGCAGCGCGTTGCGCGCCAGCTCCAGGGCTTCGAGCGCGAGCGTTTCGACGGTTTCGACAGCCATGGACCCACCTCCGCGAGAAGAAGGACTCATGGGCCGCGCGCGTGTTCGGGCCGCATATCGAGACGATGCGGCGCATGCCCCTGCGCGCTTGCCCCCTCGTACGGCCGCAGTGTAGCATGGGCGAAAACGGGGGTAAACCGCACCTGGGCCATCGGCCGAATGCGCCGTCGGGTGCCGCGAGAGAGGCTGTGCGATGAATGATTGCCTGGTCTTCGTAGATGAATGCTCGGAACCTTCCTCGCTCATCGAGCAGTGCGTCGCGAATCCGCGCCACCTGCGGCGATGCGACGCGACGGTGTGCGACGCGGCCCGTGCTCAGGAAGGCGAGGTGTGGTCGCCCCGCCTTCTGCCCTATGAAACGTGGGCGTCGGCGACCTCCGCCTGCGCGACGAACGAGCCGTTGCCGGCCGACCGCATCGGGTTGATCTACACGGGGGCCCGCGGCATGGGCATTGCGCCCGAACATCTCGATGCGGTGCTTGCCGATGCCGTGCGGGGCAGCGCTTTGGCCGACCCCGCGAGCAGCGCCGTGGTCGCGCGGCGCGTTTTTCCCGACGACGGCGACGGTTTCGACGCGGCCGACGGCATCGTGGTGCGCAAGGAACGCTCGGGCTATGCGCTCGTCGGCTTCGATGTGCGACGCTTCGCCCACGAACTCGGCGGCGGCCGCGTGACGGTCGTGCTGCCCGCGTCGGTCGGCGGCGTTCCCATCGTCCGCATCGCCGCCGAGGCGTTCGCGCGCCGTTATGTGCAAGGCATCGCCGTGCGGCTGCTCGTCGTGCCCGATACGGTCGAGCGCATCGACGAAGGGGCGTTTTCCGCGCTCGCGGCGCAGCGGATCCACCTGGGCGCATCCGTTTCGCATTGCGGCGACCAACCGTGCGATCTTGCAGCCACGTCGCCGCGCCTCGAGGGGCGCGCGTACACGGTCGATGAGCGCAACGAGCGCTATCGCGCATACGGGGGAAGTTTGTACGACGCGCCGCGCGCCGCGCTGCTCGCCGCCGCCTCTCCGTACGACGCGCACGAACACGTGCCCGACGGGGTGAGGGAGATCGGCGCCGCGGCGTGGTGTTCGGGATGCACGCCGCCGCGCATGGTGCACGTGCCCGCCACGCTCGAACGGGCGGCATCGCGCGCGTTCGACGATGCGGTATGGGTCTGTCCCGCCGGCACGCCCGCCGCCGCTTCGTTGCGCGCGCGGGGCGTGCGTCTTGCAAGCGAGCGCGTCCTCGAGCGCGACGGCTGCGTCTACGACTTCGACGACGACGGGGCCGTGCTCGTGGCGGGCCCTGCGGCCCCTCGTTCCGCGTCGAAACGCTTCGCCGACGCCGCGGCGGCCCGATACATTCCCGCGGCTTCGCGCCGCGATGCGGGGTGCGGATCGGCTACGGCCGATGCGCCGGCGTTGCCTTCTTGCGTCGACGGCGTGCCGCTGACGAGAATCGGCCCGCGTGCCTTAGCCCATGTTCCCGAGACGTTCGTCGTGCCGAGCACCGTGCGCCGCATCGAGCGCGACAACGCCTGCCGCGGCGCGCGCCGCGTCGTCTTGCCCGAAGGGCTGACGTTCATCGGCGCGCACTGCTTTTCGTCGCGCTCGTTCGCGGAGCCCGTGGTCATACCGCGCAGCACGGCGTTCGTGGGGCGGGGCTCGTTCGAGTACGCCGTCTGTTTTCTGGCGCGCACGGGCTCGACGGTGCACGTGTCGGCCGATCAGCTGCTGAGCTGCTTTTGCGCGGCGCCGGGATCCGATGCGGCGCCGTTCGATTACGAGGCCTACGACGAGCTTCTGCTTTCGGGCCGCAATCTTCCTGATCCCCTCGGCGCCCTCATCCATCGGCTTTCCGATCCGCATGCGCCGTCCGCTTCCGTGCGTGCGGAGCTGCTTGCCCGTCTGCGTTCCTACGGGCGCGAGGCGCGCGTCCGCGTCGCGCGCGACGGAACCCGCGAGGAGGTGGCGGCTTTGTGCGAGGCGGGGTTTATCGACGACGATTCGTTCGACGAGCAGGTCGAGCTTTTGCGCTCCTGCAACCGCATCGATTGCGTGCTGTACCTGATGGAGCAGCGGGCGCGCCGCGACGGCGCATCGGCGGCGACGCGTTCGTCGCGCACGCGTTTCGCGCTCTGACGATGCGGCGGCGCGCTCATGGCGGCATGGCGCTCTTTTGTACGGCTTTGTGCGCATTGTGCTGGCATTTCGCGGCTTTGCTCGGGGGCCTGAACAAAAAAATACGCTGCGATGGCATTGTCTGGGGCTTCCTCAGGCCGTTTGGGGGTATCCTGTTTTGCAATCGTCTGCGACGCGACGGGCGGCGCAGTTCCCTACAGAAAGCAGGTTGTCATGTCGAACCTCGCCACGGGCCGCACCGATAGGGTGAACGACCCCAACGGGCTTTCCATGCCTCATCTCATCGCGGCCGTCATAACCGCCGTCATCGGCGGCGGCGTGTTTACCATGGCGGGCGATATGGCCGCCGCCGGCGCCAACACCGCCGCCGTCTTGATCGGCTGGCTGGTGTGCGGCATCGGCGTTTTCTGCCTCATGATGTGCTTTTACGCGTTGAACAAATTCAAGCCCGAGCTGACGGGCGGCATCTACAGCTACGCCCGTGCGGGCTTCGGCGAATTCATGGGCTTCAATTCGGCCTACGGCTACTGGATCAGCGCCCTGTTGGCCACGGTTTCCTACACCACGCTGCTGTTCGCCAGCTTGTCGTTTTTCTTTCCCGTGTTCGGCGAGGGCAATAACCTGATATCGGTCATCGGCGCATCGCTCATCGTGTGGATATGCTGGGCGCTTGTGTGCCGCGGCGTGAAAGAGGCGGCCAGCATCAACATCATCACCACGATCGCCAAGCTGGTGCCGCTGTTCGTCGCCATCGTCGCCATTATCTTCTCCATGCATTTCGATCCCGCCGTCTTCATGGAGAACTTCTGGGGCGAACCCGGCGGTCCTGCGCTGTGGGATCAGATCGTCGGCACCGTGGGCGTGAGCATCTGGATCTTCTTGGGCATCGAGGGCGCCGTCGCCATTTCGGGCCGCGCGAAGTACAGCAAGGACGTCGGCCGCGCCACCATCATCGCGTTTTGCGGCATCCTCGCCATCTATCTGATCGTTTCCATCCTGTCCATGGGCGTCATGCCGCGCGCCGAACTGGCCGCGCTGCCCAATCCCTCCATGGCCGGCGTGCTCGAAGTCGTGGTCGGGCCGTGGGGCGCCGCGCTGGTGAACCTGGGCGTGGCCCTGTCGCTTCTGGGCGCTATGCTGGGCTACACCATCATCGCGTCCGAGTGCCCGCATGAAGCGGCCGAGCAGGGCGTCTTCCCGAAGATTTTCGCGAAGAAGAACAAAAACGGCGCGCCTGTCGTCACGTGCACCATCACCTGCCTCATCGTGCAGGCCTTCCTGATCGTCATCCTGTTCTCCGAGCAGACGTATCAGTTCTTCTACGGCGTGTCGGTTTCCATGATCTTGATTCCGTATTTCTTCAGCACGTTCTATCTGTTCGTCTGCGCCGTGAAAAAAGACGGCTTCGGAGAGGCGAGCGCGGCTTCGGTGTGGTTCTACCGCGTCGTCGGTTTCGTCGGGTTCTTTTACAGCCTGTTCTTGATCTACGCGGGCGGCTTGACGGGCCTCATGATCACCACGATCCTGTTCGCCCCCGGCATTCTGCTGTACGTCTACGGCCAGAAGGAGCGCGGCCAGGCTATCTTGCCGAAGACTTCCGACAAGGTGGTCGCCGCGGCCATCGTGGTCTTCTTCGTGGTGAGCCTCGTCATGATAGTCACGGGGCAGATCAGCGTCATCTAGTTTCGTTTCCAACGCGCTGACGCTTGCTCCGCGCGCTTCTTGCCATGCACGCCGTTCGGTGCGATGCGACGATTCGCTTCGTATCGGGCGGCGTGCGTGGTTTCGCCGTGGCGCCCGCCGCGCGCCGCGTCGCGCGGAAAAGCCGTGTGCTACTATGCCAGCATCTTTCAGTTAACGATGACCTGCGATTGTGTTCGAGGAGCACGACAGCCCATGGCCCGAGACGGCAACCCCAATATCATCGCGTTCGACGATGCCAAGCGCATGGCGTCCGTCTACGGGCAGCCCCCGGTCCGTTCGCGCTACGCCGCCGACGGCCGCGCTTTCGCGGGCGCGGGCGAGCAGCGACGCGCGCCGCGGGTTCCGTCCTGGTACGAACCGGCCGATGCCGCGCGTTCTGTCGTGCGGGATGTATCCGACGATGCTCGTTTCCCCTCGCAGAGAGCCTCGTCGCATCGCTCGTTTGACGCGTCCGACGGGCGCGCGGCCGCTGCCGCCTCCGCGCGCGTCGATGCGTTTTCCCGCGATATCGACTTCGCCGTTCCCGACGACGACATCTTCGAACAGGTCGCGCCGCGTGCCGCGCTCGAATGCTACGACCCCTCGGGCGCGAAGGAAGGCTTTTATTCGTCGCGCCTCGCGCGTCGCGAGGAGGGACGTGCCGCGCGCGCCAAGCGGAAAGCCGAGCGCTTGTTCTTCCGTCAGTTCGGGTCGGATGAGCCGGCTGAGCCGACTTCGCGCGCGGCATTGTATAAAGGCGAAATGGGGCGCAGCCACCGTCGGGCGTTTTCCGATCTGAACAACGCCGCGAAAAGCGGTTCGTCGTCGGCGGCGTATTCCGGCGCGCGCCCGTCGCGCCTGTCGCGTCGGTTCGCGTCGCCTTTGATCGTCGCGATGCTCGTCATTGCCTTCGTCATAGGGTCTGCCGCGTTTCTTTATCCCACGGCGCGCCAATACTACGTCGAATCGCGTGAGGAGGCCCGCCTGCAGGCCGAATACGACGCCATCGCCGCGCGCAACCACATCATCGAAGAGCGCATCGACCATCTGAAAACCGACGAGGGCATCGAAGACGCCGCCCGCGCCGAACTGGGCTGGGTGCATGAGGGCGAGACCGCAGGCATCGTGCAGGGGCTCGGCCAGGGCATTTCGAGCGCCGCCATCGCCGATATCGAGGCGCAGGTGAAAAGCGGCAGCGTGCCTGCGCCCGAAACGTGGTATTCGCCGTTTCTCGACATGGTCTTCGGCTACGTCGATCCTGCCACGGTGGTGCCGGAAAACACCGATGTATCGAATGTGAGCGACGTGTCGGCCCCTGTGCAGGAAGGCCGCTCGTAGGAGGAAGGGGGCGTTCGACATGCGTGTCGCCGCCATAGATATAGGAACGGTGTCGAGCAGGCTTCTGATCGCCGATGCGGATGCGGACGGCGTGCACCCGCTCGTTCGCCGTAGCGCCATCACCGATTTGGGTGAAGGCGTCGATGCGACGGGTCGTTTGTCCGAGGATGCCATCGACCGCACGGTCGAGCAGGTGCGGGCGTACCGCCGTCTGGTCGACGAGGCCTCCTGCGATACGGTCGTCGCCATCGCCACGAGCGCGAGCCGCGATGCCTCCAACGCGCGGGTGTTCGTCGACCGCCTGAGGGACGTGGGCGTCGAGCTTTCGGTCATCGAAGGATCGCGCGAGGCCGAGCTGTCGTTTCTGGGCGCCGCGAACGATTTTCGCGGCGAGCGCATTCTGTTCTGCGATATCGGCGGGGGATCGACCGAGCTTGCGTACGGCGCCGTGGGCGGCGCATCCGACGCGCTTGTGCCCGAGGTCGCGCTCGAAGCGTTTCGCTCCTTCGACATCGGCGCGCGCCGCATGACCGAGCGCTTTTTGCGCTGCGATCCTCCGGCGCCCGAGGAGCTTTCCGCCGCGCGCCGTTGGGCCGAAGACGTCCTTTCTCCGTTTTTCGAAGGCCGCGCTATTCGGGCGCAGCGTCTGGTGGCGGTGGCGGGAACGCCCACGAGCGTCGTCGCGGTGCGCGACGGGCTCGTGCCGTACGATTCCTCTCGCGTGCACAAGGCGTGCGTTTCCCATGAGGAGTTCTCCGCGGTGGCGGCCCGCATGCGCTCCCTTCCGCTTGCGCAGCGCGCCGCGGTGCCCGGCATCCAGCCCAAGCGCGCGGGCATTTTCCCCGCGGGCGCTTTGATCCTCGACGTCGTGATGGGGCTTGCCGGCGCTTCGTCGTTCACCGCGAGCGAAAGCGACATCTTGATGGGCATCGTGCTCGACGCGGCGCGCGCTGCAGGCGAATAGGTGTCTTTCGTGACGCGGCGCGGGAGCCTGCGGCTTTTTTGCTATCATGAATCCTTGCGTTTTCGGACGCATGCCGCACGACGGGGGAGCGTGGCGGAACGGCATACGCAGGAGACTTAAAATCTTCCGGCTTCGGTCTTGTGGGTTCGAATCCCACCGCTCCTACCATGCGGAAGCCGCGCGACGCCGCGCGGAATCTGCGGGTTCGCACGCTCCGAAACGCGCAAGGCCGCCTGCGGTCGCGCATCGCGCGCACAAGGCGGCATGGTGGCGGCGATGAAAAGGGTTATGACGTATGACGGCTGATGAACTGAGGGATGCAAGCATGGAAGATCTTCTGAGGGCCATAGAGAATCCCCCGTCGTCTTTCGAGGAGTATCTCGATTCCTACGCGGACACCGTCGGAGAGCTCGTGAACACCTTCATTCCTCGCGGCACCCATGACGATATGAACACGTATCTGTACGATCCGCTGTTCGCCTACAGCCGCAACGGCGGCAAGCGCCATCGTCCCCTGATCTGTTTCGCGTCGTGCCTGGCGGTGGGCGGCGACGTGCGCCTGGCGGTTTCGGCCGCTGCGGCCATCGAGCACTTCCATACCGCCGCGCTCATTCATGACGACATCGCCGACGAGGCTACGCTGCGCCGCGGCGAGCCGTGTCTGCATCTCACCGAGGGGCTCGGCATCGCCATCAACGCGGGCGATCTGGCGTTGTCGTTGGTGAACGGCAGCGTTATGAAGGATCCCGCGCTCAGCGACGCGCTGAAGGTGCGCGTCGTCACCGAACTCATCGAAATGACGCGGCGTACCGTGGAAGGCCAGGCGCTCGATTTGGGCTGGGCGCGCGACGGCCGCTACGATATCACCCCCGAAGACTACCTGGTCATGGCCACGCACAAAACCGCGCATTATTCGGGAGCCGTGCCGCTGGCCATCGGCGCCATCATCGGCGGCGGCTCCGAGGCCGAAATCGAGGCGCTGCGCAATTACGGCCTCGACACGGGCCTGGCGTTCCAGATTCAAGACGACCTGCTCAATATCGAGGGCGACGCCGACGTGGTGGGCAAGGATTTCTGCAGCGATATCACGGAGGGCAAGCGCACGCTCATGGTGGTGCACGCGCTGCAGAATTCCGCCAAGCGCGACCGTCTGATCGAAATCCTCTCGAGCAAGACTTCCGATCCCGCGGTGCTTGGCGAGGCGGTGGCCATCATGCGCGAAAGCGGCTCGATCGAGTACGCGCGCAGCTATGCCGAAAACCTGACGAGCGTGTCGAAGGTGCGTTTGAAGGATATCCTCGAGGAAAGCCCTGCTCGCGATTTGCTCATCTCTATGGCTGATTACTTCGTGAGTAGGCTCAAGTAGAAAGCGTGACCGAAGCGATGATTTCCGCGACCATTCATAGGCAGGATAAAGAAGGCGACCAGTTCGAGCTGGGCGATCGCCTGCTGTATCTGCGCACTCCCCATTTCACGGGCAAAGACGTCGAGGCCCTGCAGACGGCCCTCGGCGCGTTGGGTTTCGCCTGCGGCGGCGTGAGCGGCACGTTCGGCGCCTACACCGAAGGCGCGCTGCGCAAGTTCCAGCTGAACATGGGTCTGGTTCCCGACGGCATCGCCGGCGTGAACACGTATGCCATCCTGCGCAACCTGCACAACGCCTGGATGGATAAGCCTCAGGTCGAAGAGCGGGCCTACATGGGCTTCGCGCGCGCGGCCGACGTGCTTGAAGAACACGCGGTCTGCCTGTTCGGCACGGAGGGCTTCACGCGCAAGGTGGCGTCGTACATGTCCAACCTGGCCATGGCGACCAATCCCCGGTCCAAGATGGTCAGCGCCGAAACGCTGCTCGTCGCCCCCGACGCCTCCATGCTGCTGACGCACATCGTGGGCCCGGGCGATGCGGTGGATGCCTCGGTGCCGCGCGTCATCTGCGACGACGCTTCGGCGCTTTCCAAGCGCATCGCCGCCGCCGTCGATGCGGCGCGTGCGAAGAAGGCCGAGGGCGGTCCTTTGCGCATCGCCATAGAGTTGGCCGACCGCGCGTGCGGCGCGTCGGACGACGAGGCCGATCGTATGGCGCATCACGATGCCATTCAGCTGCTCGACGCGTTCTGCATGGCATTTTCATAGGAAACGTTTCCGACTCCGCTTTCGAGCCGCGCCTTCGAATCCGTTCGCGATTCGAAGGCGCGGCTTGCTTTTTTCCGGCGCGGTTTTCATTTTCGTGGACGCCTTATGGTGGCCGTATGTGTTAGGTGGCGTTTCTTCGCGCAGGCGGCTGCGTTTTTTGCTATGGTAAGAACTTAACCGATACCCTGAAATCGACTCATTCACGCAAAGGGGCTTGTATGGCTGAACAGAAAATGCATCTGACGAGGCGCGCGTTCGTGGGCGGCGCGGCCGCGTTCGGCGTCGTGTCGCTGAGCGTGCCCGGCATCGCGTTCGCCGACCCGACGTCCGCCGATAAGCAGGCCGAAGCCGCCGCTGTGCGCGTCAAACTCGACGACATGCAGGCAAGGCTTTCCCAGGCTTCCGACGATTACTATACCGCGCTGCAGGAGCACGACGACGCCAAGGCGAAGATGGACGCGGCCCAGACCAAGATCGACGAGAACAACGTGCGCATCGCCGAGCTGCAGGAGCGTTTGGGCGGCCGCGCGCGCAGCATGTACCGCAACGGCCAGACCACCTTCCTCGACATCCTGCTCGGATCCGCTTCGTTCGACGACTTCCTGAAGAACTGGGATTCGCTGGAAACCCTGAACGACAACGATGCGCGTCTCGTCGCCGAAACCAAAACGCTGCGCGAAGATAACGAGGCGCAAAGGGCCGAATATTCCGCCCAGGCCGACACCGCGAAGCAGAAGATGGACGAGGCGTCCGCCATCAAGACCGAGGCCGAAGCGCTCGTCGAGCAGTACCAGGCCGAGGTCGATTCCCTCGACGCCGAGGTAGCCGAGCTGGTGCGTCAGGAGCAGGAGGCCGCGGCTGCGGCCAAGGCGGCTCAAGAAGCGGCGAAGTTCCAGGAGGAGGATCGCACGCAGGGTCCCGCCGCGCAAGGCAATGCTTCCGAAGGCTCGTCGAACGGCGGAGCAGCGCCGTCCACTCCTTCGGCTCCTGCGCCCGCACCTTCTCCGTCGCCGGCTCCTTCGCCCTCGCCGGCCCCGACTCCGTCTCCTGCGCCGAATCCTGGCGGCGGCTCGTCTTCGGGCGGCAACGGCACGCCGAACACGGCGGCATTGGGCGTCGCCCAGACGCAGCTGGGCGTCCCGTACGTATGGGGCGGCACCACGCCGGGCGTCGGCTTGGATTGCTCGGGTCTGACCAGCTATTGCTACAGCGCAACCGGCTACAGCATCGGCCGCACCACGGGCGCGCAGTACGCCTCGGCGCGCTACGTGCTTTCGCTGTCCCAGGCTCAGCCCGGCGACGTTTTGTACACGGGCGGCCATGTGGGCATCTGCGCCGCGCCAGGTGGCGGCAGCTACATCCATGCTCCTCAGCCGGGGCAGGTCGTGTGCTATTCGTCCTATCAGCAGTTCTACTGCGCGCTGCGCTGGTAGCATCGGGCATCGTGCGGGCGCGCCGTGACGCGCCCGCTGCGTCGTCGAGCGTCGTCCGTAGGCCTCGACGGGGTATCTTTCTCGATAGATTGGAAAATACCCTTTGCTTTTCGGAAATATGTGCTAATATATAGCGCGCTGTTTGCGATATGTCGGGACGTGGCTCAGCTTGGTAGAGCGCTGCGTTCGGGACGCAGAGGCCGCAGGTTCAAATCCTGTCGTCCCGACCATTTTTTTGCAAAAGCATTCATAAGCCCGCACGACGGGCAGTATCCCTGGAGGAATATATGAAAATCTTCGGACTCGGCGTTCCCGAACTTCTGATTATTTTGGCTGTTGCCCTTTTGATCTTCGGTCCCAAGAATCTTCCTAAGCTCGGCAGCGCTCTCGGCCGTACGGTGAAAAACCTGCGTGACGGCATGGGCGGCGGCTCCAAGAAGAAGGAAATCGAAGACCTCGAGGAAGAAGACGAAGAAGAAGAGGTCGAAGAGAAGCCGGTTCGCAAGAAGAAGGTGGCCGCTTCCGCCAAGAAGGCGGCAAGCGCCGACGAAGAATAGGCTTCGCGATTTTCTCTGATTACCGACGGTATGCCGCGTATGCGGCATACCGTTTTTTAGATTAACGGCGCACGTTGCGGCGTGCCTGGTCTCTAGGTTAGGTGTTGCACGATGGCTAACGAGTACATCCTTACTCCCGAAGGCAAAGAAAAGCTCGAGCAGGAGCTCCATTATCTCGAGAACGAGAAGCGCGCCGAAGTGGGCGAGCGCATCAAGGTCGCGCGCGAGTTCGGCGATATTTCCGAGAACTCCGAATACGACGATGCGAAAAACGAGCAGGGCATGGTCGAGGCGCGCATCGCCGAGATCAACCAGATCCTCTCCGAGGCCACGGTGGTCTCCGCTCCCAAGACCGGCTCCAGGGTCAGCGTCGGCAGCACCGTCGTGGTGAACATGGGCGGCCGCGAGCGTACCTTCACCATCGTCGGCGGCGCCGAGGCCGACGTCGCTTCGGGCAAGATCTCTAACGAAAGCCCCGTCGGTTCGGCGCTTTTGGGCCACAAGAAGGACGACGTCATCACCACGGTCGGTCCTACCGGGCGCCAGATCGAGATGACCATCGTCAGGATCGAGCGCTAAGCGCCGCATTCTCTCGCGCTTTCGAGCCGGCTTTATCGCCGCGCGGGCTTTATGTCCCGCGCGCGACAGGCCGGCTCTTGCTGTATCTGCGATGCTTCGCCCGCGTTGTCCGTGCGGGCCGAATATGCGATAGAATCGCAGCCGTATCGCATTGTCCGATCCATTGGAAACCGCGTATTGAAAAAGGATGTCGAATGAGCGAAACCACTCCTGAAAACGGCCAGGCCGTCGTGGACGACGGCACGTTGAACGACGAGCGAGCCCGCCGCCTCGCCACGCGCGTCGCCTATATCGAAAGCGGCGTGAACCCGTATCCCGAGCATTCCGATATCACCCGCTATGCGGCCGATATCGAGGCGCAGTACGCCGATCTCGCCGACGGCGAGAACACCGACGACTCGGTGAAAATCGCGGGTCGCGTCATCGCCAAGCGCGGGCAGGGCAAGATCGTCTTCGTCGTGCTGCGCGACCCCACGGCCGATATCCAGCTGTTCTGCCGTATCAACGATATGAAGGAGTCCGATTGGGCTCTGCTCGGCCAGCTCGACTTGGGCGATATCGTCAACGTCGAGGGCTTCGTGGTGCGCACGCAGCGCGGCCAGCTCTCCATCGCGCCTACCGACATCGCGCTGCTGTCCAAGGCGGTGCGCCCGTTGCCCGAGAAGTTCCACGGCCTGTCCGACAAGGAGACGCGCTATCGCCAGCGCTACGTCGATCTCATCGTGAACGAAGACGTGCGCGAGACCTTCCGCAAGCGCTCCGCCATCCTGTCCGCCTTCCGCCGCTACATGGAGGAAGACGGCTACATGGAGGTGGAGACCCCCATTTTGCAGACCATCCAGGGCGGCGCCACCGCGAAGCCGTTCATCACGCACTTCAATGCGCTCGACCAGGAGTGCTACCTGCGCATCGCCACCGAGCTGCATTTGAAGCGCCTGCTCGTGGGCGGATTCGAGCGCGTGTTCGAAATCGGGCGCATCTTCCGCAACGAGGGCATGGACCTCACGCATAACCCCGAGTTCACCACGATGGAGGCGTATCGCGCCTATTCCGACCTCGAGGGCATGAAAGAACTCGCCGAAGGCGTCATCAAGGCCGCCGCCCGTGCGGTGGGCCTGGAGGGCCCCATCGTCTACCAGGGCCAGGAAATCGACCTGTTCGGCGCATGGCCGAGTCGTCCGATGACCGAAATCGTCTCCGACGTGCTGGGCGTCGCCGTGACGCTCGACACCCCGGTCGACGAGCTCGCCGCCCATGCGCGCGCACACGGCATCGAGGTCAAATCCGACTGGAGCGCCGGCAGGATTATCGCCGAAATCTACGACGAGCTGGGCGAGGATTCCATCGTGAATCCCACGTTCGTGTGCGACTATCCCGTCGAAGTGTCTCCTTTGGCCAAGCGCTATGAAGACGATCCGCGCCTGACCCATCGCTTCGAGCTCGTTATCGCAGGCCATGAATACGCCAATGCGTTTTCCGAGCTCAACGACCCGGTCGATCAGGCCGAGCGTTTCGCGCGCCAGATGGAGGAGAAGGCCGAAGGCGACGACGAGGCCATGGAGTACGACGAGGACTACGTCCGCGCGCTCGAATACGGCATGCCCCCCGCAGGCGGCATCGGCATCGGCATCGACCGCGTGGTCATGCTGCTGACGAATTCCGCCAGCATTCGCGATGTGCTGCTGTTCCCCCATATGCGCCCCGAGGGCAAAAAGAAGCTCGCGCCGGTCGCGGCGTCTCAGTCGTGCGAGGAGGCGGCCCCCATCGACTTTTCGAAGGTGACGGTGGAGCCTTTGTTCGCCGACGAGGTCGATTTCGACACGTTCAGCAAGTCCGACTTCCGCGCCGTGAAGGTCAAGGAGTGCGTCGCCGTTCCGAAGAGCAAGAAGCTGCTCCAGTTCACGCTCGACGACGGCACGGGCGCCGACCGCACCATCCTTTCGGGCATCCATGCGTATTACGAGCCCGAAGAGCTGGTGGGCAAGACGCTGATCGCGATCACCAACCTTCCGCCGCGTAAGATGATGGGCATCGCTTCGTGCGGCATGCTGCTTTCCGCCATCCACGAGGAAGAGGGCGAAGAGCGCCTCAACCTGCTCATGGTGAGCGATCGCATTCCCGCGGGCGCGAAGCTGTACTAGCACCGTCTGTCGCGTTCGAATTTCGCAAACGCGCGAAAAAACAGCCGCGCCCTGCTTTTGCGCCGCGGTGCGGGGCATTATTATGGTACGAATCCGCGCAATTGGTACGAATCATGTTCCAATTGCGCTTCGTACCGGGGCAGGGCGCTTCGGCGCCCGTTGACAGAATGGGTTCGAACGTGAATACTTCGCGCGTTTCTTCATGCTCTACCGTGCCGGCTTCCGAGCGTTTTTCTCCGTTGCGCTCGCCGGCGAAAGCCGCGCTCGTCGCAGGCTTGACGATTTCCATGGCCATGCCGATGGCCGCCCTTCCCGCATTCGCCGCCGATGAGGCGCCGCATGCCGCGGCAGGCGAAGCCGCGCCGGCGGAAGACGTGCAGGGCGGGGCCGATTCCGCTGCAGCGCCGCAGGAAGCCCCCGGGGTTTCGCAGGGCGCGCAATCCGCCGATTCCGCCGAGCCGTCCGCGCCGACGGATTCCGCCGCTTCGCCGGCCGAAACTCTCCCGGTACCCGATGCTGCGCCCGAATCCGACGCCGCCGTCTCGGCCGAAGCCGATCGCGCCGATGCGGCATCCGCCGTCGACGCCGCGCCCACGACGGCGTTTCCTTCCGCCTTGCGCACGATCGATGCCATCGACGCCGATATCGCGGCTTTGGGTTCGTACGACACGGTGGCGGCCGCCATCGCCGCAGGCGGGCTGTCGCAGGAGCAAGAGAAGCTTTTCTTGCAGCGCTCGTTGATCAAGGACGCCGGTTACGACGCGCTGCACGCCTTCGCCGCGGAAAACCAGCACAACAGCGATTTTCTGCAGTGGCTGCTGAGCGATTACGAAACCTTGCAGCTGTACGTGACGGGCGGACGTCCCGGCGGCTGCGCATGGCGTCTCGACGTCGTGCATGCCAGCCACGAACGCTCCATCAGGCAATTCATGGATATCGCTCGGGCGCATGCGGAGGATTTGACCACCGGGTCGGCGCACGACCGCCTGGTCTTCAAGAAGATGATGATCTCGGCCGCGCTGGGCATGAACGACGACACGCGCCTGTGGACGGGCGGCGGCTATCCCGCGGCCGATCCCGTGCAGCGCTATGAAATCGTGAAGACGTTTCGCGCGCACGCGGATCGGTATCGCTTCCAGAAAGACCTGTTCGACCAGCTGCCGGTCGAGAACATGCGCTGGGTTTTCGAAAACCGCATAGCCAACGAGGAAATGCCGTGGCTCGCGAACTACTCGCTCGGCCGGTATCCCGATGCGTCGCAGGAGGGCTCGCGTCTGAATGCGTACAGCTATATCGAATACCGCAAGGATTACAACTACGGCGACCCGCTGTTCTACGACGTGGCGAGCCTGTACACCCAGGCCGTGAGCAAAGAGCCCAATGACGCGGGCCAGCTCATCCCCGGCGGTTGGGCGGCGAAATACCGCTTCGTCTACGACGACGCCAATTTCCCGAATGCCAAGGAGGGCGACGAGTTCTACCTGAGCAACGCGACCGATCCCAGGCAGAACAAGCAGCGCCTCTGGATTCCGTTCGAAAGCGGCGGCGTGTGCGGCGCCGTCTCGAAGACGTGCGAGAACCTGCACGGCATCGTGGGCGTTCCTGCCACGGTCGCAGGCCAGCCGGGCCATGCGATGTGCCTGACGTACGGCCTAGTGGACGATAACACGGGCACGCAGGCGAGCGGCAAGGCGCCGTTCTACCGTATTTTGAACGACTCGGGCGCCAGCTGGCTGCGCGGCCACGTTCCCGAAATCAATCATATGTTGTGCGGATGGTGCGAATCGCATAGCGAGCAGAAAAATCCCGATGGATCGACGCAGCAGCTCACGACGCGCTACGGAGGCGCCACGTACGTGCTCATGGCGCAGGACGCGCTCAACGACATGGACGGCTATACCAAGGTGTGGGAGCTGCGCCAGCTCGCCGATGCCCAGGCGTCCATCGACGCCAAGCTCGCGGTGTACGACAAGGCCCTCGAAGTGCAGCCGTTCAACTGGGACGTCATAACCGCCACGATAGGCTTGTACAAACAGAAGGGCGCGTCGCAGGACGAATGGGTCGCGCTCGCCGACAGAACGGCGCAGGGATGCGCGGAATACCCCTATCCCATGCATAGCTTCATGGTGCGCATCGAGCAGGAGGCCGCCGACCCCATGACCACGGTGCGCGTGGAACATATCCGCCTGACGGCGCTTGAAGCGGCTCTGTCCACGACGGCCGCCGAAACGGTGCAGTACGAGGCCGTGCGCGATACGGCGAACAGGCTGCTCGGACGTTTCTCGACCAAGATGTTCTACTTCTCGTTCGACGGCGACGAGGCGGGCGTGCTCAAGCTGGGACCGCAGTTCGATGCGGCGGATATCCCGTGGCGCTTCAGCCTCGACGGCGGCGCGCACTGGACCGAGGTGACCGACGGCGCGCATGCGGTGACGCTTTCGTCCGAACAGATGGAATCCATCACGGCCGAACAGGATATCCTGACCCAGGTCATCGGCATCGACGAGACGTATCGCATCGACATCGCGCAGGGGCAGGCTCCCACGAAGGTGTGGGCGAACAACGGCGACAACCGCGTCTACGGCCCCGAGGACATGCCTGCCGATATGCTGCAGGTGCAGGTCGACGGATCGTGGGTCGGCATCGACCGCGCGCCCGCGTTCGCCGACGACCAGCAGGTCGAGGTGCGTGTGCGCGCCACGGGAACCGCGACCGCTTCGAAAGACACCGCCACGGTTTCGTTCGAGAGCACGTGGGATGTGCCCGATACCCGCTATGTGCCGCTGGGCGAATGCAGCGTGAACGCGGTGTCGTCCACCTACAACGGCATGAACGCCTCGCGCGTCGTCAACGGGTACGTGGGATCGAGCCCTGCGACGCAGGAGCTGTGGCATAGCCTGGCCGAAGCGGGCGGTCCCTGGGTGACCGTCGACTTGGGCAAGGAGCGCGACCTGTCGCATATCGAGATGTGGGTGCGCGCCGACCGCCCCGCCAACGGCGTTCCCTACAAGGTGGAGGTGCTTGCGGCGCCCGAGCAGGGCTTGGCTGCCGGCGAAGCCGTGCCGGAAGACCGCTTCGCGCCTGTTGGCGAGTTCACGGGGTTCGACTGGATGAACCCGGGCGGCATGCCCGATCAGATGCGTCAGCTGAAGTTCGATCAGCCGGTGCGCGCCCGCTATGTGCGCGTGCATGCGCTCGAGAGCAGGGCGAACTTCCTCACGCTCGCGGAGCTCGGCTTCTACGAGAAGAAGGCGGACGCCGTCCAGGCTGCGGTTTCGGCGACGGCGCCCGCGTTTTCCGATAAGGAGGCCGGCTATGAAAGCGTCGAGCCTGCGCCGCTTCTTCTGTCCAACGCGGGAGACGACGACGCCGTGATCGATGCGGTCGAGTCGAGCTCCGAGGCGTTCGCGGTGACGGAGGGCGATCGCACCGTGGCGGCGGGTGCTGTGAACGATACGTGGAAGATCGCGCCTGTCGCGGGGCTCGAGGAGGGCTCCTACGAGGCCGATGTCACGGTCCGCTACCACAGCGCGTCGAATCCCGAGGATGCCTTGACCGCGCAGGCGAAAGCAGCGTTCACGGTGTCGGTCGCGCCCGACGGCGGCGACGGTAACGGCGGATCGGGCAATGGCGAGACGGACGGTAACGGCGGATCGGGCGACGGCCAGACGGGCGGCGACGGCCAAGGCGACGGCTCCGAGGGGCAAGGCCAGGGTCAAGACGGCACCGCCCCTGACAACGGCGGCCAAGGTCAGGACGGCTCCGGCTCTGAGGGCGAAGACGGCCAGGGCGGCGCCGACTCTGACGACGGCATCGGCGGCCAGGGCGCCGAGGGTCAAGGCGACGGCTCGTCGCACGAAGGCCAGGGCGCGCCGCAGCCCGCGCCCGATTCCGGCGAAGGCTCCGACGCGGACGCATCGCCGCAGGTCGAATCGCCCGGCGCCACATCCATGGCGGCTACGGCCGACGGGGCTTCGTCGGTGGCGCTCGCGGGCGGCATCGCCGCGTCGATCGCCTCGCTTGCGGCCGCGCTCGGCCTGCGCCGTCTGCGCAGGCGCGACTGACGCCGCCGCGCGAAATACGCATGCATCGATCGTTTTCGGGGCGCCGCTTGCGGCGTCCCGCGCCGTATGGCCCGTCGGGAAAGCGTGTGGAAGCGGCGTAACGAAACGGCATCGTCTTGGCACTCGTTATGCATGAGTGCTAGGATGAAATCGAAACCATGCCGATCATCATCACGGTTCAATCCGAGGCTCCGCATCGTTCGGAAGAGGGCTTTCGAGCGCGGCGCGGCAGCCGTCATATTCGAGAAACGAGACCGCCTATGGCATTCGAAAAATTCACCGATAAGGCGCGCCACGTGCTCGTGCTCGCCCAGGAGGAGGCGCGCGCTTTGCAGCAGCCTCACGTGGGCAGCGAGCATCTGCTGCTCGGGCTCGCCAAAGAGCCCGAGGGCATGGCCGCCCAGGCGCTCGAACACGTCGGCGTCACCTACGACGCCGCGGCCCAAACCGTACGCGCCATGAACGAGTCCACCAAGGTCGATCCCGCGCCGGCGCACATGTCGTTCAGCGCGCGCGTCAAGCGCATCCTCGAAACCGCGCTGCGCGAAGCCATGCAGATGGGCCAGACGTATATTTCCACCGAACACTTGCTGCTCGGCATCGTCCGCGAAGACGAAGGCGGCGCTATCGACGCGCTCGCACGCCTCGGCGTTTCCGCCGACAAGGTGCGCGGCGCCTTGAACGACCTGGTGGGTCAGCCTGCCCCCGTGGCCGCCGGCATGCCGTTTTTCGGCGGAGAGCCGCAAAACGACGGCAACATGCTCGATGAATTCGGCACCGACCTGACCGCCAAGGCCAAATCCGGCAAGCTCGACCCGGTTATCGGCCGCGCCGCCGAAATCGAGCGCGTGATGCAAGTGCTCTCGCGTCGCCAGAAGAACAATCCGCTGCTCATCGGCGAGCCCGGCGTGGGCAAAACCGCCGTGGCCGAAGGCTTGGCGCAGCTGATCGTGGCCGACCAGGTTCCCGATATCATCCGCGGCAAGCGCGTCATCACGCTCGACGTGTCCGCGTTGGTGGCGGGCTCCAAATACCGCGGCGAATTCGAAGAGCGCCTGAAAAAGGTGGTCAAGGAGGTCGTCAAGGCGGGCGACGTCATCTTGTTCATCGACGAGATGCACACCATTATCGGCGCCGGTTCGGCCGAAGGCTCCATCGACGCCGCCGCCATTCTCAAGCCGCCTTTGTCGCGCGGCGAAATCCAGGTGATCGGCGCCACCACGATCGAAGAGTACCGCAAGCATATCGAGAAGGATTCCGCGCTGGCGCGTCGCTTCCAGACCATCATGGTCAACGAGCCCAGCGAAGAGCAGTCGCTGCGCATTCTGAACGGCTTGCGCGATCGCTACGAGGCCCATCATCACGTGCGCTTCTCCGACGATGCGCTGCATGCCGCGGTCACGCTGTCGAACCGCTATATCCAGGACCGCTTTTTGCCCGACAAGGCCATCGACGTGCTCGACGAGGCGGGCGCCCGCATGCGCATCCGCAATCGCGTGCTGCCGGAAGAGATCCGCTCCATCGACGACGAGCTGCGTCGCGTGCGCACCGAGAAGGAAGAGGCCGTTTCGGGCCAGGATTTCGAGCGCGCCGCATCGCTGCGCGATAAGGAAAAAGAGATCGCGGCCCGCCGCGCCGAGGCGGAAGAGCGCTTCGCTTCCGAGGCCGACCGCGCGATCTCGCAGGTGACCGAGGCGGAAATCGCCGATGTGGTCAGCATGTCGACGGGCGTGCCCGTGAGCAATCTCACCGAAGCCGAAACCGATAAGCTGCTGCGTATGGAAGGCGTGCTGCACGAGCGCATCATCGGCCAGGAAGAGGCCGTCACCGCGCTTTCCAAGGCCATCCGCCGCAGCCGCAGCGGCCTTAAGGACCCCAAGCGTCCCGCGGGATCGTTCATCTTCCTCGGGCCTTCGGGCGTGGGCAAAACCGAGCTTTCCAAGGCGCTCGCCGAGTTCTTGTTCAACTCCGAAGAGGCGCTCATCACCTTCGACATGTCCGAATACATGGAGAAGCACAGCGTAAGCCGCCTGGTCGGATCTCCTCCGGGATACGTCGGCTTCGACGAAGGCGGCCAGCTCACCAAGGCCGTGCGTCAGCGCCCGTATTCGGTCGTGCTGTTCGATGAAATCGAAAAGGCGCACCCCGACGTGTTCAACATCCTGCTGCAGATCCTCGAAGAGGGACGCCTTACCGACGCTCAGGGCCGTTCGGTCGATTTCCGCAACACGGTCATCATCATGACGAGCAACGTCGGCGCCCGTGAAATCGCGCAAAGCGCGCCGCTCGGCTTCGCTCCCGATTCCCAGGTGGGCCTTTCCGACAAGGAAATCAAGAGCCGCGTGATGAGCGAGATGAAGAAGCTCTTCCGCCCCGAGTTCTTGAACCGTCTCGACGAGATCATCGTCTTCAAGAGCCTGACGGCCGAGCAGATCGGACGCATCGTCGATCTGATGGTGGCCGATCTGCGCGATCGCCTGATCGCGATGGATATGACCATCGAGCTGACGCCTGCGGCGCGCGCGCATATCGCCGCCGAGGGCACCGATACGTCGATGGGCGCGCGTCCGTTGCGCCGCGCCATCCAGCGCCTGCTGGAAGATCCCATCGCCGAGCAGATTCTCGAGGGCAAATGGCATGCCGGTTCGGTGATCGACGTCGATCTGGAAGGCGACGAGCTGACGTTTGCGGCGGGCGAGGGCGAGATTCCCGCGCCGCGTAAACGCGACAGCATCGCGCGCGAAGCCGAAAGCCTGCTGCCTCAGTTCGATCTGGCGCATGCCGGATCGGGCGCAGGGGGTGCAGGCGGCGTGAGCGGCGGCGCGGCCGATTAACGCGGTCGTCGTATGAGCAAGAGGGGGCGCGTCCCCCTCTTGTCGTATAAAGCGCCGATGCCTGCTTGCCTATTGTCGGCGAATCGGGGCCGTTCGTGGGATATGATTGAAGCTTCACCGACGGCGCCCGCTATTACGCGCCGTCGCATGCGCGACGCGTTTCACGAAAGGGGAATCATGGGCAATTTCGATGACAGCAAGGCGTATCCGGAAGACCCCGTGTTCGTGCCTTCCGTTCTGGCCGACGTGGCCTCGGCCATGACGCTTGCGGGCGACGCCTCCGAGGCATCGGCCGCGCGCTATCGAGGCGTGGTGGGCAGCAAGCCCAAGACCGCCGCGATCATTTTGGCGGGCGGTTCGGGCGAACGCTTCGGCCACGAGGGAGGCAAGCAGCTGGTCGAGATAGCGGGGCGCCCGATCCTCGCCTGGTCGATCGCGGCGTTCGACGCCGTTGAGGATATCGGCATGATCGTGGTGGTATGCCCCTCCGATCGCACGGAGGAGTACCGGGCCTGCGCGATCGAGCCGTTTTCCTTCGTCACGCCTATCGAGATGGCTCCTGCGGGCGGTTCGCGCCAGGAAAGCGCCTTTTCGGGGCTTGAATTCGTGCCCGAATCGTACGAATACGTCATCTTGCACGACGGGGCCCGCCCGCTCGTGTCGCCCGATCTGATCGCGCATACCATCAACACGCTCAAAGGCATGGTCGACGCCGACGGCGCCATCGTCGCCACGCCCGCGGTCGATACGCTCAAGGTGGTCGAGGGCGGCTGCATCGTGGGCACGCCCGATCGCCGCGTGTTCTGGAACGCCCAGACGCCGCAGGTGTTCCGCAGCGGGGTCTATCGCCGCGCGCACGCCGCCGCGCTGCGCGACGGATTCGTCGGCACCGATGACTCGTCGCTGATCGAGCGTTTGGGAGGCAAGGTGCTGGTGGTCGAAGGCAAACGCGACAACATCAAGCTGACGGTGCCTGAGGACTACCTGATGCTTTCCGCGGCGGTCGATTCCGCCGGATTGGCCGGGGCCTAGACGCTTCGGTCGAAGAGAGTCCGTGCGTTCGCCGGCGCGCCGCGCGTCCGGCATACGCGTTACACGAGGGGGTATGACGTGGGCGACGCCACGCAGATGCGCATAGGGCTGGGCTACGACGTCCATGCGTTCGCGCAGAACCGCAAGCTTATTCTCGGGGGAGTGGACATTCCCCACCGGCAGGGGCTGCTGGGCCATTCCGACGCCGACGTGCTGGCCCATGCCGTGGCCGACGCCCTGCTGGGCGCCGCGCGCGCGGGCGATATCGGCAAGCTGTTCCCCGATACCGATCCGGCATTCGCGGGGGCCGATTCCCTGGTGCTGCTTTCCCGCGTGGCCGACCATGTGCGTTCCCTCGGCTTCGAGATCGAGGACGTGGACAGCGTGGTGGCCGCCCAGGCCCCCAAGCTCTCGCCGCATCGCGATGCCATGCGCGCCAATCTGGCCCGCGCCATGGCCGTGCCCGTCGACGCGGTGGGGGTGAAGGCCACCACGACCGAGCGCCTCGGCTTCGAAGGCCGCGAAGAGGGCATTTCGGCGCAGGCCGTCGCGCTGCTGCGCCGCCGTTCGTAACATCCGCCGCCCGATCCGTCCGCGCCGCGGGCGCGTCGGTCGCCGAATCCAGGAGGAACCATGATCCGTATCTATAACAGCCAGGTGCGCGAGAAGCGCGATTTCGACCCCATCGAAGAGGGCAAGGTGCGCATGTACGTGTGCGGTCCCACCGTGTACGACCAGATCCACATCGGCAATGCGCGCACGTTTCTCTCCTTCGATGTCATTCGCCGCTGGCTGATTGCGAGCGGCTACGAGGTGACCTTCGCGCAGAACCTGACCGACGTCGACGACAAGATCATCAACCGCGCCAACGAGCAGGGTCGCGCGTCCGAAGAGGTGGCCAAGGAGTTCTCCGATGCGTTCATCGCGCAGATGCGTCGCTTCAACATCATGGATCCCGACATCCGCCCTCGCGCCACGCAGGAGATCGGTCCCATGATCGCCATGATCAAAAGCCTGATCGAGCAGGGGCATGCCTATGCCGCCGATAACGGCGACGTGTACTTCGCCGTGCGCAGCGACGAGCACTACGGCCAGGTATCGGGCCGCAAGATCGATGATCTTATGGTGGGCGCGCGCATCGAAGAGAACGAGGACAAGTGCGATCCGCTCGATTTCGCGCTGTGGAAGGCCGCCAAGCCCGGCGAGCCGAGCTGGCCGTCTCCGTGGGGTCAGGGCCGTCCCGGCTGGCATACCGAATGCGCGGCCATGGTCCATCGTTATCTGGGCACGCCCATCGACATCCACGGCGGCGGCGGTGATTTGGCCTTCCCGCATCACGAGAACGAATGCGCGCAGGCCACGTGCTGCTGGCACGCTCCGTTCGCCAACACCTGGATGCACACGGGCATGCTGCGCGTAGACGGCGAGAAGATGAGCAAATCGCTGGGTAACTTCTATACGCTCAAAGAGGTGCTCGACGAGCACTCCGCGCCCGCGTTGCGCCTGCTCATGCTGCAGACGCATTACCGCTCGCCGCTCGATTTCTCCTACGAGCGCCTCGAAGGCGCGGAAAACTCGCTCGCGCGCATCGCCACGGCGGTCGAAAATCTCGTCTGGGCGGCCAACCATGGCGCTGCCGCCGACGCGGTCGACGCCGCCGCAGCAGCCAAGCTCGATGCCGCCGTGTCCGCCGCACGTGACGAGTTCGAAGCCCAGATGAACGACGACTTCAACACCGCAGGCGCGCTTGCCGCGTACTTCGGCCTGGTCACCGAGGCGAATACGTACCTCGAGCAGGCGGCGGGCGCCATCGACGAAGAGGCCGCCCGCGCATGCGCGGCTTCGATCATCGGCGCGTTCGCCGTCTTGGGCATCGAGGTTCCCGTGCGCGAGGGCGTCGATTTGCCGGACGAGCTGGCGGCGCTCGCCGCCGAGCTGGTGGCGTTCGAGGGCGACGACGTCGCTGCCGCCGCCGAAGCGCTGCTCGATGCGCGCGCGCAGGCCCGCGCCGCCAAGGATTGGGCCCGTGCGGACGCCATCCGCGACCGCTTGAAAGAGCTCGGTCTGGTGGTGGAAGACACCGCTTCGGGCGCACGCATCAAGCGCGCATAGGACGTTCGTCGCGGGCGTCGCCCGTGGGTTTCTTGAAAGGGTTCGCGTCGCGCGGACCCTTTTTCTATGGCGGCGTGCGATAATCACCGGTTACGGATACGCGCCCGCGGCGGCGTCGAAAAGAGGATATGCGGCCTGCGCGCATGCGCGTCCGCCGGAAACGATAAGGAATACCGCCCATGGCAGATTACATAGAGGGAAAACGCCCGGTCATCGAAGCGCTGCGCGCGCAGATGCCTATGAAATGCGTGCTTTTGGCCGATAACCTGCAGCAGGACGGCCAGGTGAAAGACATTCTGCGCAAGGCCCGCCAGTTCGACGTCGCGGTGAAGACGGTTTCGCGCCGCAGGCTCGACGAAATCAGCGAGCGCGGCAGCCACCAGGGCGTTATGGCCGAAGCGCTGCCGTATCGCTACGCCAGCTTCAAAGAGGTGCTGCGCGGTGCGGCCGAGCGTGCCGAGCAGCATGACGGCAACGCGCTCGTCGTGGTGCTCGACCATGTCACCGATGCGGGCAATCTGGGCGCCATCGCGCGCTCGGTCGAAATCGTGGGTGCATCGGGCCTTGTGATCCCGAACAAGCGCAGCGCGCATGTGACCGCGGCCACGTATAAAAGTTCCGCAGGCGCCATCAACCACGTGCAGTGCGCCCAGGTGTCCAATATCGCCCAGGCTCTCGAGCGCCTGAAAGCCGAGGGCTTTTGGGTCGCAGGCGCAAGCGAGCAGGCGTGCCATACGGTATGGGAGGCGCCGCTGCATGGAAAGATCGCCCTGGTCATGGGCAACGAGGGCGAGGGGCTTTCCCGCCTGACCCAGGAGACGTGCGATTTTCTTACCAAGCTTCCGCAGGCGGGCAAGGTGGGCTCGCTCAACGTGGCGCAGGCCGCCACGGCCGTCATGTACGAATGGATGCGCCAGTGCGCCGTCAAGGTGCAGTCCTAGGCCCGCGCGCCTTCGTGCATGCGCCGATTCGAGAAATCACGGGCTTCGATCATGGCTAGGCAACGGAAAAAACTTCTTATCGTAGACGGATACAACGTCTTGCGCAGCGGGTCGCGCTATCGCCATCTGCGCGACGCGGGGCCGAATCCCGATTACGCGGACGATGCGTTCAATCGCGCGCGCGAGGCTCTCATCAACGATGTGGTGGCATATGCCGGCCGCGATTTCGAGGCGGTCATCGTCTTCGACGGCGGCCGCAACGAATTCTCGGACGGTTCGTGCGAGCGCATCGGCGGCGTGCGCGTCATGTTCTCGCGCGCGGGCGATACGGCCGACAAGGTCATCGAGAAGCTGAGCCGCGACGCGCGCGAGCGCGGCATCGAGACCATGGTGGTGACGAGCGACGCCACCATCCAGAACACGGTGTTCGGCTTCGGCGTCGACCGCATGAGCGCCAACGGCTTCAGCCATGCGGTCGAGGTCAACCATATGGAATACGATCTCGACGAACGCCCGCGCGTTGCCGTAAAGAACACGGTGGGAGAGCGGCTCGATCCGTCGGTCCGCGCGCGCTTGGCCGCGCTGCGCGATTCGCTCTAGTCCGTCGAACGAGGCGGCCGCCCTATCGGCCGCCGTACCCGCGAAAGGAAGGGGGTGCCGACTGTGAAGATCCACGTGATCGCCGTCGGCAAGCTGAAGGAGAAGTTCTGGGTCGAAGCGTGCGCCGAGTACATGAAGCGCCTCAAATCGTACGCGAAGGTTTCGGTGAGCGAGGTCCCCGATCGCGACCCTGCGAAATGCGGCGGCGAGGAAGGCGCCCGCAAGGCCGAAGGCAAGGCCATCCTCGAGGCGCTGCCCGATCATTCCCACGTGATCTTGCTCGACGTGGGCGGCAAGCAGCTGTCGAGCGAGGGCATTGCCGCGCGCATGGATGCGCTCATGCTCTCGGGCGTGAGCGATATCACCTTCGTCGTAGGAGGATCGGGCGGCGTGAGCGCCAACGTGAAGGACTTCGCCGACGAATGCCTTTCGTTCGGTAAGATCACGCTGCCTCATAATCTCGCGCGTGTGGTGCTGCTCGAACAGATCTACCGCGCATTCAAGATAAGCCGCGGCGAGCCGTACCACAAATAGCAGGCGCCGGTTGCAGGGCGGGTCGTGCGCTTTCGTCCGCGCCTTGCGCGTTCTTCCTTCGCTTTTTTCGCCGCGGCGCCTGGCGGGCGGGCGCTCTTTTCGTATGATTGCCGCATACGATATCTCGTTTTTCTGCGGCATGCATACCGCCGCATGTATGAATAGGAGGCCTCATGGCCCGCAAGTCCGCGCATCCCCATATGAGCGACGACGACCGTCGTTTCATCTACCGCACGCTGAAGAAGAAGTTCGATTTCGACGAGGATTATCCGCTTGCCAGCCTCGGTTGGTGCTTCGTGCGCGAAGGCATCGACCGCGAGGATTACGGCTTCTTGAAGCTCAAACCCATGCTTGAAGAGATGGCCGATTTCGTGAGCACGTCGTCCAAGGAAATCGGCGGCGTTTCCCAGTCGATGTTCGCGCTGCACGAGTTCGAGCCGTACGAGACCGCCGATGCGGCGGCGTCTGACGAGGCGGAGGAAGGCAAGCCCGATACGCGCGCCCGCGATAAAGAGGACGCCAAAAGCAAGGCTTCTGCCAAGAAGAAGGAAGATGCGTCGAAGGCATCCGCCGAACGTAAAGACGCTGATCCGTCCGAAGAGCCCGCCCGCCGCAAAGACAAGCGCAAAGACGCGCCGAAGGAGGCGGCGGCTTTGAAGACGCCGCCCGCGTGCGTCGAGGGCTGCAAGGCCGAGCCCGCGTCCGACGACGTCCCGGCCGCGTCCGATGCAGCGACGTCCGCGTCGAAGCGCTCTGAGGCGTCCGGAAAGCGCGATGGCGCCCTGGGCGATGCGGGCGAGGCGGCCGCCAAGACGGCGAAGCCCGCCGCGCCGCGCCGTCCGAGCAGGCAATCCGCCCAGGCGGGACGCGCTGCCGCGCTTGCGCCCGCGCGCGCCCCGATGGGAAGGTCGCGCCGACGCGTCGTGCCGGGCAAGGCGCTGGAGCGCTTCGGATACCTGGGAACGTGGCAGGAGTTTTTGGCGACGCTCGCCGATTTGGCGCTCGATGAGCCGTGGGATTTCAACGATGCCGCGCTCGACGCCAGCACGCGTCGCTTCGAGATCCTGCACAATTACATCCGCTATACGTTCTACCGTTTGACGCTCGAAGACAAAGTGGGCTTTTCTTCCGACGAGGATTTCGCCGTGTTCAACACGGGCCTGGTGGATAAGCACTACGAGGACATCTACGCCTGCTTCGAGCCCTCCGATCCCGAAAAACCCGAAGAGGCGCGTTATGCCTGGACCTTCGCGGGCTTTTGCACGGCGGGCACGGGGCGTCTCGGCAAGCGTCTGGTGCGCGAGCTCAGCCCGCTTCCGCAGCCGGCGAGCTACCTCGAGCGCAAAGAGGATTTGCTGTTCGACCTCGACCGCGAAGTGGTCTGCGACGTCCACCATATCGTGGTGGACAACGTGCACAGGCTGCCGGTGAACTTCCTGCGCGACGAGCTCGCCTCGTCGCAGGCCTGCCTGGGCATCCTGGCGGGCATCGAGGAGCTTTCCGACGGCGCCCGCGGCGAGCGCTTCGAGCGTCTGCGCGCCGCGATCGAGGGCGACACGCGTCTGTTCAATAGGCTGAGCACCAGCATCAACGCGGCCATCGACGTGGCGAAGCGCCAGGTCCGCTGGAACTACAAGACGGCGGTTCCCGCGTATTACCCGCGCACGAACAGCATGAACCTGCTGCTGCCGCTCATTCTCACCGATTCGCCCACGCCTGATGTGGCGCTGGTGGTCGAGCTGCAGAAGTCGGGCAATTACCAGGGGCAGACCGTGGTCACCATGGCGCAGGCCTACCGCGATGCGCGCCTTTTGTGCCGCCCCTATATCGACTGGCTTTCCCCCGCGTCCATCATCGATGCGGCCGAGGAAGAAGACGAGGAGGAATAGCCGTGGCCGATTCCACCGCCCGCCGCCTTGCCGACGCGCCGTCCGTGCTCGTGGGCATTCTGTCCGACACGCACGGCGTGCTGCCCGCCGCCGCTTTCGCCGAGCTGGCCGATTGCGACGCCATCGTGCATGCGGGCGATATATGCGATCCGGGCATTCTGGCCGAGCTTGCAACGCTCGCCCCCGTGACGGCGGTGCTGGGCAACAACGATTGCCGCGAATACGGCGAAGCGGTGGGCGTTTTCGCCACGCCCGTTTTCGGCGGCGTGCGCTTTCTGGTGGCGCATACGCCCGATGACGCCCGCCGTGCGTTGCTCGGATGCACGTCGGCGCTGCAGCCGGGCGATCTTGTTCCCCAGGTCGTCGTGCACGGCCACACGCACGTGCCGCGCATCGTGCGAGGAAAGGCCGCATCGCCTGCGCATCTCGCGGTATGCCCCGGTTCGGTATCGCGCCCGCGCGGCGGGTCGGCGCCGTGCGTGGCGAAGGTCGCGATAGAGCACGGCGCGGTATGCTCTGCTCGCCTCGTGGAACTTAAGGCGTAAGGGTCTGCGGCATGTTGGAGGAAACGGCGAAAACCGCCATGCGAAGGAGGACTTCATGAAAATCGACGCTGCCGATGTGCGGGAAATGCTCGCGAACGATCCGCATATGCTGCTGGTCGACGTGCGTACGCGCGAAGAGTACGACGCGGGCCATATTCCCGGAGCGGGGTGCATGCCCGTCGAGGACATCTGCGATTGCCTGTATGACGAAGCGCTCGCCGAGCGCGGCTTGGACGCCATAGCGCAGGCGAAGGGGATGGAGCTTTCCGACGATGCGTCGGTGATCGTGCTGTATTGCCGTTCGGGCGCGCGCAGCGCGACGGCGCTGCAGCACATGGAGGCCATCGGCTACGTGAACGTCTACGACGCGGGCGGCATCATCGACTGGCCTTATGACGTGGTGAGCACGGATGAGGAGCGCGCCGCGGCGCAGAACGCGTAGGTCCGCCGGGCTGTTTGCGTGACGGCCGGGTCACGGTTTCGTTCCGGTTCCGTGAAACGCGCCCGCGCCGCCCGCGCGCGTGTTCGCGAAAAGATACGCTGAATTCCGCTGCAGCGGCCCGTGCATGCGCGCGGGCCGTTTTCGCGAACGGGAAGGAAAGGAGCGCCGTGAGCCGCGCGTTGTTCATCGTGAATCCCGATGCGGGAAGAAAAGAGGGAGAGGCGATGTCGCGCGCGGCGACATCCGTGCTGGGCTCGGCGTTCGACTGCGTCGATCGCCGCGTTTCGTCGAGCGCCGCCGATGTGCTCAGATGGGCGCGCCAGGCGCGCGAAGAGCATTGCGACGCCTTGGTCGTGATGGGAGGAGACGGTACGGCGAGCCTCGGGCTGCGCGGCGTGCTCGACGGCGCCGCCGATGACGACGAGCTGCCGGCGTTATGCGTGCTTCCTGGAGGCACGGGGAACGGTTTCGTGCGCACCCTCGGCATCGGTCCCGATGCGGCTGCGGCCGTGCGCGCGTATGATTTCTCTCGCACGGTGCCGCTCGATGTCTGTTCCGTCAACGGAAACCCGTTCGTATACAGCGTGACCGGCGGGCCGCTTCCCGAGGGCATCCGCGCCGTGCCGTCCGAAACGAAGTCGCGTTTCGGCGTCTTCGCGTACATGGCGAGCGAACTTTCCCGCGTGGGCAACGGCAATCGCCATGTCCTGCGCATCGCGGTCGACGGCGAGCAGCGCGTCGAAACCGTGAGCTCGTTCGTGGCGTTCTCGGCCAATGCCCTGGTCAATGATTTCACGTCCATCCCGAAGACGCGCCTCGATGACGGGCATCTGTACTTCATGGCGCTGCGTAGCGCTTCGCTGCCCGCTTTGCTGTCGTTGGTGCCGCGCGTATTCTCGCGCTCGCTCGAGCGCAGCCGCCAGGTTCTGCTGTTGCAGGGGTCGTCGATCGAGGTGGAATCGCTTGACGGCGATCTGCGCTGCGGCATCGACGGCGACGACGGCCCGTTCACGCCGATTTCTTTGCGTATCGATCGCGGCAAGATGCGCATGTTCGCCGTCGATGCGCCGCAGGGCGG
>JAUNBA010000010.1:0-29724 GCA_030527325.1 Slackia sp.
AACAAGTGGGACTGGAAACTTTTGTTTCCAGTCCCACTATCGGGGCCCAGTTCATTTCGGCAGTCTCAAAACGAAAAAGGCGCCGAAGCGCCTTTGCATACTGATGGTGCCCGAGGCGAGAGTCGAACTCGCACGTCTTTCGACAACGGTTTTTGAGACCGCCACGTCTGCCATTCCGTCACTCGGGCGTGATTGAACACTATAAGCGATTCAACCCGCCGCGTCAATACGACACTCCGGAAACCGGCGCATTCGCCTCGGAGGCATCAGCGTCCCAAGGCCGCCTTACGATCGGAGTACGCCCGCAGGGCGCGCAGCAGCGCATAGGATCCGAACAACACGCTGTAGAACACGGCGCTCTGCATGGCGGCCGCGCCTCCCCCGACGGCTCCGGGAAGAAGCATCGCGATCACGTGGGCATAGGACAGGCCGTAGAACAGATAGGCCCACCTCTGCACCTTCTTCCACGCGGATTTCTCCATGCGCGCCTTCACGCACGAAAGCGACGTGACGCCCAAAACCGCCGTGAGCACGGCGAGCACCAGCGCGGCGGCAAGACCCAAGGCCACGTAGGGGTTGCTCATGCTCGAAGCGATGACGCGCGGCACGTACGACAGCGCATACGCGACCATATGGCCGCTTATCAGGATGCACGCGGCGATGGAATACTCGGCGCGCACCCTGCCGACAAGACGGCGCGGAGCGGAGCCGCGGGCGAGCACCCCCGTGAACATCACGATGGCGAACAGCGCCATCGCAAGCGTCCCTTTCTGCATGAGCGGGAACACCGCGCCGCGCACCGGGGCGGGAAGCGCCCCGAGCACGCCCGCGACATACAGCACCGCCAACGCGCATGCGGGCGCATAGAGAACCCAGGCGTGCTTTTTAACGAACGGGCCGGCGAACACGGCCAACGCGAGCGCGCACGCCAGGCTGATCGCGAAAACGATAGGCATGGTCATCAGTCGACCTCCTCGCTGTCGATGTAGGCCTCGAGTTCTTCGAGGTAGCGCTTGCCCAGCCGAGCGAAAGCGCCGTATGGTTCGGTGGAAGCGTTGTCGCGCGTCGCATCCATGAACGACGGCATCCACAGCAACGCGTGGCCCGAGGCGAAGGCGCGAAGGCGCTCGCGGTGCGCCGCAAGGGCTTTCCCGTCGCCGACGCGCAGCGCCTCGGCGCACGCCGCATGCAGATACGCTAGGAAATCGAACTCACGAAACGCGCTGTCGCACGGTTCTCGACGCTCGTCGATAAACGCCACGCCCGCATCGTGCATGGCCTGGGAAACCGAGAGGGCGATAGGACTGCGAAACAGCGCGGGAACGCCCGTCGCCCCCGAGGCGCGATGGCGAAAACACCCCTCGTAGATCCACACGGGAGCATGCCCGCCCGGAGTCAAATACATGCGGCTGTATTCGCGACGCAAGGCCTCATACGAAGCGGAATCGGCGCGGAAGGCCTCCCCGCACGAAACCGCCAGCTCTTCGTCGGCATCGGAAACCACGCCGCATGCGTCGAGAAGGCTTGCGCGCCAATCGGAAAGAAACGCGCCGTCTTCGAGCGCTGCGGCAAGCTCAGGCGTCGGAAACGCGAACGCGGCGGAACACAGCGAAGCCATATCGGACAGCCCCACGGCTCGATGCAGCGCCGACTCCATACATGCATCCATATCAGAACCTCCCTACGCCCCGCCGTCAAAACCGCGGGGCCCGCAACGGGCCCCGCTGGTAGGAGGGGAAACGGATTCGATTACTCCAGATAGAAGATATTGGGGCCTGTGCCCTCGCCCTCGCGCAGCTTGCGATAGGAGCGGCCCTCGATGGCCTTGCTGACCTCGGATTCGGGATCGTCGAGATCGCCCCAGAAGCGGGCGCCCGCAAGGCACAGCTGCATGCAGGCGGGAACCTCGCCTCGGTCTATGAGGTTGTGGCAGAAAGTGCACTTCTCCACGGTGCCCGCCTCGTGCGTGGGCGCGTCGGCCTCGCCCACCACGACGTCGAGGTAGTACTCGGGCTCGCCGTCGACGAGCGAACGGACGTTGTCGTAGGGGCACGCCATGATGCAGGCGCGGCATCCGATGCACAGGGAGTTGTCCACCCAGACGATGCCGTCTTCGCGCTTCTTCGTGGCGCCCGTGGGGCACACGCTCTGGCACGGAGGATTGTCGCAATGCTGGCACTGCACGGGCAAGAAGCTCAGCGTGCAGTTCGGGAACGTGCCGCCGGCGTTGTCGTTGGCGATGGCGCCGTGGACGACGGCCGTGCCGAACGTATCGGGATCGGTGTCGGCCTTGGTGTAGACCGTGTTATAGGTAATGTCTTTCGGCAGGTTGTTGGCGAACTTGCACGCCGTAGCGCACGCCTGGCAGCCGACGCAGCGCTTCAGGTCGATGGCCATTCCGTAACGAGTCATGTGGTATCACCTTATCCTTACAGCTTCTCGACGGCCACAGCCTGGTCGAAGTAGCACTGATTCCTGCTGACCTGGTTGTAGTCGTTGAACGAAATCGTCGCGAAGTCGCCGTCTATATGCTCGCGCGTCAAGAACGAACGAGGGCAGCCGATCGTGGTGGGCTGCTGGCCCGCGTTGATCACGGCGATGACGGTCATCGTGCCGCGGTCGTTGTACAGACGGACCGTATCGCCCTCCGCGATGCCCAGCTTGGTCGCGTCGTCGGGATTGAAGCGCGCGATCGGCTGCTTTTCGAATTCCTTCATGTAGTCGACGTCCCACCACTGGGTGTGGTTGCGAGTGCGCATATGCTCGGCGAGCACGGTGAAGGGGTACTTCTCGCGGATGGGTGCGGACAGATTGGCCTCGCGGGCAGGCTCCCAATACAGCATGAGATGCTCTTTGCTCTCGTCGATTTCCTGACCGATGTTGTAGTCGGGAACGATCTTCTCCTGCCAGAAGCGGGCGCGACCCGTGGGGAAGCCGAACTTGCCGCCCTCGAAGGCGATGACGGGAAGCTGGTGGTTGCGCGCCACCTTGGTCTCGCGCAGCGTGTCGTACGTGACGCCTTCCTTTTTAGCCATGGGGCTGTCGAGCCACAGGTTGATGTAATCCTCTCCGGTGAAGTCGAAGAAGTCGCCGTATCCCATGGCCGTGCCCAAGGCCTTGTAGATCTCGAAGTCGGGACGGCTCTCGTACAAAGGCTCGGCGGCCTTCTCGTTGTACACCAGGTACGGCATATTGTAGGCGCGCACGCGCAGGTCCTCGGTCTCGAACCAATGGCAGGCGGGCAAGAGGATGTCGGCGTAAAGCGCGGTATCGCTCATGGTCATCTCCTGGATCACCAGGAACTCGACCTCGCTCAGCATCTTCTTGGTCTCGTTTTGCTCGGTCTGGTTGGACACGATGTTGGTGCATGCGCAGTACAGGGCCTTCAAGGGGAAGGGCTTGCCCAGAAGCTCCTGGTTATGGACGATGTCGTAGATGGCGGTCCAGTTGAGGTCGCGGCCGGGGCCCATGGGCTTTTCGCCCTTGCTGCTGGGCTGGTTCACGCAGCCTTTGGCGTTGCTGACGCCGAAGCTGCCGCCGCCCGATCCGAGGCCTGCGCCCTCTTTGCCGAAATTGCCCGTCAGCAGCATGAGCGCGAAAATGCACTCGTACGTGTAGATGCCGTTGTAGTAATGGTTCAGACCCTGGTTCATGCACGTGGTGACGGGGCCTTCCTGGCCGTACATGCGCGCGATGCGCTTGATGTCCTCGACGGAAACGCCGCTGATCTCGGAGGCCTTTTCGGGAGTCCACTCGTTGATGCGGTCGACCATCATGCTGTAGACGGAACGCACGGCGATGCCTTCGACCTGCGCGGGAACGCCGTCGAGCGAGGGCTTTTGCGCCTCGGTATGCGGCACGGCGGATTGCGTGGCCTCGTCCCACACCAGCTCGGGGTCGATGACGGTGGGCTTGCCGGTCTGCTTGTCCACGGGGCCTTCCTCGGGCGCGATCCCCAGATCGCTGCGACGCAGGAAGGAGTTGTCCTCCTTCACCAGGAAGGGGGCGTCGGTATGGGCGCGCACGAATTCGAGATCCTGCCAGCCGTTGTCGAAGACCTCCCTGAGCACGCCCAAAGCGAGCGCGCCGTCGGTGCCGGGATGCACGGGCACGAACCAGTCCGACTTGGAAGCGTTGGTGTTGTATTGGATGTCGATGCAGGTCAGCTGAGCGCCCGCCTCTTTGGCGTCAAGGTAGAAACGCACCATCTGCTTGCAGGAAACGGTGGGGTTGGTACCCCACATGACCACGTGGTTCGCCTTGCACCACTGCGCGGGGTCGCTCATGGCCGAGCCGCGGCCGAACATCTTCGCCATGCGGTCCTGGAACGCGATATCGCGGTCGGGCAGGACGCTGCAGGCACCCATGACGGTCTGCAGGTGCTGGAACACCGATCCGTCGGCCGTGCCGCCGCCCAGAAGGCCCGTATTGCCGGAGCCCATGAAGAAGGCGATGGACTCAGGGCCGAACTCCTCGCGATAGCCCTTCCACTTATCGGTGATTTCTTTGATGGCCTCGTCCCAGGTGATGCGCTCGAACTTGCCCTCGCCGCGCTCGCCGACGCGACGCATGGGATACTGCAGGCGGCCGGCGCTGTAGACGCGCGCGGGATGCGAAAGGCCCTTGGGGCAAATGCGGTTGAAGCGGCGCTCGTCGGGGATATCGCCCGCAGTGGTGCGCACGATCTGCCCGTCGCGCACGTGCACGTTCAGATAGCAGCCCTGCACGCACTGGGAGCGGCAGGCGCCCGAGAAGATCTGCTCCTGGCCGGCTTTGGACGCATCCGCCGATTCGAGGACATCGTCGCCCGCAGAGCAGCCGGTCAGAGCACCCGCAGCGCCCAGGACCGCGGCGCCTTTGATGAAGGAGCGGCGCGAGAAGCCGCCCTGGTTTGCGCCATTCAAGATCTTGTCAGTCATTCTTATCCCCTTCCTAGAGCACGCACGCGGCATAGAACGCGTAACGCGCGATGGCGACGGCGACGAACAGGCAGACGAAGCACGCCCATGCGGCGACTTTGCCGGACACTTTGCCCATACGGGCGGCCAAGGCGACGGCCGCGGACGCGGCGGCGATCACGGCGGATACGGCGAACGGAGCGATGCTCAGTCCCACGCTTGCGAAACGGCATCCCTCGACGACGAGCACGACGACGGCGACGACGGCGAGAACCGCCTCGACAAGCAGGAACTTAGGCGATGCGCACAGCGCGTCGTCGGAGCCCTTCGAAAGCAGGAAGTCGAACAGCGCGACAGCCGCGACGCCCATCGCCAGATCGCCCAGGATGAAGAACGGGAACGTGGCGACGCTCGCCCACGCGGGAACCGCGAGCGACACGAAGTAGGCATTGCCCATGACCGCGGTCAATCCCAAGGCGAACACGGCGCCGACGATGCGCAGGGCGCGCGGCGCGCGGCCTTTCACCTTGAGCAGCACGGCGTCGATGAGAAGCACGACGCCGAACGCCATAGACCAGTACGCCTCCTGGGCGATCATCGCGGACGGCTGCGTGAGCGCGATGAGCATGCGCTCGGGGCGGCCGAGATGCATCGGAAGGCCGAGCAGGCCCACGCCGAGCAAGATCATGCACGCCAGCGGGAACAGCCACGCGCGCTTGGAGCCCTCGCCCACCTTGAACACGGCATTCACCGCATAGGCGCCGGCAGCCAAGCCGGCCAATGTGGTGAAACAGAACAACGGAAATTCAGAAATCATTGCAACACCTCGCCCTTAGGCCTCGATGCCGAAAACGCCGCGCAAAAGCGATTCGGCCCCCCTTCATTGCTCGCGGGCAGCGAAGCCCGCCCGAGCCGATGCCGCCTGCGCTCTCTCCCCGGCACCGTTCGTTGGTGACATAGTATAGCGATTCACTGATTCGGTCAATAAGAAGGCGCGGGAGAAAACGGGGCGCGACGGCCCCGAATACGCCGAGCGCGCGAATACGGCGCGCCGCCGCGCACGCACGCGCGAAAAGCCGGTACGCTTTGGCTTCGCAACCATTCGCAACGGGGAAAGGCCCCCGACGGCCGTCGGGGGCGGATGCATCTGCAGGGAGCCAACGTGTACGGACCGCTCGTCATAACCTATCTTTTCCTCGGAGGCGCGGCCGCAGGCGCGCTTCTGACGATATCCCTGTGGAGCCTGGCCCTTTCCGTCAAGGGCACGAGCCGCGGCCCTTTGTTCCACGAGGCCTTCGAAGCGCTGGGCAAGCGCGTCTACGCGACCGGCTTCGTCATGCTCGCCTTCGCCATGACGTGCCTTCTGTGGGACCTCGGCTCGCCCGAGCGCGCCTTGCTCGTGCTTTTGCACCCGCATCCCACCGTGATCACCTTCGGCGCCTACACCCTGACCTTCGAAGCCGCGACGGCCGCCGTGCTCGCCGCCATGTACCTGCTCGGCAAGCCGAGGCTTTCGCCGCCCGCCGTCATGGCCGTCGAAGTGCTCTGCTGCATCGGCGCGGCGGCCACCATGGGCTACACGGGCGTGTTCCTTTACGGCAGCGGCATGCCCGCATGGCATTCGGGCGCCCTCGTCGCGCTTTTCGTGTTTTCGTCGCTTTCGGCGGGCATATCCGCCGTTCTGCTCATAGATTGGGTAACGCGGGGGCAGGCCCTCATCCTGCACGCGGCGCGGCCGCTTCAGAAATGGCACCTCCTCTGCCTTGCGGCCGAAGCCGCCGCGCTCATGGCCCTTCTGGCGCATATAGCGAACGATCCGGGATGCGCGGCCGCGCGCGCGGCCCTCGAACGGCCCGATACCGCCGCGGCGCTGTTCGTGGGCATAGGAGGCTTCGGGCTCGCCGTTCCCGCAGCGCTCGAATCCTATTCGCTCGCGCGTATGAAATCGAGGGCGATTCCCGCCGCCGACGCCGCATGCCTGATAGGATGCTTCGTCCTGCGCGCGATCGTCATCGCCTGCGGCGTCCGTTGATATATCGATGAAAAGGTGAATCAGTGACCAGCCCCGACAACATCATGTTCCGCGTCGACGAGACGTCCGACCTTCCGATATGGGCCCAGCTGCGCAACCGCGTGGCCTACCTCATACGCACCGGACGCTTCGAAGCGGGCGAACAGCTGCCGAGCGTGCGCAGCCTGGCGGCGGACGCCAAGATCAACTACAACACCGTGACGAAGGCCTACCGCGACCTCGAGCTCGCGGGGCTTATCGTGTCCATCCGCGGACGCGGCATGTTCGTGCAGAAGGGCGTGTCCATCCAGGAGGAAGAGGAAAGCGCCATCGACGCGCTTCTCGAGAACTGCATCAAGCAATACCGCGCCAAAGGCATGGCCTACGGCGAGGTGCGCGCGCATATAGACCGCATGCTGGAGAATATGGAGCGGCAGGCATACGAGGCCGAAGAAGAAAGGCAGTCATATGGTGCTTTCTAAGAAAAACGAACGCGGCGGCGAAGACCGGAAAACCGGCAATTCGCGCTACTCCGAGATCGAATCGATCAATTCGCCGCGCACCCGCCACGTGGACGACAACACGTCGACGGTCTTTTCGGCATTCGTCTTCGCGGCGTCGTTCGTCGTCGCCATGGCGCTGCTTGCCGTCGCGGGCGGCGCGATAGACATCTGGGACCTCTGCATCGGATTCGCCGTCGCGCTCGCCGTCGCGGCGAGCGTCCACGTGGCGGCCCAGTGGGAGCGCGTGATCGTGCTGCGCCTGGGAACGTTCAACCGCGTCAGCGGCCCGGGGCTCTACTTCACCATCCCCTTCATCGAGCGATGCGTCCTGCGCGCCGACACGCGCACCATGCTCACCGGCTTCGGCGCCGAAGAAACCCTGACCAGCGACCTTGTGCCCGTCGATGTGGACGCCGCGGTGTTCTGGATGGTATGGGATCCCGAAAAGGCCTGCATGGAGGTGGAGAACTACTACGACGCCGTCTCCATGGCGGCCCAGACCGCGCTGCGCGACGCCATCGGGCGCAAGAGCATATCCGACATAACGGTCCACCGCGACAAGCTCGACCAGGAGCTGCGCGACAAAATCGAAGAGAAAGCCGGGCCGTGGGGCATCTCGATCATCTCGGTCGAAATCAGAGACATCGTCATACCCAAAGACCTCCAGCGCGACATGGCGGCCGCCGCGAAGGCCGAGCGCGAGAAAGACGCGCGTATCATCTTGGCCGAAGTGGAAAAAGACGTGGCGGCCATGCTTTTGGAGGCCACCGAGATCTACCGCGAAGACGAGATGGCCTTCGAGCTGCGCTCCATGCACCTGCTAAACGAAGGCGTCAAGGAATCCAACGGCACGCTCGTCATACCGAGCTCGTATTCCGAAGGATTCGGCGCCGCGCGCAAGCAGGACCGATAGCCCCTCCTTCGAAACAACAAGGCGGCAACGGCGCAGGCCGCAGCATGCGGGTGTAGTAAAATGCAACCGTTATCATCCCCGATGAGAGAGAGGATAGGGGATCGTATGTCCAACACCGAGTTTCTGAACGAGGTCGATGCCTTCATCGACGAGAACTGGGAGGAAATCGTCGACGAAATCGGCAAGCTCGTCGCCGTTCCCAGCGTGGTCGACTTCGACCGTGCGACGCCCGAAGACCCCAGCGGCCCCGAAGCCCACGACGGCCTGCGCGCCGCGGTCGATTTGGCTGCGCGTCTCGGATTCGACGCGTTCGACGACAAAGGAGAAATCGGCATCGCCGACCTCAAGGGCGAAAGCGACACCCTGCTCGCCATGATCTGCCACTCCGACGTCGTGGCGCCGGGCGTGGGATGGACCCTCGATCCGTGGACGCTGCTGCGCAAGGACGGCTTCTTGCTCGGACGCGGCACCCTCGACGACAAAGGCCCGCTGGTCGTCTCCTTGTACTGCATGAAGTTCTTCAAGGAGAAGAACTGGAAGCTCCCCTACACCCTGCGCATGCTGATCGGCACCAACGAGGAGACGGGCACCATGCGCGACGTGGCCTACTACCTCGACAACTACCCCGCGCCCGCGTTCCTGTTCACGCCCGACGACATGTTCCCGGTATGCTACGGCGAAAAAGGCGGCTTCGACGGCCTGATCACCTCGAAGCAGTTCGTCGGCGGCTCGATCATCGACTTCACCACCGGCGACGCCTCCACCAACGCGGTGCCCAGCCGCGCAACCCTCGTGGTGCGCGCCGACGCGGCGACGCTTCCCGCGGCGCCCGGCATCGAAATCTGCGCCGAGGGCGACTACGCGCGCCTGGTGTCCACCGGCCGCGGCGGCCACGCCTCCATGCCGGAGGGCACGGTGAACGCCATCGACATGCTGGTCAAATACGCCCTGGCCAACGATTTGTGCACCGAAAACGAGAACGTCTTCTTGCGCATGATCGGGCGCATCATGGACTCCACCGACGGCAGCTCCATCGGCATCGACACATGCGACGGATTCTTCGACCCGCTGACCTGCATCGCGGGTACCATCCGCTTCGAAGAAGGACGCCTGAAGCTGACCATCGACATCCGCTTCCCCACCTCCACCGACCGCGACGACCTCATGGGCAAGCTGTCCGCCGTGGCCGCGCAAGGCGAGGCGACCGTCGAGAACACGCTGCTCATGGAGCCGTTCCTGATGAAGCCCGACAGCCCCGCCATCCAGGTGCTGGCCGAGTCGTACCGCGAGGCCACGGGCCTCGACGGCGAGCCGTTCACCATCGGCGGCGGCACGTACGCGCGCGAATTCCCCTGCGCGGCAAGCTTCGGTCCCGAAGACCCGCATGACGAATACCCCGCATGGGTCGGCCCGATGCACGGCGCCGACGAGGGCATCTCGGAAGCAACCCTGAAGCGCGCCATGCGAACCTACATCCTGACGCTCAAGCGCCTCATGGAAATCGACCTGACCACGCTGAGCGCTTAAACGCCGCAGCGCACGCGAGGGCCCTCGGAAGCGGAGAATCCTTTGCGACCGAGGGCCCTCGTTTATTGCGCGCCCTTATGCGATCCGGCGCCGCTGTGCGGGAAAACGCACTTCGAACACCGACCCGTGCGGATCGTTGGCGCTCACGCTCACCGTTGCGCCGTGCAGCTGCGCGGCATGTTTCACGATAGCGAGTCCCAGCCCGCTGCCGCCCGTTTCCTTCGAGCGGCTTTCATCCACGCAAAAGAAGCGCTCGAACACCTTTTCACGCAGATCGGCGGGAATGCCAACGCCCGTATCGGACACGCGCAATTTGGCCGCGCCGTCCTCGTCGAGCAACACGGCCACATCGACCGACCCGCCCGGCTCGTTGTAGCGTATGGCGTTTTCGACCAGGTTGCGCGCCATTTCCTCGATCATGCGCGCATTGCCTGCGACGGCCGCATCGGCCTTGGCCGCTTCGTCCGAGACGGCAAGGCGCAGCGTCACGCCGCAGCGCTCCGCCGACGATGCGAGCCTGCGCACCGTGGCGGCGGCCGCCTGCGGCAACGAAACGCGCTGGTCCATATCCACCTTGAGCCCTTCCGCCTGGGCGTCGTCGAGACGCGACAGCGTGAGCAGCTCGTCTACCATGGACTTCATATGCTGGGCCTCGCCATGGATGTAGCCCGCGAATTTCACCACGTCCTCGGGGCGCGCTATGCCCCGATCGATCAGCTCGGCATAGCCCGAAATCACCGTGAGCGGCGTTTTGAGCTCGTGCGACACGTTGGCGGTGAATCGCCGACGCTCGGCGGCCTGGGCGTCGATGCTCTTCTTCTGATCGGCAAGGCGTTCAAGCAGCGGCATAAGCTCGTGCGGCGCGTCGTTTTCAAGCGGATGGTCGAGGTCGACCACCGAAAGCTCGGATGCGATCTTGCGCGAAACCACCCAGCCTGCGGCGAACGAAGCCGCCACCGCCAAGGCCAGCACCGCCACGCACGGCAGCGCGAGCGATCGCAGCACGCCGAGCACGGTGGGCTTGGAAACCGCGAGACGCAGCACGAAACCTTCGTCGAGACGAATGCTGTGATACAGCGTTTCCCTGTTCAACGTGGCGGAATACCGGCCCGCCTCGCCCTCGCCCGTCTCCATGGCCTGGATGACCTCGGGGCGCAAGGCGTGGTTATCCAGCGCGGCCACGTCGGCCTGGCTGTCGAAAAGCACGCCGCCGTCTTCGGCGATGAGGGTCACGCGCGTGTCGGCGGGCATCATGGCGTTTTCCAGCAGCGCGGCCGCCTGGGCCGCGTCCGCGCTGCGGGCGTCGATGCCGGCGGCGAGCGAAACGCATTCCTTCGATAGGTCGGAGGCGGCCTGGCGATCGACCACCACATAGAACACCAGCGCGAACAGCAGCGTGCACACCACCGCCAGGCCTGCGGTGGCGGCCATGACGGTACGCGCGATGTCGCGAGAAAGCAGGCGACGGGCGCGGGCGGATTTTCTCGAATCGCACGAAGCAGGCGGGCGCCCCTCTCCGGCGCCCGCCTGCTCGTGCGATTCGATCGATTCGAATGCGGCGGCCATCGATCAGCCCCTCATGCGGTAGCCCACGCCGCGCACGGTTTCGATGAAGGCGGCCGCTTCGGCATCCACCTCGGAAAGCTTCTTGCGCAGCGTCTGCACATGGGCGTCGACCGTGCGCGTCTCTCCCGCGACCTCATAGCCCCACACCTGATCGAGCAACTGGCCGCGCGAGACCACGATGCCCCTGTTGCGCATCAGGAAGCGCAGCATCTCGAACTCCTTGTGGGTCAGGCGCACCTCGGTGCCCGAGACCGTGACGGCGTAGCGGGCGGCGTCCAGGCGTATGGGGCCTGCTTCCATGACGTCGCCCGCATCGCAGGCCGCCGCCGATTCCGAAGCCGCCTCGGCGCGGGCCGCTTCGGCGGCTTTGCGGGCCTGCTCGGCATTGCGGCGGGCGCGGCGCAGCAGCGCGTTCACGCGCGAGAGCAGCTCCATCATGCCGAACGGCTTGGCCAGGTAGTCGTCGGCGCCGGCGTCGAGGCCGCACACCGTGTCGAACTCGGTCGACTTCGCCGTGAGCATCATCACGGGAACGTCCTCGGTATCGGAACGCTCCCGCAGCTTCTTGAGCACCGAAATGCCGTCTTCGCCCGGCAGCATGACGTCGAGAATGAACAGATCGGGCGTGGCGTCGGCAAGCGCGTCGTAAAGCTCCGCCGCGCACGAGAATCCGCGCGTTTCATGGCCCGTCTGGGCCAAGGTGTACAGCGTCAGATTGCGAATCTGCTCGTCATCCTCGAGGTAGTAGATCATCCGATCAAATCTCCTTTGTAGCGGCCCGTGAACGAATACGAGACCCATTCGGCGACGTTTTGCGCGTGGTCGGCGATGCGTTCGAGATACTTCGCCGTCATCAGAGCCTCGACCAGGTTGTCGGCGGGATCGGCGTTGCCCTGGATGGCCGTCACCACGTCGGTTTTCACCTTCGCGAACAGCTCGTCGACGCCCTCGTCGCCCTCGATGACGGCGCGGGCCTTCTCCAGATCGCGGGTAGTGAACGCCTCGATGGCATCGTGCACCATCGCGCAGGCCTGCTCGGCCATGGTGCGCAGGTGGTCGGCCAACACGCGGTCGAACGCGCCTTCGACGCCGAGCATGGTCTCGCAGATATCGGCCGCCTGGTCAGCGATGCGCTCCATATCGCCGACCATCTTAAGCGCGGAGGAAACGTGGCGCAAGTCGCTCGCCACCGGCTGCTGGGTGAGCAGCAGCTTCAAGCAGAGGCTTTCCACCTCGCGCTCCTGGCGGTCGATCTCGTCGTCTCCGTCGATGACTTTGCGGGCCAAGACCTCGTCGCGCTTCTCGAGCACCTCCACCGCAGAGACCACCGCCTCCTCCATCGAGGAGGCCATCACCAGCATCTGTGCGTCGAGCAGCGACAATTCGTGATCGAAAACAGTGCGGGGCATGCGATCACCCGAACCTTCCTGTGATGTAATCTTCGGTGCGTTTGTCTTCGGGATGGCTGAACAGCGTCTGCGTGTCGTTGTACTCCACCAAATCGCCCAGCAGGAAAAAGGCGCATGTGTCGGAAATACGCGCCGCCTGCTGCATGTTGTGCGTCACCATGACCACCGTGTAGTCCTTTTTCAGCTCCACGGCAAGATCCTCGATGCGGCCGGTTGAAAGCGGATCGAGGGCGCTGGTGGCCTCGTCCATCAGCAGCACTTCGGGCTCGACGGCCAATGCGCGGGCGATGCACAGACGCTGCTGCTGGCCGCCCGAAAGGCCCAGGGCGCTTTTCTTCAGGCGGTCTTTGAGCTCGTCCCAGATGGCGCCTTTGCGCAGCGCGTTTTCCACAATGCCGTCGAGGGTCTCCTTATCCTTAATGCCGTGCGTGCGCGGGCCGAACGCCACGTTGTCATACACGCTCATCGGGAAGGGATTGGGCTTTTGGAACACCATGCCGACGCGCTTGCGCAGCAGGTTCACGTCGGTTCCCTTCGCGTAGATATTCTGCCCGTCGAGGCAGACCTCGCCGTCGATGCGGCATCCCTCGACCAGGTCGTTCATGCGGTTGAGCGTGCGCAGCAGCGTCGATTTGCCGCAGCCGGACGGGCCGATGAACGCCGTGATCTTGTTGGCGGGGATATTCATGTTCACGCCGTGCAAAGCGTGGAAGTCGCCATAATGCAGGTTCAGGTCATTGATGGCGATCTTGGGAGAGCCGGGGCATGCGCCGTGCGTTGGGGCTGCGGCGGCCTCGGGGCTGTTCTCACTCACCGATTCGTTCCTTTCGACAGGGCGCGCGGCGCCCGGATACCTTGCAAAGCCCGCGCGACGGGCGCGGGCGGCGCGGGCGGACGATGCGGCCCGCCCGCGCACCTACGTTTCATCAGCCGTTTTTGGCGATGCGCTTGGCGGCGAACGACGCCAGCGCGTTGATCAGGACCACGATCACCATGAGCACGACCGCGGTGGCGTAGGTCGCGTCGATATGCAGGCCTTCGCAGGAAAGCACATACATATGCACGGACATGGTGCGCACCGAATCGAACACGCCCATGGGGATGGCGGCCACGGTTCCCGCGGTGAAGATGAGCGCGGCCGATTCGCCGACGATGCGTCCGATCGACAGGATGATGCCGCCCAGAATGCCGGGCATGGCGGGCGGAAGCACCACCGAAAGCACCGTGCGCAAGCGGCCGGCGCCCAGACCGAAGCTGCCCTCGCGGTACGAATCGGGCACGGCGCGCAGCGCCTCCTCCGTCGTGCGCATGATGGTGGGAAGCACCATGATAGCAAGCGTCAGGCAGCCCGAGAGAAGCGAGAGGCCCCATCCCAGAAACGTCACGAAGAACAGCATGCCGAACAGGCCGTACACGATCGAGGGAATGCCCGCGAGCGTCTCGGCCGTGATGCGCACCACCTTGACGAACTTGCTGCCGCGGGTGGTGTACTCCACCAAGAAGATGGCGGCCATCACGCCCAAAGGCACGGCGATGACCAGCGTGAGCAGCACGGCGAGCAGCGTATCGACCAGCGACGGGAGCATGGACACGTTCTCGGAGTTGTATTCGAGGGCGAACAGGTCGGGGTTCAGGGCGGGAATGCCCATCACCAGGATGTAGCCCACGATGACGACCAGCACCGCGATGGTGAGGAAGGTCGCGATGTGCACGAGCGCGTTGAGAACGGCCGACGAGGTCTTGCGACGCGGCGCGCGCACGCGGTTGTTGTTTTCAGCCATCACTTCTGCGACCTCGCATTCAACGCGGCGAACACCAGATTGATGATCAAGACGAACACGAACAAGACGACGGCCGTGGCGATGAGCGCGTCACGATGCAGGTCGGCCGCGTAGCCCATCTCCATGACGATGTTGGTGGTCAGGGTGCGCACGCCGTCGAGCAGGCTGTTGGGAATCTGGACCTGGTTGCCCGCGATCATCACGACCGCCATCGTCTCGCCGATGGCGCGGCCGATGCCGAGCACGACGCCCGCCATGATGCCCGAGCCCGCGGCCGGAACCATGACGCGGAACACGCTGCGCTCATGGTCGGCGCCGAGGGCCAACGCGCCCTCGTAGTAGCTGTCAGGCACGGCATCGATAGAGTTGCGCGCCACCGTGATGATGGTGGGCAGGATCATGACGCCCAAGATGATGGACGCGGCCAAAAGGCTCATGCCCTGCACATGGAAGACCTGACGGATGAGCGGCACGAGCACCACCAATCCGAAAAAGCCGTAGATGACCGACGGGATGCCCGCCAAAAGCTCGACGCCGGGCGTGAGAATGCGCTTGACGCGCGGACTTGCGAAGCGGGACAGGTACACGGCGCACAGAAGGCCGACGGGAACGCCGATGACCAGCGCTCCGATGGTGGCGTACACGCTGCCGAGGATCATGGGCAGGATGCCGTAGACATCGCTGCCGGGCTTCCACACCGTGCCCGTCAGAAACTCGACCGGGCCGATCTCGGCGATAGCGGGCACGCCGCTTGCGAAGAGGAAGACGCATATCAAGGCCACTGCGAGGATCGAAACCCCCGCAGCGGCCGTGAAAAGCACCTTCGCAACGGTTTCCTTGATGCTTTTCATATCGATCGTTCGCTAGGCGATCTCGGACCAATCGGAGATCTCGCCGGTGAAGATGCCCTTCACCTGGTCGGAGGTCAGCCCGGTCACGCTGGAGTCCTTGTTGACGACCACGGCGATGCCGTCCATCGCGATGACGACGGGCTTGACGCCCTGAGAGGTCTCGGAATCCTTCAGCTCGCGCGAGGCCATGCCCAGATCGCACGTGCCGTCGATGGCGGACTGGATGCCGGTGGAGGAGTCGGACTGCTGGACCTCGACGTTGACGTCGGGGTTGATCTTCTCATACGCCTCGGCGAGCTTCTCCATGACCGGGGTCACCGAAGAAGAACCGGCCACGACCACCTTGCCCGACTTGCCGGAGCCTTCGTACGGCTTGGCGTCTTCGGCGACGGAGACGTATTCCTCGTCGACGACGGCCTGGCCCTCAGTGCTCATGATGAAGTCGAGGAAGTCCTGGGCGACCTCGGAGATGCCGTCCTTGGTCACCACGTTGAAGGGACGGGCCACCTTGTAGGAACCGTCCTTGACGCCTTCGGCGGACGGCGCGACGCCGTCGATCTCGACGGGCTTGACGGTATCGTTGAGCGAGCCCAGGGAGATATAGCCGATGGAAGCGGGGTCGCCCGCGACGGTGGTCATCATGACCGAAGTGGAGTTGGTGACGACCGCAGAAGAGGTGGTGGCGTCCTTTTTGTCGTCGTCGAGCACGCCGAACAGCTCGGTGAACGCGCCGCGGGTGCCAGAACCTTCCTCGCGGGAGATGACGGAGATGGCGCCGCCCGCGGAGTCGTCGGCCGCCTGGGAATCGCCGCCGTCGGACGAGCAGCCCGCAAGCGCGAATGCGCCGATCGCGCACACGCAGCCCAGCACGAGCGCGAGGAGTTTCTTCGATTTCATGATTCGGCATTCCTTTCATCGTGAGTTCATATTGCAAAAACAAACGCCGCATCGAACTCTACGGAGGCGCTATCAAACGCATGTCAAAGGAATGTCAGATTCGTGCAAAGTTCGGCTTTCGGGCCGATAAAGGAGCGAAACGTACCCGGAAATCTAGTCGCCGCAGTGCGCACGCTTGAACACTGCGTCGCCCCACGGCACGGCGACGCAAAAAGAAGAGGGGGGATGCGCCGTGTGCGCATCCCCCCTCTTCGCGTACCATCGCGCAGCTTAGAGCGCGGCGCGCTCCGCCGCCTCGACCACATGCTTCATCAGCACGCTCGTCGTGACGCCGCCGATGCCGCGCGGCACGGGCGTGACGGCGCCCGCTTCGCCGACGGCCGCGACCGCGGCCTCGTAATCGGCATCGCCGCACAACGCGCCCTCCGCGTCCACGTTGATGCCCACGTCGAGCACGACCTGGCCGGCGCTAAAGCACGACGCGCCGTAGGCTTTCGCGCGGCCCGTTGCCAGCACGACGATATCGGCATCGCGCATCTCCTGTTCGAGGTCGCGCGTGCGCGAATGGCACACGGCGACCGTGGCATTGCGTTCGAGCAGCATCATCGCGACGGGCTTGCCGATCACGAGACTGCGTCCCACCACGACCACGCGCTTGCCTGCGGGATCGATGCCGTAGGCGTCGAGCATTTCGAGGCACGCGGCGGCCGTGCAGGGAGCGAAGCCCGCGCCGCGCCCCGTGAAGACGCGGGCCAGCGCCGCCGACCCGATGCCGTCGACGTCTTTCGCGGGATCGAGCGCCTCGCACGCAGCCTGCTCGTCGTAACCGCGCGGAAGCGGCCTGAACATCAGGCAGCCGTGAATCGACTCATCGGCATTGACCTGGGCGATAGCGTCCATGAGCGCCTCTTGGCCAGCCTGCTCGGGCACTTCGAAGCGTCGCACCGCGATGCCCAAGCCCTCGGCGCGCTTGACCGCCGTACGCTCGTAGGACAGATCGTCTTCGCGCGCGCCGACGCGCACGATGGCCAGGCCGGGCGTCACCCCTGCGCGACCGAGCGCGGCGACGCGCGCCGTCAAATCCTCCTTCAATGCCGCGATGACCGGCTTTCCCAGCAATTCCTGCGCCATACTATCCTCTCCTCGTGCGGGCGATACGCCCTTCTTATGTGCGGTCCACGCATTCTAACGCACCGCCTTCGCCGCGATGCGCAACGGGCCGGCGCATATATCGAAAAGGCCCGCACGAGGCGGGCCTTCGTCTCTTCATCGCTCGGGCGTCGCGTTGCCGGCGCGCATCGCCTGCTCCATGTCCATCTGCATGAGCGTTCCCATCAGCTGCTGCTGGAAACGCATGCGCACGAATTCCTCGTCGGGGTGCTCGGTGTCGCCCTCGATGACCTGCTTGGTCTTCTCGTTGAACGCGTATGCGTGGTACAGGCGCAGATCTCCCAGGTCGATGCTGTCGACGCGCGTCTGCCACTCGTCGAGATTCATAGCCGTCCTCCTTGCGTGAACATGATCGGTCCTCCGCATCATACTCCGGCGCCGAGCGCGCGTTTTTAACGCTCGACGTCGTCGGAAGACGCGCGGCGATGGGCGGCCGTGCAAGCGGCGTCCTGCTCGTCCGCCTCGACGAGCTCGGAAAACGCGGCGGCTCCGTACTTGCTCGCCGCGAGTTCGCGCACATCGGCCACGAACGCATCGAGGTCCTCTTTGCGCAGAGCGCAGCCGAACAACACGTCGTCGACGCCCGCTTCTTCATCCGCCATGTCGCGCATCGTCACCAATACATCGAATGCGCCGTAATCTCGAGCCATGATGCTCCCCTTTCCAACGGCCGCCCTCGGGGCGAGCCCTCCGCCTACTGAGCATTATGAACGCGTCGATGGCGCGGCGATGCCCAGGGAGCGACGAAACACCCGTTTTCAACGGTATTTCCGCTTCTTCGCCATCATAAAGAGCGCGTGTCACACTATGGTGTGACAACCCGGACGAACGCGCCCATACCCTTGCCGTATGGCGACCTTCGAGGAATATTCCCTTCGCGTGGGCATGCGGATCCGCGCGCTGAGAGCGCAGGCGGGATTGAGCCTGCGCACGTTCGGCATGATGATCGGCGTGCATTACAACTACATCCTCAGCATCGAACAAGGGGCCGCCAATCCCACGCTGCAGACGCTCTATCGCATAGCCCAAGGGCTCGACGTGCCCGTGACGAGGCTGCTCGACGATGCCGACGAGGGCCGCACGTACTGGTTCACGCTCACGCAGGGCGGCGGCGACGGGACGCGCGACGAAAACGAACGGGGCGCGGCCTCGTAGCGGCGCGAAGCGCGAATGCCGCGCCGCTACGCGCCCCTACTGCCCCGCGATGCCCGTGAGCAAGGCGACCGACAGCGCGACGAACAGCGCAAAACCTGCCACGCAAGCCCATGCCGCAGGGCGCGCCATGTTCATCGTCCAGCCGATGCCGAAACGCTCGGGCAGCCACAGGGCCGGGTCGTCGGGGTTCCAGTAGAACACGCCGAGCTTCCAATGGCGGTCGTCGTCGCACGCGAGGCAATCGTCCTGCCCGCCTTCGGCGGCAAGGCGCATCTGCAGCCTGGCGCCCGACTGCCCGTACACGACAGACAGCGCGATCGACCCGATGACGATCGGCGCGCATGCCACGATCACCGCGACCGCCATCTGGCCCAGCGTGATAACGCCGCCCGAAGACAGCATGAACCCCACCCCGATCACCGCGCTCAAGATGAGCCCGCATATGAGCAGAAAGATGCTTTGGGCGCGTGCGAACAGGCCGTATGCCAACGCGGATACGGCGGGGGCGCCGGGAGAGACCGGGCGCTTCGAGCGACGCATGACCCACTGGGAACACACCATGCACACCGCCAACAACACCGTCAGGCCGACGGGGAACCCGAACACGGTCAGGACGCCCTTCGGGGCATAGGCATCCACATTGCCCGCGGAGTCGGCATGCATGGGAATCATGTCGGGCATGGAGGGATAGAGCACGACGCCGACGGCCACGATGAGCAGCAGCACGGGAACGTACAGGAGGTTCCACACCAGCGACACGGGGCCCGGCACGTCCTCTTCGCTGACGACGGCCGCCTTGCGATCGGCGCGGGCGGACCATCCCTCCTCCGCCTTCAGACGCATGACCTTCTTACGGTACGACAGCATCCAGACGAACGGCACGACCACGACGAGTCCGACCAGGGCGGTATACGAAATCAGATAGCCCGCCAGATCGGCATCGGGGGCGCCGATATGCTTCGCCTCGGCGACGACGCCGCACGCCGTCGTGCATGCCGCCGCGAACACGAGGCAGCGCAGCGCGTAGCCTTTGCGATACGAACGCAACACGGGATGGCCGTGCTGCGCCGCGGGAATCGTGACGGCGAAGCATTCGCCGCGCGGCATGAGGAACGGCGTGATGGCGGCCAGAATGCCGCACAGCGGGACGAGCGCCGCGGTCAACGCGATCACGGAAACGGTTTCCATGCTGGTCTCCTTTCTATGCCCGGGACTGCGTATCGCCCGGCACGTTTTCGTCGTATACGGAGGCGCAGACGCGCGCGGCGAGCGCTTCGAACTCGCTCGCCGATCCGCCGCGGGCCTTGAACTCGACGGCTATCTTGGCAAGCGCCGCACGCACCGCGTCGCGGGCATCCTGCGCGCCGCCCGGACCCGTCTTGGCAGGGCACGCAATGCGGGCGCCGCCTCTTCCGCGCATGACGACATACCCCTCGTCGCGCAGCAGGGCGTAGGCCTTGTTGACGGTATGCAGGTTGATCCCCAGATCCTCGCCGAGCCTGCGCACGCTCGGAAGCGCGTCGCCTTCCTGCAGCTCGCCCGTCGCTATCCCCTCGACGATGCGGTCGCGGATCTGGCGGTACAGGGGATCGCCGCGCGATTGGTCGATGGTCAGAATCATCGCTCCTCCATTCTTTTTGTTCTATATGTTATATATCAAATATAACAAAAAGACGGAATCCGGACAACGAAAAACGGGCCGGATGCATCATCCGACCCGTTTCGTCCATGCCTTCCCAGGCGATATTCCTTCATGACGCGGGCTTCAGGCGCTTCGCGCGCCATGCGCCGCTCGCGGCTTCCGCGCGCACGACCCTCGACGGCCGCGCGCATCGGCGCCTTTGCGCGATGCTCTACCGCTGCGTGCCGTCCCCGAACAGAAGCTGGCGCTCGGGGCCCGAAAGCGCGGCGCGCGCCTGCTCGCGCAGGTTGTTCATGCCGCTGAGGAACTGGCGGTAGAGCACCAGCACCAGGTAACGGCCCTTCGGCGTCAGCGTGAGCTCTTCGGCGGTATCGGTGGCGAATGCCCCGTTCAGGCGCATGAAAGCCATCTCCGCGGGCAAGCCCGCCTCGATGCTGCAGCCGAACTCCTCTTTGAAGCGGCGCTTATCCAGGCGCAGGCGGTACAGGTTGAGCAGGAAATGGTAGCGCATGAGGTCGGCCTTCGAGAGCTGCGCTTTGCCCATGATGGACATGCGGCCCGAGGCGATCATATCGTTATATTCTTGAATGCTGAACGTGTTCACGTACAGGCTGTCGCCCAAGTGCGTGATGGAGCCGCTGCCGATGGCGGGATAAGCCACATACGACGTCTGATATTCGTCGATCAGCAGCGCGTGATCGTCGTGACCTTCTTCGTCGAGGCGGTTGAACGTCCAAATGGTCTCGCGGCGGAAGAAGGGATTATCGCCGTCGGCCAGCACGCCGTCGAGAATCCGATAGTAGCGGTATTCCCTGTCGTAATCCATGGCGCCCAGCGTGGAGGACATCTTGCGCATCGTGGCATTGGACACGTACAGCGGCGAAAACGTGGTCTGGCGGGCGCCGCATTCGACGATCTTCTCCAGGTCGTTGATCAGGATGTCTTCGGTCTGCGACGGGAAATTGAAGATCATATCCACGTTGAGCGACTCGAAATACGGGATGGCCTCGGCGATGCGCTCCATGATTTCTTCGCCGCTGCCGTACTTCTCGTAACGGTCCATCTGCTTGAGCAGGCCGTTGTCGAAGCTTTGCACGCCCACGGACAAGCGCTGGATGCGTCCCTGCATCTTTTCGAGATACGGATGCGCCAGGTGGTTGGGATTGGTCTCGGAGGCGACTTCCTTGATGTCGAAGGTGTCGCGCGCAAGATCGAGCGTCTCGCACAGCTCGTCGATCATGATGGTGGGCGTGCCGCCGCCCACGTAGATGCTCTCGATGTCGTATCCCAGGTCTTTCAGCATGAGCATCTCTTTGCGCATGCTGGCGAAATAGGGCCTGGCCACGTCTTCGCGATACGCGTAGCGATTGAAACTGCAGTACGGACACAGACGCTGGCAGAAGGGCACATGCATGTACAGCATGTATTTCTTGCCCGGCTCGGGCGCGGGCATGTGCGTTTCCGCGGTCGGTTTGAGCGCAAGCGTGCGCTTCGTCATGGTTTTCACCAGATTGGTGAGGATTCGCTCCGAAATCATATGGACACCCCGTGATATGCATTCGCGCCGCACGGACGCGAACGGTTTGTATTCTTCCCCAAACGGCCTAAAGGCCAACTTTAGAATTATAGAGTTCGGTGTATATCCCCACAAGGCGCGAAACTCGAATCGAAGCGCGAACGCCCTGCGAAGCGCGCGTACCCCGCCCGCGTCGCGGCGCGGCGTTGCTGCGGCAAAGGCGCGGCGGCGGGCGGCGCCAGGCGTTATCTGCCCAGGCCGTCGAACCTGTCGAAGAAGCCCTTGAGCCTCTGGACCACGCGGGCCTTCATTGCGGCGTAGGCGTTCGCGGGAGCGAACCTGCTGGGCCTTTTCGTCATAAGGCCGGCGATTCGGGTGCCGCTTTCGGACACGCCGCCCTCGGCGAGCGCATCGGCCATGAACGCCCTGGTAGCGGCATCGTCCAGCGCTTCCTCCTCGATGATCGCGGAAAGCTCGCGCTCTTTGGCCGCGGCTATGTAGCGCTCCCAATCGACGGATACGTCGTCGCCCGACTCAAGGCCCTCGATGAACGCCTCGATCAGATCGCGCTTGTTGCGCAGCTCGTAGCTTGCGCCGAGCGCGCGCTCGATGTCGGCGGCGATCGTCTTGTCGGCGCAGTGGGAATCGCGGTACTTCTGCACCAGCATGAGGATGTAATCGATGTTGATATCGACCTGCTTGAGCAATTCGACCTCGAAGACCAGGTCCTCGTTGATGATGGCCGCCTCCTCCTTCTCGCCGCGCCACTTCCGGTACAGGTCGGTATAGACGCTGCGGTAGTCCTGCTCGTCGCGCGGCGCCAGATCGTCGTCGGCGGCGAAGTCGTCGAAAGCCGTCAGCACATTGCGCAGGCGCAGAATCGCGCCGAACAGGCGGACGAACTCCTTCTGCTGCTCCTCGCCCATGACGGTCCCGCCGCCCAACATGGCCTCCAGCGGAAACTGCTCGCGCAAACGCTCCAGGCGATTGCGATATTCGCCCAGGTACTCGGCGTAGGGCTTCAGCAGCACCACGCCGCCCGCTTCCTTGTCGCCGAACCGGCTGATCGCGCGGTTCACGCGATCTTCCAGGTTGCGGAAGCACACGATGTTGCCATAGGTCTTGACCGCATTCAGAATGCGGTTGGTGCGCGAGAACGCCTGGATCAGCCCGTGCTCCCTCAAGTCTTTATCGACCCACAGCGTGTTGAGCGTTGTGGCGTCGAAGCCGGTCAAAAACATGTTCACCACGATGGTCAAATCGACCTGGCGCGTTTTCATGCGCTCCGAAAGGTCTTTGTAGTAGTTCTGAAACCCCTGGGATGACGTGTCGAAACTCGTGGAGAACATGGCGTTGTAATCGGCGATGGCGCCCTCCAGGAAATCGCGGCTCGGGGCGTCCAAGCTCTCCGTGTCGAAGCTTTCGTCGGGCAGGCCGCATCCGTCATCGGCCTCGTTGGGGCCGAAGCTGTAGATGAGCGCCACCTTCAGCTTTTCGCCCGCGCGCTGCGCCTGGATGCGCTTGAAGGCCGCGTAGTACACCTTCGCCATATCGACGCTCGCGGTGGCGAAGATGGAGTTGAAGCCCATCACGCGCCTGCCGCCATGCGAATACCCCGAACTGCGCTTGGTCTTCTGCGCGTAATGATCCAGTATGTAATTCACGATCAAATCCACGCGCGCGGCCGCCTTGTAGGCGCCTTCGCGGTAAATGTCGTAGACTTTCTGATCCTCGTACTCGTCGCGCTCGCGAATCGTCCTGATGTAATCCACGCGGAAGGGCAGCACGTTCTCGTCGCGGATGGCGTCCACGATGGTGTAGGTGTGCAGTTTGTCGCCGAACGCCTGCTCCGTAGTGCGCAGATTGACATTGCGCCCGCTCGCCGAGTTCTCGGCGAAAATAGGCGTGCCCGTGAACCCGAACAGATGGTAGTTCTTGAAGTGCTTGGTGATAGCCACGTGCATGTCGCCGAACTGGCTGCGATGGCACTCGTCGAAAATGATCACGCAGTGCTTCGCGTAGACGTCGTGCGTCTTGTTCTTCTTGATGAAACAGGACAGCTTCTGAATGGTGGTCACCAGAATGCGGCAGGAGGGGTCGGCCAGCTGTTTTGCCAGCACCGCCGTCGTTTCGCTGCCGTCAACCGCGCCTTTTTCGAAGCGGTCGTACTCGCGCATGGTCTGGTAGTCCAAATCCTTGCGGTCCACCACGAACATCACCTTGTCCACGCCGTCCATCTGGCTGGCCAGCTGCGCGGTCTTGAAGCTGGTGAGGGTCTTGCCCGAACCCGTGGTGTGCCACACGTATCCGCCGGCGCGCAGGGTGCCCAGCATGCTCGGATCGTTCTCGCTCACCAGAATGCGGTTCAGGATACGCTCGGTGGCCACGATCTGGTACGGGCGCATGACCAACAGCTTCTCGGACGCGTCGAAGACGCAGTACTTCGTCAGAATGTTGAGCAGCGCGTGCCTGGCGAAGAAGGTGGCGGTGAACGCCTCCAGGTCGTAGATCGGAACGTTGTCGGCGGCGGCCCACCAGCTGGCGAACTTGAAGCTGTTGGAGGTTTTCTTGCCGTGCGCCGCATGCCCGGCGCGTTCCTGAATCGCGCTGAACCGGGTGGTGTTGGAATAGTACTTGGTATGCGTGCCGTTCGAAATCACGAAGATCTGCACGTATTCGTAGAGCCCGCAGCCCGACCAGAAGCTGTCGCGCTGGTAGCGCTCGATCTGGTTGAAGGCTTCGACGAGCTCGATGCCGCGGCGCTTGAGCTCCACGTGTACCAGCGGCAAGCCGTTCACGAGAACGGTGACGTCGTAGCGGTTTTCGTAAGAGCCCTGCTGCGTGTACTGGTTCATCACCTGCAAACGGTTGTTGTGCACGTTGCGTTTGTCGATGAGCGAGATATTCTTGACCGATCCGTCATCCATCCGCAAGGCATGCACGTGGTCGCGCTGAATGCGGCGGGTCTTTTCGACAATGCCATCGTTGTCCGCAGCGATCCAGCCTTTGAACAGGCGGTTCCATTCCCCGTCGGTGAACGAAACGCGGTTCAGCAGCTCCAGCTGCGCACGCAGGTTAGCTACGAGCGCGGCCTCATCCGCAACGACGAGACGCTTATAACCCTGGCGGCAGAGCCGATCGATGAAGGCATCCTCCAGCTGGGCCTCGGACTGGTATGCGGCCGGACGGCGGTTGCGCTTCGGCAGCGCCGAGCACACCGTGGCCTGCCCGCCGAATGCCATGACTTCGAAGTCAACGGAACCGGGAAGTTCGTCGATGAGGGAGTCCGACCCATCGCCGGGCGCGGAGACGGCCGCATACTCCACGCGTGCCGCAGCGTCATCGATAGAGTAAATCGTCGGCTTGTCACCCATGCCCATCTCTCCTTGAAAACAGAAGACCGTTCGATTGCCCCGACCGGCTACTTCCCGCGATACACGGAAGAAAGCGTGTCACCGCTTTCGGAAACCCATTCTGTCCAGCCGTTCTGGCTGGCGCCCAAAACGAAGGTAGCGGCAGCACTTGGGGTGCTGAAATCGACATCGCACACAACACGCCACACACCATCCTCAAGAACGAGCAAACCCTCGTCTCTAAGCGAATCCCTCCGGCTCTCGAGTCCTGTGTTGACTTTCTCCCTCGACCCGCAAAGCATGGCCACATCAACCTGCGAGCCAGCGAGCACGGTGAACTTGCCAGTCCCGGAATCATAGCGACCGCGCGCTTCGATGCCGCGGCACGTGGTATGGAATACCATCCCGTCATCCGCTGCATCGTCGCCGATCGCGTCGAAATCAGCCTCCAAAGCACCAGACGGACGTGTGGGAGGAACGCTCTCCACGTCGTCGACCGCGCCGAGGTCAAAGCCCAAAACGCCCATTCTGAAAAGAATGTCCTCATGCAGATTTGCGATAAAGGCCTCGGTATAGGGACTTACAAACGGCTTGGGGATAACGCTGTTCTCCGAAGCGTACGAACCATGGTCGGCGATATAGCTGATCATCCGTTTCTCAAGCCCGCTCACGACATCGAGAGAGAACTCGCTATCGGGACTAAGATGCATAACCGCCGTGTTCCACCAGTCCTTCTTCGCATGGTGATCGTCGAGCCTGGAAATGCCCTGAACGGTTTGCCCCGCATACACCCTGCGCAGGCAACCCTTATTATCATCCAGCAGATAATAGACGCCGCGCTTGGGGATCTCGGGCAGCTTCTTCGCCCGAGAAAGCAGAGCACGCGGAATCACGATCGTCATGAGTGTCGAACCCGCAAGGCGACAGAGCTTTATGCCATTCGGCTCGCCGTCGATAAGCTGAAGCGTTATCGTCTTCAGATTGATCATGCGACCTTCTCCTTGAACGTCAGCAGCTTGTCGCGGTAGTAAGCATATTGCTTGCGCCGTGCTTCAATCTCGGCAGGAAGGCCTTGGGAGATGTCATTGGCAAGGGTGTCAAACTCATCGAGAACCTCAACAACTCTCCTCTGCTCCTCAATATCAGGCAGGATAATTTGAATCATATTGAGCTTTCCAACGGCAAGGCCTGGCTGAGCCCCAGACGACTTATATTGGTTCAAATTCATAGCCGTCAACAAATGAAATGCGAAACGAGGAATCACAACATCCAAGCACTTCGTCACCACCGCATGCTCGGTGGCGTAGCATTGACCGTCATAATAGGACACATTGCCGCAAAGAGCGCCCTGCCTACCGATGAACAAGTTCCTTCCGCTGCAATTCGCCTGCGCAACATAACCCCGAATTCCGTTCCCTCCAAAGCAAGGGAATGGGCGCTCGTCCGTACGGAAGGGGCTGATGTCTCCTGCTGGAATATGGGCACCAGCTTTCATTTCGACCACTTCGCCAAGAACGACAACCCCCTGAAAATTACTTAGAAGGTCTCTCTCTCTCTCTCTGCATTTTCGAAGCTCAAAAGCCTATCCCGATAGTAGGCATACTGGCGCCTACGCGCCTCCAGCTCCGCCTCCAGCTCCGCGAAGGAGTCTAGCACCCGGACAATCTCCTCTTGAACCTCCATAGGGGGAACGGGGATGCGGATTTTCGACATGCTTGCACCCGAAACACGCAAGACTTTCGTACCCGTGATGAGTGGTTTCTTTGCCACCTGAAACTGTTCGGACTGGAAGAAATAAGCCACGTACATAGGATTGAGAGCATGCCGATAAATATATGCATCGTTGCTCACGATAACATCGGTCTCCCCGAGCCACGCCATTGCCTTGCAGACGTCTTCTTCGTTTTCGCTAGTTGTAGCGATAATCAAATCGCCAGGCTTCGCCACGCCTTTTGCGACGGCAAACTCCTCGCCCAGAAACGACTTCGTTGCATAGGCACAAAGCTTGTAATGCGTGTAGAGCTGGCCGTAATGAACGCAAGGGATGCCTTCTTCCACAAAGTGCTTCTTCTGGAAGCTCGTTCCGCGAAGGAACTCGCCCACTTCGCCCAGCGCCCTGTATTCCACCCCGTCGGGGCAAAGCCTCGCGATAAGTTCATCAATTCTGCTCACGGCTATCCCTCCAGATCCGCCACGATGACGTCGATTTTGCGGCGCAGCTCGTCTTCGCGCGCTACGATGCGGGCGATTTCGGCGTTGAGGGCGGCAATGTCCACTTCTTCGCGCTCATCCTTCTTCTCAACATAAGAACTCACGGACAGGTTGACGTCGTTGGCCAGAATGTCATCGTTGGCCACCAGCTTGGAGAAATGCTCCTCTTCGGCGCGCGTCGAAATAACCGTCATGATGCGGTCGATGTTTTCGGGCGTAAGCCTGTTCTTGGAATCGCGGCGCTCGAACTGCTCGCTCGCGTCGATGAACAGCACATCACCCGTGGTTTTGTTCTTTTTCAGCACAACGATGCACGTAGCGATGGTAGTGCCGAAGAACAGATCGGCCGGCAGCTGGATCACCGCGTCCACGAAGTTGTTGCGTACCAGATAATCGCGAATCTTGCGCTCGGCGCCGCCGCGGTAGAGCACGCCCGGGAACTCGACGATGGCCGCCGTGCCTTCGGCGGAAAGCCAGCTGAGCATGTGCATCGTGAACGCCAGATCGGCCTTGCTGGGAGGCGCCAGCACGCCCGCAGGGCTGAAGCGCGCATCGTTGATATTCAGCGGGTTGTTCTTGCCCTCCCATTTGATGGAGTACGGCGGGTTGGAAACGATCGCGTCGAAGGGTTCGTCATCCCAATGCGCCGGCTCTTTCAGCGTATCGCCCAAAGCGATGTCGAACCGGGTGAAATTGATATCGTGCAAGAACATATTGATGCGGGCCAGGTTGTACGTGGTCAGGTTGATTTCCTGGCCGAAATAACCGCCGCGCACGTTTTTCCCGCCCAGGATCTTCGAAAACTTGAGCAACAGGCCGCCGCTTCCACAGCACGGGTCGTACACCTTGTTCACGCTTTCGCGACCGTCGATGGCGATGCGCGCCAGCAGCTCGCCCACCTCCTGCGGGGTAAAGAACTCGCCACCCGACTTGCCGGCGTTGGAGGCATACATAGTCATCAGAAACTCGTAAGCGTCGCCGAAGGCGTCGATCGAGTTGTCCTGGAACGCGCCGCCGAAATCGAGCGCGCCGATTTTGGAGATGAGGCTCACAAGCTTCTTGTTGCGCTCGACGACAGAGTTGCCCAGCTTCGCGTTGTTCACGTCCATGTCGTCGAACAAGCCCCTGATATCGGCTTCGGATGCGGTGCCCACGGCAGAACCTTCGATATTCTTGAACACCTGGGCAAGCAGCTCATTGAGGTCTTTGCCGTCTTCCTGCAGACGCATGCCGTCCTTGTCAACGCGTTTGAGGATGTTGCAGAACAGCTCGCTGGGCAGAATGAAGAAGCCCTTTTCTTCGACTGTCGCCGCACGGCCCCATTCCGCCTGGTCGTCAGGCATGGAGGCGTAGTCGACGCCGTCCTGCTCGGCCAGGTAGGCGCACAGATTCTCGCTGATGAATCGGTAGAAAAGCGTGCACAGGATGTATTGCTTGAAATCCCATCCGTCCACGCTGCCGCGCAGGTCGTCGGCGATGGACCAGATGGTCTTATGCAGCTCGGAGCGCTGCTGGTCGCGGGTGATTTCGGGCATGAAGCGCCTCCGGAGTTCTTGATTAAACGCTAATTTGTTTATTCTACCCAAGAACACCTGAGCGTAGGCGCTGCCGGTCGCCAAAAGGATCGGCCGCAAGCCACGGGTTCACGACGTTTTCGTCATTGGCCTCGTTCACCCACGACACGCCAAAAACAATCCACTGGGCCCTGGCGTCAGCTGGCAAGTCAACCACAACGCCAAGGTCGCAAACGCTGGCACGATAGTCATACTGGTATTCGTCATGCCCCTGCGCGTAATCCTCGAAATCGTATTCCACAGCGACAACGAGACAAGAACGGCCGTCGTTAGCCTCGATCGCCTCCAAGCGCTCGCCGCTTGCAGAGGAGCTTTCGCAATCACGCAACGAATCGATCCTGCACTCGAGCACATGGCTTAAGGCATCTGGCTCGTATCGGTATGCCATGCGCACATTTCCATCCACGAAGCGCTCTCCCCTACGAACAGGAATTTCCCAGATTCGATCGCAAGCGCAAGGTTCGCCATCGAGCCAAAGGCTGGCAGCACCTAGTGGCGTTGCAACAAAATTCCTGCTCATATGATGTTTCCTATTGGTAGTTTTGGTTTTGACCATGTGTTTTCGCAAAGCAGTAAGAGAGGCGTATCCGGCATTCATGCGTGACGATGACGAAGCTGCATCAAATGAATTACCGCCAAAAAATCAGCCGTATCAGCGAGCGACCTTTAAAATCAAAAAAACTCGGGAGCCAAAGACTCCCGAGTTGAACATTTGGTCGCGGGGGCCGGATTTGAACCGACGGCCTC
>JAUNBA010000010.1:29824-48212 GCA_030527325.1 Slackia sp.
AAGACTCCCGAGTTGAACATTTGGTCGCGGGGGCCGGATTTGAACCGACGGCCTCCGGGTTATGAGCCCGGCGAGCTACCAGACTGCTCCACCCCGCAATATGTATGAGCCCCTTAGGGCAAGAAGTTATATTACGCCCATCACAGGCACGAAGCAAGCAAAAGAGCCGTTTCGTCCTAGCGCATCACGACTTCTTCACAACCGGCGCCCAGTTAGACCCGCATCCTATCACGCTGAACACAACGCCGGCCGCGAACGATCGCGCGAAGCGCTCGCGCGGCGACGCCCCCTGGCCGCAGGCGCAAGCCATGCCGCGCACCGCCCGCCTTACGCGCGCTCCACCAGGTAGCAGCAGTGAATCTTGGCGTTGCGCTCGAAATCGTACGGGATGGTCTTCGCCGTGATATCGGTCAGCTTCACGCCGCGCGCGGCGAGCGCTTCGACATCGGGCTTGAAATTGCGCAGGTTACAACTGAACACCGCCACGCCGCCCGGCGCCAGCAAACGCACCACGTGGGACAGAAGCTTCACGTGATCGCGCTGCACGCTCCAGGTGTTTTTGCCCATGGCCTTGGAGTTGGAAAACGTCGGCGGGTCGACGAAGATCAGATCGAAGCGGCGCTCGCCTTTCACCGCGTGTGCCAGCCATTGCAGCACATCGGCGCGCTCGAAGCGGTGCTCGGGGCCGTCGCAGCCGTTCAACTTCATATTGCGCTGCGCCCAGGCGAGATACGTCTGGGAAAGATCGACCGTCAGCGTGGACGCCGCCCCGCCCACCGCCGCATGCACGGTGCACGTGCCCGTATACGAGAACAGGTTCAAGAAACGCTTTCCCTCGGCCATGCCACCCACCATCTCGCGCGTGACGCGATGATCGAGGAAGATGCCCGTATCAAGGTAGCTGCCCATATCCACCTCGAAGACGTTGCCCGCCTCCTGGGTGTACATGCGATACCCGTCTTTCTGCTGGTCGACGTACTGCCCGCCGCCCTTTTCGCGGCGGCGCGTCTTGGCGAACACGCGATGGCGCGGCACGCCGAGCACCGCCGAGGCGATGGCGACGGCGTCCTCGAAACGCGCCTCGGCCTTCGCCGGATCGACGCTTTTCGGCGCCTGATACTCGGCCACAATAAGGCAGCTTTCGCCCTCGCTGGTCCACACGCCGTCGTAGCGGTCGATGGCCACGGCGAAATCGGGCAGGTCGGCGTCGTAGATGCGATAGCACGATATGTCGTTTTTACGCGCCCATTTGCGGCGGTCTTTCGCCACCTTCTTCAAGCGGGCCGCGAACTGGTCGGAGCCTTTGTCGCGCGCCGGAAGGGCCGTTTCGGCGCCGGTTTCCAGATTGACGACGGTGATGGTCGATGCCTGCGCATCGGTGCGATTCGAAGTATCCATGCGCCGTATGGTAGCGGAAGGGCGCCGAGCACGTCCACACGAAACGTCAGAACGGCGGACGCGACACCATTTCGAGCACCAGCTGGCAACGGATCGACAGCGGGTCCTCGTTTTCCGCGAGGAAGCGGTCGATGTCGGCGCGGGGCAGCTCGAACACCTCGATGAACTCGGTCGATTCGGAACGCGGCTCGGCCACGCGCTCGACCTCGGCGAACACCATGGCGATGCTCTCGTCGCCCATGCCCAGCGACGAATAGCCAGGCTGCACGCAGGCGCGGGCGTACACCGGCGCGCCGTCTTCGCCGCGCACGAAATCGTAGCCCGTCTCTTCCAGAAGCTCGCGCGAAGCGCATTCGAGCACGCTTTCGTCCGGCTCCTTCAATCCTGCGGGAAACGCGACGCACATACGGTTCATGGGAAAGCGGAACTCGCGTATCATCAGGAACGAATCGTCGGCGGTATGTCCCACGATGCACACCGCGTCGGTGCGCGGGGCGCTTTTCGCCGTGCCGTTCATCTGGGGCGCGTATTCGTCCATCGTCTTGCGCGAAACCACCTCGTAGGGCATGGGGCGCCCGTCGGGCAAACGGTAATGCAGGACGTATTTCTTCAGCCAGCCGTCGCTGACCTGGTCGATGCCTTCGAACTTGGGCAGATCCATTCAGACCACCTCCACCGCGCGGCGCCCGAGCACGCGCCATGGCGCGCTCGCATGCGGCCGCACACGACTATCCAACGCGCATTCGCCGGACGGCCCCGCCCCGAAAACACCGAGGCCGCGGCGCACCTGCGCACGAGGGCCGTACCGACGAAGACGCTCTACGGCTTCAATTGTACCCGCTGCGCCTGCGCGCCCGCCTCTGCGGCGCGAAACCCGGCGCGAAGAACGCGACGAAACGCACGCGGCGGGCGAATCGTGGACATCGAGTGCCGAAGCCCGTCGGCAACGGATATGCGGAAAGCCGACGCGCACGGCGGGCGTACACTTACGCCGAACCGAACGAGCCGCGCCGCATGCGGCGCGAAGAAAGGAGCTTCGATGCAACCGACCGAAACCGCGACCGCTCGCGACGAGCGCCCCTCGCTGCAAGAGCGCATGCGCGCCTACGCGCGCCTGATCGTGCAGGCAGGCTGCGCCCTCAAGCCGGGCCAAGAACTGTTCGTGCGCGCCGACATCGCCTGCGCGCCGTTCGTGCGCATGGTGACCGAAGAAGCCTACGACCTGGGAGCGCGCCACGTGACCGTGCGCTTCTCCGACGAGGCGATCGAACGGCTGCACTTCGACCGCTGCGGCATGGACGTCTTCGAGAACGTGCCCGCCTGGCAGGCCGAGCTCAACAACGGCATGGCGCGCGAGGGCGCCGCGGTACTCACCATCGATTCGGACGACCCCGAGGCCATGGCGGGCGTCGATCCGCGCAAGATGGCCGCACGCGCCCAGGCGAGCCACAAGGCCTGCAAAGAGTTCTACGACGCCCTCGACTTCGGGCGCTGCGTCTGGTGCATCGTGGGCGCCGCATCGCCCGCGTGGGCGCGCAAGGTCTTCCCCGACCTGCCCGAAGACGAAGCCGTCGAACGCCTGTGGGATGCCATCTTCGTCACCGTGCGCCTCGAAGGCGCCGACGCCGAAGGAGCCGTGGCCGCATGGGAGGCGCACCGCGCAAGCTTCGCGCGCCGCTGCGCCTGGCTCAACGAGCAACGCTTCGACGCGCTGCACTACACCGACCCGCGCGGAACCGACCTCACCGTAGGCCTCACCGACAAGCACCTGTTCAACGGCGGCGGCGACACCACCGTCGACGGCGTGACGTTTTTCCCCAACATGCCCACCGAAGAGATTTTCTCGACGCCCGACCGCCTGCGCGCCGACGGCACCGTGGTGGCCTCGATGCCGCTGGCCCACAACGGCAGCCTGATCGAGGACTTCCGCCTGACCTTCGAAGCGGGACGCGTCGTCGACCTGCACGCCGAGCGCGGCGAAGACGTGCTGCGCGCCATCGTCGAGACCGACGAGAACTCCTGCCGCCTCGGCGAAGTGGCGCTCGTCCCCTTCGACAGCCCCATCCGCAACGCAGGCATCCTGTTTTACAGCACGCTCTTCGATGAGAACGCGAGCTGCCACTTGGCGCTGGGACGCGGATTCGCCGACTGCTACGAAAACGGCTTCGACATGACCGAGGACGAGCTGTTCGAGGCGGGCGTGAACAAGAGCGCGACCCACGTCGACTTCATGATAGGAACGAGCGACCTGAACATCGACGGCATCAAGGCCGACGGCACGCGCGTGCCCGTGTTCCGCAACGGCAACTGGGCCTTCTAGCAGCGCGAACGCGACGGGGTGCGCCGCGCCGCGGCGCTGCGGGCGAAGCGCGCCGATCCGCCCCGCACCCGTGCGGCAAGGCGCGCGGGCCTGTGAAGACTTCTTGCCTTTCGCAGGCCCGCGCGGCCTCGGGTGTACCATTAACGCTTCCGTACCCTATTGCGAAGCGAGATGAACGCGCCAGCGCGCACTGCCTATGCACGACACCCGACATGCGGCCGCACCCGCCGCCGCCGACCTGCCACTGACCTCCGACGACGCCCGCACGCCGACAAACGCCGAAGCCCGCGAGGCGACGAACGACGAAAACCGCGAAGCGGCGGCCGAGCACGCACCCGCCCGCGAGCGCAAGCGCGACAAGGCCAAACGCGGCGGCAAACGCCTGACCGCCTTCGCCATCCAGATGGCGTTTCTCGCCGGCGTATGCTACGTGGGCAACGCCGTGGCCGAAACCCTGCCCATCTCCATTCCCGGCAACATATGCAGCATGGTCATCCTGCTCACGCTGCTCATCAGCGGAATCATCGACGACACGAAGATATCGGCCGCGTCGAACTTCCTGCTGAAATACATGCCCATCTTCTTCATCCCCGCGGGCGTCACCATCATGACCTGCCTGCCGCTCATCCAGGGGAAAATCGCGCAGTTCGCGCTGGTCTGCCTGGCCACCACCGTGATGGTGTTCGCTGCCACCTCGCTGACCGTCGTGCTGGTCAGCCGCCTGCAGCGCTACGCCCACGCCAAGCGCGAAGGACGCCCCGTGCGCCTGCGCTCGGTGTTCACCGTCAAAGGCATCGACTAGCATCGGAGGAAAACCGTGGATGCATCCGCCCTTACGCCCATCGTGGAAACCGTCGCGAGCCTCGCGCTGACCGTCTGCGTATTCGCAGGCGCCGTATGGCTCAATAAGAAAACGAAATCGCCCCTGCTCAACCCGCTGCTCGTATCGGTGGCCGTCATCATGGCGGTGCTGGCGCTGTGCGACATCCCGCTGCAATCCTACGAAAGCGGCGCGCAGGTGGTCTCGGCCATGCTGGGCCCCGCCACCGCAGTGCTCGCCTACTCCATCTACCAGCAGCGCAAAGTGCTGCAGAGCAATTTCCTGCCCATCCTCTCCGGGTGCCTCGTGGGATCGATCACGTCCATGGTGAGCGCCTACGCCCTGTGCACCGCGCTGGGGCTGGGCGAGGAGGTGGCCCTTTCCACCCTGCCGAAATCCACCACGGCGCCCATCGCGCTTTCCATCACGGGCGAGCTGGGCGGCGTGGCCTCCATCACCATGGCGGCCGTCATGACCACCGGCGTGCTGGGCGCCATCTTCTCCCCCATGCTGGCCAATTTGTTCCGCATCAAGAACAAGGTGGCCCAAGGCGTGGCCATCGGCACCTGCAGCCATGCCATCGGCACGGCGAAAGCCCTCGAAATGGGCAAGCTCGAAGGTGCTATGAGCGGCGTGGCCATCGCCGTTTCGGGCCTTTTGACCTGCTTTATCGTCATAGCGGCGCAGGCGATCGGATAGAAAACGGCACGGCGGCCGTCGCCATCGACGCCAGCGCCGCCGTCGGGACCGCCACCGTCGCCATCGCCATCGCCATCGCCGCGCACTATACGGCAGGCGCGCCGCACCCGCCGCCACGAAAGGAACCCCATGAACGAGCATCGCCCCATCGCCGCGCGCGACGGATTCCCCCTCGCGCGCTTCGCCGACGCCGTTGCGGCCCCTTCGGCCCCGCAACGCATCGCAGGCGTCATCTTCGATCTGGACGGAACGCTGATCGACAGCATGCCATGGTGGGAAAACCTGGGCGAAGACTATCTGAGGGCGCGCGGGAAAACGCCCGCCCCCGGCATCAGGGACGACTTCAAACGCATGACCCTCGAGCAGTCGGCGCGCTTCCTGCGCGAGGATTACGGCCTCGAAGAGCCCGTCGAAGCCATCTGCCGCGGCATCCTTGCAGGCATCGAGCACGCCTATCGCGACGAGATACCCGCCAAGCCTGGCGTACGCGCCATGCTCGAAGCGCTGCATACGGCGGACGTGCGCATGTGCGTGGCCACCGCCACCGAACGCCGCTGCGCCGAGCCCGCGCTTGCGCGCCTGGGGCTTTCCGACCTGCTGGACACCGTGTTCGTCTGCAGCGAAGCGGGTGCGAGCAAGACCGAGCCCGCCGTGTTCGAAGCGGCGCTCGCTCACCTCGGCACGCCGCGCGAAGCCACGTTGGTGGTCGAGGATTCCCTGCACGCCATCGAAACCGCCCACGCCGCGGGCTTTCCCACGGCAGCCGTGTTCGAGCCCAGCGCGCGCGGCGACGAAAACGCCATCCGGAAGCTGGCCGATATCTACCTGAACTCCTTCGCTATACTGGACGGACACGCTTTCTAACCGTCTCTACCGAATACGAGGTGCCCTATGGCCTTTGTCTCTCGATTCATCGCGAACGCCCGCATCGCGGCGAAGGAAAAACCGGGCGTCTTCGGGCTTTACGCGGTCCTTTCCGCCATCGTGGCCGCCGTTTTCGTGCGCTCCATCTTCGAAGGGCGCTACGAATACGCGCTGCTCTGCCTGTTGGTCATCGTGCTGTTCTGGGTTCCCAGCGCGCTGGAGCGCAAGCTCTGCATCGAGATACCCAGCGTGCTCGAAGCGATCATCTTGTTCTTCATCTTCGCCGCGGAAATCCTCGGCGAGATCGACGCGTTCTACATCAAGATTCCCTTCTGGGACACTATGCTGCATACCACCTGGGGATTCTTGGCCGCAGGCATCGGGTTCGCGCTGGCCGACATCCTCAACCGCAGCCAGGCCACGCGCCTGCAGCTGACCCCCATCTACATGGCCATCACCGCCTTCTGCTTCAGCATGACGGCGGGCGCCATCTGGGAGCTGTTCGAATACACCATGGATTCGCTCGTGGGCTTCGACATGCAGAAAGACACGATCGTCGCGGCCTTCAACTCGGTCACGCTCGATCCGACCGGCACCAACGTGGCCATTCCCGTGCATGACATCGTATCCACGCAGATCGCCACCGCATCGGGCGAAACGGTGACCATCGACGGATACCTCGACATCGGCCTGCATGATTCGATGGCCGACCTGTTCGTGAACCTGATCGGCGCCGTCACGTTCTCCGTCATCGGCTTCATCTACGTGAAGAACCGCAACCGCGGCAACAAGAAGAGCTTCGCGCGTCACTTCATCCCGAAGCTGCGCACCAAGTAGAAAGGCACGCCATGTCGGACGCACGCCGCGAACGCCTCGACGCCACGGGGTTCGCCGAAGCACTCGGATGCCAGCTCATCTGGGGATTCATCTCTCTTTACTGGCGCTTGCTTTCGGGCGAATCGGCCCTGCTGGTGCTGACCTGCCGCATGGTGTGGTCGTGCGTCTTCATCGTGCTGCTCTGCTCGTTTCTCACGAAAACGCGCTTTGCGCACCTGCTGCGCGACAAGCGCGCGCTGGCGGCTTTCACCGCATCGAGCGTGCTGACCTCGATCAACTGGGGCGTCTACATATGGGCCGCCAACAGCGGGCATCTCCTCGAAACAAGCATCGGATATTATCTCTGCCCGCTGTTCAACATCCTTTTCGGCCTTTTCGTGTTCCACGAAAGCCTGACCCGCATGCAAAAGCTCGCCTTCGGTCTGGCCGCCACGGGCGTGACGTTCTTCATCGCGGTCAACGGAGGCGACATCTGGATCGCGTTCGTGCTGGCGCTTTCGTTTTCCGCATACGGCGCCGTCAAAAAGCGCGCCGGTTACCCGGCGCTTCCCGGCATGGCGGTCGAATCCATCATCACGGGCGCCATGGGAGGAATCATCCTGGGCGCCGGCGTCGCGATGCCTGCTATTTGGGGCCTCGTGCCCGCCACGCCCGACGCCATGGCCGTGGCCGACGGCCCGCTGAAAAGCTTCCTCATGGTGCTCGCCGGCGCCGTGACCGCCATACCGCTGCTGCTGTATTCGGCGGCGGCGAACCGCGTTCCCATGGTGGTCATAGGATTCCTGCAGTACGTCAGCCCCACCATCGCGCTTATTTTGGCCGTGACGTTTTTCGGCGAAACGTTCACCTTCGCGCACGGCGTCTGTTTCGCGTTGGTATGGACGGGCATCGCGCTCATGTCGGCGGAAAGCATCCTGCGCAGAAGACAGATGAGGCTGCTCGACGAATAAGACGGCGAGCATGCCGCGGCGCTATCCGGTTCAGAGCAGAGCGCGCACGCGAGAAACGCGCGCGGCGGCGACGGGGGTCAAAGGCCCCTCTTCGACGGCATCGAGCAGCATGCGGGCCTCGTCGGCCTGACCGTGCAATGCCGCATACTCGGCTTCGCACAGCCGCCACGACACCCACGTCACGCGCGTGTCCGCCGTCGCGGCACGCGCCCGCATATGAGCGAGTTCGCCTTCGCCCCATTGCGCGGGCGCGCGGAATTGCACGTCGTAATCGACCAGGCATTCATCCAGCACGTTGCGCATCGCCGAATCGGGCTTGGCGGCCAGGCGCAAGGCGTCGAGACGCGCGAGGGCGGCATTGCGCCCCGCCGTATCGCCCGCAGCCTGACGCGCCATGGCCTCTATCAGATACACGCGCGGCCAATACGCGTTTTTCGGCGACGAAAACGACACCTGGGAGAGCAGGCGCAGCGCATCGAGCGCCCGATCGGCGTGATAGCACGCCAGCGCGCGCTCCGTCGCGATAACGTTCGCAGAGCGCCCGCGCGTATCACGCCGGCCGATAAGCTCCATGACGCGGCCGTACGCATGCGGATCGCAATCCGAACCGAGAATTTCGCGCAAGCTCAAAAACCGCTTCGACGCCTGCGCCTTGAACACGAACGACGCCGCGACGGCCACAAGCAAAAAGAAAAAGAACCCCGGCGCCTCGCCGGCGCGCAACGACACGATAGCCATGAGGCAACCGCCGGCGATGCAGGCGATCGCCGCGATGCGCGCCTTGAAAAGCCACGAGAAATAGCCATCCGCCACCTGTTCGGGCGTTTGCCCGAAATAGCGAGAACGCACGTTCATGGAATTCCTTTCGTCGAAAAAGATACGCCTTGCCGCCTACTCCACCGATTTCAGGCTTTCCACCATATCGATGCCGGCGAGCTTCTTGCGCATGAAGAACATGACCAATGCCGAGAACAGCATGGTGAGCGCGAAGGCGATGATGTAGCTCATCGCATGGATCTCGCGGCCGAACATGACTTGGTCGACCTCGGCCGTCGTCACCACGAAGCCCTCCATGAACACGCCCAAGACGCAGCCTACAAGCGCGCCGACCGCCGAAAGGATCAACGTCTCCCGGTAAATATAGGCGTTCACCTCGCGCGGGTTGAACCCGAGCACCTTAAGCGTGGCGATCTCGCGCTGGCGTTCGGTGATATTGATATTGGTCAGGTTATACAGCACGACGAACGCCAAGGCGGCGGCGGCGATCACCAGCACCACCACCACGGCATCGACGCTTTTGAGCATCGTGCGATACGAATCGATCGTCTCGTCATTGAAGCCGACCGTCTTCACGCCGTCGAGCGCCAACAGCTCGTCGGAAAACGCCGCGCGCCGATCGAGGTCGTCCACGGCGATGGCGTACACGGTGGAATACACGGGCTCTTCATCGGACAGAGCAGCGAACACCGAGGGCGAGGCGAAGACGTACTGGCCCACGTAGTTTTCCATGACCGCGGCGATGCGCACCTCGCGGGCGTCGCCCGAAGCGTTGCCCGCCGCATCCTCGGCGAAAAGCGCCACGGCGTCGCCCGCCTTCAGGCCCAGCTCGTTCGCCAACTTCTCGCTGATCACCACCCCGTCGTCGCCGAGCGCGATGGGATCGCCCCCGATACGCTCGCGCATGTCGACGAAATCGGCCATGCGCGCGGGATCGCACGGCACCACCAGCTCGAAGCGCTGCTGCTCGCCGCGAGGATCGTCGGGGCGAGCGGCCAGCATGTTCTCGGTGTGCGCGGCAATCGATCCCTCGGGGCAATCGGCCGCAAGCGCGGCGTCGAGCACGGCGGCGTCCTCGGCGGATATGTCGTCGGCGGCGCGCACCACCGTGTTGTAGCGGTAGATATCGCCGAACTGCTTGTCGATGATATCGTTGATCGCGTTTTGCAGGCCCAGGCCCGTCAACAGCAGCGCCGTGCAACCCGCGATGCCGATGACCGCCATGAAGAAACGCCGTTTGTAGCGGAAGATATTGCGCGCCGTGACCTTCCACGAGAACGACATGCGGCGCCACAAAGGCTTGATGCGCTCGAGGAAGATACGCTTGCCCGCCTTCGGGGCGCGCGGCAGCATGAGCGCCGCCGGGCTCTCGCGCAGCGTGGAAGCGGCGGCGAAGCAGGTAGCGGCCACCGTGATGCCCACGCCGAGGCCCGCAGAGAGCAGCGCCAGGCCGGGATCGATTGGCGTGGGGCGCACGGGCACGTCATACATGATGGCATACGCGTTCATGATGAAGTACGGCAGGAACAGCGACAGCGCCACGATGCCGACGAGCGCGCCGACGCCGCTGGCCACCACGGCATACGCCAGGTACTTCGACACGATGCGCGCATTGCTATAGCCCAGCGCCTTATACGTGCCGATGAGCACGCGTTCCTCTTCCACCATGCGCGTCATCGTGGTCAACGCCACCAACGCCGCCACCAAGAAGAAGATGAACGGGAACACCATCGCGATGCGGTCGATACGCGACGCATCCGATTTGAAGCTTTCGGCGCCCATATTCTTCGTGCGGTCGAGCACCATGATCTCGGGCTCTTCCAACGCATCGAGAGAGGCCTGGGCGTCGGCTATGCGCTGCTCGGCCTCGGCCAGGCCGTCTTGCGCGGCGCGGCGGCCCTCTTCGTAAGCGGCCGCACCCTGCTCGTACGAAGCGCGCCCTTGCTCGAACGCGGCACGCCCGTCGGCGAGCCGCGCCTCGCCCTGCGCGTACGCGCGGTATCCGGCGGCAAGCTCTTCTTCGCCCTCGGCGATGGCCCCTTGCGCCGCATCGAGGCCCGCCTGCGCGGCGGCGAACGCGTGGGCGGCCTGCCCCGTGCGCGCGGCCAGCTCGTCGCGCGCGGCGGCCAGCTGCTCTGGCACGCCCCGCATCTGCGCGTCAAGCGCGGCGATGGCGGCGTCGAGGCGCTGCACGGCCTGCGCGGCCTGGGCCTGCTGAGACAACAGGCCCTCTTTACGGCTTTGCAGCCCATCGCGCTGCGCGCGCGCCTGCGCCAGCTGCTCGCGCAACGCCGACGCCTCGGCTTCGTAGTCGGGATCGCTCGGATCGAGCGCGTCCAGACGCTCTTCCAAGGCGGCGATAGCGGCGTCGGCCGCGGACAGCGCCTGCTCTATTCCTGACAGATACGCATCGACGGCCGCGTCGGCCGCCGCAAGCCCTTGCGCGGCCGCGTCGCGCTTGCCCGCCAACTCGTCGCGCGCGGCGGACGCGCGGTCGTAGCCCGCCTGGGCCTCGTCGATGGCCGCCTGCGCCTGCGCCAACTGCTCCTCCGCCGTCGCGCGCTGCTGCGCCAGTTCGGCCGAACCCGCGTCGTAAGCCGCGCGGCCCTGTTCGAGGCGCTGTTCGCCCCGCGCAAGCGAGGCGCCTGCGGCGTCGAGCTGCGCCTGCCCGTCCTCCAGACGAGCCGCCGCGTCGTCGACCTGGCGTTTCGCCTCGTCCAAAGCGGCGGCTCCGTCGTCGAGACGCGCCGCGGCCTCCGCCTGGCCGCGTTCCATATCGGCACGCGCGGCATCGAGCTCTTGACGCGCCTGGTCGCGCACTTCGGCAAGACGCGCGGCCGCCAAGCCGCTTTGCTCGATGCGCTGCGCCACCGCATCCACTTCGGCCTGGTAGGCATCGGTGCCCGTCTGCTTATCCGCGGCGCCCGCCACCGACACGAACGCCTCGCTATACGGCGCATCCGACGCAAACGCCTCGTCGCCGACGAAGGCGACCTGCTCGACATAGCCGCTTCCCAAAGACGTGGTGCCGATGCTGCTCGGCGACGCGTAATACGAGCAGCGCACGAACCCCGTCACCGTGTACGAGCGCGCGGCCAGCGTTTCGTCCACATCCTGCGTGCCTTCGAGCACCTGCACCGTATCGCCGATCGAGACCGGCGCGTCGAGCACCGCGCCTTCGAGCAGCACGCATTCGCCAGGCGCGGCAGGCCACGAGCCCGACACCAGAATGGGCCTGTTCAAATACGCATCATCGTCGGAAACGGCCTGTTTGCCGTCCGAGGTATCGGACGCCGCGGCGGCCTGGGCGTCGAACGTCTGGAAACGCACCACGCACTGGTTGTCCCCCGCGAGCGACAGCGTGTCGATCTCGCGCGCGGGCATGACGGCCGCCACGCCTTCGATATCGGCGAGCGCATCGATGTTCGCATCGCTTAAGCCCATCGTCGAAACCACGCGCAGGTCGGCCATGGCCGTACCGTCGAAATACCGATCGGCGGCAAGGCGCATATCGGGGCCCGTCATGCGCAGGCCCGCGTAAAATCCCGTGCCGAGAGCAACGATGACGGCAATGGCCAGAAAGCGCCCGAGCGACGACGCGATGGAGCGGCGTACGCCGGCGTTGAACACGTTTTTCATGACGCTACCACTCCACCTCGTCGGCCGACAGCGGATGTGCATTGAGTTCCATGCCCTCGACGCGGCCGCCCTTCACGTGGATCACCCTGTCGGCGATGGCGGTGAACGCCGAATTGTGGGTGATGAGCACGACGGTCTTGCCCGTCTGCACGCACGTATCCTGCAGCAGTTTCAAAATGGCCTTGCCCGTCTTGTAATCGAGCGCGCCCGTGGGCTCGTCGCACAGCAGCAGCTTGGGGTTTTTCGCCAATGCACGCGCAATGGCGACGCGCTGCTGCTCGCCGCCGGAAAGCTGCGCGGGGAAGTTGTCCATGCGGTGGGCGAGCCCCACCTTCTCGAGCATATCGGCCGCCGGAAGCGGATCGCGGCAGATCTGCGACGCGAGCTCCACGTTTTCGAGCGCCGTGAGGTTTTGCACCAGGTTGTAGAATTGGAAGACGAAGCCGATGTCGTAACGGCGATAGTCGGTAAGCTGCTTGTCATCGAAAGCGCTGATTTCGCGCCCGTCGAGTTTGATCGATCCCGCAGTGCAGGAGTCCATGCCGCCCAGCATGTTGAGCAGCGTGGTCTTGCCCGAACCCGAAGGGCCGACCACCACCACGAGCTCCCCTTGTTCGATATCGAAGGACATGCCGTCGACGGCGGCCACCTTCACTTCCCCCATGGTGTAAATCTTGCGCACGTCGCGGAATTCGACAAAGGCCATAGCAGCACGCTCCGTCTATCAGTGGTTGCATTCGCCCGCAGAACGCGCCTGCGGGCCGGTCTGTCGCACCATTATATCGACGGGCGCGCGGCGACATGCGGCCGCGCGCAAAGCGTTGCGTTCCCGTGATGCAGGAAACGCCTGGTGAAAAGCGGGCGAGCCCGCAACGGGCAGGCGGGGCCGAAACGATGTTATCCCAGGCCGAGCGCCGCGCCCGCCATGCGCACCGCGAACGCGACGACCCAGGCGATGCCGCACTGCAACAGCACCACCGCGACCGCGCTGCGCGCGCCCAGCTCGTTTTTCACCGCCGCGATGGCGGCCACGCAGGGCGTGTACAGAAGCGAGAACGTCAAGAAGACGAACGCGGTCAGCGGCGTGAACATCCCCGCCACCGCCGAAGCGCCGCCCAGCAGCACGGTCAGCGTGCTCACGACGCTTTCCTTGGCGACGAATCCCGTGACCAGCGCCGTGGACGCCTGCCAATCGCCGAAGCCCAAGGGGGCGAACAGCGGGGCGATCAACCCGCCCAGCAGCGCCAGCAGGCTGTCGGCCGAATCGGCCACCACGTTCAGACGGAGGTCGAACGTCTGCAGGAACCAGATGACGATCGACGCCACGAAGATAACGGTGAATGCGCGCGTCAGGAAGTCCTTCGCCTTATCCCACACCAGGCGCCCCATGCTGGACAGCGACGGCAGGCGGTAATTGGGCAGCTCCATCACGAACGGCACAGGGTCGCCCTTGAACGCCGTTCGCTTGAGCACGAGCGCCGTCAGCACGCCCACGGCCATGCCCATCAGGTACAGCGCTATCATCACAAGCACCGCATGGTCAGGAAAGAACACCGCCGTGAACAGGGCGTATATGGGGAGCTTCGCCGAACAGCTCATGAACGGCGTCAGCAACACGGTCATTTTGCGGTCGTGTTCGGACGGCAACGTGCGCGTGGCCATGATGGCGGGCACCGAGCAGCCGAACCCGATCAGCATAGGCACGAAGCTGCGCCCCGAAAGCCCCAGCTTGCGCAGCAGCTTGTCCATGACGAACGCCACGCGCGCCATATAGCCGGAATCTTCCAGAAGCGATAGGAAGAAGAACAGCACCACGATGATAGGCAGGAAGCTCAACACGCTTCCCACGCCCGCGAAGGCGCCGTCGATTACCAGCGAATGCACCACCTCGTTGACGCCCCAGGCCGAAAGGCCCGCATCCGCAAGGTCGGTCAGCCACCCCACCGCCGCGTCCATCCATTCTTGCAGCGTGGCGCCCACCACGCCGAACGTCAGCCAGAAGACCAGGCCCATGATGGCGATGAACACGGGCAGCGCCGTGAAGCGCCCCGTGAGCACGCGGTCGATGGCGGCCGAACGGCGATGCTCGCGGCTCTCGGCCGGCTTGACCACCGAAGCGTCGCAGATCGATTCGATGAAGCGGAAGCGCATATCGGCCAGCGCGGCCATGCGGTCGACGCCGCCCTCGCGCTCCATCTGGGCCACGATGCGCTCGATCGCGTCTTTCTCGTTATCGTCCAGATGCAGCGCATCACGCACGAGCGCGTCGTCTTCCACCAGCTTGGTCGCAGCGAAGCGCACCGGAACCTTCGTGCGCGCGGCATGGTCTTCCACCAGCTCGGCTATGCCGTGGATGCAGCGATGCAGCGCGCCGCCGTCGGGGCCGTCGGGGCGGCAGAAGTCCTGACGGCCCGGGCGCTCGGCGAAACGGGCCACGTGCAAGGCGTGCTCCACCAGCTCGTCGATGCCCTCGCCTTTCGCCGCGGAAATAGGCACCACCGGAATGCCGAGCGCCGCCTCGAGAGCGTTGATATCCACCGTGCCGCCGTTGGCCGAGACCTCGTCCATCATGTTGAGCGCGATCACCATGGGAAGATCGAGGTCCATCAGCTGCAGCGTGAGGTACAGATTGCGCTCGATGTTGGTGGCGTCCACGATATTGATAATGCCGTCCACCTGGTTTTCGAGCAGGAATTCGCGCGTCACCACTTCCTCGCCCGTATACGGCGAAAGCGAATAGATGCCGGGCAAGTCGACCACCGTGGCGCGCGGATGCTTGCGCATGGAGCCGTCCTTGCGCGTCACCGTGACGCCCGGGAAGTTGCCCACATGCTGGTTTGCGCCCGTGAGCTGGTTAAACAACGTGGTTTTGCCGCAGTTCTGATTGCCCGCCAGCGCGAAGGTCAGCGGCGCGTCGTCGGGCTTCGCGCGGCCGGCGGAACGCGGGCGAAACGCCTGCGATTCGCCCTTGCCGGGATGGGCGTCGCGGCTTTGGACGGGATTGGCGCGGCGCACGTCGTGAGCGTCGTGCACGTCGCGCACGGCTATATGGGCCGCATCCTCCTTGCGCAGCGTCAGCTCGTAGCCGCGCAGGCGCACCTCCATCGGATCGCCCATGGGCGCGCACTTGACGAACGAGACCTCCGTGCCGGGAGTCAGGCCCATATCGAGAATATGCTTGCGCAGCGACGGATCGGCGCAATCGACCGATGCGATGACGGCGTCCTTTCCGCGTTCCAGTGTATCGAGCGTCATAGCAAGACGTTTCGTCATGCGCCTCTTCCCCCTCTGCGCGGCCGATTCCCGCCCGGCGCCTGCCGCCCCGGACGCGATACGCCGCGCTCCAACGACCGTTTTCTCGCCTGCGCGTGCCGCGGGCGCCCTACCAAAGCCCCATCTGCTGCGGCTCGTAATCGTATTCGACCAGCACTTCGCCTGCGGTTATCTCGACCGCGTGCGACTCCCAATCCTTCACGGGAACCGCGAACACGGCGCCTTGCTGTTCGAGGGCGAGCGTGCCGCCCACCATGCCCACGCAGCGGCCCGCGCAGGCATCGGCGGGCGCGTTGTCGGGCAGCTGGACGAAATCGGGCGGCTGCGCGCCCGCGCCGAAATAGTACGGCGTCAGGTCGAGCACGCCGCATTCGGGGTCGATGCCGTGGTCGCGCGCCGTCTGCAGCACGCACGCCATAGCCGCCTGCGCATCGAACGGCTCGCTGAGCAGCTTGTTCTTCGTGCCGAGGCGCATGGTTTCGAGAATGCCCTCCTGGGCGCACAGCTCCGCTTCCAAAGCACGAGCCGCGTCGGCGTTCTCGTAGCGCTTCAAGATGCCGGCCACGCGCGCGCCCTGTTCGAGCAGACGCTCGATACCGCGCGTCTCCGAAGAGATGCCCACTTTGAGATGGGCGGGCGAGAAATACGCCATGTACACGAAATGCGGCGTCATGTTGTAGGCGCGCTGCTGCGGCGAAACGGCGTCGGCGTTGTAGAACGCGGGATTGAAGCCGGTCGCCTCGCGGCAAGCGGGGCACATGTCGTCTTTATAGGTTTCCTCCGAAGGCAATTCCGCCATGAGCGGGCAGGCGCTCGACTCGTAAGTCTTCAAATCGAACGGACCGATGCAGTAGCGCTGCGAAAGCCGCCTCATCGTGAACGTGCGCCCGAGCACCGGCAAGCGCATCTGCTTTTGAGCCTGCAAGTCGTTGAGCTGCAAATACGGGCCTGCGACATCGTAGCCGAGACCCGAGAACACCAGCGTGGAATCAGGGAAGAATCGTGGCATGCCATCACCTCTTGCGCGGCTTTACGCCGCGATCGCTTGTTTTCGAGAGGGAATCATAGCGCATGCACGAATGCGGCGCGGCGCGCGCAGGGGCGCGGGCGCGATATCGCGCGGTATCAACATCCCACGCATCGAAACACGGGCGGCGCGGGCGGCGAGCCGAGGTTCCACACCGCCCACGCCGCGACCCGCTCCCCTTCCCGAGCCACGCGGCGGCGTCGCCCTATATCGCGCGCATCGCCTTGGTAACCAGCGCATACGCCGTGATAGCAAGCCATGCCGCCACCAGCGCGCACGAGGTGGCCGCCACGCCTATCGCCTCGATGGCGGCCGACGAAAGGAACACCGCGAGCGGCGTGACCACCAGCAGCAGCGAATTCTGCGTGCCCAGCGCCGAACCGCGCGTCTCATCGGGAATGAGTCCGTAGACGAAATAGCCGAACAGCGCCGACACGGGACCCGACGCGAAGCCCAGCAACGCCGCGCCCGCGATCATGGGGACGAATCCCGCAAGCGACCCCAAACAGGCCACGCCCGCCGCCATGCCCGAAAACGACGCCACGTACCAGACGCGGCGCGACAGGGCATGCGCGAAACGCGCATAGACCAGCGATCCGATCAGCGCGCCCACCGACATAGAAGACAGCACATAGCCCAGCTGCTGGGGCTGCGCCGCCTCCGTGAAGTGGACGGGCAGCACCATGCCCTGGTAACTTCCCATGACGATGGCCACCAATGCGCCGAGCACCACCGATGCGCGCAGCACGGGATCGCTGCGGAAGAGCACGCGCAGGCCTTCCTTGGTGGAAGCGGCCGTATCGCGCACGAAGCCGCCGAGCCCCTGCACGCCGCCCGCCTTGGGAGCCGCGCCCACCGCGCGCGGGATCAGCAGCGTGACCGCCGCAGCGGACAGCGAAAGCGCCGCGGTCAGCCACAGCGTGTTCGCGGCGCCCAGAAAGCCCATGCCCAGCGAGGCCGCCGCAGGACCGACTATCACGACCAGGCTGCGCATCGACTGCGCCACGCCCATGAAACGCTGCAGGTCGATGCCGTCATGGGACACCGCCGCCGGCAGCAGCGTATCGCGCGCGGTCATGCCGGGGATATCGCCCACCGCGCCGGCGACGCCGCACAGCACGAACCACCCGAACGACAAGCCGACCGTCGCGTCGATGAGAGGCAGCGCCGCGATGGAGGCCGCCGATATCAGATCGGCGCCGACGGAGACGGCGCGCCGGTCGAGCCGATCGAGCAAGGCGCCGCCGAACACGCCCGCCAGCACCTGCGGAACGGCGCACACGATGGCCAGCGTTCCCGCCGCCAAAGCGTCGCCCGTCTTGGCCAAAAGCACGAGCGGCAGCACCACCCCCGCGATCGAGTTGCCGAGAAGCGAAAGCGAGCTCGAAGCCACGAACGGGGCCGTTGCGCGCAATTTCATGACGAATCCTTCCTCTTTCGCGCAGCCCCGTCTCACAATGCGGGCCGCGCACAACCGTACGCGGCCCATGGAAAACTATGACGTTACGTCAGGGTCAAGCGGCACGACGCGCGCGGGCGGCCGTCCATCGTTTCTGCAAACCTCACGCCCCCATACGGCGCGCGATACCTGCCGCCACGCGTTCGCTCATATCGCGCTGGGCTTCGTTGAGCGTTTCGGCATCGTACATATCAAGCACGGCGCCGACGGCATCGCACGGAGGCGGGCCCTCCGGCGAAGGAGCGCAGGACAACGCCGCGATCTCGCGCGCGGACAGCCGCCATCCGTACGCCTGCCGGCCGCGTTCGAGCAGCGGCACCATCAG
>JAUNBA010000023.1 GCA_030527325.1 Slackia sp.
GATAACTAGAAGGCACCAACAAAATCCCAGGTGAAAGCATTTTCATCCTGCGAAAAACCATCGTTTTGTGATTTTGAGGCAACAAGAAGCAACGAAAAGCGGCGAAAAACGGATGCACGTACGGACGCCGCGAAAACGGAGCATGCGTCCGCTCATCGCACATGCCAAGGCGACGCAATAACGGTGACGGCGGCCCGAAGGCCGCCGTCGAAGCTTCATCTCGCCCAAAAGGGGCAAGCACGCATTATCCTTACGAACGCCTGCGCGCCGCCACCGCGATGGCCAACGCGCATGCCGCACACACCGCGGCGGCGCATGCGATCAATGCGAACGGACCCGATCCGTCACCCGTCGCGACGAAGGCCGCAACACCCGAAGAACCGGCGCCTCGATCAGGAACGTCGGACGAGCCCGAAGGTCCAGACGGCTCGAATCCATCCGGACCGGCAGGGTTTCCGGAGCCGGAAGACCCGCCAGACCCGCCGCCTTCGGGATCAGCAGGCGACGCAGGCTGTTCGCAAACGTTCTCGAACACCGCATCGTCATCGTAGACGACCGAAGTCGCCTTCAACGATCCGTGCAGATCATCGACTACGGTCACCGTCGCACGCACGACCGAGGAGTCATACGCGATGCCCTCTTGCCCATCATCGACCTCGGTAATCGTATAGACGAACGTCTTGACAGGCAGACCGTCATCGCCAGGAGCTGCGTCTTCCATCATGGAAGCGTCGAAGCGCAACGGCGCGAAAGCCACCGTTCCGTCGGCAGTATTGCGCGCCGTCGACACGAGCACACCCGTCTCGTCACGCAGTTCGAAAGAGAACCTGCCCTCGGTCAGATCGGCGCCATGCAACAGCTTGCCCGCCGCCAAAACGACCGTCGTAGGAGCGGGCTCGTACACGTTCTCGAACGTCGCCGCGGATACGGAAGCCCCGTGGGCGTCGAACAGCTCATGCGAAACCTCGAGCACACCACGGCCGCCATCGCGCACCTCGGTGCGCACCGTGTAGACGGCGGTATCGTACGCGACACCGTCGGCGGCCCCGCCCGAAAGCTCGCACAACGCGTAGACGTGCACGCCAGGCCTGTCATACGTCATGGCAGGAAACGTCACGCGTCCGTCGGCATCGTTGGATGCAACCGACGCGGCGACGTCTGCCCCCTGTTCGACCAGAGCGAACGAAAACTCGCCCGCACGCAGCGGCCTGCCGTGCAGCACCTTGTCCACCGACACCGCATCGCTCACGCTCGAAACGGCAGGCGCGGCCTCATACGTATTCACGAAGCGGAAATCAAGCGCATCCTCCGCCGTGGAAGCAACGGAAAGCGATCCCTTTCCATCGTCGGTCAGCACGACTTCGAACATCTTGACGGCCTGCGGGTCGTTCGTAATGCCCGCCGTATCGGCGCCCGGCGTCACGCTTTCGCGCACGCGGTACGAAAACGTCTTCGAACGAGATCCGTCGGCAGCGGGCTCCACGTCTTCAAGCAAGTCCTGCGAGAAGAGAATCGCCCCGAAATCGACATTGCCAGCCGCATCGTTGACGACCGACGTCAACCCGTCCTCGGGCATCGGGGCGTCATCGACCCCTTCGAGGGTAAAGGTGAACTTGCCCGCGATATCGTCGGGATCGAGGCCGTCGGCATACGCGAGCATCTTGCTGCCGTGCGGGGCGAAGGCCACAGGGGCGCCCGCCGAATACGCGTTATCGATGAACGCACCGCGCTGAGGATAGTCGAGCACGGTCTCCAAAACGCCGTCGCCTTTGTCGACGATCGTCGCCTCCACATCGAACGAGCCGTGCGTCACGCTGACGCCGCCGGGAAGCGACGAGGCATCCTCGCTCACCCGATAGCGCAGCGTCCACGCAGAATGCGGCGCACCGTCCGCGCGCTGGGCATAGCCCCCTTCCTCAAGCATCTTCAAGGCGTCGATGGAAACGGACAAGGGCGCGAAAGCGAACGTGCCGTCGGCGGCATTGCGCGCCGAACCGACGACCTTCGTACGCTCGGAGTCCGCGGACACAAGCGACAGCGAGAACGAGAACTCGCCTTCGGCCAACGGGCGGCCAGTCAAGCGCTTAGCCCCCTCGACGACCACCTGGCCCTCGGCGGCGTACGCGTTCTCAAACGGCACCGACGCGATCACTCGCTCCGCTGCCCCCGGACGCACTTCATACACTTGATGGTACGAATCGCCGTCGCTCACCGTCGTGGTGGCGCGCAGCACGCCCGCTCCGTCGTCGGCGAGCGCGATGGACACGGTGTAAACCGTCGCATCGTCGATATAGCCGGTGCCGCCGCCCTGCGACTCGCGCACCTCGTAGACATAGGTCTTGCCCGCATCGGACGCGTCGAAACGCAGTCCGTCAGGCATCAAATCGATCACGCCTTTCGCGCCGTCTTCAGCGGCGGGCGACGAGAACGACCTCGTCAGGGAGCCTGCTGCAAAGCCCGCCTTGGCCGCGGCATCGGATGCCGATGCTCCGACGCCGTCGCGCGCCGTCATCTCGAAGGCGAATTGCCCTGCCTCCATATCGCGACCGTTCAGCGTCTTCTCAAGCTGCAGCCCGCCTGCCGCCGCATAATCGAGCGCCGCCTCGTAAGCATTGGAAAACACCGCGTCGGACGCCCTTGCGGACACAGCCAAGCGCGCATCGGCCTGCAAGCCGCCGCGGCCGTCATCGGTCACCCTTACCGTAAGGCGGGCCGTATGACCGTCGTAGACCACGCCCGCCTTGGCGAATCCGCCTGCGGCCTTCTGCTCGGCCGTCGCCCCTTCGTAGAGAACGCCCGCTGCGTTCACGGCATCGGCCGGCACGATTTCACCCACTTCGTAGACGAAGTCTTTCGAACGCGCGCCGTTCGCATCCGCTTCGACGCCGCGCAGGTCATCGAGCGTATACGCGATCGATCCGAAGCCGAACGAAGCAAGACCGTCGTGCACGTCGTCGGCAGTCGCCTGCGCGACGATGCTGCCGTCGATCGCACCATCGGGCATCGGCGCATCGACCGGATCAGCAGCCCGCATCTCGAAAGAGAACGCGTCGCCATCGCGCCAGTCGCGCCCGATCAACTCTTTCCCGAAGAGCCCATCGGTCGACACCGAACCGCCCTTCGACTCGTAAACGTTGGAGAAATGCGCCCCGGTATCGGCATCGGGCTTACTGACGATCGGGACCGCGATCAAGCGGCCGTATCCGTAATCCCACACGGACACCGACACGGTGGCCGTCTCGTTCGAATAGACGATGCCGTCTTTGCAAAAACCGCCTGCGGCCTTCTGCTCGTCGCTCGCCTGGGTCCATGCCACGCCCTCCGCGTTCACCGCATCATCGGGCACCACCTCGCTCACTTCGTAACGGTACATGCCCACCGTATCGAAAACCACGTCCTCGAAGCCGAATCGCCTCGTGCCGTCGACAAGACCGCCCTCATCGCCCATCGTGACCGTCACGTCATCGATGACGGGGCCCGCCACGTAATCGGCATCGCCCGGCACGTGGGTAACGCCGTCCATATCGTGAAACGCGGTCTGCTCGAAATGGAACGAGAACGCATCGTCCTCGCGCCAGTCACGGCCCGTCAAAGCCTTGTCCAGCAGCACGGCGCTCGCGCTCACCGGAACCGCAGCATAAGAGTTCTCGAAATGCACTTCAGGCGTACGGCCATCGCCCGCACGGTAATCCCCGATCAGTTCGGGCATTTCAAGATCGGCTCCCGTCACCTTGTCGCATATACGCTCGACCCTCGTTGTCACATCGAGCGTGCCATCGCCCGCATCGGCCACGGAAACGGCCACGCGGAAACGAGAGCGGTCGTACGTGACGCCCTCGCGCTGCACGCCGGCAAGCGCCGCGTCGTCGTCAGCCGCGGCGTCCACGTCCTCGAACACCTGGTATTCGAACGTCTTTCCCGCATCGGACAGATCGAAATCAACGGCGAGCTTCGTGCCCATCGAGGCCTTTTCGCCGGCCGACGCAGCGGGCGACACGAAAGAGCCCTCCTGCTGCAGGTCGACGTCCTCGGCGCGGTTCGCGTACATCTTGTCGATCGCGTCACGGCCCACTGGCACCACGGTGAAGCCGAAGTCGCCTTCGGCCATGTCCTTGCCATGCATGGTCTTGGCCACTTCGAAGCCCGCATACGACGAGGAAGCGGCGTAATCGTTCATGAAGTCAAGCGTGATAAGGCCCGTTTCGGGATCGGTTATCAACCCCAGGTCAAGCAGCTCGTGCAGACCTTGACCCTGGCGACCTATCTCCAGATATACCTTCGGCTGCACGTCGAGCGTGCCGTCGCCGTTATCGGACACGGACAGCTCCAGGCGATACACCGAAGCGTCGTAGGACACGCCAGGCAAAGGCGCGCCCGTATCGGACGTCTGGCGCTCGGTCACCTTGAACTCGAATTTCGTACCCACGTCGGCCTGCGTGAAATCCATGGCGAGCTTCGGTCCCATATACACGGTCTGCCCTGCTCGTGCGCCGGGAGCCGTAAACGTCGCATTATCGGCGGAAAGCCCGGACAGCTTAGCGGTCGAAGCGTCATCGAGGCCTTCGATATCGAAGCGGAATTCGCCATCGGCCATAGCGCGGCCCATCATGAGCTTGGCCGCCTGGACGCCGATAAACGAGCCCTTCGCCTCATAGATGTTCTCAAAAGGAACCTTGCCTGCGCCATCGCCCTCCTGAGGCACGGCGACAAGCCCGTCGACCGAGCCGTTCCAAGCGCCCTCGAAGTAATCGATGCGCGCCGTCATCGACTCGCCATGAGGGCCGTCCGTCGCAAGCGACACACGCGCCACGTAGCGGCGGGCATCGTAGGTCACGCCGGCCTTCACGAATCCGCCGGCGGCTTTCTGCGCATCGTCGGCATCGCGCCATGCCACGCCGTCGGCATTGCGGGCATCGGCCGGCGCCTCTTCCCACAACTCGTAATAGTACGGAGCATCGCGCATGTCGTCGTGCGTGTACGTCGATTGGCCGAAGCTCACCGTGGCGCCGTTATTGCGCACCTCCATGACGCGATCCGCGCCGACACCCGTACTGCCCGCAGGCATCGGCTGCGTCGCCGCATGCTCGCCGACGGGCTTCATTCTGAAAGCGAACTCACCGCCGCCAGGACCGCCGCCGAAATCGCGGCCCGTCAAGGTTTTGGAAGCAAGCGGGCCCATCGACACCGCCGTACGGCTCATCGTATTGGAAAACGGCAGCACGATCGAACCGTCTTCTTGCGGCGAAACGACACGATATTCCACCGGGACGCCCGCATCGTCGTTGGTCTGGGCAGCCATCACCTCGGCATGCAGCATGCCGTCGCGCCCGTCGGACACGTGGGCGGCCACGATGAAGGCCGCATCGGAATAGGTGACGCCGGGAATGCGCTGCGCCGGATCGGGCGTGCGTTCGCTAACGGCATAGTGATAGATGCCGGGCTTTCCGAACCGCACCGACTCGAAAAACGCGCGGTAACCCGCGTCCTTATCGGCCGCGTCCACGACAATGCTCTTTTCCAGCACGCCGTCCGCGCCCTCGACGGATCCTTCCGGCATAGGCGAGCCTTCGGTCAACTGCTGCAGCACGAATTCGAACGTCGCATCAGGCGCCGTCGTCCACGGGTCCGACCCGTCGTCAGATGCGAAGACCTTCTGCACACCGAGCTGCGCAGGAGCGATCTGCGCAGGAGCAGGGCGATACGTGTTCACGAAGATACCGTGGTCCGGCGCGCCCGTCTCCACCGTGCTTTCCATGTTTCCGGGACCCGCACTCGGACCGCCGTCGCCCGCATGCGGAGCGGATTGCACGAATCCAGGCGGCATCGACGCAGGCGGCTCCTCAACCACGTAGGACGTTCCCGCAGGAAGCCCGTAAACCCTCATGGTCTCGCCGGCTTTCAGCGTATGCGTCTGCCCGTTCGCGACGGTGAAATCGTCTCCATGCTGAACAAGCGGGTCATCGCCCGTCGGCGTAGCGAACACGCGTGCCGTGAAATCGCCATCGAGCGGAGCGCCATCTTTGCTGAAGCTGAATTTAAAGGTGAAATCGAGTTCGTCCACATTATCGGGACCCTGCAGGCCTTCGGGAATATTGACGCGTTTTTCCACTTCGAGCGACGCCGCACGCTCATTGGTCACGCGCACCACAGTTGTCCCCGTGAACACGTGCGTCAAATCCCGCGCGCCCAGATCTTCCCACGTTCCCATGCCATGCTTGTCGGCGGCCGGCGCGGGATCTTGCACCACGCCCGCACGCATCATGCCTTCGTCCGTCACGAAATACGGCTGCTTACCCGTCGAATCGGGCTTTTCCTCGTTGGCTATATACGTATGGCCAGGCGTCGCATCGTCGTAGCGAAGATGGACGTGCTCGACACCCGCCGCGTCGCGCACGGGCGCCCACGATTCAATATGGAAATCGCGGCCCGATGCGACGCAGGAAGCCTCTTGCTTGTACGCCACCACATCGTGCAGCGTCACTTCGATCTGGTCGTTGCTGGCGAATCCGCTCATGGCATCGACGAGCGAACCTGCACCGACGCGCACATCGATGCCGTCGTTCGCGTCTCCCGCATCGGCATAAACGCCCGTTTCGTCGACGATCACGCGCACCGGAGTCGCATTCAGCACATAGCCTTCCGGCGTCGATTGCTCCACCAGGTAATACGTGCCCTCGGCCAGCCCCGTGAACCACGCGACGCCATCAAGGCCCATCGACGGATCCGCGGTCATATCGGAAGTGCGCTCCGTACGCACGGGCTGCTGGTCGGGCATCGGAGCGGTAAGCTGCTCGTCCATCTGATCGGCACGGTACAGGCCGAATACCGCACCGTTGACCGCCGAACCCGCATCGTCGACCTTCTGCACCGCGAAGCCGGAGGAAACGTCGGTCACGTGCAGCGAAGCATAGCTCTTACGAATGAAATTGCCCTTTTTGCCCAGGGATTCCAGCCAGAACGTATTGGCATCCGTCATCTTTTTGCCCGCAGCAAGCTCGTCGCGCGAAAGCTCGGTCAGAAAATAGCCGATAGAATAATCGATATCCTGCGCGCCCTCGGCGGCCATGAAGCGATAATCCTCGGGGTCGCCTGGCAGCTCGCCCAGATCGACCGCGTATGTATCGCCGTCGGAGACGAACGCACGGGCGGTGCCGTCCGCGTACAACGCGTTGAGGTCGGCGATGTTTTGCACGGGTCCGCCCACCGACCACGCATCGCGCGAGCCGCCGATTGCATGCCAGTCATGGTCGCCATCGCGGTCGTATTTGAACAGCACGGCGAACACCGTGTTGTCCTCGCCAACCTTGAACTGCCGCTCGGGCACGCCTTCGACATCGGCCGTCTTCACGATGCCGCTGGGATTCACGGAAACCGACTCGTACGGACGCGCGTACACGCCCGAATCGAAGGTGTTGTCGGAAACGAGGAAGCCCTGCTGTCCGTCACCCTTGCTGGGCGCGTAGCGCAAATGCGCATCGGGGCTTACGCGATAGCCCTCGGGGGCCTGCACCTCGCGCAATACGAACCGATCGACGCCCTTGCTCGCCAACTCGGAAAAATCGAGCGGGCGCGAGCCGTCTTGCGTTTTGAGCACGAACGTGCCGTTGGCGTCGGTGGTCGCCTGGGAAAGCGGCGCGTCGCCGATAATGCCGTAATTCTCGTCGGCCGCATACAACTCAAAGCGGGCACCCGCCACCTTAACGCCGTCCTGGTTGTCTTTCTCGATTTTGCTTTCCGCCACCTGAGGCAGGTTGAACGTCAGCTTCATATTCGAGTCGGTATTGCCACGCTCCAAGTAGAAGAACTTCAGCGTATGGTACGAACCGTCTTTCAGCGTATTCGTGCCGTCTTCCAGATACGCCTGCGCCGCTTCGGCGCCCAATGCCTCCTCGTAGCATGCGCGAATGGTGGTCTTGATCGGCTCATAGCTTTCGCGACATTGGCGCGCGTCCTGCACCGACACCTCGCCCGTGGCGAAGTCGATCGACAACGCCGCCGCGCCATGCACGCCGCCCACATCGCCGACGAGCACGCCGTCGACGAACACCCACACGTCGTCATCGCCCGAGAAATTGAACACCGTATGCTGATCGCCCGTCATGCCGCCCGGCATCTGCACGAAGTCGGCAGTGAGTTCGGCGCCGAAATAATGATTCATAGACGGATGCGTCGACTTGATGTTCTTCGCGACCAGCGCACCGTCTTTCTCCTCGAACACCTCGTCAGGTGCATCGAAAGGGAAGAACTGACCCATGACGTTGCCCGCGTTGTTGGAAACGGCCGGCTGCTTGAACAACGCGAGATCGTTCGTCTCCTTATCGTAAGACGCGTAATTCTTCGAGCTGTCGTACACGTAATAGCCGTCGACATACTGCACCAGTCCGTGCACGTCTCGATACGCGCGCTTGCCCTTCACATCGGAGTCGTCGAAGAGATAGGCCAGAGGCTGGGCGGTCGTCTTAAGGTTGCCTTGCCCCTGGAATTTATGGAATTGATAGACATTGCCAGGCTGCAAAACGGGATAGCCGTTTTCATCCAGCCTGTTTTGGACGATGCCTTGAAACGGCTTTTCGCCCCTTCCCGTCCAGCCGTTGATGGAGTGCGTCTCGGGCCTATCGTAGCGGCCGGCATCGCTGAAGCGGAACTGCTTGCCCTCGTTGATGCCCATATTCTCCCAGCCGGAAGGGTCGTTTTTATCGGAAGCGTTTTCGTCGGTGATCCAATAATCGAACAAGTTCAGCGACGCGTTCGCCGGAGAGCGCGTGTCGGAAACCACGTGATCGGCATCGCCCACCGCAACGGGCGCCGCAGCAGCGCCGTCATCCGAAAACCACGATGAGACGACAGCCGCCGCATCCTGCAAAGGCCCCGCGAACGCCGCCTGAGGCAACGCGAGCGCGCATGCCAAAACACCCGCCAAGAAACCCGGCGCAAGACGACGGAAACGCGAAGCACGCCGAGAACCGAGCGCCGCAGTCGCGCCGCCTGCTTCGTTCGACCCCGTACGAACGCACGCGGGATCGCGCAGTGCTGAAATCACCCTCATCGATCGCCGTCCTCTCGACGACGCGGCGCGTACGCACACACCTTGCCCGCAGCGGCATTGCAGCCGCGGGCACGACCGAAGACCGTAAGAAGCATCCCGGCCATCATCGCTCCCTTCTTTCGCGCGAAGCGATACGAAGCTTCGCGACCGTTCAAGCACAAAATGTGCGATATTATGCCGAGATTTCCTTGCTTGTGCTATCGAAGCGATGAGTTTGTAACCATAACCACGCAGAAACGCCACGCTTTTCGCGCGGCGTTTCTCTTGACTTTTCAGTTTTGCAACAAAATTAGTAACATATATTGATAAATGAACCCTGACCAGGGTTTTCATACTAAATAGATATGATTAATGCCGCGCATGCACGGCGCATCGAATCCATTTCGGGCGCTCAGCGGCAACCGTCGCACGCCCGCAACGCGCGACGATAGGCCTCCTGATATGCGATGCCCTCGTCGCGGGCGATGCGCGCCACGTCGTCATGCTCGGGATACAGGCGCGCGTCACCGCTCGGCAGGATGACGCGCTTGGCGCGCACGTCCTTGCCCGCAGCATCCACGTACGCTTCTTCGCGCGCAAGCGCCGTGCGCTCCATCGCCACGCGGCGCACGCCGATGGTGGTCGTTTCCTCGAACAGCACCCGCTCCAAAGCCTCGATATCGGGCTCGGCGCACAGCACCTCCACCTGATACCCGGGCCGGTTCTTCTTCATGAACACCGGGGCGTAATGCGCCTCGCGCGCGCCGGCCGCATACAGGCGCTCCATCGCGTATCCCAGCGCCTCGCCGGCGCAATCGTCCACCTCGGTTTCAAGCTTCCAGATGCGCGGCGCGCGATCGGCACCCGACGCATCGAACGCGTTCGTCCCCGATGCCCTCCCGCACGGCTCGATGAGAAAAGCCCGCAGCATGCTCGGGACTTCATACGTGCGTTTACCTGCGCCGATGCCCGTCTTGCGTATCGTGAACCGCTCGGGAAGCTCGCCCGTCGTGCGGA
>JAUNBA010000011.1:0-38189 GCA_030527325.1 Slackia sp.
GGGAGGACCCCTTCGGGGGTCCTCCCTTTTTGTATGCGACGATTCCGCGTCTTGCGGGTTATAGGACAAAAAGTGTGTCTAGTTTTGGGCGTTGACGCAGGTCAGCGCCCGTTTTTTTATGAAAACTTTCTGCGGGCAAAAGTTTTCACTCGGACAGAAAGTGTGTCTGATATTCGGCATTCCCCCAGTTCATTACCCTTAAAACAGTAGAAAACTTTCTCTTTTCGGGGGTAATGCCGTGAATAACAAGACCTTTCCTTCCTGCGGCGCCGCTATGAAGAGGAATGGCCGCACGGGCACGGGGGCGCAGAGGTGGCGCTGTAGGGCGTGCGGGGCGTCCACGGTCCACGCCTACGATTCCGACCTCGCCGATTTCAACGCCTTCCTGGGATGGCTCCTCTCCAAGGAGACGCAGAGGTCCATGCCAGGCGACGGGCGGACCTTCAGGCGGCGGTCCAAGCGGTTCTGGAAGGTCTGGCCCATGCCGGATGTCGTGGACGAGGTGCACCGTGTCGTCTTCGTCGATGGGATATACCTGGACCGCGGTCTGTGCGTGCTCATCGCGTGCACCGAGGACCACGTGCTGTCCTGGTATCTCGCCCGCGGAGAGACGACCGCGGCATGGCGCGCCCTGCTACGTACTATCGCCCCGCCGGAGGTGGTCGCGACCGACGGCGGCTCGGGCTTCGCCTCGGCTGCGGCGGCCGAATGGCCCTCGGCCATGGTGCAGAGGTGCACGTTCCATGCGTTCTGCCAGGTGAAGAGGCGCACGACGACCGGGCCGAAGCTGTTGGCGGGGGTCGAGCTGTACGGCCTGGCCAAGGATCTCTTCGGGATCAGGATGCTGCACCAGGCCGACCTGTGGGTGGAGAGGCTCCTGGGCTGGTACGACTTCTGGAACGACTTCCTCGACGAGAGGACGCGGACGGACGGGCGCTGGGAGTACACCCACGAGAGGCTGAGGAAAGCGCGGCGCTCGCTCTTGAGGCTGGTAAACGAGGGAACCCTGTTCACCTACCTCGACTCTGGGCTCACCGCCGAAGGGCCGCTGCCGTCGACGAACAACGTGATCGAGGGAGGGGTGAACGCCCAGCTGCGTAACGTTTTGCGGAACCACAGAGGCCTGAAGGCCGACCGCCGCGTGAAAGCGGTCTACTGGTGGTGCTACATGCACACCGAGGCGCCTAAGGGCCCGTCGGAAATCCTAACGTCGATGCCGACGGACGACGATATCGACGTCCTGCGTGAGTTCTATTCGGGGAACCCCGTCCCGAGCATGGATTCCGTCGAATGGGGCAACGGGCTGACATGGTCGGAGTTTCATCACAGCGCGGCGTATCCGCACTCGACTGAATAATTGCCCCAGACACACTTTTTGTCCGCTAAGCCGTTTCCTCTTTCCGCGAGTCGCGGCACGCTGCGAGGTCAAGGAATGCCAAGCTGCAGCGAAAGCGAATCTGAACAGGGCGTTTCGGTCGCGCACCGCGGACGCGAAGCTGGTTTTGAATCTTCTCTTCTTACTATACATTGCTGCGCGAGACGTATGCCAAGCGCGATGGCGGCGAAGATATTCTTTTCGGACATGTTTAGGCGTTTGGTGCCTTATATCTGTGCGGTGATAAATAGGGAAGCTTCTCGCGTGCCGCGAGTTGTCTACGCTTAGGGCAAAAGAACTCCTCCGTACCCCAGTATCCCGATGCAAAACTTACTCCGAAAGGGCGCCTGGCGCTTATGTCGGGGCGGGGCATGCCCAGACTTGTCGATATCGAGCGCGTGACGACCTGCAACGGACTGGGCTATCGCACGGCGAATCCAATGCGCTGTTCGAGCGCGTACGCTATTTCCTCTCTGGACGAGCGTTCGGCGTGGCATGCGATTACCACATGCTCGGATCGGGAGTTTATGGCGATCTTGAGGGGTCATCTGTACGAGGTCGTTCGGCCTACGATAGAACGGTAGCCCTGAGCGTATGAACCGCACGCCCGCGCCGGGAATGGTGGTACGTTCGGGGGGGGGTGGAACAGCGAGTCCGACAGGGCGTTCGCCCTGCCGGACTCCATCGAGCACGGGAATCTGGAAACGTTGCCCCTCCTTTTGTAGAGCGTATGCGGAGGCTTCCGCCCATGCTGCGCATCGTCGGTGCAAGCAATCTATCGGCGCGTGGCGTATGCGCGCGGCGACGTATGCGGCTAACGCGGTGCGTTTTCGTCGTTGAGAAGCGGCTCGATCCAGGTGCGCCAGGCTTCGTCGTCGGGGGCGATGCGTGCGCTACCGCCCCATGTTCCCGCGAAGGCTTCTTCGACGCGATCGGGTAGGCCGAATTTGTCGCGCGCGATGACGATGGCGTGCGCATAGAAGCCTATGGGGCCGCCTTCGAGTGCTTTCATGGCTTCGACGAGGCCTTCGCCGCGCAAAAGTTCGAGCTGGCCGAGTTCGTCGACGAAGAGGACGCCGCATGTGGAAGGTGTGGCCGTCGATGCTGCGCGGTGCGCGCACAGAGCGCGCGGCGCCCGCTCGCTCTGTGCGCCGCATCCTGCTTTTTTCTGTGCCGTTTTATCGCGCATCACGGTGCGCAAGTGGGCGAAATGATCGTTGACCTGCACTATTGCTTTATCTGAAATATGCCATTTCAGCTGTGCGCGCCCTGCCTGGCTTTGGGGGTCGAATAGCCCGTCTGCGACGGCGAGGTCGGCGCGCCGTGCAAAGGGGACGAGTTCGTGCGAAGGGAGCAGCAGGTTGTCGATACCGAGCTTTTCGAACGATCCTCGGCCGTCGTCTTTCCAAACCCCGGGAGCGAGCACGCCATGGCATGCGACGTGCGCCGATTCAAGCCTCGATACCGCCCGCTGCAGCCATCGCGTCTTTCCTATCTGCACGTCGCCGGTAAGGATGAGAAGCACGGAAGTCCTCCTGTCCGACCGGACGCCCGCGCTTGGCTCGCCATTGAGCGGCTCAGGCGTCCGTGTCGTCGTTTGTCGAGCTGTCAGTCTTCGAGGTGCAAATCGAGCCCCGGTTTGACGATGCGCATCATCTGCACGGCTTCGCCGAAAAGGCGCCCTTGGGCGTTTTTGACGGCGAAGGCCGTTTTCTCCGGGTCATTGACGACGCTGCCCGCCAGGACGTCGGCATGGTAGTCGAACAGGACGGGTGCGTTGACGACGCTCGGGCCGGTGAGGACGGTTAGGGCGTTGCGCGAGAGGTCGAGCAATCGAGGGAGGGTTTTGTTGGTGGTGGTGGTTCCCGTGATGAAGACGACGTCCTGAGAGGGGAGCACGTATTCGCATGCGGGATCGGGCAGGTCGCTTTCGCTGCAAGAGCGTTCGAGCACGGTGAGTTCCGCGCAGCGTTCGGCCAGTTCGTAAACGTGGGGGAAATGGCCGATGACGGTGACCTTGCCGTCTTTCATATGCGGCGTGAACTCGCCGAAGGCTTCGCGTTTGCGGGCATCGCGCGCGAGCGGCTTAGGTTCTTCGTAGACGGCGCCGAGCGGATCGAGCAGCTCTTTGCGGGAATACCAGGCGTTCAGAGCTGCGACGCCGATGGTCGCCTCTTCGAAGTTCCAGCTTTTCGCAAGGCGCGCGACGCTTTTCAGGTCGGATCCGCGCAGGTCGGGACGATTGCGCGAGCCGACCTGGCCGCCGCGCATGGTCCAGGCGACGCCGCAACCGCATTCGGCTTGCAGGTAGGTCCAGTGCAGGCCGAGGCAGTAGTCGGTGACGGCGATGCCTTCGGGTACGTCCTCGATCAGACGGTCGTAGAGCTCCCAGGGTTGTTCGTTCATGATCGGTTCCTTTCTGTTGCTATTGCTCCGATAGGGCGGTGCGTGTCGAGGCGGGTGTCATGCGATGCCGTCGGGCGCGCCGTCCGCCTCCGTCGGCGCGGTGTCTCGACGGGCGGGCGCAACGACGGCGATGCAGCTTGGGTTTTCGAAGACCCTGTGCGAGCGGTCGAAGCGTGCGTCTCTGCCGTATCGCTGCCGATACGGCAGAGACGCATGGGACGCGGCATGCACATGCTAGAGCGGGATGCATACGCGCCGCGTGCGGCCGTCTACGGGAACGTCCGCCACATGGATGGGGGTCTGATAGATCGCCTCCATGCGCTGCTTCGTGATGGTTTCTTCCGGCGTCCCGATATGCGCGATGCGCCCGTTTTGCACGACGATCACGCTGTCGGCGCAGTACACGGCATGCGCTGGATCGTGCGTCACCATGAGAACCGTCGCGCCGCAGCGGGAAAGCTCCTTCATGCGGGAAAGCACGATCTGCTGATTGCCGAAATCGAGGCTTGCGGTCGGTTCGTCCATGACGATGACTTCGGGCTGCTGGGCGAGCGCGCGGGCTATGAGCACGAGTTGCTGCTGGCCTCCGGAAAGCTTGGTGTAGGTGCGTTCGGCCAAGTGCTCGATGCCGAGCATGCACAGCGCATCCCATGCGACGCGCTTGTCGTGGTGAGACACGCTGGAGAAGCGCCCGATGTGCGGCGTGCGGCCCATGAGCACGACGTCGGCCACGGAGAAGGGGAACGGCGGCGTATGCGCCTGAGGTATGTAGGCGATCATGCGTGCGCGTTCGGCGTCGGAGAGGCGTGCGATGTCGCGCCCGTTCACGAAGGCCGCTCCGCCCATGGGGGGAAGCAGGCCGAGAATGGTTTTGAGCAGCGTGGTCTTGCCGCATCCGTTGGTGCCGATGATGCAGGCGAAACGTCCGCGTTCGAGTTCGAAATCGGCGTTGTTGACGATGACCTTGCGTCGGTATCCGCAGGTAAGGTCGCGGACGCTGAGAATGGCATCGCTGTCGGCGGGGTTGTGCCCGCCGCCGCTCGCTTTATTCCCGGCGATGGGCGCAACCTGTGATTGCGTGCTTTCCGTATGACATGCGGTGGATGCCCCCATTGCTACCACCCCTTCATGTTGTGTTTGAAGATGACGATGAAGAACGGAACGCCGATGATGGCGGTGAGGATGCCGATCGGTATTTCGAGGCTGAGAAGCATGCGGCACAGGTCGTCGACCAGCAGCAGGTAGCTTGCGCCGATGAACATGGAGGCGGGGATGAGGGCGCGGTAGTTGGGGCCGACGATGGCGCGCGCAAGGTGGGGAATCACCAGGCCTACCCAGCCGACGACGCCCGAGACGGCCACGGCCACCGAGACGATGAGCGTCGATGCGAAAATGACCACGAGACGCACGCGCGAGACGTTGATGCCGAGGCTGCGCGCCTCTTCTTCGCCGAAGCTGAGCGCATTGAGCTTCCAGCGTTCGAGCATGAGGATGGCAAAACCCGCCGCCATGGGAACGATGATGGCGAACAGGTCGTTTTGGTCGACGCGGGAGAATCCGCCCATAAGCCAGAACGTTATTTCGGGCAGCTTGTCGTTGGAATCGGCGAGGAACTTGAGCAGGGAGACGCCCGATTGGAAGAGCGTCGAAACCAGGATGCCCCCCAGCACGAGGCCGAGCAGCTCGTCATAGCGGATGACGCGGTTGAGCCAGACGACGCATCCGACGGCGACCATGCCGCCGATGAAGGCGCAGATCTGCACGCCGGTCGAGGGCATGTCGAGAATGAGGCCCAGGCAGGCGCCGAGGCTTGCGCCTGCGGAAGCGCCGAGCAGATCGGGCGAGACGAGCGGGTTGCGGAACATGCCCTGATAGGCCGCGCCCGCCGCTGCGAGGGCGGCGCCCACCATGACCACGACCAGGATGCGCGGCAGCCTGATGTTGAAAAGAGCCGTGGCCGTCTGGGGGTCGACGGCTTCGGGGCAGAATGCGAGGTTGTAAAGCGTCTGGCACAGCTCCGATGGCGATATGGGGTATTTTCCGACCGAGAACGATGCGATGACGATCGCGACAAGCGCTCCGATGATGCCGATTTTCGCCCAGGCGGAGATATGTTTTCCGAGAAAGCGCTCCGCTTGCGTATCGGCATCCGACGGTTGTTCGGATGATTTCGACGGCATGCGCCGCCGCATACAGCATGCGGGCTTGTTCACGTGATGCTCCTTTTTCGAGCGGATGCAACGGTCCGCTCGCCCCCTTGAATTGCGATTCTCATTATTCGAGAAAAAGAATATTTACACAAGAGGATAATTTTATGGACGAGCCGGCATGAAGGCGGTAGACTTCGGATTATTCTTGCATGAGGATAAAGCCGCCAAGGGGAATACGGCGGTGCTTACCAAGGAGGAACGGATGAAGAAAAGCATCAAGAGCGCGGTTGCCGTTGCGGCGTCCGCGTGCCTGATGGCGGCAATGCTGTTGTGCGGCTGCGCGCAGCAGCCCGCCGATCAGGGAGAGCAACCCGCAGCGTCTGCCGAGCAGGAGCAGGCCGTCGATCAGGCGATCACCGACGACGCAGGACGCGAGGTCACGCTTCCGGCGGCCGAGAAGCTGGAGAAGATCTACTACACGAGCCCTGCCGGTCAGATTTTCTGCTTCACGCTGGCGCCCGAGCTGTGCGCGGGAACCACGATGGATTTCACGGAGCAGGAGCTTGAGAATCTGCCCGCCGAAGTTGCAGACCTGCCCAACCTCGGCACGCTTGCGGGAGGCAAGGAACTGAATCCCGAGGCCATCATGGCGGAGGGAATCCAGGTCATTTTCTCGGTGACTACGGTCGCTCCCACCGAGAAGGATGGCTCTGATGCGAACGATCTGCAGGCGAAGACCGGCATTCCCGTGGTGGTGATCGACGGCTCGTTCGAGAAGACCGCGCATTGCTACGAGGTTTTGGGCGAGCTGCTTGGCAAGCAGGATGCGGCCGCCGAGATGGCCGACTACTGCACGAAAGTCGCCGCCGACGTGGCCGCTGCAGTGGCGAGCGTTCCCGAGGACCAGCGTGTGAGCTTGTATTACGCCGAGGGTCCCGAGGGTCTGCAGACCGAGCCCACGTCGTCGTCCCATGCGCTGATATTCCAGCTTGCCGGCGCCGACAACGTAGCGCGCGATTTGGAGGCGGAAGGCGGCAAGGGCAAGACCCCCGTGTCGCTCGAGCAGGTTCTGGCATGGAATCCCGATGTGATCATCGCTTGGGACGCGCAGCGCTTCGGGGGCGGCGCGAGCGAGCTGATCAAGAGCGACCCGAACTGGTCCACCATCAAGGCGGTGCAGGACGGCCGCGTGTACACGATGTGCCAGACGCCGTTTTCCTGGCTTGATCGTCCGCCTGCGGTGAATCGTTTCATCGGTCTGCAGTGGCTGACGAACCTGCTGTACCCGGAGGCCTACGATATCGACATCGTGGAGACCACCAAGGAGTTCTACCGCCTGTTCTACCATCGTGATTTGACCGATGACCAGGTGAAGGAATTGCTCGGCAATAGCTATCAGGGCTAGAGCCCGCATCATTGCCCCCCTTCGAGAAGGCGCCGTCTGCAGAGACGGCGCCTTCTTTATGGATGGGGGACGCGCGATGCTTAGGCGCGGTGGCGTTCGAGATAGCTCGCCATGGAGAAACGCGCGATATCGGAGAGGTTGACCACGCCCACGATGGCGTCCTTGTCGGTCACGGGGACTTTCTTCAGGTGGTTGTTTCCGAGCACGCGGCATACCTCGCGGATGTCGGTGTGGATATCTACCGAGATGACGCCGCGATGCGCTATCTCGAGCACGCAGGCGCCCATGATCTTCTCGGTCTTTTCCGCGAAATCATCGCTGCTTGCTTCGGTGAGCTCGATGAATGCGACGGGATCGGTGTACGTGGACCGCCGTTTCGAAAGGCAGCGCGCCAGGTCGCCATCCGACACGAATCCGACGGCTGCGCCCGTTTCGTTCACGATGGGCGCCGCGCTGATGTGCTTATCGACGAACAGGGCGACGGCGTCGAGCACGGTGGCGGTTTCGGGCAGCGTATAGACGTCGCGTTTCATGACGCGTTCGAGCACGGTGCGGTTGATGTCGTCGGGGTCGGCCGCCGCTGCATCGCCCGGCTTGTCCTTTACCCAGGCGACGGTCATGGCGAATCCGGCGAAGCAGAGCAGCGCGCTTGCGAAGAAGGCCGCATCGACGCCGAAGATGCCGGCGTGCAGCGCGTCGGTGTTGCTGCTTGCGGCGCTTGAAGCGGCCGTCGACAGGGAAATGAGCACGGCCGTGCCGAGCGAGCCTGCCACCTGGCGCAGGGTGTTGTTGACCGAGGTTCCGTGGTTGAGCACGCGGTTGTCGAGCGCGTTCATGGCCCAGGTGGTGATGGGCATGTTCACAAGCGCGATGGCGAACATGCGCACGGTGTAAAGCCCGATGAGGAATGCAAGTCCGGTGTCGTCGCCGAGGAAGGCGAACACGAGGGTGGAAGCGGCGAGCAGGCCCATGCCGACCAGGCTCAGCGTTCGCGGCCCGTGGCGGTCGAATAGGCGCCCCGCAATGGGGCCCATGATGCCCATGAGGATAGCGCCGGGCATGAGGACGAGGCCCGATACCGTGGCGGAGTATCCCAGGTAGGATTGGAGATAGATGGGCATGAGGATGCCCGCTGCGAGCAGGGAGCCCTGCACCAGCATGGCGATGACCGTGCCTACGAGGAATTTGCGGTTCTTCAGCACGCGCACGTCGAGCATGGGGCGCTCCAGGCGCAGCTGGCGGCGGAAGAAGAACACGAGGACGACGATGCCGACGAGCGTTGCCGCGCCGTCGAGCGGATTGAGGCCGAACGACCCTATGCTTGACAGTCCGTAGAGCAGCGATCCGAATCCGATGCTCGATTGAACGAGCGAGACCTTGTCGAGCGTGACGTCGGCGGATTCCTTGGGGGAGCGCTCGAGTGCGAACAGGCTTGCTATGGTAATGGCCAGCGCCAATACGACGATGGCCCAGAACAGTACATGCCATCCGTAGGCGTCGATGACGAAGCCGGCCGCGCTCGGGCCGAAGGCGGGCGCGAAGGCGATCACGATGCCGAACAGGCCGCTTGCGAAACCGCGCTTATCGGGCGGGAACGTGAGCATGATGACGGTCATCACCATGGGCATGAGGATGCCGGCGCCTGCGGCTTGCAGAAGGCGCCCGATCAGCAGGATGGCGAAATCGGGACCCCATCCTGCAAGCGCGCTGCCCGCTGCGAAGACGAGCATGGAAGCCACGAACAGCCCGCGCGTCGAATAGCGATCGGTCAGATAGGCGGTGACGGGGATCATGATGGCGTTGACCAGGGTGAATCCGGTGGTCAGCCATTGGGCCGTGGCGGCGTCGACCGCCATTTCGGCCATGATCGATGGCAACGCAGGCGTGACCAGGGTCTGGTTCAGCACGGTGATGAACGTGCCTGCTATCAGGATGGCGAGCATCGCCACCTGTTTGCGCGTCAGCTTCATAGGCGTTCCTTTCGGCATCGCGCGCGGCGGGCCGAAAGACGTATGCGGGCGCGATTCGATCGATGGGGAGGGGTGGACGGGGCCGATGGAGGCCCCTGTTCGAGTATACGTGCCGAGTGCCGCTGAATAGTTAAGCTGCTACATATCTTCATGTTCGCATCACGCGCTCGCTACGGATTCGCATCGCCGGCGGCGTCGTGTCGATGTCGTGCCGCTCGCGCCTGCGTCGAGGCGGTGCTTTGCGGTCTTTTATAATGAAAGGCGATGCGTGAGAAAGGCGGCGGATATGGCGAAGGCGCGCGGTGCGGCGTCGCAGCGGTACGGCGGGGCGATGGACCATCTCGATCCGCCGTTGTTCGTGGAGATGCTTCCCAACGGATTCGCGCCGGGGGCGGACGAGCGCATGGCCCGCGATGAGCTGTTCATGCGCATGGCGCTCGATCAGGCGCGCGAGGCGGCGAAAGCGGGCGAGGTTCCGATCGGCGCGGTGGTGGTGTTTCAGGACGAGGTCATCGCCCAGGCGCGCAATCATCGCGAAGCGGACGGCGATCCTTCGGCGCATGCGGAATTCAGCGCCGTCGTGCAGGCGTCGCGCGAGCTCGAACGCTGGCGTTTGCCCGATTGCACGGTGTATGTGACGTTGGAGCCGTGCATCATGTGCGCCGGGCTGATGCACCAGGCGCGCATCGGGCGCTGCGTATACGGCGCCGCCGATGCCAAGGCGGGCGCGCTCGGGTCTCTTTACAGGATTCATGACGATGCGCGCTTGAACCATCGGTTCGCTGTGCGCGCGGGCGTCCTCGAGCAAGAATGCACGGCGGTGCTTCGCTCGTTTTTCGAGCAACGCCGTCTTGACGATAGGAGTGAATGAAGATGAGTGCCGTGTTGACGGTGTTTTCGCCGGCGAAAGTGAACTTGCATTTGGCCATAGGGCCTCGCAGAACGGACGGTTACCATGAGGCGTGCTCGGTTATGCATGCGTTGACCTTGCACGATACGGTGACGGTGCGTTATGAACAGGATGCGCGCGGGTGCGATTCGAGCATCGAAGTGCGCTGCGCGACGCACGGCGGCGTCGCCCCGTTGGATATCCCTGCCGAGGACAACATCGCGTTCAAGGCGATCGATCGCCTGCTGGATGCGTACGGCTTGCATGCCGGCGGCCATCGCTTCGTCGTGCATATCGACAAGCATATTCCGCATGCGGCCGGCTTGGGCGGGGGCTCGTCGAATGCGGCGGCGGCGCTCGCAGCGGCGTGTCGCATTCTGAACATCGATGCGAATGACGACCGGGTGGCGCAGGTGGCGCGCTCGCTCGGCGCCGACGTGCCGTTTTTCCTGCGCGGGGGATGTGCGGTCTTGGGCGACCGCGGAGACGTGTTCGAGCGCGCTCTTGGGCCCATGAAGGCGCCTGTCGTTTTGGTCCGTCCCGAAGAGGGCGTTTCGACCGCGGCCGCATATGCCGCTTTCGACGCCGATCCGACCTATGCGACCGAAGAGGACGAGCAGCGGCTCGCCGCCGTCGATTCTGCTTGCGACGTGCCGTTTTTCAATAATCTTGCGGCGGCTTCCGAGCGAATCGTTCCCGAGCTCGCCACGGTTCGTTCGTGGCTTGGCGAACAGCCTGGCGTGGCGCGCGACGAGCGCACCGGCGCCGCGCGCGTGCTGCTTTCGGGAAGCGGTTCGGCGACGATGTGCGTGTGCGAATCCATGGATGCGGCGTATGCCATTGTGGCTGCCGCGAAGCGCCAGGGCTGGTGGGCGCGCAGCTGTTCGTTTTCCTCGGCGGGCGCGCGCATCATCGAGCGTGCGAGGGGCGGCGTGCGCACGAATGTCGGTGCCGTGCATAAAAGCTGGTAGGCGCCGCATGCGCTGCGCTGTGCGTCGGCGATTCGTTTCGGGACGATTCGCTTCGTGTATGCCGGTGGCGGATCGCGCGGCGCCGTCGCCCGTCGTGCGGGCGCGCGACAGGCGCGCGTGTGGTTCGATTGCGGCAGAGCGCTTCATGAGCGTTCGTGTTCGACGAGAAGGGAAGCTGTCATGACGGGTTTGATCGTCGCCGCCGTGGCCGCATGCGCGGTCGTGGCGCTCATCGTGTTGTACAACAACATGGTCAAGTTGCGTAACAAGGTTGATAATGCCTGGTCGCAGGTTGATGTGCAGATGCAGCGCCGTTTTGACTTGATTCCCAATATGGTGGAGACGGCGAAAGGCTATGCCGCCCATGAGTCGAAGACCCTCGAAGGCGTGACGGCGGCGCGTTCGGCATTCACGACGGCGACGGACGCGCGCGGCAAGATGGCGGCCGATACGGCGTTAACGGGTGCCTTGCGGGGGCTGTTCGCGGTCTCCGAGGCCTATCCCGAATTGAAGGCCGACGAGAATTTCAGGCAGCTATCCGCCGAACTGTCGGACACCGAAGACAAGATAAGCTACATGCGACAGAGCTACAACGATACCGTGATGAAGTACAACACGGCCATTCAGACGTTTCCTGCCGTGTTGTTTGCGAAAATGTTCGGATTCGAGGAACGTGAAAGCTTCGATGCGGTAGCTGCAGCGTCGGATGCTCCGCGCGTGAGCTTTTAGCGTGCGATCGCCGCGCATGCGGTCGGCGTTGGAGGGTCGGCGGACGCCGCATTCGAAAACGAAAACAGCCCCGCGATGCGGGGCTGTGACGGTTCATCTGGCGGAGAGCTGGGGATTCGAACCCCAGATACCCTTTTGGGGTATACTCACTTAGCAGGCGAGCACCTTCGGCCTCTCGGTCAGCTCTCCGTAAAAGATGCAGAGTGCATGATATCGTTACTTATGGATAAAAGCAAGGAGCCTCGATGGGGTCGACTACGACAAATCCACAACGTATGCACGCCGACGCCGGCCGACCGCGCACGCCGCGTCCGTCGCGTCCGGTGAAAACCGCTATTTCACAAGGGAAAACGATGCGAATCGACGAATGCCGCGCTTGCGTTTCGCCTTCGGGTCCGCAGGCGTTTTTTTCGTATGCGGCGAAGGCGTTCGTGCTCGTTGCGGCGGCGATATGCCTCGCATGCGTGCTCATGCCGTCTGCGGCGTTCGCGAAAAGCTACACATGCCCGAGCGTCGAGATGGATGCCGCAGTGAATGCGGACGGCTCGTTGAGCGTGACGGAGAAGCGCACGTTCGTTTTCGACGGGTCGTATTCGGCGGTGTGGTGGACCTTCGATGCGCTGCCTTCCGAGGAAAGCGCGATCTCCATCGCTTCCGTCGAGGTGAGTTCCGTCTCCGATACCGCATCGGCCGCTCCTGCGCCCGATCGGGAAGGATCCGCCGCGCCCGCTGCGGCTGCGGGCGAAGTCGCAGCGGGTTCCGCCGCGCTTCCCGAGGTCGATTTTCAGCGTGCCTGGCGCGATGCGGGAGGGCCTGCCGACCCCGCCTTCTCCTTGGACGCCGATCGCAAGACCGCATACGTGTTCTACCCCTTCGAAGACGGTCGGTTCGAGGTGACGCTGACGTATGCCATCTCGAATTTCGTGCAGGTTTACGACGACGTGGCCGAAGTGTATTGGCAATACGTCGGCCATGGTTGGAGCGTCGACAGCGACCGTGTGGTGGCGACGTTGCATCTGCCCGTCGCCGCAGGTGCCGATGCGACGGCAGGAAGCGCTGTGCGCGCCTGGGGGCATGGGCCGCTCGACGGCGCGCTCTCCCTGGATAATGCGGGCACGATTTCCGCGACCGTTCCTACCGTGCGCGCGGGCGGCTATGCGGAAGTGCACGCGGTCTTCCCCCGTTCGTGGATTTCCGAACTTGCGCCGAATGCGCCTGTCGTGCATACGGGCGACAGGCTCGAGTCGGTGCTCGATGACGAGGGGCGCATGGCGAAGCGCGCCGACGCCGAGCGTATCAAGTCATTGGCGCTGATCGCGGGTTGCCTGCTCGTATCGGTGGCCGTCATCGTGTGGGCGCTCGTCGTGTTTTTCCGCTACGGCAAAGAGCACAAGCCCTCCTTTAACGACGAATACTGGCGCGATGTCCCCGAGAAGGGCGTGCATCCTGCCGTGATTGCACGCCTGTGGCGTTGGGACGCCGAAAGCCCGCATGATTTCACGGCCACGTTGATGCATCTGTCGGCCATCGGGGCGGTGCGCCTCGATGCGGGAAGCTACGAGCGCGAGGGGCGGCGCGGCATCGAGAGCGTCAACGATTATTACGTGACGCGCCTTTCCGGATGGCAGGACAAGGTGCAGGGCAGCCCCGTCGACGAGCGAGCCATGGCGTTGCTTTTCGATACGGTCGCTCCCGGCAGCGACAGCGTGTGGTTCGGGTCCGTCAAGCACTTCGCCGAACAGGATCCCGAGGCGTTTTCCGCCGCCATGCAGGCGTGGCAGGGCGTTTTGTCGGCGGAGACGAATCGGTACGACTTCTTCGAGGCGAAGGGGAAGCGCTACCAGGGCACTATGATCGTCATGGCGGTGTTGGGCCTGGTGGCAGGCGTGGTCGGTGCGTTCGCTTTCGATACGTTCGTGCCGCTTATCACGGCGGTGCCCGCCATTGTCGCGCTGTTCGTGATCAGCGGCGTGATGGCGCGTCGCAGCAAGCACGCGGTCGAGTTGTTCGCGAAATGCGTCGCGCTCCGGCGCTGGCTGAAGGATTTCAGCGCGTTGGACGAGCGTCTGCCCACCGATGTGAAGGTCTGGGGCGAGATGATGGTTTACGCCTATGTGCTGGGCGTTGCCGACGAGGCCATCAAAGCGCTGCGTTCGCGCATGCCCGATGTGCTCGAGAGTCCCGATTTCGCGCCCGTGTACTATTGGCTGATGCCGCATTATTACAACATGGGCGTGGCCGCGTCGGCCATGGAAAGCCCGCTCGAGGCCTTTTCCGCCATGCAGGCCGACACCGCCGAGACGGTGCGCGCCGCCTTGAGCGCCGCATCGGGGTCGTTTTCCGACGCAGGCGGCGCGGGCGGCGGCTTTTCCGGAGGAGCGGGTTTTTCAGGCGGAGGATTCGGGGGCACGGGAGGCGGGGCCCGATAGCCTCATCGGCCGCTCGTGGGCGTTTTCCGTGCTTGTCCGCGTCGTTTTCGCAAGTTGGTTCAGATGCGTATACTTTGCTTGAAACGAAGGCGGCGCGTGCCGCCGTGAACGACGATGCAAGGAGGACGCGATGTCTTGCGATCACACGAAGCCCGTTGTGGGCATCATCATGGGAAGCGAAAGCGATATGCCGGCCATGGAGCCGTGCATGAAGCAGCTCGATGAGTTCGGCGTTCCCTACGAGGTGAAGGTCGCTTCTGCGCACCGCAAGCCGCTCGAGGTGCACGCATGGGCCGAATCGGCGGAGGAGCGCGGCATGCGCGTCATCATCGCCGCCGCTGGAAAAGCGGCTCATCTGGGCGGCGTGGTGGCCGCCTATACGCCGCTGCCCGTCATCGCCGTTCCTATGAAGACGAGCGATCTGGGCGGTTTGGATTCGCTTCTGTCCATGGTGCAGATGCCTTCCGGCGTGCCCGTTGCCTGCGTGGCGATCAACGGCGCCAAGAACGCCGCCGTTTTGGCCGTTCAGATGCTGGGCACGGGCTGCGAGACCGCGCGTCAGAAGATCAAGGATTTCAAGGCGGCCATGGCCGAATAGCGTCGTGCGCGCACGGTTTTGCCGTGCACGTATAGACCGCAGCAGACGGGCCTTCGGGGTTGCACCGAAGGCCCGTCGTGCGTCAGGGCTGTTTAAGCCCGCGCGGGTCGAATGAATCGACGAGGTCGGCGAGCTCCTGCTTGCGATGCACGTCGAGCTTCGCGTAGATGCGCTTACTGTGCGTTCTTACGGTGTTTTCCGAGATGGCGAGCAGTTCTGCGATGCGGGCGACGGTGGTTCCGCGCGCCAGATACTCCATGATTTCGGCCTCCCTGTCCGACAAGCCGTAGTGGTGCTTCACAAGGGCGCATTGCTTGGAGATGCGGTCGTAGATTTCGGGTCGCTTGCGTGCGACGCCGTGCGCCATGCCCGCGCTCGGCCTGCGGCGTTTCGCAGGCGTCGCCGCCGAGGGGATGAGCTCGATACGCTCGGCGCGCGCCCTATTGGGCGAAAGCGCCTGCTTGAACCCTCCCTGCCCGATGAAATAGACCAGCGCAAGCAGATACACGGAGAACAGGGCTATCGAGGTCAGAGGGGCCAAGCCCGACGGTGCGATGGTTCCCGCGAATATTCCGATGAGATAGCCTGCATCGTGGAGCATATAGACGATTCCCCCGAAAAAGCCGTAGATGAATACGGGGTTGATGCCTCGTTCGCGCGAAGCCTGGGCGCACTGGATCATCATGAGGATCAGCGCGCAATCGTAGAGCGCGTAGAGGGCGCCTGCGAAAGGCGCCACGTAGGAGCTCCCGAAAAAAGGAAGCAGAAGGAAAGCGGTGATGACGAAGGGGAAAAGCACGCGAAACGCCGACGAGACGTTGATCTTCAGCGATTTTTTATGCCATGTGGCGGCGAATCCGATGCCGGCGACGAGCATGCTTGCCATCGAAAGGAGGTTTACCGTTTCTCCTATCTTGGGGGTTTCGACCGCTATTGCCCGTACGACGCCGCACGAGAGGGCGAAGGCCCCTATGCAAAACGCGCTGCGCCAGTAATCCTTGATCGCTTGCAGGTAGATGGTCGGATGTTCGCGTGGAAGGTCTTCGAACATAGGCTGATCGAGGTCGGTCGTACGGCTTGCCACGAGAATGGACAGGGCGAACAGCGGCATGAAGACGGACGGTATGAGAAACGCTGTGACGGCGGCGGGTATCAGGTAGAGCGCGAAATAGATCACGGGCGCGAATGCGCAGGCCAAAATGAGGTCCCGATTGCCGACGGCCGGTTTTTGCGAGGCGAAAAGACGTTGCCAGGCCATGTAGAACCCCGCCGATCCGAATCCGATGAGCGCTCCGCCCGCGATAGCGAGGTCGAGCGCGACCGCCCGAAGGTAGACCGCGGCGATAAGGCAGCACCATCCCAGAAAATACGGCGCCCCTGCCGCCCAGACGAGGAATTTGCGCGTGGGCCCTGGAAAGAAGTAGGCGCCGAGGGTGCTTGCGAAATAGCTCGCAGCGAATACGAGCGATTGCGACAGAAAGAACGCTACGGTGAAAGAGCCCGTTTGGATCTCCATGGGCAGGAAGGGGAAGACGCCTCCCCATACGGCCGTTGCGTTCACGGCCAGGAAGAGCGCGTAACCGAGGCTACGCGTGTTGGGCATATAGCGGGCAAGCGTGCGCATACGCGTGGCGGCCTCCTTCTGTTTCGATATGCGTGAGAGTCTAGCGCGCTGCGCTGAGACGGGCTTCGCGCGCCTGCGCTTTTTCATCAACGGGTGACATTTCCCTCGTGAGAACTGCTAAATGACATGTTCTATGTGACACCCGCGTACCTGCGACGAGGGCATACTCGCATGGTGTTTCCGAATGTTCGGCGCGGATCGCGGGTCTTGCCTCCGCTTTCGCGCCGGAACAAGGCAGAAGGGGGAGATATGTCTACGAACAATGCGGTAAGCCGCCGCTCGTTTCTGAAGACGACGGGCGCTTTGGGCGCCCTGGCCGTGGCGGCGGGAGGCGCCGCAAGCGCAGACGCCGTTTTCGGCGATGCGGCCGAGCCTGCGTTCGCCGATTCTCAGGAGACGGTGACGTGGGGCCATTGCGCTATCAATTGTCCGGGTCGCTGCTCGCTGAAATTCCATGTGAAAGACGACGAGGTGACGTGGGTCGAAACGTGCACGAGCAAGGACGCCGATTTCGACGAGCCGCAGCCGCGCGCCTGTTTGAGGGGGCGTAGCTATCGCCGTTGGCTGGCGGACCCCGATCGCCTGAGTTATCCCATGAAGCGCGTGGGCAAACGCGGAGAGGGCAAGTTCGAGCGCATCAGTTGGGATGAGGCTATCCAGACCATCCATGACAAGCTGGGCGGCATCATTGATAAATACGGCAACGAATCCGTCTTGATCCCGTATGCGACGGGTGTCAGCTCGACGACGGCCCGCTGCCTTCCGCGTCTGATGAATTGCCTTGGCGGCAGTCTGGGAACGTATGGCGACTACAGCGCCATGCAGATGGAAATGGTGACGCCGTACGTGTACGGCGCCGAGGGATTCTACGGCAGCACGCTGAATGCCGCAGAAGATGCTCGTTTGATCATCGTGTTCGGATCGTCTCCCACTGAGACGCGTCAGGGCGGCGCGGTGTCGCATTACGACTGGGTTCATCTGCGCGAGAACACCAATGCCGAAATCATTTTCATCGATCCGCGCATGAACGATTCCATCATGGGCCGTTCCGAGTCTTGGATTCCCATCAATCCCGGCACCGACGCGGCATTGGTCGCCGGCATCGCCCATTATCTGATCGAGAACGGTTTGGTGGACAAGGCCTTCCTCGACACGTATGTGGTGGGCTTCGACGAGGACACCATGCCGGAAAGCGCCAAAGGCCAGGCGAAGTCTTACAAGGACTACGTCATGGGCACAGGCTACGACCATGTCGAGAAGACCCCGCAATGGGCGGCTTCCATCACGGGTATCCCGGTCGACACGATTGAGAAGCTCGCCCACAAAATCGGCACCACGAAGCCGCTGTACGTCGTGCAGGGGTGGGGTCCGCAGCGCCGCTCGAACGGAGAATTGAACTGCTGGTCCATCATGATGCTTCCGTGCCTCGTCGGCCAGGTTGGTCTGCCTGGGACGAGCGACGGCTGCCGCGAGGGGTCCTATACGATATCCCTCAAGAGCATTCCTGCCGGAACCAATCCCGTCAAAGCCTCCATTCCCGTGTTTCTGTATACCGACGCCATCGATCACGGCGAAGAGATGACGGCCCTCAATTCCGCGGTGACCGGTGCCGATGCGCTGCACTGCAACGTGAAGGCGCTTTTGAACTACGCCGGCAACTGCCTGACGAATCAGCATGGCAACATCAATCGCACGCACGAGATTCTGGCCGACGAGAGCAAGTGCGAGTTCATTTTGAGCATCGAGACGGTTTTGACCGATTCATCTCGCTACGCCGACATCCTTCTGCCCGACCTGTTCCGCTTCGAGCAGGTTTCCCAGATAGGAACGGGCGGTGATAACGCTTACATGATTACGGGGCAGCCGTGCACGTCTCCTAAGTTCGAGCGCAAGACGCTGTACGAGATGTGCACGATGATCGCGGCATCGTTTGGAAAGGAGCAGGAGTTCACCGAAGGGAAGACCCAGGAAGACTGGATCAAGGAGCTTTACGAGCAGTCCCGCGCGAAGGACACGGCCCTGCCGTCGTACGACGAGGCCGTCGAGATGGGCGTGTATGTGCGCAAGAATCCGAAGGGATGCAAGATCGCCCTGGAAAAGTTCCGTACTGACCCCGTCGCCAATCCGCTGTCGACGCCGTCGGGCAAAATCGAGATGTATTCCGAGTCGCTGGAGAAGATCTCGCAGACGTGGGAACTCGGCGAAGAAGATTTGATCTCTCCGATTCCCGTGTACACTCCCGGCTTTACCGAGACGGATGTTCCGACCGATGAGTTCCCCCTGCGCTGCAGCGGGTTCCATTATCGCGGCAGGCTCCATTCTTCGTGGGGCTCCATCGAATTGCTCAAGGAGGCCAATCCGCAGGAGCTTTGGATCAATCCCGTCGATGCGCAGGCGCGCGGCATCGAGCAAGGCGACACGGTGGCCGTTAAAAACGCCTTCGGCGAGACGAGGCTTTTGGCGAAGGTGACGGGGCGTATCGTTCCCGGAACGGTTGCGATGGCTCAGGGCGCATGGCATACGGCGGATATGTACGGCGACAAAGTGGACCACGGCGGCTGCATCAACACGTTGACGACGAATCGTCCGTCGCCGCTTGCCAAGGGCAACCCTCAGCATAGCAATATCTGCCAGGTCGAAAAGGTCACCGCATAAGCGGCCTGCGGTACGAGGAAGGATCGAGATATGACTCAGTATGCGTTCCACTTCGACGCGACGCGCTGCACCGGCTGCAAGACGTGCGAATTCGCTTGCAAGGACTACAAGGATCTCGGCTTGGGCGTTGCGTATCGCAAAGTATACGAATGCTCGGGCGGAGAAACGGTGCGCGATGCCGACGGATGCTTCAGGACGACGTGCTTCAGCTATCCGGTGTCCGTGTCGTGCAATCATTGCGACGAACCCGCGTGCATGCAGGTGTGTCCGACCGGCGCCATGCATAAAGACGAGGCGACGGGGCTGGTGTCGGTCGATGGCGATAAGTGCATCGGTTGCGGATATTGCCACATGGCCTGTCCGTATAATTCCCCGAAAGTCGATCGCGAAAAGGGCCATTCGGTCAAGTGCGACGGTTGCGCTGAGCGCGTCGCCGCAGGCGAATCGCCCGTATGCGTGGAATCGTGCCCTGCGCGCGCCCTCGCATTCGGCACCGTCGAACAGATGGCGGCTTTGGGCGAGCGCGCGAATATCGCGCCGCTGCCGGAGGTTTCGCTGACGACGCCCAATTTGTTCGTGAAGGCGTGCGCCGATGCGAAGCCATCCGACAGTCGTGCAGGTAAAATCGTGAACCCTTTGGAGGTGCTCTAGCATGGAAGCCGCTTTGAACGAATTGCCCTTGGCTATTTTCACGACGCTCGCGCCGCTGGGCGCGGGAGCGTTCGTGGTGCTGGCCGTTGCAGCGTGCTCCCTTAAGCTCGATGGGGACGCGCTCAAGGCCGTCGATCGGTTTTCACTTATCCCCGCAGCCCTGGTCCTCGTTGGATTCATCGCATCGTTTTTCCATCTTGCAGCGCCGCTGCATGCGGTGGGCGTGTTTGCGGGCATCGGACATTCGCCGCTTTCGAACGAGATCGCGGTGGGTGCGGTGTTTTTCGTCGCGATGGCGTTGTATGTGATTTTGGGGTTGGCGGGAAAGCTCACGCCCAAGGTCCGCAGGCCCTTCGCCGCGGTCGTGGCCGTCTTGGCGCTTGTTTTCGCGGTTTTCACAGGGCTCGCCTACATGATGCCGACCATTCCTTCGTGGAATTCTCCCCTCGTTCCGATCGAGATGCTGGCTATGGCGCTTTTGGGAGGAACCCCGGTGGGCATGCTTGCGCTATCGCTGGCGGGTGCTCTTGAGAAACGCACGTCGCACATGGTGAAATCGCTCGCATTCATGCTTGTCCTCATCGGGTTCGTGGGTTCCGCCGTCGCGCTCGTCGGTCACTTCGATATGCTGGGCGAACTGTGGAGCCCCGCCGTCGCGGGCGCGACGCTCGCCGACCCCGTGATGCCCTTTATGGTCGCCGCAGCGGTGTGCGCGGTTATCGTCGCGGTTCTTATGGGGGTCGCATGCTTCGGCAAGAAGAATGCGACGGTTTTTTCGGCGGTCGCATCGTGTGTGGCGTTGGCCGGGGTTTTCCTCGTGCGTTTTTCGTTCTATGCCGTGCAGATGTCCATCGGTTTGTAGGAATCTTTGCAGGGGCGACGCGGCACGCCGTCTCGCCCCTGTGTGACGAAGCGAAGGGGAAGTGATGTTCGATCGTTACGACGATGCGGCGTTTTTCGCATCGACGCTGGCTCCCTTTTTCCTGGTCGATCCCGATGACGAAGCGATGGCTCCTGCATTTGATGCCGTTGCCGCGCTCGACGCCGATACCGCGGCGCAATCGTGGCCCTTCGTCATCCCCGACGAAGCGGCCCCGTGCCTTCGCGCCATGGTCGCAGGGTGTGGGGATGCCGAGCTCGCTTGGGAATACAGGAGGCTTTTCATCGGGCCGAATCCCATGCCCGCCCCGCCCTGGGGGTCGGTGTACACCGACCGGGAGTGCGTGGTGTTCGGGCAGGCGACGCTCGAACTGCGCGCGTGGATGCGTCGAAACGGGATCGCGCGCCAGGATGACCGCAAGACCCCGGAGGACCATACAGGTTCGCTGCTTCTGCTTGCGTCTTGGATCGCCCGCCACAAGCCCGCCATTCTGGGAGAATTTCTCGAACTGCATGTGCTGACGTGGTCGTCTCACATGCTGATTCAGCTCGAGGAGGCCGCGCGACAGCCCTTTTACGAGGGCCTCGCGCGTTTGACGCGATTGTCCCTCGAGGGTTTAGGGGACGCTTTGGGCGTGCATCCGGAAACGCCTCGTTTCTATCGCTGATCTATACGGGAAAGGCCGCGTGCGAGCGCGGCCTTTCCCGTATAGTGGAGTTTTCGATTCCGAAGCGTGCTCGAAATCGCTTCGGACGTTGGGAGGACATGCGATGCCGCTCGGCTTGGGAACCGCTTTCGAAGAGATGACGCTCGTCTTGTTTACGACGCTTGCCCCATCGGGGGCGATGGCCTGTATTGCGGTGGCGGGCGTGCTGCTGTTCGTTCGCATGGGGGAGGCGGAGCGGTTGCGCATCGATCGAGCCCTGTGCATTCCCCTGGTGGTGGCTATGGTGGGGTTGGTCGCTTCGGCAACGCATCTGGGAAGCCCCGCGAACGCGCTGTACGTGTTCGCGGGCGTAGGGCGCTCGCCGTTGTCGAACGAGGTATTCGCTGCCGTTTTGTTTTTGGCGACGTGCGGCCTGTATTGGCTGTTCTGTTTTACCGAGAGGCCGTACGTGAGGGCGCAACGTATTTGGTGCGCGTTCATCATGTTCTTCGGCGCGGTCTTCGTATCGGCCATAGCTCGGGCGTACGATGCGCCGACCGTCGCCACGTGGAGTACCCCGTTCGTCCCTGCGAATATCTGGCTTTCGGCATGCGCGGGAGGCCCTATGCTCGCTCTGCTTGCGCTGCGGTGCGCTCGCGCCGTGTGCTTGCATAGATGGGCCGGAAAGGCGCTGCCTGCGACGGCGGCGTTGTTCCTGGTTGCGAATGTGGTGTGCCTCATGCTTCAGAACGATGGCTTGACGGGCATATGGAACGGATACGGCGCTGCGTCGGACCTTGTTCCTTGGTACGGCGGCATGATCGCGACGTACGCGCTTGCAGGCGCCGCCTCGGTGGTCGTTGTCGCATGGCCTTTGCATAGGAGAGAAGTGCCGAGCGTGTGCAGGGCGGCGATCGCCTGCGGGCTTTTCTTCTCTGGTCTGTTCGTCGTGCGTTTCGGGTTCTATATGATGCATATGACCTACGGGCTGGGCGTATGATGCGCCGTTTCTTCTGGTCAAATGCTGTTTATCCTACGTTTTGCAACGCTTTGGGCATCGGATGATTACGGAAGCCCCTCGTTTTACGATTACTGATTTGTGTCCGGCGGCACGGGGGTATACTTTGCCTTCGTCGTAAAGGACTACGAGGGGAAGATCATGGAAGCTTTCGATCTGATCAATACGGGCATATGGTCCATCGTGCCCCCGCTGTTGGCCTTGGTGTTGGCCTTGCTCACCAAAGAGGTGTACTCCTCTTTGACCATCGGCATCTTCGTCGGCATGATCATCTACACGTTTTCGTTGTCGGGCCCCGGGTTCGACCAGCTCGTGCAGGCGTTCACGATGGTGCCGCAGATGATGGGCGAGCAGATAGCGGCGAACGGACCGTTGCTGCTGTTCTTGGCGCTGCTCGGCGCCTTGGTGGTGCTGATCGCGCTCGCGGGCGGCTCGCGCGCGTACGGCGAATGGGTGACGCAGCATGTGAAAAACGCCCGTCTGGCCAAACTGCTCACGGCGCTTTTGGGCGTGCTCATCTTCGTCGACGATTATTTCAATTGCCTGACCGTGGGCGCCGTCATGCGTCCGGTGACCGATCGGTTCCGCGTGAGCCATGAGAAGCTCGCCTGGATCATCGACTCGACGGCCGCGCCGGTGTGCATCATCGCGCCCGTGTCGAGCTGGGCCGTCGCGGTCGGCGGCTACCTGGGCGAAGATGGATTCAACACGTTCATCGCCTCCATTCCGTACAACTTCTACGCGCTGGCCACGATCGTGTTCGTCTTCTTCATATGCGCCACCAACATGGATTTCGGTTCCATGCGCGCCGCCGAGCGCCGCGCGCAGGCGGCGGCGGGCGATGAGGCCTCGTTCGGCGTGGTGACCGACCCCGACCACATGGACGAGGGCGCGCGCGTCAGCATGGCCATGGAGCGCACGGCGGTCAAGATCGCCGACAAGCAGGACCCCGCGCAGGCGCAGGCTGCAGCCGAAGCCTCGCGTTCGGCCCGTGCGGTCTCGGCGGTCGATATGCCGCCGACGGTCATCGCCGAAGAGACCGAGCTTGCGGAGGCGACGGGTGCGGAGCGCGCCCAGGCCGAGTTCAAGGGCATGAACGTGTCGGACAAAGGCACCGTATGGGATTTGGTGATCCCGATCGTCGTGCTCATCGTGTCTTCGATAGCGGGCATGCTGTATACGGGCGGCTTTTTCGAGGGCGTGGAGTTCTCCGTGGCCGTGGGTGAAAACCCCGTGGGCGGCTTGTGCATCGGCGCCAGCGTGGCGCTGGTGGTCGCGGCGGCTCTGTATTTGCCGCGCGGCCTGACGACGCTTTCCGGTTATATGGAGGGCGTCTCGGAGGGCGTGCGATCCATGGTGTCCGCCATCATGATTCTGGTGTTGGCCTGGTCGTTGGGCGGCGTGTGCCGCTACATGATCGGCACGGGCCCGTTCGTGAGCGATTTCTTGAACGGACTGGGCGTCGGGTTGCAGCTGCTTCCCGTGGCCATCTTCGTGGTGTCTGCGTTCATCGGCTTTTCGATGGGCACGAGCTGGGGCACCATCGCGTTGGTGCTGCCTATCGTGGTAGGCGTGTTCGATCCTTCCGATCCGCTGTTCTTGGTGGCCGTTGGGGCCACGCTGGGCGGTTCGGTGTACGGCGATCATATTTCGCCCATCTCCGATACGACGATTCTTTCGTCGGCGGGCGCCCAATGCAAGCATCTCGATCATGTGTCCACCCAGATGCCGTATGCCACGCTCGTGTTCGCGTCGGGCATCGTGGGATATCTGGCCACTAGCTTCCTGGGCACGCCGTGGATCGGCCTCGGTTTGACCATCGTGCTGTCCATCGGCGGATTCGTCGTGCTATCCAAGCGCGATGCCGCAAAAGAGCGCGCCGAGCAGCACGCATAGCGAGCGCGTGAGCGTCGGCGGGCGCGAAGCCTGTCGCTTGCGGTTTTCGAGGGCCCTTCGTTCTTCGTCGTTTCGGCGGAGGCGAAGGGCCCTCGTTCGTGTCGGGCGGGTTACGATGCCGATTCCGCCTTGTCGTCGCCCAGGCGGCGCATGTCGTAGAAGTAGTCGCGGAATTGCACCGCGTGGCGGCTGCCGGGGCACATGAAACGGTGCGCCGCCAGGAAGTACTCGTCGGTCATGCTGGCGAGGTAGTCGACGGCGATGCGGCGCGGATCTTCGCGGCGATAGGGGCTGTCCGCTTCGTACAGGCGCCGCTGGCGTTCGATGCGTTCGATGAAATGCTTGAACACGGGCGCGCTTTCGTCGTGCGACGCGATGTCGCCCAGGATGGCCTCGTACAGCTCGGCGAACATCGGCCTGATCTCGTCGTCGTACACGCGGCTTTGCTCGTCGGATAAATAGATGCGCTCGTAGTTCTCCGCCTTCGCGGTCTTGAGGTTCGCGAAGGCCTCGTCGCTCATTTCGATGCGGTCGCGCATGTAGCTGTGCTCGACGATATCCACGGTGAGGTTGTTGATGATCTCGGCGTTTTGCACGCCGAGCACGCCTCCGGAAAAAGCGCTGTCGTCGGCCAGCGTGCCGACGCCTATAGCGTCTTGGCGATCCTTGCCCACGTAGGCGATCATGTCGGAAATGCGCACCACGCATCCTTCGAGGGTCGAAGGGCGCAGCGTTGCGATGGTCTTCTCGTCGGTGTCGCATGCTTCCATCAAGGTATCGAAGGCTGCGAAATCATGGGTGGCGCCCACGCGGAACGTTTTCTGGCTGCTTTCGCCGTTGTGACAGAGGATGCCGTCGAGCGTCTGCAGCGTGATGTTGCGGGCGTAGAGCGTGTCGAGCACGCGCACGGAATGCACGTTGTGGTTGAAATAGCGCCCGGTATCGGTATGGTAGATGTCGTTGAGGATGCGCTCTCCTGCGTGGCCGAACGGCGTGTGTCCGAGATCGTGGCCGAGCGCGATGGCTTCGGTCAGGTCTTCGTTGAGGCCAAGCAGGCGCGCGATGGTGCGCGCCGTGCGGGCGACCAGCTGCACGTGCAGGCCGCGGCGCGATATGTCGTCGTTGCGCACGAAGCTGAACACCTGCGTTTTACCCGCGTAACGGTTGTACGGCGCCACGTTGAGTATTTTGTCGATGTCGCGTACGAAGGCGGGCCGGTGCAGCCGCGGCGAGCAGTCGCGCGCAGGATTGCGGCGTTGCGCCTGCGCGTCGTCGGTGCGGTAGGGATTCGTTCGCCCCGCGGCGCGGTCGGCCTCGTATTGCTCGATGAACGCGGCGCTGAAGTTGCGGTACGGCATGGCGGCCCCTTTCTCGATAGCGTCCTCGCCAGTATAGAACGCCGCTTCCCTGCGCGCCGCATACGGACAAGACGCCCGCGAAACGCCCCGATTCGTCCGCATCGCTTTTCTTCGTCCGCTCGGGGTGGTAGAGTTGATACCCTGTCCCGCGCGCAGTGGTGACGGCGGTTATTCCTCTCTCTTATCGTCGTTGGCGCAAGGGGCTTTTCCCACATGGGCCGCGCATCGTGTCGCGGCTCGTTTCGTTTTCGGCCGTGCGCGGCGCCTGTGGAGGATGTCGCCGCCGCTATCGCGTTTGCGCAGGTGGCCTATAATGGGTGCCTATTCGAAGAGGCCGCGGAGCACGCGGCGCACGACAAGATGAGGAATAAGCGCATTATGATCGATCACCAGAAAGCCCAGCAGGCCGTCGCCATGCTGCTCGAAGCCATCGGCGAAGATCCGTCGCGTGAGGGCCTGCTCGAAACGCCGGCCCGCGTGGCCCGCATGTACGAGGAGGTGTGCGGCGGGTACGACGAAAACGCCGCGGAGCATCTCGGCACGACCTTCCATGTGAACGGAAGCGAGATGGTACTCGAGCGCGATATCCGCTTCTACTCCTTGTGCGAGCATCACCTGCTGCCGTTTTTCGGCGTGGCCCACGTGGCGTATATCCCGAACGGCGAGGTCACGGGCCTGTCTAAACTGGCGCGCACCGTCGAGGTATTCGCCCGTCGCCTGCAGCTGCAGGAGCGCCTGACGGCCCAGATCGCCGATGCGTTGATGGACGATCTGCATGCCAAGGGCGCTATCGTCATGATCCAGGCCGAGCATATGTGCATGTCGATGCGCGGCGTGCGCAAGCCCGGCAGTCAGACGGCCACGCTCGCCAAACGCGGCGTGTTCGAAAGCGATCCCCGTTTGGCGGACGATTTCTTCCGCATGCTGGGATAGCGCAGCGGGAAAGGAGCAGCAGCCATGGGCCAGCCCGTCATGGAAGCCGTCGACCAGGTGCGCAGGCATCCGCTCTATCGCGAACGCATCGAACGGATCGCCCATCTCGAGCGCGACCGGGCGTTTTGCCGCCACGGCGTCGCGCATCTTCTGGATGTCGCGCGCGTCGCCTATATTTTCAATCTGGAGCGCGGCCTGGGGTTTCCCAAAGAGGTGGTCTATGCGGCCGCTTTGCTGCACGATATCGGCAAGGGCGAGCAATACGAGACGGGCACGCCGCATGAAATAGCGGGGGCCGAAATCGCGCGTCGCATTTTGGCCGATGTGGACGGGTTCGATTCGGTGGATAAAGCGGCCATCGTGGCGGCGGTGCGCGAGCATCGTCATTATTCCGATACCGCTTCGGCGCTCGGGCGGCTTTTGTACGAGGCCGACAAGGCGTCGCGGGCTTGTTACGCGTGCGACGCCCGCGCGTTGTGCTCGTGGCCCGATGAGAAGATGAACGCGGGCGTGGCCGTCTAGGGCTGCCTTCCAGGAGAGTCTATGGATAAAATCATTATCGAGAATCTGCAGGTCTACGCCCATCACGGCGTGTTTCCCGAGGAAAACGCCCTTGGCCAGCGTTTCGTGATATCGGCCGTTTTGTATGCCGACTTAAGCGCGGCGGGCGCCAGCGACGATCTGGACGATTCGATCGATTACGGCGCCGTGTGCCGCGTCATCGACGCCTATGCGCGCGAGCATACGCACAACCTGGTGGAGCGGCTGGCTCAGGGAATCATCGATACGCTGTTCGAGCGCTGTCCTTCGATCGAGCGCATCCGCCTGACCGTGAAAAAGCCGTGGGCGCCGATCGGCCTGCCGCTCGACTATGCGGGGGTCGAACTGGACCGCGTGCGGCCCGCCGCCCGCGCGTAACGGCGCTTAGCGCCCCTGTTGCGAAGCGCGCAATTCCTCGGCCGCCACAGCGTCGGGGTCTTGCCGCTTCTTTTTCAACGGGAATGCCTCGCTGACTACGATGCCGCCCGCTATGAGCACGAAGCCCGCCGCCATGATGGCGGTGATGGTTTCGCCGAGTAGGGCGACGGAAAACAGCACGCCGAAGACGCTTTCGGTGGCGAGCAAAAGCGCCGCTTGGGCGGGCGGCGTGTGCGCGACGCCGATATTTTGCAGCGACAACGCGATGCACGACGCGAACACCACGATATAGGCGATATTGCCGAGCACATCGGGCTGGGAAAGCAGCCCCCAATCGGGCACGCCCTCGAATACGAGCCCCGTCGTGCAGCCGATCAGTCCTGCGGCGATGAATTGGACGACGGTGAGGACCAGCGCGTCGCGCCCGTCGGAAAGCTTGGCGGAAAATGCGATGTGCAATCCGAGAAACGCCGCGGATACGATGGTGATGATTTCGCCGAATCCGAACGAGATGCTTTCGAACCCTTCGGAAAACGAGACGAACCCTACGCCCGCGATGCAGAGCACGACGGCCGCCAGATTGTAGCGCGTGGGCCTGATGCGCGATATGCCCCAGGCGAAAAACGGAACGAAAGCGCAGTAGGTGCTGGTGAGAAACGAGCTTTTCGCGGCGGTGGTGTCGGTGAGGCCTGCGGTGTTGCAGGCGTAGGAAGCGGCCAGGAACAGGCCGAGAACCAAGCCCGCGACAAGGGTTTCCCGATCGATGCGCCGTCGCACGATGGGGAAGCAGGCGACGAGCAGGATGATGCCCGAGAAGAAGAAGCGCACGCCCACGAGCCACAAAGGCGGCAGGGCGTCTACCGTGTCTTTCACCGCGACGGTTCCAAGGCCCCATATGGCGGCGGCCAGCACGAGCATGGCTTTGTAGCACCAGGGCGCAAGCGTGCGGCGGCGCCGTGCGAATGCGGCGCAGGATATGTCGCGGCGTTCGTTTTCCATGGCGTCATCGTACGCGCCCTGCCTGCATGTGCGCAAGCCCGCCCGCATATGAAACGGGCCTCCTTGTGCAAGGAGGCCCGTGTGGTTACGCGTCGGTTTTCGCGTCGTCGGGTTCGTTTTCGCCGCCGGATGTCGCGCCGCCGCTCGATCCGCCCGTACCGTTGCCTGCGTTGCCGCCTGCGCCGTTGCTGCCGCCCTGGCCGTTGGCCGCAGGCCCGCTGGAGACGGTTAAGGTGATGGTGTCGCCCTTTTTGCCCTGGCCGCTTGCGGGGGTCTGCTTGATGACGGTGCCCTTGGGCTGGTCGCTGGACGATTCCACGACGTTATAGCGGAATCCCGCATTGGCGAGCTTTTCCTGCGCGGCGTCGGAGGACATGCCGATCACGCTGGGGATGTCGATGGGCATGGTGTCGGGGTCTTGGCCCTTGGAGACGGTGATGGTGACCGTTTCGCCCTTACCGAGCCTGCCGCCGTTGGGGGTTTGGCTCATGACCTGGCCCTTAGCGTAATCTTCGCTGAAATCGCCCTGGACCACGCTGACGGTGAAGCCTGCTTTCTCGAGCGTGCTCTTGGCGGCCGCCTGGTCGGAGCCCACCACGTTGGGCACCTCGATGTCTTCGGGACCCGTGGATATCCAGTATTTCACCGTGGTGCCCTTGTCGGCTTCGGCGCCCGCTTCGGGACTTTGCTTGCTCACGGTGTCTTTCGCGGCGTCGGACGCCTCGTTGCCCGCGTACTGCGGCGTGTAGCCCGCATCCTTGAGGGCCTTTTCCGCCTGTTCGGCGCTCATGCCTTTCAAAGAAGGTATCGAGCCTTTTTCGACGCCCTTCGAGATGACGAGGTTCACCTTCTCGCCTTTTTCAAGGGCGGTGTCGGCGCCCGGGTCCTGCTTGCATACGCGCCCCGCCACCGTTTCGCTGTTGTATTCCTCGGTGATGTCGCCTACCACGTAGCCTGCGGCCTCGATGGCCTTGACGGCCGATTCTTGCGTCTGGCCCACGACGTCGGGAACCTTCGCGCCGCCGCCGTTCAGAAGCGCCATGGCGATGGCGCCGATCAGCACGATGCCCGCGATGAGGCCGACCACGATGCCGACGGTCTTCTTGTTCGATTTCTTTTTACGCTCGTCGTCCATGCGAAACGATGCGGGCTGAACGGCGCTGGTCGCGCCGTTGCTCACGGGAGGAAGCACGGCCGTGCCGTTTTCGGGTCCCATGGCCACCGTGTTCATGGAGTGCACGCCGCCCTGCATGACCGACGTGGCGGCCGACGCCGTCGAGGCGATGCCGACCGAGCGCCCCATGAGGAAGTCGTCGAGGGCCTGTTTCATGTCGCGCACCGTCTGGAAACGGTTGTGCGGGTTTTTCTCCATGGCCTTCATGATGATGGCTTCGAGATCGGGACTGATGTCGGGCTTGACTTCGCTCGGCGGCAGCGGCGCGTCGTTGACCTGGTGCATGGCAACGCTGACGGCATCGGGGCCGTCGAAGGGGAGCGATCCCGTGGCGGCTTCGTAGAGCACGCATCCCAGCGAGTAGATGTCGCTTGCGCCGTCGAGGTCTTTGCCCTGCGCCTGCTCGGGCGAGATGTAGTGCGCCGTGCCGAGCACGCTGGAGGTTTTCGCCTTCACGCTGTTTTTGGCGCGCGCGATGCCGAAGTCCATCACCTTCACGTTGCCGTCGGGCTGCACCATGATGTTTTGCGGCTTGATGTCGCGGTGCATGATGTCCTGCCCGTGGGCGACGGACAGCGCCTGGCAGACCTGGCTGCCTATCTCGGCCACCTTGCGCTGGTTGATGGGGCCGCGCTGCTGGATGGCGCTTTTAAGATCGGTGCCGCGCACGTATTCCATGACGATGAAGTACGTGCCCTCGTCTTGGCCCCAGTCGTAGACGTTGACGATATAGGGGCTTTGCAGATTGGCCGCCGACGCCGCCTCCTGCTTGAAGCGCGCGGTGAATTCGGGGTCTGCGGCGTATTGGGGCAGCATCACCTTGACGGCGACGGCGCGTCCGAGCACCTGGTCTTGGGCTTTGTAGACTTCGGCCATGCCGCCGATGCCGATGCGCTCGGTGATCTTGTAGCGCCCGTTGAACACCCTTCCTATCACGATTATCTCCCTCTATGTGTTCGTCGTACGTGTATCTATGCGAATGCCCCCGGCGTGCGTCGGGGGCGATGGTATGTTCGGTGAATCATTATCGTATTCTACTTAAAGCAGTCCTTGCACTTCGAGAGCTGTTTCCATGACGTTTTTCGCTCGTGCGCTCGCCGCGCCCGACTCGTCGGTGCCGTGCACGCCTTCTTCGATGATCACGGCGACGGCGATGCGGGGGTTGTCCGCCGGTGCGAATCCGACGAACCAGCTGTCGTTGTACTCTTTGTTGGTTTCGGCGGTGCCGGTCTTGCCTGCCACGTCCACGCCTTTGATGGAGGCGTCGACGCCCGTGCCGTTGCTCACGACGCCCACCATGATGTCGGTGATGGCGTCGGCGGTCTGCTTGCTCATGACGGTGCCGTAGGCTTTCGGCGTCGCGGTGAAGGAGCGCTCGCCTTTGGCGTTGTAGACGCCTTCCACGAAGTGCGGCGTCTCGAGCACGCCGTCGTTGGCGATGGCCGATGCGACCAAGGCCATCTGCAGAACCGTCGCCTGCGGGCCCGCGGGGCTTTCGTGCTGGCCGACGGGCTGGCCGCACGCCGCCCAGGCCGTTTCCCATGTGGTCATTTCCGCGGGGTCGGGCATGAGGCTGGTGTGCAGCGGCAGCTCGAGTCCGTCTATCTCGGCGTTGAATCCGAATTTCGCGGCGGTGTCCACCAAAAGCTCCGCTCCTACCGTATCGGCGCCGAGCGCGCCGAAGGCGGTGTTGGAGGAAACCTCCGTGGCGCGTTTAAGCGTGACCGTTCCGTATCCCACGTCGTTGGCGTTGGTCACTTTGGCGTTGCCGATCTCGGTGAACGCGGGCGCCTGCACCTGGGTGCCGGGGTCGGCCAGCTTGTTGTCGATCAGGGCGGTGAGCGTGACCAGCTTGAACGTGGAGCCCGGCGCGTAAAGCGCGTTGGTGGCACGGTTGATGAGCGCGCCACCCGACGGGTCGCTTCCCGCGGCCGCGCTTTCGAGCAGGGATTCGACGTCGGCGTTGGAATACGTCGGCGCGCTTGCGCTGGCGAGCACGGCGCCCGTCGCGGGGTCGATGGCGACGACCGCGCCGCGATGGCCCTCGAGGACGCGTTCGGCGGTCTGCTGGATCTTCGAGTTCAGCGTGAGGGCCACGTCGTTGCCGGGGGTGTTCACGCCCGCCAGGTAATTGACCACGTCGGACCAGCTGGCGAAGTTTTCTTGGCCTTTCAGCGTGTCGTTCATGGATTGCTCGATGCCCGACAGGCCGTATTGCTGCGAGTAGTAGCCCACGACATGGCTGGCCATGCTGCCCTGAGGATAGGTGCGCGCGTAGGTGCCGTCTTCCTGCTGCACGCTTTCGGCGAGCACGACGCCGTCGTAGGTGCTGATGGAGCCGCGCTCCGTGCGCTCTTCCTTATAGAGGGTGTGGTTGTTGCCGGGGTAGCTTTGGTATTCGTCGGCCATGAACACCATGATGTAGGTCAGGTTGGCCACCAGCGCGGCGAACAGCAGCGCGAAGGCGACCATCGTGGAGGTCAGGCGCTTGCCCAGGGCCACGCGTCCCAGCACGCCCGTGTCGCTTGCGCCGCGGGCGGCGCCATGGGAGCCGATGGCCTTCATGCGCATGGTGCCGTCTTTGATTTCGGAGTTGATGCCCGTGCCCTCGTCGCCGCAGCGCAGCAGCAGGCCGATCCCGATGAAGCTGGCCAGAAGCGACGAGCCGCCTTGGCTGATGAAGGGCAGGGTGAGGCCCGTCAGCGGGATGAGGCGCGTCACGCCGCCCACGATGATGAACGCCTGCAGGACGATGGTGACCGTGACGCCCACGGCGACAAACGAGCTCACGTCGCTTTTCGCGCGCGCTGCCGTGGCGAAGCCGCGCACGGCCAGGCACAAGAACAGCAGCAGCACGCCCGCGCCGCCGAGCAGGCCCGTTTCTTCGGCGATGGCCGCGAAGATGAAGTCGGATTCCACGACGGGGATGTTTTCGGCCAGGCCGTTGCCTATGCCGACGCCCGTCAGGCCGCCGTCGGCCAGCGAATAGATGGATTGGCAGAGCTGATAGCCCGTGCCCATGGCGTCCGAGAACGGGTCGAGCCAGGTGTTCACGCGGATCTGGATATGGCCGAAGGCGCTGTACAGGATGACGCAGCCCAAGGCCGCCAGGCCGAAGCCCACCGCGAGAAACATCTTCTTGCCGCTGGCCACGTAGAGCATGGTGAGGAACAGCACGAAGCAGACCAGAGCGCTGCCCAGGTCTTTTTCGAACACGGCGATGGCGAACGAGATGCCCCACATGATGAGCAGCGGGCCGAGCGTCGCGGCGTCGGGCAGGTAGAAGCGGCCCACGCGCACGGTGAACACCGAGAGCATCTCGCGGTTCTGCGCGAGATACGACGCGAGGAAGACCACGATGCACACCTTGGCGATTTCTCCCGGCTGGAAGCTGAACGGCCCCAGCTTGATCCAGATGCGGCTGCCGAGCACCTCTTGGCCGATGCCGGGAAGCATGGGCATGAGCAGCAGGATGATGCCGACCACCATGAAGGTGTATTTGTAGCGCGCGAGCTTATCGAGATTGCGGACCACGGCAAGAGTGGCCACCATGAGGCCGATGCCGAGGAATAGCCATATGACCTGGCGTAATGCTAGATCGGGCGCAAGACGGGTGACGAAGGCGATGCCGATGCCCGAAAGCGCGAAGACCACGGGCAGGATGGCGGGATCGGCGTTTTTCGCGAAGATGCGCACGCCGATGTGCGCCACGACGAAGGCGCCGAAAAGCCCCAGCGGCACGGCGAGGGTCTCGAAGGAAAGGGCGGTTCCCTGAAAGACGAGAACCATGGAGAACAGCAGCACCACGATGGGCGCGGCCAGGCAGAGCAGCAAAAGCTCGGTATTGCGGCGCGTCATGCGTCATCACCCTGCTTCGCGGAGTCGTCCGCCGTGCGGTTTTCGTCGCTGTGCGCGGCGCCCGTTTCGGAAGCGCCGTCTGCGGAGCTGTCGTGCTCGGTCAGCTTCTCTGCCGCGGGGGCGGTGTCTTTCTTGTATTGCTCGATCTGGTCTTTCCAGGTTTGCGCGAGCGCGTCGGCATCGGCGACGGAATCGACGCGGATGCCTTCGGCGAGGCGTTCGCGCACGTTGGCGGGAAGACCCTCCAGATCGTCGGCGGCAAGGCCGGTGTCGTGGTCGAAGGTCGAAAACGTCACGCCGGCGATTTCGCCCGGCATGCCGCGGTAGACGACCACCGATCCGTCTTTCTCGGAGAGAAACGCGGTGTGGTCCAGGTAGGACTTGGCGCCGAAGGCCGCGCCTGCCAGCAGCAGGACGAAAGCGACGGCGGCGCATACGGCCGCGATGCGCCCTTTGCGCATCTGCTTTTTGACGATGGCCTCGGCGTTGGAGGGAGCGTCGACCACCACGGCGGTTATGTTGTCGTAGCCGCCCGCGGTGATGGCCTCGTTGACGAGCGCCGCGGCGCAGCGCTGCGGGTCCTTCACGCGGTCGAGCGTGCTTTCGAGCAGGGAGTCGTCCACCATGCCCGAAAGGCCGTCGGAGCACAGAAGCAGGCGGTCGCCCGCGCTGATGTTCATCTCGTAGATGTCGGGCAGCGTGGAAGGATCGCTTCCCAGCGCGCGCGTGATGACGCTGCGCTGCGGATGGACGCGTGCTTCTTCGGGGGTGATCTGCCCGCTTTCGAGCAGGTCGGCTATGAGGGAATGGTCGCGCGTGATGCGCTGCAGCGAGCCTTCGTGCAGCAGGTAGGCGCGCGAATCGCCCACCTGCGCCACCACGAGGCGCTTGCCGTCGAGCATGGCGGCGGTCATGGTGGTGCCCATGCCCTTGCGTCCGACGCCTTCGGCTGCGGCGCGGATGACGGCGTGGTTGGCCGCCACGACGGCGCGCGTCAGGTCGTCGGCATCGGGGGCGTCGGGGGCGTTGGCCACCAGCGTTTGGATGGCTATTTCGCTGGCGACTTCGCCTGCGGCGTGGCCGCCCATGCCGTCGGCGACCGCGTACAAAGGCGGCGTGACCGCCAGGCTGTCTTCGTTATGGTCGCGCAGCAGGCCGACGTCGGTGCGCGAGCCGTACGAGGGCATGGCACCCTTGGCGTGGCGTCCGCGCGACCCTGCGCGCTTGCGGGCGGCGGCCATTATTCGAACCTCACGCGAATGGCCACGTCGCCTACGTTGACCACGTCGTTGCTTTTAAGCACGGTGGGCTCGGAGATGCGGCGCCCGTTGACGGCGGTGCCGTTGGTCGAGCCCAGGTCTTCGACGAACAGGCTTGCGCCCATGAGGCTGAAGCGCGCGTGGCGCGCGGAGACGTAGCCCGCTCCGATGACGATATCCGCTCCCGGAGCGCGTCCGACGATGACAGGCCCGCGCACGGCGGTTTTGACGCCGCGCAGCTCTTTGGGCCCGCGCTCGACCGACAGACACCAGCTCTTTTCCTTTTTTCGTTGGCCTTTGACCAGGCCGATGCCCGTTTTCATGATGGCGAACAGGAAGAAGTAGAGAAGCGCCACGAACACGAGGCGTCCCAGAAGCAGGATGACGTCTATCACGGAGGTCTCCTATCGCAAAGAGAAGACGAACTCGGTCATACCCATCGCGATGCGGTCGCCTTCGGAGAGGCCGCGCCGCGATACGGGCATGCCGTTGACGAAGGTGCCGTTGGTCGATCCCAGGTCGGTGATCACCCAGACGCCTTGCGGCTCGAAGACAACTTCGGCGTGGTGGCGGCTGACGTTGAGATCGTTGAGCACGATGTCGTTGGCCGATTCGCGGCCGATGAGCACGCGGTTGGTGGCCAGGTCGTACGAGCGGTTCGACTTGGCGTCGATCAGGCGCGCGCGCACGGCCGACGCGTTGGCGACGGGATCGGCCTGGACGGCTCCCGCCGCGAACACCATGGTTTGAGGCGCCGCGCCGTATGCGGGTGCGGCCGCGCGCGCGGGCTCTGCCGCAGCACCCGCGCCCGCAACGCCCGCGGCGTGCTCGACGAGGTTCTGGCTGGGGCCTGCGAATACTTGCCCGACTTGCGGATAGGCGGGATTCGGAAGGCTCGAGACCTGAAGGCCGCGCGCCGCGTAGGCGTCGTCGGCGCCCAGGCCGAATGCGTCGTCGCGGGCCTGGTGGCGCGCATGCGCGGGACGGCCTGCGCCCTCGGGGCGGCCGTCGAGGCCGTATTCGCCGCGATCGACGGAGTAGTCGATGGCGCGTTCGGGCTCGTACGGACGCGCGTCGATATCGGGAAACGCGCCGCCGCGACCCATCGAGGACGCGTCGAGCGCGGGCGCTCCGTAGGATTCGTCGTAGGCGCCGCCCGCAGACGGGGCGTCGTAGGCGCCGTAGGAGGCTTCGCGCGGCTGGGGGATGGCGCCTTGGGCGGCCGCTCCGGTTCCCATGCCGTAGCGCTGCATTTCCTCGGCGCGCAGCTGCGCGACGATGGGTGCGCTGACCACCTCGGCGATGATGTCGAATTTGCCGTGCTTGAGCCCGTCGTCCACGATGAAGCGCACGAGCGGATGGCCGTCCATGGAGAGGCCTTCTGCGTTGGCGCTCGAGGCGAGGCGCGTTTCGCATTCGCCCGCCAGCGTGGGATAGAAGCCGAACAGGCGCTGGTCGTCATCGGGGTTCACCAGCACGGTGTAGAGCGTGGGCGCGAACTGCTTGCCTGCGCCGACCACTTTTTCGCGGCGCATCTGCTTTTCGGCTTTTTTCATGATCTGAACGGGGGAGATGGGCGATTTCTGCATCTTGCCGGCAGCACCCTCGAAGGTGTCTTCCATCTTGCCCTCGAACTTGGAGAAGAATCCCATGGCGATTCAAGCCTTTCTGCGTTTACGGTTCGTGAGCTCAAGGTATATATAATAAGCGTTTCATTTGGACGAAAGGCGTGGTGGCGTGCAAAATCTCATCTTGAACAGATATCGTTTGCTCGACGTCGCGGGCGCCGGCGGATACGGCACGGTGCACGTCGCGTGGGATACGCGCATCCAGCGTCGGGTGGCCATAAAAAGCCTGCGCCTCGATGCGTTCGCCGCGCCCGGCGCGGCCGTTTCCGTGCGCGAGATCCCGGGCCTCGAGGAGGCTCGCACCGCGGCCATGCTTTCCGACCAGCATATCGTCGGCGTCTACGATTTCGAGGTGGAAGGCGGGCTCGCCTACCTCATCATGGAATACATGGACGGCATCACGTTGACCGATTTGATGCGCATGGTGGACGGCCCTTTGCCGCTCGACGTGCTGACATGCGTGTTCGAGGCGGTCGCGCACGCCTTGGAGGTTGCGCACGACAACCAGGTGCTGCACTTGGATATCAAGCCCGACAACGTGCTCGTCAATCGCCAGGGTCAGGTGAAGGTGGCCGATTTCGGCCTGGCCCAGCTTTCGCATGAGGCAGGATACGGTCGGGCGGCGGGCGGCACCATCGGCTACATGCCGCTCGAGCAGATGCGCCTCGAGCCGCCGGACGTGCGCACCGACGAATGGGCGCTGGCCGCGCTGACGTATCAGATGCTGACGGGCGACAATCCGTTTTCGGCGCCCGACCTCGCCTCTGCGGCGCGCGCGATCGAACAGGCGGAAATCGTGATTCCGTCGCTCGCCCGCGGCGATGTGGGCGAAGAGGCGGACGAAGCCGTGTTCGGCGCGTTGGCGATCGATCGGGCCGACCGTTTCGCCTCGGTGTCGTTGTTCGCCGATGCCTTGTTGCCGCATCTGGGCGATGCCCGTCGCGGCGCGCGCATGCTGGCGGCCTTCGTGGGCGATGCGTGCGCCGACGACGAAGAAGGGCTCGATGGGGCCGGCGAAGACTCTGCGGCTTCCGACGCGCCGCGTGCCGCGGCGCGGGTCGGGCGTACCGCCGCCGCGCGTCTTGCCGGCCGCGGCGGCGCGATTGCGGCCCGCGTCGTTTCAGGCGCGGTGTGCGCGACGACGGCCTTCGTGGGGCTTGCGGCGGCGGGCGCGGGCGGATTGGCGCTGCCTGCAGCCGCGGGGTCGGCGGTGTTGCTGCCGTGCGCGCTCGTGGCGGCGGCGATAGGGGCCTTGTTCCCGCGCGCGGGCTCCCTTGCCGCTTTGGCCTGCGTGGCGTGCGGCCTGGCCATACGCGGATCGCTCGTCGCGGCCGCGGTGTTCGCCGTCGCGATGCTGTGGTGGTTCGCCGGCTGCGGCCGCCGCGGTGCGATGCAGGCCGTCGCGGGCGCGGCGGTCGTGGCCGCCTCGTCGCTCGGCGCGCTTTCGCTCGTTCCGCTTATCACGGCTTATTGCCTGCGCGTGCGCGACGCCCTGGGCACGACGCTGTTCGCCGTCGCGGCCGCATTCGCCGCGGCGTTCGGCGGCGTCGGGGCGCTGTCGGGCGGCGGGCTGTTCGCGGGCGCGGGCCCTGCGCCCGCCGTTTCTGATACGGTTTCGGCCATGGTCGCGCAGCTTGCCGACCCGGGCGCATGGGCCGTCGTCGTTTCGTGGATGGCGGCCGCCGCGGTCGGTGCGGCGCTGTGCTCGGGCGGCGGACGCGTGCGCGCGGCGTCGGGCATGGCCGCCGCCGTGGCGCTTCTGGCCTGCGG
>JAUNBA010000011.1:38289-41875 GCA_030527325.1 Slackia sp.
CGCCGCGTGATCGACGATGCCGAGCTCAAGCGCATGATGGCCGCCGAGCGCGGCACCTTTTTCCAGCGCAATTCCTACCAGATGGTCACGCTGGCGCTGATCGCGATCAATGTGGCGGCCTATCTCGTCGAGGCGTATCTGTCGGGATTCTCGTTCGACATATCGTCGCGTGTGCTCGTCGACATGGGGGCCATGTATCCGCCGCTCGTGCAATCGGCGGGCGATTGGTACCGCTTCGTCGCGCCGATGTTCTTGCATCTCGACCTGATGCATCTGGCGTTCAACATGGTGGCGCTCTATAGCGTCGGCGCGCTGCTCGAGCAGGTCTTGGGCAAGGCGAACTTCATCGCGCTGTACTTCGTGGCGGGCGTCACGGGCAATGCCGTCTCGTATCTGGCGGGCATGATGGCGCACGGAGCCGCGCCGATTTCCGCCGGCGCCTCGACGAGTGTGTTCGGTCTGTTCGTGGCCACGGCGCTTCTGGGCGTGCTGCATCGCGAGGGGCGCATGTTCTTCGCCGAGTACAGCAAGGGCATGTGGGGCGTCATCGCGGCGAACGTCGCGTATTCCTTCTTGGTTCCGGGCATTTCCATCAGCGGGCATCTGGGCGGCGCCGTGGGCGGCGCCATCGCCATGCTGATGCTTCCCGAGCCGGGGCTGAGGACGCGTCCGCTCGGACGCATCGCGGTGTTTCTGGCGTGGGCCGCATTTCTCGGCTGGGTGTGCGTCGAGGCGGGAATCATCGGCGGATGACGCCATAAGGCCAGGTAGATGTGTCAATGGCCCCTAAAGGGCCATTTCGCGCGCCGCGGCATCCCTCCGGGAAATGGCCCGTAAGGGGTCTTTTTCGCCGCCGCGTTCGGGCGCAGTCTGTGCAGCGGGGGCTCGGTCGTATGTCGACCGGGCGAAACGGTGCCCGGCCGTGCGTCCGGGCGTTAAGGAGGGAATCATGAAAGCAGAAGTTTCGCGCCGCAATTTCCTGGCAGGCATGGCAGGCGTGGGCGCTTTGGCGGCGGCGGGTCTTGCAGGCTGCGCGCCGCAGGTCGCAAGCGACGAGGAGAAGTCCGCTCCCGTGGCGCAGGCGTCCGACAATGTGGAATGGGACAAGGAAACCGACGTCGTGGTCGTCGGCTTCGGCGGTGCAGGCGCGGCGGCGGCCATCGAGGCCAAGCGCGCGGGCTCCGAGGTCGTGCTGCTCGAGATGAACCCGCGCGGCGGCGGATCCACCATGGCGTGCGGCGGTTTCATCATGATGGGCGGCACCGAGCTGCAGGAGAAATTCGGCGTCGAGGACTCGACCGAGAACTTCTACAAGTACCTGTGCGCTGCCGGCGGCGAAACCGAGGAAGGCGAGGAGTTCATCCGCGTGGTGGCCGACGCGTCTCCCGAGGTGTACAAGTGGTGCGTGAGCTGCGGCATGGATTTCGAATCGGGCATCTGCGACATGGAGCATCACCTGGGCGGCAATAACGCCGGCACCAGCCTCGGCTTCAGCGGCAACGAGATGGCGCGCGATTACGCGGCCGTCACCCCGGCGGTTCCCCGCGGACACATGGCCCAGCCCGGCTCTTCGGGCAAAGATATCTTCGCCGCGCTGCAGGCGACGGTCGAAGCCGAGGGCATCGAGGTGCTCTACGAGACGCCCGGATCCTACCTGCTGCAGAACGCGGAAGGCCGCGTGACCGGCATCTGCGCCCAGGGCGAGGACGGCGAGCTGTTCGTCAAGGCGCGCAAGGGCGTCGTTTTGACCTGCGGCGGCTTCGTCGACAATCCCGAGATGCTGAACGCCTACTATCCCTTCGTCAACAAGCGCGGCAGCCATCTGACCACCGCGGGCTCCGAGAACGGTTCGGGCATCCTGATGGGCCAGGCTTTGGGCGCCGCGACGCGCGGCATGGGCCGCTTCCAGATCGGCTATCCGCTGGTCACGCTGACCGAGCATCTCGCCAAGGGCGTGCTGGTCAACGAGCGCGGCCATCGCATCGTCGCCGAGGACGAATACAACTCCTTCATGGGCAAGGCCATCATCATGGCGCCGACGTCGAGGTGCTACACCATCGTCGACGAGGCGACCCTGCAGGAGGGCAACGGCAAGATCCCCAGCATGTCGCAGGAGGTGCTGGTGGCCAATAGCTTCGCCGAGATCGCCGAGGGCCTGGGTATCAACGCCGACGTGCTCGAAGCCACGATGGCCTTCTACAACGAGTCCGTCTCGCTGGGCGAGGACCGCGAGTTCGGCAAGGCCGCGAAGTTCCTGCATCCGATGGAGACGGGCCCGTTCCATGTGTATCTGACCGGCTCCGAGCAGTGCTACACCGCAAGCTGCGGCGGCCTGAAGATCGACACCGGCGCCCACGTGCTGAAAGAGGACGGCACGACGATTCCCGGCCTGTATGCGGCCGGCCGTAACGCGGGCACCATCTACGGCTGGTACATGGGCAGCGGTTCTTCGCTGGCCGACGTGTTCACCTTCGGCCGCATCGCCGGCCAGAATGCGGCCGCCGAAGAGCCCGTCGCATAAAACGCGCCGTTTCTCCCTGGCGCCGCACGAGGCGCCGACGGCATACGGGGAAGAGGCAACCCTCCGCCTCTTCCCCTTTTACGGTCTTGGTACAATACCGCGGAAGCGCCTGCGTATCGGCGCTTTATTTCGGGAGGGTTTTTCGCACATGCACGACACGACACGGGAAAAGATCGCGCTCGCATGCTCTTGGGGGTGCTCGGTGCTCGCGGCGGGCATCGCGTTCGCCTGGTATTCGTTCTCCGATTTATGGGACGTGCCGGTGCGCGCCGCTGCGGGGCGCATGGAATGCATGCCTCAGATCACGCTGCTCACGAGCGCGGTGATCTTCGTCGTGCTGGCCGTGGCCGCAGGTTCGCGCGAGCGGCTCGATACGCGCAAGGCGCGCCGTGCGGTGGGCGCTTTCGGCGCGGTGTCGTGCTGCGTTCCGCCCCTGTTGGTGGGCTTGTTTTCATACGGCATCGTCGAGAGTTTCGCCGCTCATGCCATGTTCGTCGGCGCGTCGTCGCTTTCTTACGCGCTCATTCTGTGCTTCTGGATGCAGACGCTGCACGCGCGTTCGTCGCGCGCCTTGATGGGCGCGCTTGCCGCGGGATTCGTGGCGGCGGCGGGCGTGGCCGTGGCGTTTTCCGGCGCCCGCGTTCCTGCCGCGGCCGCCATGGCCTTGCCGTTCGTCGCGTTCGGTCTGTGCTGCGCCGCCCGTTTGTGCGCGCGCGGGTGCCGCGCGACGTCCGATGGCGAGCAGCGTGCGCCGCGGTCGTTTTCGCGCATACCCATCGTGACCGTCTACACGGTGCTCATGGGGCTTTCCACCACGCAATTCCATACGTTGATCCAGGTGTCCGATCCGCAGTACGCCAAGGTGGGCATGCTGCTGGCGGCGGGCGCCATCGTGCTGTTCGTGGCCATGTTCATGTACAACGTGCTCGATGCCGATTGGTGCATGCTGCTTTCGGGCGTGGTATTCGCTGCCGTGATAGCCATGTGGCTCGCGGTTCCTTCGAGCGCCGAGGCGGCGTCGATGATCGCGGGGTCGCTGCATTGGGCGGCGCTCATCCTGCCCGT
>JAUNBA010000012.1 GCA_030527325.1 Slackia sp.
CAACCTTGCCAAGGTTGGGGTCGCGGGTTCGAGCCCCGTTGTCCGCTCCAGAATTCAAAGCCCCGGAATCGGGGCTTTTTTGATTTTTCGTTACCTCCATGACATTGCGCGAAAAAGCCGGCTCCCGAATTGCGGCGCCTCTCGCATGCCTGCTCTGCGAGCGGTCCGGTATCCGCGGGCTCGCACGGCGAAGCCCCGATGGCGCGCATGGTCGACATCGGGGCTTCGTTTGATGGTGCTGCTATGCGATGCTTATCGTTCCAGATAGGCGATAAGCGATTCGTGGCACCGCGCCGCTTCCGCGTATCCTTCTTCGTAAAGGGCGAAAAGCTTTTCGGGGTCTTTCTCCATATTCGATATGGTGACAGGGCGGGGCGGCCTGATGACGAAAATCTTTCCTTCTTCGTGGAGTCTGGCGATCCAGCGATACGTACGGTTGTATTCGTGATGCCTGTGCTCGATGCGTTCCACGAAAAGCGGATAGTCGCCGTAGAGACGTCGTGCAAGCGGCATGGTTTTATTGGGACCCTTTACGTATGTCGCATCTTGCGTCAGCACGACGATGTGTTTGTCGGCGTCGCCTTGCAAAAGGGCGTAGAGCAGAGGAACGCTGTCGCACGGCCCTCCGTCCAAGAGTTTTTTACCGTCCACTTCGATGATCTTCGAAACGAGCGGCATCGAGGCCGATGCTTGGAGGTAGAGAAGTTCGCGTTCGCTGCGGGCTTCTTTCATGAGGTGGTAATCGGCCTCTCCCGTTTGCAGGTCGCTTGCGACGGTGGTCAGATGCACGGGCGAGTGCTCGAATGCTTCGAAATTGAAAGGTTCGAGTTTGTTCGGCAGTTCGTCGAACATGAAGTCGCGACGTATGGCGCTGCCTGTGAGGGCGAAGTTCTTCATCGAAAGATAGCGGGGGTCGTCGCAGTATTTCGTGTTCAGATAGCACGTTCGCCCGAGCTCGCCTGCGACGTAGTTGTATCCGTTCAGCGCGCCGGCGCTTGTTCCTATCACGTTTTCGCACCAGATGCCGTTGTCCATGAAGAAATCGAGCACGCCCGCCGTGAATTGACCGCGCATGGCCCCGCCTTCGAGCACGAGGTTCGCGCGTATCGTAGAGGCCCCTTCGTAGGCGGGCGTTCTTTCGCTTGCCGGTCCTGTGCGATACGAATGTTTCATGAGAAATGCTCCTTTCCGACGCGCCCATCGTCATTGAAAAGCCGAAGCGGGTCAAGCGAGCCGCGTCGCTTGTTGCGAAAGCGACGTTTTGGCGCGCCGTGCGACCTCGAGTGCCGCGTGCTTTTCTGCCGAGGCCTGCGCAGCCGATGGGCCATGGGATGCGTATGTGCGTTTATCGTGATGGGGCGCGGTCGTTTCGACGATTCGGCGTCGAACCTCATTTATATGATATTATTTAACTATCAAATAGGCGTCCGGAGCCCGAAGCCAGGTTCGACCCGTTTCGGCTGCCGGAATCGAGAAAGGAACCGTCATGGCTCAAGTAATCGGCTCTTCGGAATTTCAGTCCAAGGTCATCGAGGCGCAAGATCCCGTGTTGGTGGATTTCTTCGCAACGTGGTGCGGCCCTTGCAAGATGCTTGCGCCCATTCTCGACGAAGTGGCGCATGAGATGGAGGGTAAGGCCGCTGTGTACAAGGTCGACGTCGACCAGTCTCCCGATCTTGCCCAGCGCTATGGCGTCATGAGCGTGCCCACGCTGTTCGTATTCGAGGGCGGCGAGGTTAAAAAGACCGCCATGGGCGCTCAGCCGAAGCAGAATCTTCTGGCGCTTTTGAGCTAGGCGGCCGCCTACGAGAAGACCCGGCATCAGGCCGGGTCTTCTCGTACGATGGGCGCATATCGCTGCGATGCCCTCTGTCGGCGGCATCGCGTGGACTGAAGGAGGGATGTCGCATGGACGATGCGACCCGTTTCGATATAGCGGTGATAGGCCAAGGGCCTGCGGGCATGACGTCTGCCCTGTATGCCGCCCGCGCAGGCCTTTCGACGGCGGTATTCGAGCGCATGGGCCCTGGAGGGCAGATGACCGATACGGAGCATCTCGACAATTATCCGGGATTCGCCGAGGGCGTCTCGGCGTTCGATCTGGCGTTCGCCATGAGCGCGCAGGCGGCGCGTTTCGGCGTCGTCGCGATTACCGATGAGGTGACTTCGGTCGATTTCCAGGCGCCTCTGAAGGTCATTCGCACGGCCTCGGGCGGCGTCTATACGGCACGCGCGGTCATTCTCGCCATGGGCGCCGAACCGCGCCCGCTCGGCGTTCCGGGCGAATCCGAGCTTGCAGGTCGCGGCGTTTCGTATTGCGCGACGTGCGACGGCGGGTTTTTCCGCGGCAAAGAGGTCGCGGTCGTCGGCGGGGGCAATACCGCCGTCGGCGATGCTTTGTATCTGTCGCGCATCTGCTCGCGCGTGCATCTGATCCATCGTCGCGATGCGTTTCGCGCGGACGCCGTGTATACGCGTGCGTTGGAGGGTTTGTCCAATGTGGAACTCCATTTCGATACCGTGGTCGAAGCCGTGCGCTCCGAAGGCGGCGTCGTCTCTGCGATCGATGTGAAAAACACATTGACGGATGAGAAGGGCGTCGTGGACGCGGCGGCGTTGTTCGTGGCTGTGGGGACGGTTCCCAAAAACGCTCTGGTGCGCGATGCGGGCATCGATCTGGACCAGGCGGGCTATGTCGTCGCCGACGAGACGGGCGCTACGAATGTGCCGGGCGTATTCGTGGCGGGCGATTTGCGCACGAAACCGTTGCGGCAGGTGTCGACCGCCGTCGGGGACGGAGCGAATGCTGCGCATGCGGCTTTCGAATATATATCGCTTTCCTAGGATTTTAGCGGTTTTTTGTTCATTTTCGTGAATATGGGCTTGCAGTCGCGGCCCGTATTCGTTTTTCTGGGAACGGCCTTTTCGCCGTTTTCGCGCTCAAGGCCGCGTAGGTAAAGACGAAACAAGGAGGTTTCCCAGAGATGAATAAACGCTCGATCGTGCTCACGGGCATCGTCGCCGTCGTGCTTGCCGGCTTGATTGCTCTGGCCGGATGTGCTTCCGATTCCTCGAACTCTTCCGAAGAGGCGGCACCTGCCGCCGAGGTCGGCTCCATGAAGATCGGCACCATGCAAACGGAGGATTCGCTTCCGTTTTGGGTGGCCGAGCTCGAGGGCCTGTACGGCGACGCATCCGTCGAAATCGTTCCGTTCCAAAGCGCGCAGGAACTCGTGACGGCGTTCGCCGCAGGCGAGATCGACGCGGCGATGACCGACGTGCAGCAGGCCGCGGCCTTGCAGCTTTCCGGCGTCGACACCGTGCTTTCCTGGGTGACGCTCGGCGCCGATGCTTCTCAGGGCCGTTTCGGTATCATGACGTCTCCCGAATCCGGCATCACGAGCTTGGCCGAGCTTGCGGGCAAGGGTATCGGCGTTGGTTCCAACACCGTGCCCGAGTACGTGATGGACAAGCTTATGGAGCAGGCGGGCGTTTCCGACGACGAGATAGTCGGCGAGGAAATCAAGAAGATGCCCGTCCGTTACGAATCCATGGCGAACAACCAGGTGGCCGCAGCTGCGCTTCCCGGCAGCCTTCTGGCTTTGGGCGAGGCCAACGGCATGGTCTTGCTGGCCGATGACACCCAGGGCGAAAACATCAGCCAGTCGGTTCTCGCGGTGCGCTCCGCATGGATCTCCGACGGCGGCTCTGCGACCCTCGATGCGGTACGCGCCGCTTGGGACCAGGCCGTCGAGCGCATCAATGCCGATTCCGAGGCGTATCGCGCCTTGTTGACGGAGAAGGCGAACTTGCCTGCGCCCGTTGCCGATACGTATGAGATCTGCACGTATCCGACGGCGGCGCTTCCGACGCAGGATATGGTGCAGCCCGTGCTCGATTGGATGCTCGACAAGGGCTATATCGCCCAGGCCATGGCCTACGACGCGCAGACGGGCGTTTTGCGCGCGGCGTAATGCGGCGCGCGGCGGGCGTTTCTCGCGGCGTTATTTTATGGAGTTAAAACGGCAGGTGGGGCACCCGGTGGAGTTGCTAGGCGCTAATTGATACAATAATCGGCTGTGTATAACGATGTTGCGTTTGCATGACCGGAATATCAAAGCGAAGCGGAAAAGGATTCCCTCTATGTCGTTCATGGATTTCATAAGCAACCTGACCGGGAGCTTGGGGCGCGCTTCTTCGTATGATTTGGCGATCGATCTGGGTACCGCGAACACGCTTGTGGCCGTGACGGGGCAAGGCGTCGTTCTCAACGAGCCGAGCGTCGTCGCTATCGAGCGAAGCACCCATCGGGTACTCGCCATCGGCCACGAGGCGAAGCAGATGATCAACCATACGCCGGATGCGTTCTCCGCCGAGCATCCGCTGCGCGACGGCGTCATCGCCGATTACGACGTCACGGAGGCCATGCTTTCGGCCTTTATCAACAAGGCCATCGAGCGCCGTTATCCGTGGCAGGCGAAGCCCCGTATCGTCATCTGCATTCCTTGCGGCGCCACGTCGGTGGAAAAGCGCGCCGTGTTCGAATCGGCCATTCAGGCGGGCGCCCGCCAGGCCTATCTGATCGAAGAGCCCATGGCCGCGGCCATGGGCGCCGATCTTCCCGTCACCGAGCCTACGGGGTCCATGGTCGTCGATATCGGCGGCGGCACCACGGAGGTCGCGGTCATTTCGTTGGGCGGCATCGTGACCAGCTCGAGCTTGCGTCTTGCGGGCAATAAGATGGACGAGGCCATCGCGATGCATCTGCGCGATCTTCTGGGAATCAAGGTGGGCGAGCGCACGGCCGAGATTATCAAGATCAAGATCGGCTCCATTCTGCCGTTCGAGGACGGCCGCGAAAAGGATATGATCATTTCCGGCCAGGACGTGGTCACCGAGCAGCCGCGCGAGGTCACCATTCAGTCCGAGGATGTGCGCGCCGCTTTGCAGCCTCCTATCGAAGAGATGGTCGTCCATATCAAGGAGACGTTCAAGAAGACGAACCCCGATCTGGCGAGCGACATCATCTCGAACGGCATTTTGCTGACGGGCGGCGGCGGTTTGCTTTCCGGACTCGATCGCTTCCTTACGCAACGTCTCGAGATTCCCGTGTGGACGAGCGAGACGGCTTTGACCAATGTAGCCATGGGATGCCTGAAGGTGCTCGAGACGCCGTCCGCTCTCAAGCAGACCCTGATGCGTTCCAAATAGAACGTTTCGTTCGTTTCGCGCCGGGCTTGCGTCCGGCGCTCTCGTTTTCGGAGGTGTTTGCGCCGCATGGCATTCAAGCAGCCTATCGCTCAGAAGAAATCGATGGCGCCGGCGGGCGTCGCGCTCTTGGTGCTTCTCCTGGTGGTTTCCGTCGCGTGCGCGTCGCTGTACGCGCGCGAGGAAAACGACGGATTCATACATAACGTGCAATCGACGGCGGGCATGCTCGTCGCGCCTGTCCAGTTTCTCGGCGCGGGCGTCGCTTTCGCCGAGGAGGCGGCGGGCGATGCCGTGGAAAACGCCACGGCGAGCGCGCAGTCCTATACGGCCTTGCAAGAGGAGAACGCCCAGCTGAAATCGCAGGTCGCGCAGCTTGAGGAATATCGCCTGGAGGCTCAGCGTCTGCAGGGCCTGCTCGATCTGTCCGACCAATATGCCATCGACGGCGTTGCCGCACGCGTTATCGGTCTCAATCCCGATGCGTGGGATCGCGTGATCACGGTCGACGCGGGAAGCAATCGCGGCGTCGAAGCCGGCCTTCCCGTGGTCGCTTCAAGCGGCGTTATCGGCCAGGTCATCGAAGTCAGCCCGCTTACCTGTAAGGTTCGCCTGGTGGACGATCCGCAAAGCGGCGTTTCCGTGTATCTTCAGGGCAGCCGCGCGCAAGGCGTGGTGAAAGGATCGGTCGAGGGGCTTTTGTACCTCGAGAACGTCGATTCGTCGGTCGAGGTGAACGTCGGCGATGTCGTCGTGACCTCGGGATTGGGCGGCAGCTATTTTCCGGGTATGCAGCTCGGCACGGTGTCGGCCGTGCGCACGTCGGCGGGAACGTCGGATCGCACGATCGTGGTCTCGGCGTTCGCCGCGGCCGATCCGCTCGAGGCGGTGACGGTCGTGAAGGCGGCCGCGGCTCCTTCTGACGCCTCTTCGGGCGAGGGTGCTGCGAATGACGGCGAGAACGGGGATTCTTCCGATGCGTGATTCGGTGCTTTTGTCCATAGGCGCTGCTGTCGGCATCGCGATGCAGCTTGCGCTCGCTCCCGCCATTGCGATTATGGGCGTGATGCCCAATTTCGTCTTGGTGTTCGTCGCCTCTGCCGCCTTGCTCCGTCCGTCCGACGCGGTGATGGCGGCGGGCTTTTTCGCGGGAATGGCGTTCGACCTCGCCGCAAGCGGCACTCCCGGCGTCATGGCCGCGCTTCTCACGCTCGTCGCGTTTTGCGCTTCGCGGGCCGCCATGCGTCTGGGCAGCGACACCCTTTCCGTTTCGCTTTTGATATGCATGGTGTGCTCGCTTTTGGTCGAGGTCTGCTACGCCTTGTTCTACGTTGCCGACGCCGGCGTGCCGCTCGGCGATGCGATGTTGATGCGGGCGCTGCCGTGCGCTTTGTACGACTGCGGCATCTGTCTCATAATCTTGCCGGCGCTGTCGGCGGCGTTTTCGGCACGCGGCTCGTCTATGCACGCGGCGGCTCAGTCCACGACGATACGTTTGCGCTAAGGAGGCGGCATGGTAACGGCGATCATAACGGCCATCGTGATCCTCGCGGTATCGGCCGTCGTCCTGTTTCTCTTCTATCGCTCGAAGTCGGTCGCTCCCGGCTCATCGGTCGCGAAGTCCGTTTCGTCCATCGGTACGGGCGAGCCCTTGCGCGTTCGCAAGGGGGAGTCGATGGCGGCTTCCGCCGGCGCGCACCAAAGCTCCAACAGCTCTTTGAAAGACCGTTTGAAGCCGCGCTATACGGCGCTTGCGGTGCTGATGGCGGGCATATTCGGCAGTTTGTCGGCCAAATTATGGAGCATGCAGATCCTGTCGTCGGACGAGTATCGTGCGAAGTCGGATGAAAACCAGCTCACCACCATCAAGACGCCCGCTCCGCGCGGTCGGATCTACGACACCGAAGGCATCGTGATCGTCGATAACAAGATCACTCCGACGATCGTGGCCGATGCCGAAGTGGCCGAGGATCGCGCCGTGCTCATGCGCCTTTCCGCGTTGACCGGCATTCCCTATGCCGTCGTCAGGCAACGCATCCAGGATACGAACGGCGGCGCGCAGGCCCAGCGCGAGGTGTCATCCGATGCCAAGCCGCGCGACGTCGCGTTCATAGCGGAGCATCCCGATGCGTTTCCCGGCGTGAGCGTGCAGCGGCGCGCCAAGCGCGTCTATCCCTACAAGGGTCTCGCCGGCCAGGTTCTGGGCTATACCGGAACGGTGACCGACGCCCAGCTCGACGCTATTCCCGCGGGTCGTGATTACCAAAGTGGGGACGAGGTCGGGCAATCGGGCGTCGAATTGACCTATGACGGCTATCTGTTCGGGTCGCATGGCGCCAAGGTGGTCGTCTCCGACGTCGACGGAACGGTGCACGAGGTTCGCAGCGAGACGCCTCCCGCCCAGGGCAGCGATCTGTATCTGACCATCTCGGCCAAGGTGCAGAAAATCGCCGAAGAGGGCCTGCGCGAGCTTATCGCGCCCGACGGCGTCATCGGCGCCGGCACGGGCACGTCGGGCGCCGTTGTGGCCATGGAGGTCGATACGGGCGATGTGATCGCCATGGCGAATTTCCCTCCGTTCGATCCGACTCATTTCGTCGGGGGCGTTTCTCAGGAGGATTGGAATCGCTACAACGACAAAGAGTCGTCGGGCTCTCCTTTGCTGAACCGGTGCATAGCCGGCCAATATCCCGCGGCGTCCACGTTCAAGGCCTTCACCGGCATGGCGGGCTTGCACTACGGGTTCGCCGATTCGTCCCGTTCGTGGAACTGCGGAGGCGTTTGGACCGGATTCGGCGAAAAGTATCCGCAGAAATGCTGGAAGGTCGAAGGACACGGTCCCATATCGTTTCGCCAGGCCATGGTCGTGTCGTGCGACACGGTGTTCTATGAGATAGCGAAGAATTTCTACGACGGCGCCACGACGCTCGGCATGGAGGCCATGCCCGATTACGTGAAGGAATTCGGATTCGGCCGCAAGACGGGCATCGAGCTCGACGGAGAAGGGGAGGGTGTGGTGCCTACCCCCGAGTGGAAGGCGAAGAACTGGGAAAACGCGCCCGAGCAAGGACAGTGGCAGCCGGGCGATATGTCGAATATGGCGATCGGCCAAGGCAACGTCATCGTGACCCCGTTGCAGATGGCGGTCGGCTATGCGGGTATTGCCACGGGCAAGCTTCCGAAGCCGAACCTTCTCAAGGAGGTGCGCAATTCCAGCGGCGAGAAGGTGGTGGGGCATACGCCCGAATTCACCGGGCAGCCTAATGCGCGCCAAGCCGAGCTCGACGCCATGCGCGATGCGCTGCGCGGCGTTGCCGAGGAGGACGCCTCCATCCCCGATCTTCTGTCGCAATACGATTACGAATGCGCCTGCAAGACGGGTACGGGCGAATGGGCCGAACACGACGGCTATGCCTGGTTCGCCATGTATGCGCCCTACGATAATCCCAAGTATGTGGTGACGTGCGTCATCACGGAAGGCGGCGCGGGCGCATCGGCCGCGGCGCCTATCGCGGCGAAGGTCATGGACGGCTGCGTGAAGTTGGGCGCGGGGTCGTTGGACACGCAGCTCACTCCTACCGAAGAAGTCAAGCGCTCCGTGCCGTATCGCGGAACCGGCGCGGGAAGGGTCGATTAGCATATGGCGGGTTTCAACGAAATCGATCGCGTGCGCACGCCCGAAGGCGGCGTCGTCGGGTCGGGTTCTCCCGACGGCGCCGCCCGACGCAAAAGAGGGGTGTTCGACGCGATTCCGCGTTCGCTGCTCATCATAGTCGCCTGTCTGGTGGCCTACGGCCTTTTGGTCGTATGGTCCGCCGTGCAGGGCAACGAGGACTATTCGTTTTCGCGGCAGGTCACAGGCGTCGGCATGGGTATCATCGCCATGATCGCGTTCTACCTTCTGGATTATCGCCAATTGGCGGGCTACACCACCTTTCTGCTCATCGTCAACGTCGCGCTGATCCTATCGCCTCATTTGCCTGTGATCGGCGTCGAGGCGAAAGGCGCCCAAAGCTGGATCAACGTCGGCATGCAGCTGCAGCCGGGAGAGTTCGCCAAGATTACGGTGATATTGCTCGACGCGAGCGTGCTTGCGCGCTACGGGGGCCGGCTCGACGATCCGCGCGAGTATTTGAAGGCGCTGGCCTATATCGCCGTTCCGTTTTTGTGCATCATGACCCAGCCCGACCTGGGAACGGGTCTGGTCTATCTGTTCATCGGCGCCATCGTGCTCATGATGGGCGGCGCCCGTTTGAAGTATCTGCTGATAACGTTGGGCGCGTTCGTGGCGGCGATCGTCGCCGTGTTCGCGATCGACGAGGTGTTCAAAAACGTCGCGGGCGAATACAAGCTTCTCAAGCAGTACCAGCGCAATCGCCTTCTGGTCTTTCTCGACCCCGATGCCGACACGTCGGGTGCGGGGTATAATCTCAACCAGGCCATGATCGCCATCGGTTCGGGCGGTCTGTTCGGCAAGGGCTTGATGAACGCGTCCCAATCCAGTCTCGGGTTCGTGCCCGAAGCGCCGACCGATTTCATCTTCTGCGTGCTGGCCGAGCAGTTCGGTTTCGCCGGCGCATTGGTGCTTCTCGGCCTGTACGTGGCGCTCATCATGGCTTGCATACGCATCGCGCGCAATGCGAGCGATCTGTTCGGAACGCTGATCGTCATGGGCGTCATCGGCATGTGGCTTTTTCAGATCCTCGAAAATATCGGCATGGATATCGGCCTTATGCCGGTTACGGGCATCCCGCTGCCCTTTATGAGCTACGGGTCATCGTTCATGCTGGTCAACTTCGCATTGCTCGGGTTGGTCGGATCGGTGTACGCCCATCGCTGACGGCGCCGGGCGAATGGCATGGCAACGAACGGCCGCATCGCGGCGGCCGACGATGACGATAAGGGGGTCTTTCGATGGGCTTGCCTATAGATGTGATGGCGGTATTCCAAGAGGCGACCGACGTGGAGGCGGCGCGCAGCGTGCCGCTTTGCGTGTCGGTGCTGCTCGACGATACGGCGCCTGCCGATCTGACGGCGTTCGTGCGTTCGTCGTTTGCGAGCGCGTCTCCTCAGGCGCGCGTTTCGATCAATTATTTCTCGGACGATAACGTCGCCTTCGATCCGCGCAGCGATATGGCCGTCATAGCGGCAGGACGCACGCCCGCCGTCGGTTCCATCGCTGCGCGTATGCGCCAGGAAGGCATTCCGACGCTGGTCGTGACGACGCTTCCCGAAGCGGTCAAGGCCGCCTCGGCGGCGCAGGGGCATCCTATCCCCGAGGGCGATCTTGCCGCTCCGACGGTCGAGGACGGTTCGGTGATCATGCTTTCCCAGCCTATCCGTATCACCAAGGCGGATGCGGGCAAGGACATCGCCAGCCCGTTCGAGGGCTGCGACGGGTCGTTTTCGTTCGAGCCGATCGGCTTGGGCGCGGATGCGTCGTGCGAGCTCGCGCGTGCGATGGGCGAATGGGTGGTTGCCGCATTCAAATCGAAGCGCCTCGCGTTCGCGCAGGCGTTCGAGTTCGTTCGCAGGCCGCTTTCGCTCGAATCGGTGCGTTCCACCTCGCTTCAGAACGCAGGCGTCGGATTCGTCGCGTTCATTCCCGGAGCCGATCTGCCCATCATGACCCTCAATCAGGCGAAGATGGTGCTGCAGGTGGCGGCTGCATACGGCCAGCCTTTGACGGCGGAGCGCGTCAAGGAACTTGTGGCCGTGGTGGGCGGCGGATTCGCCTGCCGCGCGCTTGCGCGCCAGGCCGTCGGGGCGGTGCCTGCTCTCGGATGGGCGATCAAGGCGGCGATAGGCTATGCGGGCACGTCGGCTATGGGCCATGCGGCCATCGAGTATTTCGAGCATGGCGGCAATATGGCGGGCCTTGCGGGCGTGATCGATGAAGCGCGCGAGGCGGCGGTATCCGCCGCCGACCGCACGCCTGCGGGCCGCGCGGTCAAGGATGCGGCGGCGACGGCGAAACGCCGTGCGCGCGCCGCCGTCGCCGAGCGTGCTAAAGAAACGCTTGCCCAAGCCCCTTCGCGGGCGGCGCGCTTCGCCCGCGGCGTGGCGGGCGCTGCTTCATCGGCAATCGGGTCCGCATCATCGCGCGCCGGACGATGACGCGGCGATCGCAGAAGCACGAATAAGACAAGGAATGAGGATATGACAGATCTGTGGCCTCGAATCGAGGGGCTTTTGCGCCAGGCAGGACGTTCCGTCGAACGCCCTGCCCGTTATTTGAACCACGAGTGGGGGTGTACGTACAAGCCCGACGCGCCCTATCGCTTTTGCATGGTCTACCCCGATACCTACGAACTCGGTCAGGCGAATCAGGCCGTGCGCATTCTGTGCAATTGCGTCAACGCGGTCGACGGCATGGCGGCGGAGCGCGCGTTTCTTCCTGCGGCCGATATGTGCGATTTGATGCGCAAGGAGGAAATCCCCGCGTTTTCCCTCGAGAGCTGCGCTCCTATCGCCGAGTTCGATGCGATCGGTGTCACGTTGCCGCACGAGCTGGCGGCGACCAATGTGCTCGAGTTCTTGGATCTTGCGGGCCTGGCGGTGCGTTCGGCCGATCGCGGTCAGAACGACCCCATGGTGTTCGCTGGCGGTCCGTGCGCGTTCAATGCCGAGCCGTACGCCCCCTTCTTCGACGCCATCATGCTTGGCGAGGGCGAAGAATCCCTGCCTGAACTGCTGGCGCTGCATCGCTGCATGAAGGGCGAGGGCGCTTCGCGCGAGGATATGCTGCGCGCGATGGCCCGTCTCGATGGAGTCTATGTGCCGTCGTTGTACGACGTCCTCGACGAAGAGGAGGCGCAGCGTCGCGGCGCCTGGGCGGTTCCGCGTTACGACGACGTGCCCGCCGTCGTGGAGAAGCGCCTGTGGGACGGCTTCGCCGAATCGGATGCATACGAGCCTATGATCGTTCCGTATACGGAGGTCGTCCATGACCGTTTGAACGTCGAGGTTCTGCGCGGCTGCACGCGCGGCTGCCGTTTCTGCCAGGCGGGCATGATGTATCGCCCCGTGCGCGAACGATCCGCCGACAATATCGTGTCGGCCGTGTGCCGCGGCCTTGCCGAAACGGGCTATGACGAAGTGAGCCTCACGTCGCTTTCGTCGACCGACCATAGTCAGATCGAGGAGATTCTGCGCAGGCTCAATCGGGCATTGGAGGGCAAGGGAATCTCCGTCTCCATTCCCAGCCAGCGTCTCGATTCATTCGGCGTCGAGATGGCCGAGCTGGTGGCGGGCGGCAAGCGCGGCGGGCTGACATTCGCTCCCGAGGCGGGAACTCAGCGCCTGCGCGACGTCATCAACAAGGGCGTTACCGAAGACGACCTGTTCGGCGCGATCGATGCCGCGTTCGCGGCGGGGTGGCGCCGCTGCAAGCTGTATTTCATGATCGGGCTTCCTACCGAGACCGACGACGACATCAAGGGCATAGCGAGCCTTGCCCAGCGTGCGTACGATCGCGCGAAAAAAGCGGTGCCCGAAAACCAGCGCGGCAACGTGCGCGTGAGCATTTCGTGCGCCCTGTTCGTGCCGAAGGCGCAAACTCCCTTCCAGTGGGACGGGCAGATCGCGCCCGAAGAGGCGAAGCGACGCATCGACCTTCTGCGTCGTTCGGTGAAGTACCGCGCCGTCGACGTGCATTGGCACGAACCCGATGTTTCGCTGGTCGAAGCCATGATGAGCCGCGGCGGTCGCGAAGTCGCCGACGTGGTGGAGCGGGCATGGCGTTCGGGCGCACGTTTCGATGCGTGGACCGAGCATTTCTCTCTCGACGGATGGCGCGCCGCCTGCGATGCGTGCGGCGTCAGCATGGAGGGCATCGCTCAAGCGACCTACGATACGGATTACATTCCCCCTTGGTCCCATTTGTCGGCGGGCCTGTTCGTGAAATTCCTGCAGCGTGAGCGGAAACTCGCCCAACAGGAAAAGACCACGCCCGATTGCACGTTCGACCATTGCTCCGCATGCGGCGTATGCATGGGGCTCGGTACCGCTATTCAAACCCAGGAGGCGCGTCATGGCTGATTTTCGTTTGCGTGTGACCTATCGCATGGCGGGACGCTTGGTGATGCTGTCTCATCTCGAAGTGGCGCGCGCCCTCGAGCGCATCGTCAGGCGCGCCGATCTTCCGTATGCGGTCAGCCAGGGGTTCTCGCCGCATATGAAGATGGCCTTCGGCGCGGCCCTTCCTGTGGGTGTGGGCGGCGAAGAGGAGATCTTCGATGTGCAGTTGACCGAGTATGTCGCGGCCGATGCCGCGCTTGCTCGCTTGCGGCAGGCGAGTTCGGCAGACCTGATGCCGATCGCTGCGCACTACATCACGAAAGACGATGCGGCGGCAAGCGTCGCCTATCCGTTCTCGACGTATCGGGCGTGTATTGCTTTCGACGATGCCGACGCGGGCGATGATGAAGATTTGAAGCGTGCGGTTGCCTCCAGGCCCGTTCCTGCAAGCATAACCGTGGTGCGCAAGAAGAAAGAAAAGGTGCTCGTGCCTTCCGAATTCATCGTGGGCGATATGGTGCGTGACGGCTCCGTGCTCGAATTCACGCTCGAGGCGAAAAAGACAGGAAGCCTTCGTCCCGACGTGCTGCTCGATGCGATGCTCGAAAACAGCGGCTTGCATGCCGTTTCCGTCATGAGGATTCGTCAGGCCGCGCAGCGCTGATGCGTTTTTGCCCAGGAACGCCCCTTGTTGCATCGCACGAGGGGCGTCCGTGCATTTCTGTATGCATTGCGGTGTTTTCCCAGGTTAATACTATTCTCTTTTATGAATAGTCGAAACTGGAGAACGGGGCGCGTTTTTCTATTCAACTCATGAGCATTGCTGGACATATTCAGCTCTATTATCCTCTTACTTTGCATAAAATGCCGCCTGTCATTTATGATGTGGCGAATCGCCGATTCATTCATAACGTTCGGCGCAATTTCATTGCTCTTTTTCGGTCGTTTCGGTATGAATAGTACTGAATCGGTACCGGTTCGGATGTCGCGGCAGCGACGCGCGAACTGGCCCCGGTCGCAACGGCATAGGAAAGGAGCGCGTGTGAACGTTACACGAAGGGGGTTCCTGAAAGCGTCCGGCGTTGCCGCAGCCAGCGTGGTCGCTTTGGATCTGACCTCCAAATCCAAGGCTTTCGCCGCCGAACCCCAAAACGATTGGAAGCTGGAGAACACCAAGGAGTACACCAACATCTGCTGCTACTGTGCAGGCGGATGCGGATTGTTGTGCTCGGTGCGCGACGGCGAGCTGATCAATTTGGAAGGCGACCCCGATCACCCCATCAATCAGGGCGGCTTGTGCCCGAAGGGCGCGACGATGTCTCAGCTGCGCAACATCGTCGATCCCGAAACGCATGAGATGGTCAAAAACCCCGATCGCAAGACCAAGCCCATGGTCAGGCGCCCCGGGGCCTCCGAGTGGGAGGAAATCTCTTGGGAAGACGCTGTCAAGGAGATAGCGCGCAACGTGAAGGATACGCGCGACGCGTCCTTCGTCGAGTCGGAAGACGGGCTCGTCGTCAATCGTTGCAACGGTATCGCGAGCCTGGGCGGATCGCAGCAGAATTCCGAAGAGGAGTATCTCATCTTGAAGATGATGCGCTCTCTCGGCATCGTTGCGATCGATAACCAGGCGCGTGTTTGACACAGCCCCACCGTCGCCGGTCTGGCGGCATCATTCGGTCGCGGCTCGATGACGAGCCATTGGTGCGACTTCCAAAACACCGATGTCATTCTGCATTGCGGTTCCAACAGCGTCGAGAACCACCCGGTCAGCTCCAAGTGGCTCGAGAAGGCCCACGAACAAGGGGCTCGATGGATCGTCGTCGATCCGCGTTATACCCGTACGGCCGAGATGGCCGATGTCTATTGTCCGATCAGGTCGGGCACCGACATCGCTTTCTATGGCGGCATGTACCGCTACATCATCGAAAACCTCATCGAGCCCAATCGCGCGAAATATCTCGCGGGCGAAGAGGTCCCCGAATACAATTTCGAATACCTGCTGAATTACACCAATGCGTCGTATCTGCTCGATCCCGAATTCGAGTTCGATCCTGCGACGGGCTTGTTCTCGGGCTTCGACGAGCAGAACAAGACGTACTCGAATCATTCGTGGCATTACCAGGTCGAATCCGAAAGCACCTGGGATACGTCCGAATCGGGTGCATATGCGTGGGCCGCAGGCGAGGGCGTTCCCGAATTCACGCCTCCCGTTGTCGAGCATCCCAAGCGCGACATGACCCTATCTGACCCGATGTGCGTCTATCAGCAGTTCAAGGCTCATTACGATCGATACGATATCGAGACGGTCTGCAGCATTTGCGGCATGGATGAAAAGACGCTCGAGCTGGTGTACTCCACGTATACGTCCACGGCCGCGGTCGGCAAGGCGGGCATGGTTTTGTACGCGCTCGGCCAGACGCAGCATACCTACGGCGCCCAGAACACCCGCGCCATGTGCATCATGCAGTTGCTGCTGGGCAACATCGGCGTTGCCGGCGGCGGCGTCAACGCTTTGCGCGGCGAGCCGAACGTTCAAGGCGCCACCGATATGGGCATGATGGTCAACGAGCATCCTGCGTATTTGAAATGGCCCAATACGTCCGACAGATCCAGCTTGCGTGCATGGCTGGAAAGCCAGACGTATTCCGACGGCTATTACACCAACAAGCCCAAGTTCTTGGTGTCGAGCCTGAAAGAATGGTTCGGTCAGGCCGCTACGGTCGAAAACGACTACGGATACGACTGGTGGCCGAAGGTTCCCAAAAAGCCTGATTACACGATGATCTCCTCGTTCGAGCTTATGCAGCAAGGCGTTATCAAGGGTTATTTCAACTGGGGTATGAATCCGGCGCATTCCGCGCCCAACGCGGGCAATGTCCGTCGCTCCATGGCTAATCTCGATTGGCTCGTCGTGGCCGACTGGGTCGAGACCGAATCGGCTTCGTTCTGGAAGGCCCCTGACATGAATCCGGCCGATATCGATACGACGGTCTACTTCTTGCCCGCCGCATTGATCTACGAAAAGCCCGGCATCATCTTGAATTCGGGTCGATGGATGCAGTATCGCTACCAGGCGGTCGATCCGTGGGATCAGGCGAAGCCCGATTACGAGATCTGCGATTTGCTGTGGCGCGAAATCTGCCGTCTTTACAAAGAAGAGGGCGGCGCCAATCCCGACCCCATTCTGAATACCAAGTGGGATTACTACGTGGACGGCAAGATCGATCCGCGTCCCGTGGCATGGGCGCTCAACGGCTACCGCACGGGTGACTCCGATTTCTCCCAGGGCAAGGTCGATCTGCTGAAGGGCTATAGCGAGCTGGGCGCCGATGGCTCGACCGCTTGCGCCATGTGGATCTATTCGGGCTTCTGGAACAACAACGATGCTCCGCTGGACGCTTCCAAGCAGCCCATCGGACGTCGCAACAACGAGGACCGAAGCGGCATCGGCCTGTATTCCGACTGGGCGTTCAGCTGGCCGTCGAACCGTCGCATCCTGTACAACCGCGCTTCGGCCGACTTGGCGGGAAAGCCTTGGAATCCCGAGAAGAAGCTGGTCGAATGGACCGGCGACGCGTGGAATCAGATCGACCAGGCCGACTTCGTCGCCGCCAAAGACGGCGCCGCCGTCCCGCCTGATGACAAGGCGTTCTTCATGCTTTGGGAGCAGGGCGCGCGCCTGGAGTCGTACGGCATGGAAGACGGTCCTTTGCCCGAATTCTTCGAGCCGTTCGAAAGCCCAGTCGATTCGAACCCCCTCAACGGTGCGGTGTCTTCGCCTCTCGCTCGCTTCACCGATTACGCATCGGTGAAAAAAGGCGACAGCGCCGATTATCCGATCATCGCCACGACCTATAGCGTCACCGAGCATTGGCAGACGGGCGGACAGTCCCGCAGCTGCCCCGCGCTTGTCGAAGCGATGCCCGATCAGTTCGTCGAGATGAGCGTCGAGCTCGCCGCGGAGAAGGGCATTGCCAACGGCGACAAGGTGCGCGTGTTCAACAACCGCGGATCGGTCGTGGTCCCCGCGCTCGTGACCAAGCGCATCAAGCCGTTCACCGTGCATGGCGAAACTGTGCATCAGATCGGCATGACGCACCATTACAGCTGGGCGGGCGTGTTCGGCACGCGCGATACGGTCAATGACTTGACGCCGAACGTAGGCGATCCGAATACCCAGGTGCCCGAATACAAGGCATTCCTTGTCGAAGTCGAGAAAGCATAAGGAGGGCTGATCCATGGCTGATAAAGCGATTCTGTACGATTCCTCCAAGTGCACGGCGTGCAAGGGCTGCCAGGTCGCGTGCAAATGCTGGAACGACCTGCCGTCTCCGACGGGTAAAAACGAGAACGTCTTCTCGGGCTCGTATCAAAACCCGCCCGACATCAACGGCATCACGCGCATGATCATCACGCTTGAAGAGCATGACGCCCCCGAGGGGTCCCTTAAGCCTGTGGCCTGGGCATTCAATCGTCGTTCGTGCAAGCACTGCGCGGATGCGGGCTGCGTTCGCGTATGTCCGTCCGGCGCCTTGTCCCACGATGAGGAGACGGGCTTCGTGCGCCTCGAGCGCTCGAAGTGCATCGGCTGCCAGTACTGCTCGTCGGCATGTCCGTTCGACGTGCCGCGTTATGAGGAAAGCGGTCCGCTCTCCCAGCGCACGACCGTCGAAAAATGCACCGGCTGTCTCGATCGCGTGGCAGAAGGCATGGCGCCTGCGTGCGTGAGCACCTGCCAACCCAACGCGTTGCGTTTCGGCGATCGCGACGAGATGATCGCGCTGGCTCACGAGCGGGTCGCGTATCTCAAAGAGCGCGGTTTTTCCGATGCGTGCGTGTACGGCGAGACCGAAATGGGCGGCTTGCACGTCATATCGGTCTTGAAGTACGGCGTCGAAAAGCACGGAGAGGTCGTTTCGCCCAAGATGAGCCCGACGGTCGCCATGCAGGAGGTTATGAAACCCGTCACTGCGATCGGGACCGGCCTTACCGTGGCGGGCCTTGCCGCCATGTTCGCGCTGGGCGTGGGCTATAAGCGCCGCACGCTTGCCTACAATCCCGATACGCAGGACACGATCGACGTGAACACGGGCGAGGTCGTCAAGCACGGCGACGGCCAAGACGAGCTGTCGGTCAAAGAGCATATCCTCGAGAATCTGCCTTTGGGGAAAGGAGGCCGTCATGAGTAATGCCGCAGTGAGCGTATCTGCCGAGGAAGCGGCCTTGAACCAGGCGTTTCTCGAAGAGCGTAAAGAGCGCGGAACGCGCTATATCCAGCGTCACTCGCGCCAGGCGAGAGTGACGCACGGAATCACGGTCATTTCGTGCATACTGTTGTGCATCAGCGGCTTGTTCGTGTTCGTTCCCGCCTTGGCACAGGCCATCGGCGCGGATGCGGTGTTCGCCATCCGCATGTCTCATCGGGTGCTGGGCCTGGTGTTCGTCATCGTTCCCCTTGTGAGCGCGATAGCCGCCCCGAAGGGCGTGAAGCACATCTTCAAGAACCTGTTCGACACATGGGATTCCGACGATAAGAAGTGGATGATCCTGTTCTTCCCGTATCTGTTCATGGCGAAGTGGATCCATATGCCCGACCAGCGCGAGGTCAAAAGCGGCCAGCGTTTCGCCGACGGCATGCTGTGGCTCTTCGGCGCGGAGATGGGCATAACGGGCATCCTGTTGCTGCTTCAGGCTACCGTCGTCGACTTCGGAGCGACGGCGCACGGCGTGTTCATCTTCCTGCATGACGTGGGATTTTTGATGATCGCCGTCTTCGGGCTGGCGCATATCTTCCTCGGCGGCGGCATTTTCCAGCCGTATCGGGGAACGTGGCGCCTTATGTTCGGCAACGGCAAGGTTTCCGAATCCGATGCTCTGTACCATTGGGGCCATTGGGCCCGCGAGGAAATAGCGTCGGGCGAGCATGTGACGGAGGAGAAGTAACATGATCGATATCGCGTCGATTCGATCGGCCGCCGCGTGGTACGAGCGGGCGGCCGACGCGGCGCGCGGCGGAAGAATCGGGTTTTTCAAAGGCATATGGGATATTCAGTCCCGCTATGCCGAATCGGTGGCCGGCGATGCGGCCGGCTACCGGCTTCCGTCGGCACGCGATGCGCAAGCCTGCCTCAACGAGGGCGGGCATATGGCGGCGATCGCTCCGATTCCCGTCGATGCGCACGTATTCGCCCAGGCCGCGGCCGAATTGTCGGCGTACTGCGTGGAGCAAGGCGCTTTCGAGGACGATGCGGCCGCGAGTCTGCAAGCGGCCGATTGGCGGGCGCTTGTGGAGGATTCGCCTGTAGAGGTGGCGGGCTCGAACCCCGGCGCGTATCTCGACGACCTCGCCCGCCGCGCTTTGCAGGAGCACCTCGCCGATTCCGATGTCGTCGTTTCCGTCGCATCGCTTGCGCTGCGTCCCTTGCTTGAGCCGTATGCTTCGCGCGCGGCGGGCCTTATCAAGGCGGGACTCGTCGATGCGGTCGATGCCGAGGGCCGTTTGGCGCATTGTCCCATGTGCGGCGGCCTTCCGACGGTTTCCTATGTCGGCCGTGTGCCGGGCAATGATGGAAATGGGAAGCGGCTGTGGTGCGTCCAATGCGGCACTTCGTGGGATTTCGAGCGCGTGCGTTGCCCCGAATGCGGCAATCGCAACCAAGACGAGCTGCATTACGTCAGCATCGAGGGCGATGATGCGCACCGTGCGTATTGCTGCGATGCATGCGGATCGTACCTTCGTACCGTTTTCGTGGGGCAGGGGTCTCTCGCTCCGTTTTCCTACGAAGTCGAGGACGTGGTGATGCTTGATTTGGATGCTGCGATGGCGAGCGTATCCGAAGCGGGCTGAGAGCGTCGATGAATCGAGACTGATAGATAGCATGTGCGGGCCGGTGTTTTCGATGCCCGCACATGCGTATCGGAGATAAAAAAAGAACCGCATATGCGGTTCTTTTCAATGCAGATGGCGGGATGTACGAGACTCGAACTCGCGACCTCCGACGTGACAGGCCGGCGCTCTAACCAACTGAGCTAACACCCCATGTGTCGTGCTTTCGCCTCAGACAGCTTCGCTATAATATCGGTAATCACCAATTCATGCAAGTACTTTTTTCAATTATTTTTTCAAAGTGCGATCCGTTCGGGCGTTTTTCGTTGCAAAGAGGGGCGTCGTCTTGCGTGACGATAGCGTGACGAACGATTATCGTTAATCTTCTTCATTATGTAGCGGCTACTATATATGCGGGGTGTTGTTCGCATTATCGGCAGCGCGTCTTGGCAACCGTGCGCGCGGCCGCATGCGACGGCGTCTTTTCAGGCCCGATTTCGTCGAGAAAGGAATCCCATGGAAGGGTCTTCCTCCGATCAATTGCGCCGCGACCTCTGCGATCTGGTCGATCGGTTCAGGCGCGAGCGTTATGTTCCCGCCGATGTGCTTTGCGGATTGACCTATGCCGAAATGCAGGTCGTGCGCTGCATCGCGCGCGCCGCCGACGACGAATGCCCGCTGCGTCCTTCCGATATGGCGCGCAGGTTCGGTATCACGCCTTCGGCGGTATCGCAGTCGGTGAAAAAGCTCGAGCGCCAAGGTTATATCAAGCGGATGCGCAGCGATGCGGACAGCAGATCGGTCGCGCTGTTGCTCACCGAAGAAGGGGAAGAGCTCGCGCGTGCGGGCCAAGCGGCGCACGAAGCGTTTTTGGACGATCTTTTCGCCTATGTAGGGGCCGATAATATACGCGGGCTCATCGTCACGCTCGAGGCGGCATTGGAGTTTTGCGAGCAATCTCCCGCTGTGAGGCGCTGCGATCGCACGGGGGAGGGCCCATGCGCATAATCCGCTATCTGAAAGAATCCAAGGCTGCTCTTGCCGTAGTCGTGGTCCTGCTCATGGCCCAGGCATTCGCCGACCTATCGCTGCCGCGCTATACGTCCGATCTGGTCGATGTCGGAATCCAACAGCAGGGAATCGAGCATGTCTCGCCTGAGGAAATGCGCGACGAGACCTTCGGAAACGTATGCATGCTTGCTTCCTGCGAGGACGAGGAATTCATTGCGTCGTGCTACGACCGCGACGGTGCGACATGGCGTCTCAATGAGCAGGGCGTGCGCTGCCGCGATGAGCTCGACGGCCGTATGGCGCTGCCGCTGGCGCTTTTTCATTATGCATCCGCATCGCCGAACGCCGCTTCCGAGGCGCCGTTCGATATGGCGGCTTTGCGCGCGGCCTACGATGCGGGCTCCGTTTCGAAAAGCGAGGTGGTCGCGGCCGTCGATGTCCTGCGTGCGGCGTTTCCCGCCGTCGACGACGCCCTTGTCGAGCAGCAGGCCGTCGCGGCCGCTCGCGCGGAATACGAGGGGCTCGGTTATGATATGGGCGCTTTGCAGATGGACTACCTTGCGCGCGTCGGCGCGCGCATGCTGGGCGTGGCGGCGTTGATGGCCTGCGCCGCCGTAGGAGTGGGGTATATGGCGTCGCGTACGGCGGCGAAGACGGCGCGTCGCCTGCGCGAGCGCCTGTTCGAGAAGGTTCTGTCGTTCAGCGACGCCGACGTCCGCCGCTTTTCCGCAGCGTCTTTGATCACGCGGGGAACCAACGATATCCAGCAGGTCCAGATGGTCATCGTCGTCTTGCTCCGCGTGGTGCTGTATGCGCCCATTTTGGCCATCGGCGGCATCTATATGGTTTCTCGGACGAATGCGTCGATGGGCTGGGTCATCGCGCTCGCCGTCGCGGCGGTCTTCGCTATCGTCGGCGTGCTGTTCGTCGTGGCCATGCCGAAATTCAAGGCCATGCAGGCTTTGATCGACCGCGTGAATTCGGTCGTGCGTGAAATATTGACGGGACTGCCGGTCATTCGCGCATTCGGGCGCAGAAAGCACGAAGAGGGCCGTTTCGACGAGGCCAGCCGCGCGCTTATGCGGACCCAGCTGTTCACCAATCGGGCCATGACCTTCATGATGCCCTCCATGATGCTGGTCATGAACGCGGTGTCGGTCCTGATCGTATGGGTGGGCGGGCACGCGATCGATGCCGCCGCGATGCAGACGGGCGACATGATCGCCTTCATCACCTATTCGATGGTCGTCATCATGTCGTTTTTGATGATCGGCATGGTGTCGGTCATGCTTCCTCGCGCCGATGTCGCGGCGCGCCGTATCGATGAAGTCCTCGAAGCCCCCTGTTCCGTTTCCGATCCCGAGCATCCTGTGCCCCCTGCGCGCGTCTGCGCCCCGGGGGTCTGCGTCGAATTCGACGATGTGACGTTCGCTTACGATGCGCAGGGCGCGCCTGCGCTCGATCACGTGAGCTTTACGGCCGAAGCGGGCGAGACCACCGCTTTGATCGGCCCGACGGGCTCGGGAAAATCGACCGTCGTCAAACTGATCGAGCGCTTTTACGATGTTTCTTCGGGCGCGGTGCGCGTCGATGGCGTGGACGTGCGCGCGTTGCGCCAGCGCGATCTGCGCGCCATGTTCGGCTACGTCCCTCAAAAGGCGTTTCTTTTCTCGGGAACCGTGGCCGAAGTCGTTGCGTACGGAAACCCCTCCATGGATGAGGCGCAATTGCGGCTCGCTGCGCGCGTGGCGCAGGCCGATGCGTTCGTCTCGCGCCGCGAAGGCGGCTACGAGGCGTCTGTCTTGCAAGGGGGGACGAACGTTTCGGGCGGTCAGCGCCAGCGTCTCGCCATCGCGCGCGCCGTGGCGCTCGACGCGCGGGGGTATCTTTTCGACGACAGCTTCTCCGCCCTCGATTACGAGACGGACGCGGCGGTGCGCGCCGCTCTTGCCGATAACTTGGCGGGAAAGACGAAGATCATCGTCGCCCAGCGTATATCGACGGTGCTCCACGCCGATAAGATCGTGGTGTTCGACGACGGCAGGGTCGTGGGGCAGGGCACGCACGACGCGCTGATGCGCGATTGCCCTACCTATCGCGAAATCGCCTTTTCCCAGTTGTCGGAAGATGAATTGAAGGGGGTCGATCGCCGATGAACGGACATCCGACATCCGCCGCGCACGGCGGCCGCCGTGGACGCATGGCGTCTGTCGAAAAGGCGGAAGATTTCAAGGGAAGCATGAAAAGGCTGCTCTCGTTCATGGGCGCCTATCGGTTCGCCTTGGCCGCGGTGCTCGTGTTCGCCATAGGTTCGACGGTGTTCAACATCGTAGGGCCGAAGGTGCTTTCGACGGCGACGACCGAGCTTTTCGACGGCATGGCGTCGAAGATAGCGGGAACGGGCGGCATCGACTTCGACGCCATCGCCGCCATCTTGCTGACGACGCTCGGATTGTACGCCTTGTCGGCCGCTTGCTCGTTCGTGCAGGGATGGCTCATGACGGGCGTTTCGCAAAAGACGTGCTATGCGCTGCGGGCCCGTATCGTCGATAAGATATCGCGCATGCCGATGGGCCGCTTCGAGCAATCGAGCGCAGGCGACGTGCTTTCGCGCATCACCAACGATGTCGACGTGCTGGGGCAAAGCCTCAATCAGGGCCTGACTCAGCTGATCACCAGCGGCGTCACCATGGTCGGCGTGCTTGCGATGATGCTGACGATCGACGTCCCCATGACGCTCATCGCGTTGGCGACCGTGCCTGTTTCCCTTATCGCGGTGAAGGCCGTCGTGAAGCGCAGCCAACGGTATTTCCGCAGGCAGCAAGAGAAGCTCGGCGCTATCAACGCCAAAGTGGAAGAGACCTTTTCGGGCCATGAGGTCGTGCGGGCGTTCGGTCGCGAGCGCGAGGCTTCGGCCGATTTCCGCGCGGTCAACGACGACCTGTACGAGTCGGCATGGCGCTCCCAGTTCCTTTCGGGCCTGATGATGCCCGTCATGAGCTTCGTGAGCAATCTCGGCTATGTCGCCGTCGCCGTCGCGGGCGCCGCGTTCGCCTTGCGCGGGTCGGTGACGGTGGGCGATATCCAGGCCTTCATACAGTACGTGAAGAATTTCACACAGCCTATGACCCAGCTTGCGCAGGTTTCGAACGTGTTTCAGCAGATGGCCGCCGCGGCAGAGCGCATCTTCGCGTTTCTCGACGAGCCCGAAGAATCGGAAAGCGCGCCGTCGTCGCTTCCTCTCCCGAAGGGCTGCGATGTCGAGTTCGACCACGTGCGCTTCGGGTACGAGCGGAATACGCCTATTATCAGGGATTTTTCGGCTCGCGTCCGAGAGGGCGCGACGGTTGCCTTGGTGGGTCCTACCGGTGCGGGCAAGACGACTATGGTGAAGCTTCTGATGCGGTTCTACGATGTGGATTCCGGCTCGATTCGCATCGGCGGCACCGATATACGCGCCATGGACCGCGATGCGGTGCGCTCCCTGTTTTCGATGGTGTTGCAGGATACGTGGCTTTTCGAGGGCAGCGTTCGCGAGAATATCCGCTACGGCAGGCTCGACGCGACCGATGCCGAAGTCGAAGCGGCCGCTGCGGCCGCGTTTGCCGACCACTTCATCCGCGCGCTTCCGAACGGCTATGATACGGTGATCGGCGGAGACGCCGGCGCGATCAGTCAGGGGCAGCGCCAGCTCATCACGATCGCGCGCGCCATTCTCGCCGATCGGCGCATGATCATTCTCGATGAGGCGACAAGCTCGGTCGATACGCTGACCGAACGCCGCATCCAGGCGGCCATGGACACGCTCATGGAAGGCAGGACCTCGTTCGTCATAGCGCATCGCCTGTCCACCATCCGCAATGCCGATCTGATCGTGGTGTTGGATGGCGGCGACATCGTAGAGCAGGGCACGCACGAGGAGCTGCTGGGTCGCGGCGGGGCGTATGCGCGTCTGTACGAGGCCCAATTCGAGGGAGACGGCGCGTAAAGGCCCGCGTTCGCCGGCCCGCGTTCATGCGCGCGCGGGCCGGCGTGATATAATCAATGCTTTGTCATCCGGTGAATGTCGATAGAGAGCAAGGTCGCGGGCTATGTCCGAACAAGCCAAACACAAGATCGCCGCATTCGATTTCGACGGAACATCGATCCAGGGGAATTCCCCTGTCATCCTGGTGCGTCATCTTCGGCATCTCGATATGCTGAAAAAGCGCGTCATATCCAAGGTGGTGGCATGGGCGGCGGCTTACAAGCTGCGTTTGCCCCAGAGCGAATCGTGGGTGCGCGGGCAGGTTTTCACGGCATTCGAGGGTCGTTTGCGCCACGAGGTCGATTCCTTTCTCGCGTCGTTTTACGACGAGAAGATCGAGCGCGCGGGGCGCTTTCGCCCGCAGGCCGATCAGGCTATGCGCCGTCTGAAAGACGAGGGCGTCGAGGTCTTGATCGTGTCTGCGACCTTCGGTCCTATCGTGCGCCGTGCACAGCAGCGGCACCCCATCGACGAGTGCCTGTGCACGGAAATGCGCACCGATGAGCACGGCCGTTATACGACGTGCGTCGACGGCGCATGCATCGAAGGCGAGGAGAAGGTGCGGGCCATCCGCGCGTATGCGGATGCGCGATATGGAAAAGGCGGATGGGAGCTCGTCGAAGCGTACGGCGATCATCACTCCGATATCCCTATGCTTTCGCAGGCCACGCATGCGTTCGCCGTCACTCCCGACAATCCGCTTGCGCGCGAGGCGCGCCGCCGCGGCTGGACCGTTCTCGACTGGAACGTGTCTGTGGAGAAATAAGGGGCATATTCCTACCGTATGGATCGGAGTTTGCGCGCAGCGCCTCTTCCGGATACACTCCAAAGAAAACTGCTACCTGCGTATAGCCATTTGCGCCGCGCAGGTGCTCTGAGCACTGAAAAGGAGGTGGGCGTATGCTCGAATCGGGTATTCGCGACGGCAACGACGCCGACCATCGAAACGACGGCGCGGCGCACGATGCGGTCTCGCGTTACGGAGACGCCGCGCGGGCGGCGCGCCAGGCGGGCGCGCTCGAGCTCGCCGTGCATTTGTATCTCGCGGCATACGAGCAGGGATGCGTCCAGGGGCACGACGCTCCTTCCGATGCCGTCGACGCGTTGCGCTGCTCTTGGGAGATCGCTTGCGAATTGCGCGAGCGCTCTCTTGCCGAATATATCCACGAGAGGCTCGAGCCGTTTCTTTCCGAGGAAGAGGCCCGGTCGGCAGGGCGCGCCATGCAGGATATGGCGCTCGACAAGCTGTCCGAGATAGGAATCGCCCGTGCCGACATCGAAAGCATCGCCGATATGATCGCCGAAGAAGCGGGCATCGACGGCTCTGTGGCGAAAATCACCCCGATCGTGACGGGGGTTCCCCTCAAAGCGGTCGCATCCGAAGCTGCGGATGCGCCTTGCGATGCGGGCGGCGCCTTGATGCTCGATGCCGCATCCGACGATGCGGCATCGAGCGTGGCCGTCGCGCTGGGCGCGCCGTCGTCTGCCGGGCGCGCCGATGATGCGGCCTCTGAGCGCAAGGCGTCGAAAGCGGCGGCGAATCCGATGCGTTTTTCCGACCTGATCGGCTTCGATGCCGCCGTCGAAGAAGTCCGTTCCCTCGGAATCGGCATCGACGATGACGAGGAATACCGGGCCCTTATCGAGATGTTGCGTGCGCGACACGGCATCGAGGGGACGTCGGCTGCGGGAAGCATCGTGTTTCGCACCTCTTCGCGCGAAGACGCAGGTTTGCTGATGGCGGCGACCGCAGGAGAGCTCGGCCTGCCGACGATGCGCGTGCAAATGCAGCCGGGCCCGCAAGGCATGCCCGTCCTGTGCGTCAGCACGTTGGCGAGCAAGCCGCTGCGCCCTTCCGCGAACAAACTGTCGTTCGAATCTCCCGGCGTGCTGGTTCTCGAGGACGTCGATATGTGGGCGGCCCCTCTCATGGACGCCGCTGCGGCGGCCGAAGGCGATGCGGCGGCGTCGGCCGCGATGGCCCGCGCCGCCCGTGAAGCGTTCGCTCTGATCGGTTCTGCCGTGGGCAATCCTGATGTGTACGTGCTCGCTTCGATGGCGGGAGATACGCCCGATCAGGGATTCTTGTACGACATGATGGAACCCATGCATATCGTCGACCTCTACCTTCCCGACGAGATCGAGCGGCGCACGATCTGGAATGCGATCGCGGACGACCATCCTTCGATCGCCGAGCTCGATCTGGGGCGTTTGACGCGCGTGTCGCGCAATCTGTCGCGTTTCGACATCGCTTCCGCCGCTCGCGAAGCCGTGGAGGACGCGTATCGCCGCAGCCTGAAGGCACGCCGTTATGTTTCCGTCACGCAAGAAATGATGTTCGAGCATATCGCCAATTTTCAGCCTCTCGAATCGGACGAGTACCGTTTTCTCGAGGAGGCCGTGGCGACCGAATTCCGTAACCGCATCGAAGAACTCGAACAGCAGAGTTTCCCCGATGCCGACGCCGACGCAGGCGAGAAAGGCGATTTCTAGCCATGGAACTGACCCGTCGAAGCGATTACGCATGCCGTATTATCCGTGCGGCCTATGACAGCAAGGACGAGTACGTATCGGTATCGGAGGTGGCCGAGCGCGAAAGCATACCCTATGCGTTCGCGCGCAGCATCCAGCACGACCTGGTTCATGCGGGCTTGCTGAAAACCGTCCGCGGTGCCAAGGGCGGCCTTACGCTGGCATGCGATCCGTCCACGACGACGTTGCTCGAGGTTCTCGAGGCGTTGCAGGGGCCCATCAGCATGTCGCCGTGTTCCGCCGATTCCGCGTATTGCGCTCGCTGCACGCAATGCTCGTTTCGCGGCGTATGGCGCCAGGCCGATGCCATTCTGAGGGATTATTTCGGTTCGATCACCCTCGAGGCCCTGTTCGAGAACGAGGATGCCGCATGTCCGCGCCCCTAAGGGACGAGCCGCGCATCGATGCCGGGCGTCTTTCCGCGTTCGTCGAGGATATCCGCGTGCAGGGACGGGCCTTGTATCGCGACTTGCCGTGGCGTGATACGCGCGATCCGTATGCCATCTGGATATCCGAAGTCATGCTGCAGCAGACCCAGGTGGCGCGTGTGCTGACGCGCTGGGAGCGCTTCTTGTCCCGCTTTCCCACGCTCGATGCGCTGGCGGCCGCATCGAGCGCCGACGTGGTCGAGGAGTGGCAGGGCATGGGGTATAACCGTCGCGCCCTCGCCTTGAAGCGCGCCGCCGACATATGCGCCGCCGAGCATGGCGGATCTTTGCCCATCGGCGTCGAGGCGTTGTGCGCGCTTCCCGGAATCGGCGAGGCCACGGCGGCGGGCATCACGGCGTTTTCGCGCGACGTTCCCTGCACGTATATCGAAACGAACGTGCGCGCCGTGTTCATTCACGAGTTTTTTCCCGATGCGGAGCGCGTCACCGATAGGCAGCTGCGTCCTCTCGTCGAGGCCGCTTGTCCGCAAGAAGACGTGCGCGGATGGTATTACGCGCTGCTCGATGTGGGGGCGCATTTGAAGAAAACCGTTCCCAATCCGTCGCGCAGGGCTGCGGCGTATACGCGGCAATCGGCTTTCGAAGGGTCGCGTCGCCAGAAGCGCGCATGGATCGTGCGCGAGGTCATGGCGCGTCCCGGCATCGCGCATGACGAGCTGTTCGAGCGCCTGTGTTCCGTCGAGCGCGCGGCGGGTCGCGATGCGCCGGTCGAAGCCGAATTCGATGCGATCGTATCGGCGTTGGCTTCGGAAGGGTTTTTCGCGCAGGACGCGCGCGGCGGCTGGATCGCGTGATGCGACGCCCGCCGCGTCGGCGCGCCTTACGCGTGCCGACGCCGTTTGCTTTCGCGCGCGGTTGTTGATTCGGTGCGCTTGTGCGTGTCGGCGTGCATTCCGGACACGAGGGGGCTATGCTGGAAGAAAGCGTCGGTGCGGTTTTGCCGATGCCGCGTAACGTATGCGTTCGTCGACGTTCGTGCGCCGTCGAACGCCCCGAGGAAAGGGGATGCTTCATGGAATTGAAAGGAACCCAGACCGAGAAAAACCTGCAGGCTGCGTTCGCCGGAGAATCTCAGGCGCACACCAAATACCAGTATTACGCCTCGCAGGCGAAAAAAGACGGCTACGTGCAGATACAGAACATCTTCGCGGAAACCGCCAAAAACGAATCCGAGCATGCGAAGCTGTGGTTCAAAGCCTTGCATGGCGGCGCGATTCCTGCGACGCTTGAGAACCTTGCCGACGCCGCGGCGGGCGAGAACTACGAATGGACGGATATGTATGCCGGCTTCGCGGAGACCGCGCGCAAAGAGGGCTTCGATGAAATCGCGCGCCTGTTCGAGGGCGTCGGCGCTATCGAAAAAGAGCACGAAGCCCGCTATCGCACCTTGATCGAACGCATCAATGCGGGCGAGGTGTTCAAGCGCGGCGAAATCCATGCGTGGAAGTGCACGAATTGCGGTCATATCCACATCGGCGTCGAGGCGCCCGAAGTCTGCCCGGTGTGCAACCATCCTCGTGCGCATTTCGAGATTCGAAGCGAAAACTACTAGGGCGAATCCGCTTTTGCTTCCCGTTCGTTTCGAACTGTTCCGGGGCCGCATCATAGCGGCCCCTTTTTTCTGCATAAAACAAGACGTATTCGGCATGGAAGCATATGACGACATCCTTCTTTCGCCGGTATCGACGGAATCATTCTTTTCTTCGCTTCGTGTACGCGCCTCTCACTCGAAAAAGAGTACGCCTCCCATCTGGGGAGTGTTATTGATTCCAAAAAACGTAATAATATTTCTCACGTTTTCATGAATTTGCGGCATTTTTTGCCATAAATCAGAAATCTTGCATAAAACAGGATTTCATCGATGTTTTCGATTCCTGCGCGCGCATAATGCCGGTGTCGGCATATCGATTCGTTATGGGAGGTGCGCGCATGGGTAACGAAACCGCTGTCGCGGAGTTTCAGGATATGCTCGCTGCACGCGGAGTATCGCGCAGAAGCTTCATGAAACTATGCGGCACGCTTGCAGTCATGGCCGGATTAGGACAGGCCGCCGCTCCGCGCGTCGCCGATGCGTTGGAGCAATCGGTCATCGGCGCAAGCAGGGGCGACCTGTATCCGGTCGTTTGGATCGAGGGCGCTTCATGCACGGGGTGCACGGAGGCGTTCGCTCAATCGGATGCTCCGGATCCGGCGTCTGTGGTGCTCGATCTTATTTCCCTCAATTACAGCGAGACGCTGAGCGCCGCGGCAGGATGGTCTATGGAAGAGGCCAAAGAACAGACCATCGCGGCGGGCGATTACATCCTCGTCTACGAAGGCGCCGTTCTCGACGGGTGGGGCGGCAACGCTTTGCGCATTGCCGGGAAAACGGGAAACGAGCATTTGCTGGAGGCGGCGGAGCATGCCGATGCGGTCGTCGCGCTTGGGTCATGCGCGGTCAACGGAGGATGGATGGCAGCGCATCCCAATCCGTCCGGCGCCCGCGGCGTGCAGCAGTTCTTGGCCGAGCATGGCGTCGGCACGCCCGTGGTGAACATCCCCGGTTGTCCCGCGAATCCCGAATGGCTGTGCGCCGTATTGGTGGATGCGTTGCTGCTCGACAGGCTGCCTCGGCTCGATGCGGAAAACAAGCCGGTGCAGATTTTCGGCCAGACCGTCCACGACAATTGCCAACGACGCGGCCATTTCGAAAACGGCGAATTCGTCTATCGCCTCGGGTCTCCCGAAGAGGCGAAGGGCTATTGCCTGTATCCGCTCGGATGCCGCGGGCCTCAGACCAAGGCGAACTGCGGGGTGGCGCGCTACAACCATCGTCGCAGCTGGTGCATCGAGGCGGGCGCTCCGTGCATCGGTTGCTGCGAGGCGAATCCTGCCGATCCCGGTCAGAATTGGGTCGAGGTGAACACGCCGTTTTTTAAGCGTCATCGCGATGTGCGCATAGGCGAGGCGACGGTGCAGCCGGGAGCCATCGCGCTGGGCGCGACGGGCGTGGCCGCGGCCGCCCTTGTCGTGCACGGCTTCGGCATGAAAGCGGCAGGCCGCGTGCCCCAAGGCGCGGAATTCGAGAAGGTCCGCGCATGGGATGCCAAGCATCCCGACCGATCCGTCGGCGTGTATTCGAAAGACGTGCTCGATGCCGCCGTTCGTAAGAAGGGAGAAAAACGCTAATGGTTCGTTCCGTTATCGATCCCATCACGCGCATAGAGGGCCATCTGCGTGCCGAGATGGAAGTCACCGACGGCGTCGTCACCGATGCATGGGTATCGGGAGGGTGCTTTCGCGGCATGGAACTCGTCGTGCGTGACAGAACGCCGGAAGATGCCGCGTATATCGTGCAGCGCATTTGCGGCGTCTGCCCGATATCGCATGCCCATGCGTCTTCCATCGCGGCCGAACGGGCATACGGCATCTCGATTCCCGACAATGCCCGCATCATCCGCAATCTCATAGAAGGATCTCAGTTCCTGCATAGCCATATCCTGTGGTTCTACAATCTGGCCGGCCTCGATTACGTCGACCCCCTCAATGCGCTTTCGGCCGATCCCGCGGCGGCGTACGATTTGGCGAGCGAATTGGGCACGCCGTCATCTGATTTCGTGGGGTTGCAAGATCGCCTCAAGCGCTTTGCTGAAAACGGGCAGCTGTCCATCTTCAGCGGCAACTGGTTCGATACCGGGGAATACAATCTTGCCCCTGAGGCCGACCTTATCTTGACGGCCCATTATCTCGAGGCCCTGCAGATGCAAAGCAAGGCTTCCGAGATCGCCGCCTTGCTCGGTGGAAAGATGCCGCATGTCATGACGGTCGTCCCGGGCGGCACGGCGTTCGTTCCGACCGATGAGAAGCTCGACGATTTGAAAGGCCTTGTCGATGAGCTGTATGACTGGGTCGCGCGTACCATGATTCCCGATACGCTCGCATTGGCGCGCTTCTACCCCGAGGCTGCTTCGTTCGGCAAAGGCGTGGGGCGCTACGGTGCGTGGGGAGTTTTCGAGCGTCCTTCCATGCGCATGAACGATCGCTATCTTCCCGCAGGCGTGCTCGATGAGCATTTCGAGCTTTCCGATGTGGACGAATCGAAGATCACCGAATATGTGGGCCGTTCCTGGTACGAGGGCGACGCCGATTTGCCGCCGTTCAAGCAGGGGGTCAAGCCCGCTTTCACCGAATATGACGTCGAGGGCCGCTATACGTGGAACAAGTGCCCTCGTTATGACGGAAAGCCCCTCGAGACCGGCGGTTTCGCCCGCTTGCTCGTCGCTTACAAGCGCGGCGTGCCGTTCGTCATCGAGCATATCGATGCGATGCTTGCGGCTTTCGGCGGTCGCAAGGGCGATTTGAGCGCGTTGCAAAGCACGCTGGGACGTACCGCGGCCCGCCAGATCGAGACGCTCTACATAGCCGGTCTTATGAAAGATTGGGTCGATGAGCTTTGCGAGGCCGTCAAGGGCGCGGACGGTGCGTATTTCACCGTGCCCGAAAACGACTCGGGCTCGGGTACGGGTTTTTGGGAGGCCCCACGCGGCGCTTTGTATCATTCCGAGAGGATCGAGGCCGGTAAGATCGATGACTATCAAATCATCATTCCATCGACATGGAACCTTGCGCCCCACGATCCCGACGGCAACTACGGCCCGCTCGAGCAGGCGTTGATAGGCGTTCCCGTTGCGGATATAGAAAAGCCCATCAACGCGTTGCGTACCGTACACAGCTTCGATCCGTGCACCGCATGTGCCGTGCATGTCGTCGAGCCGAAGACGGGGAAGTCGTTCGAAACCGTGACCGATCCCTGGGGGGTGAAATAAGATGGCTCATCTTGCGCACTACCGCGAGGCGCATCCTCTTCCGTTCCGCATCACCCATTGGGTGAATCTGGTCGCCATGGCGTTTCTCGTCGTCACGGGCTTCTATATCCACTTTCCGTGGGTTCCGTCATGCATGGGGATAGCGCGCGGCTTGCATCTGTTCTGCGGCTTTGTGATCATGGCGAATGTGGTCGCCCGCGTGATCCTGGCGTTTTTCGTGAAATCGGCTCCGACGGGCGGCACGCGCGAGACGGTGACCGACTACAAGACGTGGCTTCCTCAGGCCGATAATCGTCATCAGGGCGTCGAATGGATCAAGTACTATCTCTTTTTGAAAAAAGACCATCCGCTTTCGGCCAAGCTCGGCGTTCCTCAGAAGATAAGCTATCTTGCGGTCCCTGTCTTGATCGCGTTCATGTTCTTCACGGGCTTGTGTTTGTGGTCGCCGACGGCGAACCTTCCGTTTTTCGAGAGCGCGATCGCCTTCATGGGTGGGGCGATGAGCGTGCGCATCGTTCATTACGTCATGACGTTCGTTTTCATTCTGTTCACGATGCTTCATGTGTACTTGGCGAACATCGAGGGCCTCGCTCCTACCAAGCTGATGTTTTTCGGTATCGAGCACGGAGGGCTTGTCTACGATCCCGATAAGCATGTCATCGTGGGGGAGGATCTTTTGGACCGCTGATCGATCATGTCGAATCCGCGCAGGGCCGTGCATCCCGATACGGATCGTGCGGCCGTGTGCGCGGAGCGGATCACGCGCGTTTCTCAAGGAGCGACTCCTTAATGATGTTTTAATGGTAGCAATTTGTAGAATAGGGAGAAATGGCGTCATGCCGACCTTGTGCATAGCATGTTCGGGCGTCTTGGCTGTGAATATGCAAATTTAGTATAAATTTCGTAAAAGTTTATTGCGCGGTTAATAATAGCAACCGCTGTTTATTTCCGCTCGGCGGCGTTTTCGGCGCGTTCGTCATCTTCGCGAGGCGTGCTCGCGTTTCGGAAGCACGCGTTGCGCAGGCGACGCACGGCGAAAGGCGGTGCGGGCGGAATCGGTTCCTATAAGATAAGGGGTGCGTTTTGAGCGACATCAGAGAAGCAATTCTCAAAGAAGGAGTCGTCTTCATCAACGACCAGTGCAAAGGGTGCGACGATTGCGTCAAGGTGTGTCCGAACGACGCCATCACGGTCGCAGGCCTCGGCACGAAGCATGTCATCGATCCCGAAAAGTGCCTGAGCTGCGGTCAGTGTCTCATCACGTGTCCGTTCGCGCGCATCGAGGAGAAATCGATGCTCGACGACGTGCGCGCCGCGCTCGCGGGAGACAAGATCGTCATGGTGCAGGAAGCTCCTGCCGTTCGCGCCGCATTGGGCGTCGAATTCGGCCTTCCCGAGGGCACCGATACCGAGGGCAAGATGCTTTCCGCCATGCGCGAGCTCGGCTTCGACAAGGTGTACGACACCGTCTTCGGCGCCGACCTCACCATCATGGAAGAAGGCCATGAACTGGTTGCTCGCATTCTGAAGAGCCTGGGCGTCAAGGGTTATGAGGACGCCGAGGCGGAGCTGCCCCAGTTCACCTCGTGCTGCCCCGGCTGGGTCCGCTACGCGGAGCTGAATCATTCCGATATGCTCGCCCATCTTTCCACCGCAAAGTCTCCCATGATGATGCATGGCGCCATCATGAAGACCTACGGCGCAGAGCAGCTCGGCATCGATCCCGCCGACATCTATAGCGTCGCCGTGATGCCGTGCACCGCCAAAAAACGCGAGTGCTCCCGTCCCGAATTCGTGTCGAGCGGTTATCCCGACGTCGATGCCGTCATCACCACGCGCGAACTCGCGCAGATGATTCGCGACGCGGGCATCGATTTCGAAATGCTCGACGAAAACGGCAAGGCCGACAGCGTCATGGGCGAAGGCACCGGCGCGGGCGTCATCTTCGGCAATACCGGCGGCGTCATGGAGGCTGCCCTGCGCACCGCGTACAAGGCGCTTTCGGGCAAAGAGCTCGAGCAGATCGAGGTCCATGCCGTTCGCGGCGAGGACAGCGTGCGCGAGGCGACCGTCTCCATCCCGCTGAAAGCCGAAATCGCCGAGGCCGCAGGCGTCGATACGTTCGATTTGAACGTGGCGGTCGTGAGCGGTACCGCCAATGTCGAAACCGTCTTCGACAAGATCGAGTCGGGCTCTTGCCCGTACCACTTCGTCGAAGTGATGAACTGCCCGGGCGGCTGCGTCAACGGCGGCGGCCAGCCCATCAACCATACGATTCTGTAAGGGAGGCATACGATGAGCCATATCGAGCGTACCATCGCCGATCCGAAAGGCATCACCCGCCGTCAGGCCATCAAGGGCGCTGCCACGGTCGTCGTGTCCCTGGTTCTGGCAAGCGGCGTCGGCGCATTCGCCTTGGGCACGTACAAGAAGGCGAAAGAATACGTCACGAAGCGCATATCCGTGCTGTATGCGAACGATTCCAAGCGCGCGCTGCGCACGTCGCATTCCAACCCTGAAATCACGGCGCTCTACGAGCAGTATCTGTCTCCCGGACAGGTTCTGCCCGCCAAGACCGAGCTTTCGCACCGTTTGTTGCACACCACGTACGGCTCGGATGCAGCCAAGCAGATCGAGCATCTGAACGCTTCGAGCGTGCAGGATGCCAAAGATGAGACGGAGCTGCAGATCGAAGAGCTGAATGCCGCCAAGAAGGAGGCGAAATAACGCATGAGCGAAAAGGAAATCCACAATCCCGTTGCGAAAGAAACGCCGGGCGTCGATATCAAGATTTTCAAGCATCATGTCTCCACGCGTATCATGCACTTGCTGGTCGCCGTCGGATTCATCGTGTGCGGCATCACGGGTATCCTGCTGTTCGCCGGTTTGGACATTCCGCGCAACATCACGGCCCTGATCCATTGCATCATGGGCGTGGTCTTCATCGGCGCGCCTGTGGTCTATATCGTCGTGAGCTGGAAATCGTTCTCCCGCTTCATGGACACGTGCACCCACTACGATAAGGACGACTTGGGCTGGATCACCGCTCCTATGGGCGGATATCTCGATCCGTATCTGTTCCGCGGCAAGCCCGAGCACTACGTTCCCCCGCAAGACAAGTACAACACCGGTCAGAAGCTCGCGGGCCTGTGCCTCATTCTCGGCGGCGTTGGCTTGGCTATCACCGGTTTCTTGATGTGGGCCAATACCGGCGACGGCATCTTCGGCCTTATCCATGTGGACATGGGCCCCGGTATGACGTGGTTCATCTGGACGCTGCACTTCGTCGCATGCGTGCTGATGCTGCTGGTCTTCGCTGTCCACTTCTTCCTGGGTGCTATCTACCCGGTCACCAATGTCGAGTTCGGCACCATGTTCGGCAACGGCATCGCCGATTACGCCTACACCAAGAAAAAGCATGGCAAGTGGCTCGAGGAGATGGAGCTTGTCGAGGAGCACGAAGTCTCCGACGACAAAGACGCTTCCTCCAAGTAGCAGACGTGCGAAAGGAGCCTTCGAGTGGATATCGTCATATCGGCCGCATGCGCTTTGGCGCTTGTCGGGCCGTGCGCTCGAAGCCTCAAGCATCGTTGCAGTGCGTGGTATGCCGCCGCGGCCGTTTTGGCCGCGGCGGTTGCCGTTTCGACGCTTGCAGGCTTTCAGTGGAGTCCTATCGCGATGCTGCTGGTGCCCATACGATCGGGAATGCTTGCATTCGTGCTGCTCAGCATCGTTATGTTCACGGGAGTGTGTCGGCCCGGATCGAAGACCCGCGTGCGCCTGGTGCAGATTCGCCGTCCGCTTTCGCTTGTTGCCGCCATTCTGGCGTGCGCGCATTGCGTATGCGCCGTTCCGTGGGTGCGCGCGGCGGGATTCTCCTCGGTTTTCGCTGGCGCCTGGCAGAAGGCGCTGTGCGCGTTCGTGCTCATCGCGTTGGCCGTGCTGGCGCTGACGTCGCTTTCTGTCGTGGCCGACCATATGCGGCAGACGACGTGGCGGCGTATTCATATGCTTTCGTATTTGTTCTATCCCGCGTTGTGCCTGCATGCCGCGTTGCTGTGCGCGTCGTCGTCGCCTGCGTACGCGATCGGGTATTGTCTTTGCGCTACGGCGTATGTCGTCTTGCGGGTTCGTCGCTATAAGAGGGACCGCGCGTTTCGTCGATGACGATCGGTTCGCGAGCGCCGTCGCACGTGTGTAAGGAGCGTTTCATGCATATCAATCATGCCATCGTGCATGTGTTCGATTTTTCATCGTCTTTCGAAGCGCTATCGGATGTCGAGCTCGATTTAGACGATAGGACGGCGCAGCATTTCGTGGCCGCCCACGTTCGTCGCGCCATGGGCAGCATCGATAACCGCCATGGATCGCTTCCCAATGACGGCGCGTTTGCCGATGAGATGCGTGCGTATCGTGCTGGCCGCGTGGGTTTCGCGGAGTTCTCCGTCGAGGTCGCGCGGTTTTTGGGTACGGAGCTCGCGCATCAGGACAAAGCGTCTCCTGCGGACATCCTCATCGTCGATTTCGAGGAATCCGACGAATCGGCCAGCGACGATGCCGACTCTTACGATGCTCGCGACAGGCGTTATTTCGGCGTGTTCATCCTCGAGAGCAAGCAGGCGTACATGCACGATATACGTCGCGGGGAAGACGGGGCGATGCGAAACGGCATCGTGCGCGGCCATGCCGTTTTGCCGAATACGTCGCAGAAGGTCTCGTCGTACGCGATCGTCGATATCGCTTCTTCGAGGGCCGTGTTCAACGATAAGCCGCGTTCTGTCGCCGGCGAGCAGCGGCTTGTCGTGGTGGAGGGCCTGCTGCAGTGCAGCGTCGAGGCGTCGGGCAAAGACGTGATCGAAACGGTCGCCCGCATCGTCGAAGAGGTGGCCGAGGAATACGGCGCCAATGCGGCAATTGCGGTCTCCAAGGCAAAGGCGCATGTCGTCGAAGCGGCCGACGAGGACGCTTATCTCGCACCGTGGGATATGGCGTCCGACGTGTTCGAGGACGAGCCGCTTCGAAGGCGCTTCGAAGAGGCGGTGGCCGAAGAATGCCTGCCCGAGCGCGTGCCCGTCGAAAAGAAGGTCGCGCAGCGCGTGGCTAAAAGCCACAAGATCCGCACCGATACGGGAATCGAGATAACGTTTCCTGCGGAATACGGGGCGACATCGGAGTACATCGAGTTTTTCAATGCTCCCGACGGCACGATTCAAATCGAGCTCAAAAACATCGGCAGCATAGAAAACCGTTAGGGTCGCGCACGCAGGTTCGTCGCAACGGCGCCGTCGCGCGCGTATCGTCGTTGCTTCCGGAAAACCTGCAGCCGCCGTGCGCCGCGTGCGTCGCGAAATATTCCAAAACGCCGAAGTTATGCGGTTTTCGCCTGGTAGAATGAAGAGAACGCGGTTTCGTCCGCGTTCTTTTTTCATAGAGCCGCGTCGTTTCTCGTGCGTGTGGCGGCGCGCATTCGTGTTTCCTGGAGTGAGAAAAGGGGAGTGTTGCATGGCGGAATTCATTTACACCATGTACAAGGCGCGTAAGGCGCATGGCGATAAGGTCATTCTCGACGACGTCTCGTTGTCGTTTTACCCCGGTGCGAAGATCGGCGTCGTCGGCCCCAACGGCATGGGCAAATCGACGCTGCTTAAGATCATGGCGGGTATCGAGGAAGTTTCCAACGGCGAGGCGCGTTTGAGCCCCGGCTACAGCGTGGGCATTCTGCAGCAGGAGCCGCCGCTCGACGAAACCAAGACGGTGCTCGAGAACATCCAGATGGCATTCGGCGAAGTGCTTGCCAAGATCGATCGCTTCAACCAGGTCAGTGCGGAAATGGGCGACCCCGACGCCGACTTCGACGCCTTGATGGAGGAAATGGGAAGGCTGCAAGACGAAATCGACGCGGCGGACGGATGGGATCTCGACAGCAAGCTCTCGCAGGCGATGGACGCGTTGCAGTGCCCTGATCCCGATATGCCCGTTACGGTGCTCTCCGGCGGCGAGCGTCGTCGCGTGGCGTTGTGCCGCCTGTTGCTCGAAGCGCCCGATCTGCTGCTGCTCGATGAGCCGACCAACCACCTCGACGCCGAAAGCGTTTTGTGGCTCGAGCAATTCCTCAAGCGTTACCAGGGCGCGGTTCTGGCGGTCACGCACGACCGCTATTTCCTGGACAATGTCGCCGAGTGGATCTGCGAGGTCGATCGCGGCAGCCTGTATCCGTACAAGGGCAACTACTCGACGTATTTGGAGACGAAGGCGGCCCGTATGGCTGCCCAGGGCCAGCGCGATGCCAAGCTCGCGAAGCGTATGCAGGCCGAGCTCGAATGGGTGCGCAGCTCCCCGAAGGCGCGCCAGGCGAAAAGCAAGGCGCGTTTGGAGAACTACGAGCGCATGGCCGCCGAAGCGGCGCAGTCGAAAAAGGTGGACTATACCGATATCCATATTCCCGCCGGACCGCGCCTGGGCGCCGAAGTGCTCAACGTCGAGCATCTGCATAAGGCGTTCGGCGATCGCGTTTTGATCGACGATTTGTCGTTCAGCCTGCCGCGCAACGGCATCGTCGGCGTGATCGGCCCCAATGGCGTCGGCAAATCCACCCTGTTCAAGATGATCGTCGGCAAAGAGCAGCCCACGTCGGGCGCGCTGGCATTGGGCGAGACGGTGAAGGTCTCGTACGTCGACCAGAACCGCGAAGGCATCGACGGCGATAAGACGCTGTGGGAGGTCGTTTCCGACGGTCTCGATTATATGCAGGTCGGTGAAACCGAGGTGCCGAGCCGCGCGTATGTGTCCGCGTTCGGTTTCAAGGGCTCCGATCAGCAAAAGCCTGCCGGCGTGCTGTCGGGCGGCGAGCGCAATAGGCTCAATCTGGCGTTGACGCTGAAGCAGGGAGGCAATCTGCTGCTGCTCGACGAGCCTACCAACGACCTCGATGTCGAAACGCTCGAAAGCCTCGAGGAGGCGCTGCTCGAATTCCCGGGATGCGCCGTGGTCACGAGTCACGACCGTATGTTCCTCGACCGCATCGCCACGCATATCCTCGCGTGGGAGGGGACCGATGAGAATCCCGGCGCCTGGTATTGGTTCGAAGGCAACTTCGACAGCTATCAGAAAAACCGCGTCGAGCGCCTCGGCGAGGAGGCGGCCAAGCCGCACCGCATCCATCGCAAGCTCACGCGCGATTAACCCGATGCCGCCCGCGTCTCGTTTTTTCGACCGCGGGCGGCATTTTCTGTTGTGGCATGTGCCGTCTTCCGGGAAAATCGGCGCATTGTCGCGGCGAACGTCCGTCTCGCTGCCTCCGTCCGGCGGACGCTCGTATGCCGCGCATCGCAAATCACGTTGATAGAAAGGCTGGATTGTGGAACACGAAAGCGAAGCGAAACAGAGAGGCAATGTGAAGGCATTGCTTCCGATCGGTGTCTTTTTGGTGCTGTATCTCGGATTGGGAATCGTGTTCGAGTACGTCATGGGCATCTCCATGGGCTTTTACAACATTCCCATCGTCGTGGTGTTTCTTGTGGCGCTGCTCGTCGCGTGCTTCCAGAACCGCAAGCTTCCCTTCGACGAGAAGCTTGCGGTTATGGGAAGGGGCATCGGCGATAAGACCATCGTCACCATGATTCTGATTTTCATGGCGGCGGGCATCTTCGTCGGAGTCGTCGGCCGCGATAGCGCCGAGAGCGTGGCGTATCTGCTGCTTTCGGTCATTCCCGCCCAGTACGCCGTGGCTGTGTTGTTCGTGGTGAGCTGCTTCGTGTCGGTTTCCATGGGCACTTCGGTCGGCACGATCACGTTGATCACGCCCATCGCGGTGGCGGTTTCTTCCGCATCGGGATTCGATCTTCCTTTGTGCATCGCCAGCGTCATGGGCGGCGCTATGTTCGGAGATAACCTCTCGTTCATCTCCGACACCACCATCGCATCCTGCCAGGGCCAAGGCTGCCGCATGAAAGACAAGTTCCGCGAGAATTTCAAGATCGCGCTGCCCGCCGCGCTGGTCACGCTGGTCATCATCCTCGTGCTGTCCATGGGCGCCGATCTCAACGGAAGCATCTCTCACGAGTACGACCTGATCCAGCTCGTGCCGTATCTCATCGTATTGGTGGGCGGCATCGTGGGCATCAACGTGTTCATCGTGCTGCTCATGGGCATCGTATCGGGCGCGGTCATCATGATCGCGACGGGTGCCACGCCGGCGGCCGATTTGCTGGCGAACATGGGATCGGGTGCTGCGGGCATGTTCGAAACCACGATGGTCGCCGTCCTGGTCAGCGCCATCTGCGCCCTCATCCGCGAGCACGGCGGCTTCATCGCGCTGCTCAACGGCATCAAGAGCCTGTTCAAATCGCGCAAGGGCGGTATGCTCGGCATGGGCCTGCTCGTTGGCGCCATGGACGTGGCCACGGCGAACAACACCGTCGCCATCGTGATGGCCAATCCCATTGCTTCGGAGATGGCGAAGACCTACGACATCTCCAAGCGCAAGACCGCTTCACTGCTCGATACGTTTTCCTGCGTGTCCCAGGGCGTCATTCCTTATGGCGCCCAGATGCTGGTGGCCATCTCTGCGGCGGCGGAATTGGGCTATGCGGTGTCGGCCTTCCAGATCATGCCGTTGCTGTTCTACCCGTTCTTGCTGCTGCTGAGCTCGCTCGTGTTCATTTTCGTCATTCCCGACAAGCGTCGCTACGACGGCGAGGACGCGTAGGCTTCGGCATCCGCGTTCGCGGGTGATAGCCATGAAGGGCGGTCGGGCGAATC
>JAUNBA010000005.1 GCA_030527325.1 Slackia sp.
CGATGCGCCTGCGGCGCGTCGCGCCTCCTCGGTGCTTCGCTGCGCGTCGCGGTAGGCGGCGTTCTGTTTCTCGGCATATTCGATGCGCTCGCGCGCCTGCGCGAGCGTCCCTGCGGCGTCGGCGCGGCGCTGCTCCACGTCGCCGAGGGCCGCGATGGTTCGCTGCGCCTCTTCGCGGCGTTGCGCGAAAAGCTGCGCTTCGTTGCGTGCCTGCGCGATCGCCGCGCGGGCGTCTTGCGCGGCGATCGCGTGGCGGCGCGCCTCTTCATCGAGCGATTCGAGTTCGTCGTAGGAAGAAAGCTCGGCGCGCTCGATCGCCGCGCTGCGCGCCGCCTCGTCGCGGCGCGTCCGCTGCGCCGAGGCGGCGTCCACGGCGCGTTTCGCCTCGTCGTAGGCGTGCGTGAGCGAAGGCATGCGCGCCTCGAGCTGCGCCGCTTCGGCAAGCAGGGCCTCGCGCGCCGCTATTTCCCGCTGCGCGCACAGGGCGCGTTCCCGCTGCGATTTTTCCGCGGCGAGCGCTTCGTCCAGCTCGGTTTCGCGTCGTGCGTCGCGCGCTTCGGCGCGCTCGAGCGCCTGGATGAGCCAGGGGGCTTGCAGGGCCTCGTCGTGCACGAGACGTTCGAGCTCGGCGCGGTCTTCGTCGTTTTCTTCGAGACGTGCGTTTTGGGCGTGGATGCGCAGCGTCGCAATCGACGCGGCATGCGCCGCTTCGAGCGTGCGTTTTTCTTCGGCGAGGCGTTTTTGGAAATCGAGGCAGCATTGCGTGTCGAAAAGCTTGCGGAATATGCGGCTTCGCTCGTCGGTTCCCGCGACGAGCAGCTTGCGGAAATCGCCCTGCGCGATCATGGCGATGCGCGCGAATTGGTTGCGGTCTATGCCGAGGATGTCGACGATGGCCGCATCGACATCGCGCACGCGGGTGATGGGGGGTTTGCCGGGCTGCTCGAGGCGCGCGTCGGGAGCCTGCTCGGTCGTGCCGCTGCCGCGTTTTTTGGCGCGGGTGTAGCCGGGGCATCGCCAGACGGTATAGGTGGTCCCGCGGTACGAGAAGACGAGCTCGACGCTTGTTTCCGCCGACGGGTCGGCGAAATCGCTGCGCAGCGAGCGCGCGCTTCGTTCGTCGCCGCTGGCATGCCCGAACAGCGCGAACGATATCGCATCGAAGATCGTGGTCTTTCCCGCGCCGGTGTCGCCGGCGACGAGGTAGATTCCGCTTTCGCCCAGGGCCGCGAAATCCACGGCGACGGTGCCGGCGTAGGGGCCGAATGCCCGCATGGTCAAAGAAATCGGTCTCATCGGCTGTACGCTCCTTCTTCGATCAGGCGCGCGATGAGCGCGCGCTGCCCCTCGGTGAGGGCCGATCCGTTGCGTTGTTCGTAGAAGCGCGCGAACGCCTGCGCGAGGTCGATGCGCTCTTCTACGGCGGGGAGGCATTCGTCGACATCTGCGCGCGCTTCGACGCCTGTGCGGTCATAGGCGATGCTCATGGTGTTGGGATAGACGGCGCGCAGCTGCGCGAGCGCATCGATCGGCGTGAATTCGTCGGTCAGCACGGCATGGATGTAGTCGTCGCGCTCGCGCTTCGAAAGCGCGTCTTTCACCTCGTCCGACACCAGCGAGGCGAGCGGCCCCCGTATGCAGCGCATGTCGCGCCGCGCGACAAGGGGGATGGATTCTATGCCGATGGCGGCGTTTTTCTCTTCGAGGACGACGAGCGTGGCCGATTTCGTCTGGCGTATTTCCGATGCGGAGTATTTCAGGAGGCTTCCGCTGTACCGGGCCGTATCGCGCCCGATACGCTGAGGCCCGTGGATATGGCCGAGCGCGACGTAGTCGAACGGGTCGAACACGGAGACGTCCACGTTGTCGAGCCCGCCGAGCGAAAGTTCCGAATCGCTGCGTTGGGGATCGATGCCGCAAGCGGTGACGAATTGGTGGGCGACGGCCACGTTGCGCCGCGTGCGGTCGATAGGGCACGAGTCCACGACGGCCCTCATCGCGGCCGTGTAGTCGGAGCCTATCTCCGCATCGGGGAAGTAGGGTTTGACGTGGGCAGGCTTGAGGAAGGGGAAGAGCCAGAAATCGACCGGGCCGTATTCGTCGCGCAAGGTATGGCGCGCGATCGCGCCGTCGTAGAGCGGGGATACGAAGACGTTCTGCTTGGCGAACAGGCGCGATCCGTAGGCGATGCGTTCGGCGGAATCGTGATTGCCCGCGATCGCGAAGCAGGCGGCCCCGGTGTCGGCCACGGCGGCGAGAAACGCGTCGACGCAGGCGACCGCTTCGGCCGACGGCGAGCTTTTATCGTAGATATCTCCCGCGATGAGCAGCGCGTCCACGTTATAGGAGCCGATCATCTCGACGATGCGGTCGAGCATGAAGCGCTGGTCTTCTATCAGGGGAAAGTCGTTGACGTGCTTGCCTATATGAAGATCGGATATATGCAGAAGCCGCATGCCGCCCCTCTCTGTAATCGTACTGATGTTCGTAATTTAACGTATCGGACGATTCGGTGCAAGGCGGCTGCGGGCGTGTCTGCGTGCGGCGTGCCAGGTCAGCGGCGCTTCGCTTTCAGGGCGCCGTTTTCGCAACGGTTGCCCCACGAGTCGATGAGGTCGTCGTCTTTGTAGACGCAGACGATCTCGCAATGGTTGGGGCATTTGCGGCAGACGACCTCGCGCGTCTTGAATTCGAAGTCGTCGATGTCGAAGGCGAACGACGACTGCTTTTCGGGCGGCGTTCCCGCCGCGAGCAGCGCCGCTCCGTAGGCGCCCATCAGATGGCCGTCGGCATCGACGGTCACTTCGCACCCCAGCGCTTCTTCGAAGAAGTGCACCACGCCGATGTTCTTGCTCACGCCGCCTTGGAACACGACGGGCCCTTCGATCTTCTTGCCTTTCCCCACGTTGTTCAGGTAATTGGTGGCCACCGCCTTGCACAATCCCGCGATCACGTCTTCGCGGGCGTATCCCATCTGGATCTTGTGCACGAGGTCGCTTTCGGCGAACACGGTGCAGCGCGCCGCGATGTTGGCGGGCTTTTTCGACGTGAGGGCTATCGCGCCGAAATCCTCCACCTCGACGCCGAGGCGATGGGCCTGGCTCGAGAGAAACGATCCGGTGCCCGCAGCGCACAGCGTGTTCATGGCATAGTCGACCGCGACGCCGTCCTCCACGCAGATGATCTTCGAATCCTGTCCGCCTATCTCGAGGATGGTGCGTACATCGGGGTGCAGATGCGTGGTGCCGACCGCATGCGCGGTGATCTCGTTTTTCACCATCTGCGCGCCCGTCATGGCTCCCACCAGGCGGCGGGCGCTTCCCGTGGTGCCTACCGCCACGACGTCGAAGACATCGCGGTCGATCTGCTTTTCCAGATCGTCGATGACGCGTTCGGCCGCGCGGGAAGGGTCGCCTTCGGTCCACAGGTACGTGCGTGCGATGATGTCGAGTTCGTCGTCTATGATGACGCCTTTGGTGGATATGGAGCCCGTGTCGATGCCGAGGAAGGCGCGGCGGCGTGCGGGGGCGGTTGATTCGGTCGTGCTCATCGGGATGCCTTTCTCATGGCGATCATGTCGTAGAACGCTTCTATGCGGGTGTCCAGTCCTGTGTCGCTTGTCTGCGAGTCGTAGCTGAGGAAGAGGATCGGAATGTGCTTGTCGCGGCTGATGCGCTGCAAGACGGGCATGCAGTCGATTTCGGGCGTGCATCCCGACGATTTCACGTGGACGATGCCGTCGAACCCTTCGTCGGCATAGCGTTTCGCGGCGGCGATGGTCAGCGTGGAGGTGGGACCCATGTCGTAGGTCGCGTACTCGGACACGCTGCGCCGCAGCTCGGGTTCGTTGTAGTGGATGTTGCGGTTGGTGACGTTGATCATGCGGGCCAGCTCGACGCCCATCGAGAGCAGCTTGCGCTCGAGGTCGAGGTTGCTGCGCGGGTCGACCGCGGTGAAATACTCTCCCACGATGCCGATGCGCAGCGCATCGGCGGGCTTGTGCCGCGCGATCGCTTCGAGCTCGGCGACGCCGCGATCGAAGGCGTCTTCCACATCGCGTCTGGTCTTGCACGACCGCATCGCGGCGAAGAACCGCTCGCGCGCCTCGCGCGAGGCGCCGGGCTCGTCGTCGAAGCCCGCCACGGCGAGGTAGCGGTCGTTGTAGGCGTCGAGACATTCAATCATTTTGAACGCGGTCAGCATGCCGGCGACGCCTTGGGGAACCGAAAGGTCGGGATTGATCTTCTTTTTGCAGACGGCGATGTAGTCCTTGAGGGGCTTGCCTGCGACTTCGGCGAAGTTGAGCATCTCGAACTCGTAGCCCATGTCGCGCAGGATGGACTCTTGGAGTTCTCCGTAATATCCCAGGCGGCACGGGCCCGTGAACTGCACGAGCACGTCCGCGCCCGCTTCGAGCGCCTCGATGTAGTCGCCGAGGATGTGCTTGAACGGCGCGCAGACGAAATCGTTGCTCGCCGCCGCGCCCAGCTCGAGCGTGCGCTTGGTCGATTCGCCCAGGTCGACGAACTCGGCATCGAGCACGTGCTTGACGAAGAACTCGAAGCCGATGTCGTAATAGCCGTAGCGCAAGAAGGCCACTTTGGTCTTGGCGTGGCGCTCGCGTTTTTTCGCCGCGCGTTTTTCCACGAGGCGGGAGGGCGCGCGCGTGCCGTCGCCTGCGGCGCATGACGCCCGCGGGCCGTCGTCGTAGCGCCTCGTCAGCGTGTCGACCGCATCGATCGCCTCGCCGAGGAAGTTGGCGGCCCGCATCGCCAAAGGCTCGCTCGCCCGGTCGGCGCGGGCGGTGTCGTCGGTGCGTTTCATCGCAGGTATCCTCCTTTCTTGCGATAGCGCAGGATGTCGACGAAGCTTTCGACGCGGGTTTCGAGCCCCGCGGTGCCGCTTTGGGCGTCGACGGTCAAAGAGAGCAGCGGTTTTCCGGAAATATGGCGCGCCGCCATATCGTTGGTCATCGAGTCGGGGCCGCAGGGAAACGCGCTGACGAGCACGATGCCGTCGATGCGGTCGTGCAGGCACAGCGCCGCGCCTATCAGTTCGCGGTTGATCAGCCACGGCATGGTGGACGAGAACCCCTCGCTTTTCTTGAGCGCGCGTTTGCGGTCGAAATCGCTTGCGAGCAAGGCCGTCGCACCGAGCGTTTCGAGCGATTCGACGACGCTTGCTCCGATGAGCGGATCGGCTGCGACGTACGGGTGGGCGAGCACGAGGATCGCCAGCGCTTGCCCGTCGCCTGCTTTGCGTCGTTGCTCGACGCGGCGAAGCTGCGATTCGAGGCGCTCGGCCGCGTCGTGCTCCGCCTGCTCGAGCGCTTTGCGCGCTTCTTTCACGGCGTGTTTCGCCTCGCTTTTCGTCGCGCCGAAATCAAGGGCCAGGCCGATGAAGGCGTTTTCGGGTCCTTTTTTCGAACTCGCCGTTTCGACCAGACACGATACGATGCGCGGGCGTTCCTCTGCGAAGGTGTTGCGCACCAGGTCGGGCAGGGCTTGGTATTTGGTGCAAAAGCCCTGCAGCCGGCCGAGGTCGACGAGGCTCGGCACGAAGATCGCGTCGCAGGCGCCGATGAGCGATTCGACATGTCCCATGAACAGCTTCGATGCCAGGCAGCATTCGTCGACGGAGCGGGCCTCGCCGCGCTCGAGCAGGGCGCGGTTGCTGTGCGGGCTGGTGACGACGCGTCGCCCGAGCGCCTCGAAAAAAGCGGTCCAGGCGGGCGCGAATCGGTGGTACATCAGTGCGCGCGGCAGGCCGACGGCGCGTATGTCGGCATAGGGCGCGTCTTCTTTGCGATACGATGGCATGGTGTTCCTTACGCTAGCGTTGAACGTCCATTATCGCCGGGCCGTCGAAGCCGCGCCGCAGGCCGACCGCAACCGTCATCGTATCGTGAACTTCGCCTGGTTTTTGCAGGGCGCTTGGTATACTTGACCGTCACGCGCTTCGCTTACGGCGGCGCGGCGGGATGGGCGCGGCCGTATGCGGCCGGGCGTGCGGACGGGGCGATCGCCCCGAAGGAAGCGAGGGGTCGTGGAAATACTGGCGGTCATGTGCGTCGGCGTGCTGGCGGGCGCCACGGTGTTCCCCGATTCCTGGAAAAAGGCGAACGCGGCGGCCACCTTGGCGGCCACGGGGCTGCTCATCTTCTCGATGGGCGCCATGCTCGGCGGCCGCGACGGATTCGTCGAGCAGCTCGCTTCCCTCGGCGTTGCGAGCCTGCTGTTCGCGATTTTGCCCGTCGTCTGCTCGATCGCGGCGGTGTACGTTTTGTCGCGGCTGTTCATGGCCGATATCACCAAACGCCACGCCGAAGACGCCGCCCGCAAGCAGGCGAATGACGCCGTTGATGCCGACGGCGGCGAGGCGGCCATGATCGCGATCGCGGTCGGCGCGCTCGTGCTCGGCGTCGTAGCGGGGCTTGTTCCCGTGCCGCTCGCCCCGGTCGATTTCCTCGTGGCGCACTCCGATTGGGTGCTGGTGTTCTTGATGTTCTGCGTGGGCATCAGCGTCGGCGGAAGCAAAGGCCTGATCGGGAAGATCAAACAGTATCACGTGCGCGTGCTCATCATTCCGTTCGGCATCGTCGCAGGCTCGATCGTCGGCGGCCTGATCGCCGCGCCCTTGTGCGGCCTTTCGCTGCCTGTGGGCGGCGCTATCGCGTCGGGCCTCGGTTGGTACAGCCTTTCGGGCGTCATGCTGACGGGCATCGCGGGCGCCGAGGTGGGAAGCATCACCTTTCTGGCCAACCTGCTGCGCGAGCTCATCTCGTTTTTCTCTATCCCTTGGATCGCCCGCCATCTGAACTATCCTACGTGCATCGCCCCTGCGGGCGCTACGAGCGAGGACACGACGCTTCCCATGATGATCCGCTGCACCAACGGCGAGACGGTGGTGCTCTCCGTCGTCAACGGCGTCATCTGCTCGGCGCTCGTGCCGGTGCTCATAGAGTTCTTCCGCGCCTTCATGTAGGACGTGCCGCTTAGGTTCTGCCGAAACGGTGCCGCCCGTCGCGCCCGCCGCGCGCAGGCGCGCCCGTGGTCTATACTGGCCGGCATGAGCAATGAAGCACGCATCCAGGAAATAAAGCAGGAATTGGCGAGCGTTCCCGCGCTGCCGGGCGTCTACCTGTGGAAAAACGCGGCGGGCGAGGTCCTCTACGTGGGCAAGGCGAAGCAGCTGCGCGCCCGTATGCGGCAGTACGTGTCGGGCCAAGACGAGCGGGCGAAGATCCCCCTGATGCTCGAGCAGATCGATTCGTTCGAGTACATCGTGGTCGAAAACGAGCACGAATCGCTCGTGCTCGAAAAAAACCTCATCCGTCAGTACGCCCCGTTTTTCAATGCCGATTTCAAAGACGATAAAAGCTATCCGTTCATCGCCATCACGAAAGGCGACGCTTTTCCGGCGATCAAGTACACGCGCGAGCGCCATAACGCGACGACGCGCTATTTCGGTCCGTACACCGACAGCCGCGCGGCACGCGAGCTGGTGGATATCGTGCGCAAGGTGGTGCCGCTGTGCTCGGCGAAATGCGCCGAATGGCGCCGAACCGAGCGGCTCGTGCAAGCGCAAGGCATCGAGGCCTTTCTGGCCGATCCGCCTGCGCGCCCGTGTTTCGACGCCCATGTGGGCATAGGCCCCGGCGCTTGCTGCGGGCGCATGACGCCTGAGCGCTATGCCGAAAACGTCGCGCGCGTCGAGCGCTTTTTGGCGGGCAACAGGCGCGAGTTCGTCGACGAGTTGAACGAGGGGATGCGCCGCGCTGCCGCCGAGCTCGATTTCGAGCGCGCCGCGCGTTTCAAGGCCCGCATCGATATCGTCGAATCGCTTTCCGACCGTCAGCATGCGGTGTCGTCGCGCAACCTGAACGCCGACGTCATCGGCATCGAGCGCGAGGAGACCATAGCGGGCGTGCACGTGTTCATGATCCGGGAGGGCCGCATCATCAACGGCAACGAATTCGTGCTCGATCGCGGGCGCGACGTTCCCGATGCCGACCTGCTGCATAATTTCCTGCTGCGCTATTACGACGCCACGACGTCCATCCCTCACGAGGTCATCGTCGATTGCGAGCTCGAGGACGCCGGGGCCATGGAGTCGTGGCTGACCGAGAAGCTGGCCAGCCCGCACGGCGCCAAGGTGCGCTTCACGGTTCCGTCGCGCGGCGAGAAAGCCGAGCTTTTGGCCATGGCGCGCAAGAACGCGGGCCATACGCTCAACCGCTACAAGGTGCGCACGAATTACGAGGACAAGCGCGTCAACGAAGCTTTGCTGCAGCTGGAAAGCGCTCTGGCGCTCGATCGCCCGCCGATGCGCATCGAGTGCTTCGACATCTCGACGATCCACGGCTCGTACACGGTGGCGTCCATGGTGGTGTTCACGGCGGGGCGTCCCGACAAGGGGCAGTATCGCCGCTTCAAGATCAAGACGCCGCTGTGCGAGGCGGACGACTTCGCCAGCATGCGGGAGGTTCTCGGCAGGCGCTATGCGCCCGAGAGGATGGCCGACGGCCGCTTCGGGAGCAAGCCCGACCTATTGATCGTCGACGGCGGCAAACCCCAGCTCGCCGCGGCGCTCGCCCAGCTCGCCGATCTGGGGATCGACGACATCCCGGTGGCGGGACTCGCCAAGCGCGACGAGGAGCTGTTCGTGCCGTGGCAGCAGAGCGGACCCGTCGTGCTTCCGAGCGGATCGAGTTCGTTGTACCTGGTCAAGCATGTGCGCGACGAAAGCCATCGCTTCGCCATCTCGTTTCACCGCGAGCTGCGGGGCAAGGGCATGACGAAGTCGGTGCTCGACGACGTGGCGGGTCTCGGCCCCGTGCGCAAAAAGGCGCTTCTCTCGGCGATGGGCGGCTTTCGCAAGCTGTGCGCGGCGAGCCTCGATGAGATTCTTGCCGCCAAGGCGGTGCCTGCGGAGGTCGCCGAGGAAGTGTACGCGGTGCTCACGCAGTATAATGAGCGTCGTTCCCACGATATATCGAAGCAAGACTGATCGCGCGCGTGCGCGTTTCGAGAAAAGAGGTGTCCCATGGTCGTCATGCAAGAAGACGTGCGGGAAGCGGGCGGCTCCAACGATCTGGTCATCGTTACGGGCATGAGCGGCGCGGGCCGCACCGAGGCGATGCATGCATTCGAAGATCTGGGGTATTTCTGCATCGATAACCTGCCCGCCAGCCTGATTCCCCAGCTTATCGACACGGCGCGCGGCACGCGCGAGCGCTCGCGCAAGCTGGCCGTGGTATGCGACGCGCGCAACAAGGATTTCTTCGCCGATTTGAAAGGCGAGCTTTCGGGCCTTGCGGCCCGCGGCATCGCCTACCGCATGGTGTTTCTCGATGCCGACGACGATAAACTCGTCGCGCGGTACAAGGCCAGCCGCCGCCGCCATCCGCTGTGCGAGGAGGGCATGACCATCGCGCAGGGGATCGCCGCGGAGCGGGCGCTTCTGTACGATCTGCGCAACGACGCCCATGACGTCATCGACACAAGCGAGCTTCTGCCGATGCAGCTGCGCACGCGCATACGCGAGCTGTTCGCGGGCGACGACGACCGCGAAGGCCTGGCCGTCACCGTGTATTCGTTCGGATTCAAGCACGGCGCCGCGCTCGACGCCGATATCGTCATGGACGTGCGCTTTCTGCCCAATCCGTATTACGACCCGGCGCTGCGTCCCTTGACCGGCCTCGATGCGCCCGTGCGCGATTTCGTGATGTATCGCGACGAGACGGTGGCGTTTCTCAAGCGTTGGCGCGAGCTGTTGGACGTGGTGATGCCCGGATACGTCAAAGAGGGCAAGCAACAGCTGGCGATCGCGGTCGGCTGCACGGGCGGGCAGCATCGCAGCGTCGCGTTGGCCGAAAGCACGGGCGACTACCTCAAGACGCGCGGTTACCGCGTGAGCGTCACACACCGCGACCTGCCGCTGGCCGAATCGGTCCGCTCGGCGCTGCATGCCGACGAGGCCGACGGAGGGGCCGAATAGCATGGCGGAATTCATACCTCGCGACACGCCCTTCGCCTACGATCCCGCGGCGACGGCCGCGTTCGCGCGCCTGCAATGCGAAATGGGCGAGCGCACCCTGCACGACACGGCGACGCCTGCGCGCGCCGTCGTCATCGGCGGCGGCACGGGCGCGCCGGTTTCGATCCGCACGCTGCTTTCGCTGGAGGCCGACGTGTCCGCCGTGGTGGCGATGGCCGACGACGGCGGTTCGACGGGCATCCTGCGCGAAGAGGCGGGCGTGCTTCCGCCGGGCGATATACGCAAGTGCATCGCGGCGATGGCCGCCGACGCCGAAGATCCGCTGACGCGCGCGTTCAAATACCGCTTCTCGTTCGCGCGCAACCATACGCTCGGCAACTTGATGCTGGCGGCCCTCGAAGACGCCACGGGTTCGTTTCCCGAGGCCATCGCCATATGCGAGCGTTTGCTCGGCGCGCGCGGGCACGTGTATCCTTCGACGCTCGACAAGGTGATGCTGTGCGCGCGAAGCTGCGACGGCCGCCGCTTCGAAAGCCAGGCGCGCGCCTGCAAATCCTCCACGGCGCTCGATCGGGTGTGGCTGAAGGCGGATACGCCGGTGCATGCCTACGGGCCCGCGCTCGACGCCATAGCCCAGGCCGACCTGATCGTGCTGGGGCCGGGGTCGCTGTTCACGTCGATCATACCGAATCTTTTGGTGCCGGGCGTGATCGATGCCATCGCGGCCTCGCGCGGCGCCGTGCTGTTCGTCTGCTCGCTGGCCGATATGCAGGGTGAGACCTGGGGTCTTTCGGCGCGCGAGCATTTCGAGGCGCTGGTGCGCCATGGCATGGGCGGCCTGGTCGACTACATGCTGGTTCACAGCCCCCATGCCCTGCGCCCGTCCGACGGCGCCGATCGCATCGTCGACGCCGCCGCGCGCCCGCCTGCGCCCGCGGATCCGTCCGCCTGTGCCGTCAGGCCGGTGCGCATCACCTATGAGGACGCGTGCGCGATCCAGCAGCAAGGCCCGGTGGTCTTGGTGCGCGACCTTGCCGACCATAAGCGTCCCACCTGGCATGACGCATCCGCTTTGCGCGATGCCATGCGCTCGGTGATCCGTTTGTCCCGTATGCGTTCGAGAAAGTAAGACCATGTCATTCACCGCCGATGTCAAAGACGAGCTCACGCGCGTCGAAGGCGTATGCAGCCATTGCGATAAGGCGACTCTCGCCGCGCTCGTGCGTATCGAGGGGACCCTGTTCTTCTCCGGTCCCGGGCGCTATCGTCTCGAAATCGCGACGGAAATCAGCTCCGTCGCCCGCCTGGTCATCAAATCGCTGCACCGGATCTACGCGTTGAAAACCGAGCTCACGGTGCGGCGCAGCGTGCTGCACAAGACGCCGAACTACCTGATCGTGGTGCCGTTTCAGCCGGGGATCGAAGAAGCGCTGCACGATCTGGGCATCTTGGGCGATGCGGGCCTCGAGATGGGCATCCACGAGCACTTGATCGAAAAGCCGTGCTGCGAGGCCGCCTATCTGCGCGGCGCGTTTCTGGGAAGCGGATTCATCGCCGAGCCGCGCGGCGATTTCCATTTCGAGATCACGGTGGAAAACGAAGGGCTGGCCGAAGGGCTTGTGGCCCTCATGGAGGAGCGCCGCATCAAGGCGCGCATCCTGCGCCGCCGCAATTCGTTCATCGTGTATCTCAAAAGCGGTACGGCCATCTCGGCGTTTCTGGCGTTCGTGGGAGCGCATCAAAGCGCGCTGGCCATGGAAAACGAACGCGTGCGCAAAAGCGTGCGCAACGACATCAATCGCAAGGTGAACGCCGAGCTTGCCAACCAGGCCAAAAGCGCGGAGGCCGCGATCGACCAGATCGTGAGCATCCGCAAGCTGGCGGAAAGCGGCAAGATGGCCGACTTGCCGCCCGGGTTGCAGGAATTCGTGCGCCTGCGTCTGCGCTATCCCGATGCCAGCTTGAAAGAGCTCGGCGAGCGCGCCAATCCTCCGCTTTCGAAATCGGCGGTCTATCATCGCGTGCGCCGTCTGGAAGAAATGGCCAAAAGCCTGTAGACGGCCTGTGCCGTGCGCGTCTGCGCACGACCGCATTCGCGCCCGCGCGCCCGCTCCGGTCGTGCTCGCCGCCTCGGCGCCTCCGGCGTCGTCGCGCAGGCCGGCGAATCCGTGCGTCCTGCATAGCACGGGGCGCCTGTTTTCGTACGGCGCGTCCCGTTTCGCGATGCGGCTCTTCACATCCGTGCGTTCCGTGATACAATCACTGCGTTTTAGCGCTTTAGTGTGGAGGAGTGATTGAATGGCTGAAACGAATTCCGTGAAGCCGGCAGGCGGGGAGCAGAAGCGCGAGCACTTCGCGTCCCGCCTGGGCTTCATTCTCGTCGCGGCAGGCTGCGCCATCGGATTGGGCAATGTCTGGCGCTTCCCGTACATCGCCGGCGAATACGGCGGCGGCGCCTTCGTGCTGCTATACCTCGTATTTTTGGTGATCTTGGGATTGCCCGTCATGGTGATGGAGTTCGCGGTGGGTCGTGCGAGCCAGAAAAGCTGCGCGCAGGCCTTCGATATCCTCGAGCCGAAGCGGCGCTTCCATTGGTTCTCGTGGTGGGGCTACATCGGCTGTATGATCTTGATGATGTTCTACACCACGGTCGCGGGGTGGATGCTGGCGTACGTGCCCAAGATGGCATCGGGCATGTTCGACGGCGGCACGGCCGAGGTGACGGGCGCGGCGTTCAACTCGATGCTGGCGAATCCCTCCGAGCTTTTGGGCTGGATGCTCGCCGCGGTGGTCATCGGCTTTCTCGTATGCAGCCTCGGCCTGCAAAAAGGCGTCGAGCGCATCACCAAGTGGATGATGGCCATCCTGTTCGTCGCCATGATCGCCCTGTGCATCCGATCGGTCACGTTGCCGGGCGCCGCTGCGGGCCTCGAGTTCTATCTGGTTCCCGATTTCAGCCGCATGTTCGCAGGCGGATGGGCCACGTTCGGCGAAGCGGTCTACGCAGCTATGGGGCAGGCGTTTTTCTCGCTGTCGCTCGGCATCGCCGCCATGGAGATCTTCGGGTCGAAGATCGGGCGCAAGCGCAGCCTGACGGGCGAGGCGGTCAACGTCACGCTGCTCAATACCCTCGTGGCGATTCTCGCGGGCCTGATCATCTTCCCGGCGTGTTTCGCCTACGACGTCACGCCCGATTCGGGCCCTTCGCTCGTGTTCGTCACGCTGCCCGTGGTGTTCGGCCAGATGCCGCTCGGCAACGTCTGGGGCGCGCTGTTCTTCGTGTTCATGAGCTTTGCAGCGCTTTCCACGGTCATCGCGGTGTTCGAGAACCTGATCAGCTTCACTATGGATAAATGGGGCGTCGAGCGCAAGCGCGCGGTGGCGATGAACGCCGTGCTCGTGGTGCTGCTGAGCCTGCCGTGCGTTTTCGGATTCAACGCGCTTGCGGGCGTGAGCGTTCCCGGCATCGGCGACATCCAGTCGATCGAGGACTTCATCGTCTCGAACAACATGCTGCCGCTCGGCGCGCTCATCTTCGTGCTGTTCTGCACCACGCGTTTCGGCTGGGGATGGAAGAACTTTTTGGCGGAAGCCGATGCGGGCGAGGGCATGAAGTTTCCCGCATGGAGCCGCCTGTGGGTGAAGTTCGGCATCCCTGCGCTTATCGTGATCATCTTCATCATGGGCTATGCGCCGAAAGCGGCGTTGTGGCTCGGCCTTTAGCGCCGCGCGCGGCGTTGCGATAGCTCCGCCGTTCGTACTGCGTTGCGGCGTCGTCGCCAAGGCGGTCTCGGGTATGCCGGGGCCGCCTTTCTTCGCTGCGCGCGAGACCATGGTTTTTTGCGGCGGAAACGGGCGAGCGGGCCGCTTGCTTGGAACGGCGGGTCGTCATGAAGTAGAATAAAGCTTTGGTCTCTTGCCGCGCTTTGCCGAAGATGGCGCGGCCGGGCGGCGCGTCCGCCTTTGCATCGGATGGAGCGCCGAGCGCCGTTAGCGCGCCGGCGTTTGTATAGTCGAGATATGAATACGTCATAGAAGGAGCGTTACCGTTTTGAGCAACGAACAGCATAACGACGCCGCAGCCAAGCGCGCAGGAGGCGAGGGCGCATCGCGCCAGCCGTCTCGCGGCAAAGCCAACCAGGCGAAATCGAATAATCGCGGCGCGCAGCAGGCGCAGGGCGGCCAGGCCGACGGAAAGCAGGGCGAAGGGGCCCAGCGCAACCGCCGCCGTCGCAACACCACGCGCCATAAGACCGTTTCGGTCGAGCACAAGCGCCCCCAGATCACGCCCGAGGGAAAGATGGAGCAGGAGAATTTCTCCAAGCCGCGCACGCGCAACGCCTCCAAGACGACCGACGGCGGCCGCCGTCGCGCGGGCGTCAAAAAAGATCCTGCGGCGAAGCTGAAGGTCATTCCTTTGGGAGGCCTTGACGCCATCGGCAAGAACATGACCGTGTTCGAGTGCGGCGACGACATGCTGCTGGTGGACGCGGGCCTCATGTTTCCTGACGACGATCATCCGGGCATCGATCTGATCCTGCCCGATTACACCTACGTGCTCGAAAACGAGCATAAGCTGCGCGGCATCATCATCACGCACGGCCACGAGGACCACACGGGCTCTCTTCCGTACCTGATGAAAGACCTTTCGCGCAAGGTGCCCATCTACGGAACCAAGATGACGCTCGGCCTGATCGAGGGTAAGTTCAACGAGCATCGCGTCAAGGCGAAGCTCGCCGAGATCAAGGCGGGCGACGAAATCAAGCTCGGCGGCTTCATCGTCGATTTCTTCGCGGTGAACCATTCCATCCCGGGTGCGGTCGGCGTGTTCATGCAGTCGCCCGCGGGCAACGTGCTGCATACGGGCGACTTCAAACTCGACCAAAGCCCTATCGATGGCGTGCATACCGATTTCGGCGCGCTCGCGCGTTTTTCGAAGATGGGCGTCGATCTCATGATGTCCGACTCCACGAACGCGCAAAACCCCAATTTCACGCCGTCCGAGGCCGAAGTCGGCAAGACCCTGCGCCAAATCATCGAAAACGCCAAGGGCCGCGTCATCATCGCCAGCTTCGCCAGTCACATCCACCGCTTGCAGCAGATCGCCGACGCGGCGGTCGCCAACGGCCGCAAGGTGGTCGTCACGGGCCGCTCCATGGTGCAGAACACCGACATCGCCCGCCGTCTCGGCTACCTCAAGATCCAAGACGTCGACCTGATCGACGCGTACGACCTCAAGGGAACGCCCCCCGAGAAAGTCGTCATCATGTGCACGGGCAGCCAGGGCGAGCCGCTTTCCGCGTTGGCGCGCATCGCCAACGGCGAGCATCGAACGATCCAGATCGACCAGGGCGATACGGTCATCATCTCCGCCACGCCCGTTCCCGGCAACGAGAAGGCCGTCACGCGCGTCGTCAATTCGCTCGCCAAGATAGGCTGCGACGTCTACGACAAAAAGCGCGCCATGGTGCACGTGTCGGGTCATGCAGGCGCCGAGGAACTCAAACTGGTGCTCTCCATCGTGCAGCCGACGCACTTCATGCCCGTCCACGGCGAGGCGACGCATCTGCGCGCCCATGCGCGTCTGGCCGAGGCCACAGGCGTCGATCCCCGCAACATCTTCTTGTGCGAAAACGGCGATACGCTCGAGCTTTCGGCGGCGGGCGTGCGCTTCGGCGAGCCTGTCGAAAGCGGCATCGTCTATGTCGACGGCTTGTCGGTGGGCGACACCTCGCGCGACGTGCTCGACGAGCGCCAGGCGCTTTCCAACTACGGATTCGCCACGATCGCGGCTGCGGTAGACGTGCGTAAAAAGCAGATCGCCGGCGCCGTGCGCGTCGAGATGCGCGGCATCACCGGGGGCGATGTGGCCCAGCTGCGCCGCGAGGCGACCGATACGGTCAAAGGAACGCTGCGCCGCGCGCTCGACAAGGGCACCAAGGGCAAAGACCTCGAGAAGGTCTGCCGTGATGCGCTGCTGTCGCTTCTGTGGGAACGCACCAAGCAGCGCCCCATGGTGGTATGCGCCATCATCGAGCTTTAGGCGCACCGCGGCGGCGCGCGGCATGAAACCGGATCGATAGGCGGAAGAAGCAAGGAGAGAGGTCACGTGGCTCGCGGTTCCAAGACCACCGAATCACAACCGAAGAAGAAAAGCGATGCGGCTCGCGAGGGCCGCGTCGCGTTGAAAGACGCTCCTGCGAAAAGCAGGGCGCGCCGCAAGGAGGAGGACCGAAAGACGCCTCCCGCCGCGCCGCAGCCGCGTATTTTCGACGAGCGCACGAAACGCGATATCGCGGGCGTGGCCATCGGCGTGCTCGCCGTCGTGCTGTTCGTCACCACGGTGCTGCCTCCGTCGGGCTTCATCACGTCGGCGCTGGCGGGCGCGTTGCATGCTGCGCTCGGCGTGGGTTCGTACGTGCTGCCTTTGGCGCTCGTCGCCGTGGGGGCCTGCTTCATCGTGCGCGGCGAAAACGACATGTTCGCGTTTCGCATGGCCATCGGCTTGGCCATGCTGTTCGTCGCATTCGAATCCATGCTGTCGCTGTTCGTCCCCGGGGCCGATGCGGATACGTCGCTTCTGTTCGGACATGAAGCCCTTGTCGAACGCGGGGGATACCTGGGCGCTGCTTCGGCGTGGGTGCTCATCGAGCTTTTGGGGCGCGTCGTCGGCGCCGTCGTCATGATCGGCGTCGCTTTAGGCGGCGCGGTCATCATCGGATTCTCCGTTTCGGGCATGCTGAAAAGCGCCCGCGATGCGGTCGTTTCCGCCAAAGAGCACATCGACCGCCGCCGCGAGCAGCGGGCTGCGCGCGAAGAGGAGGAATCGGTTCGCGAAGCCCCCGCGTATCCGCAGGCGTCTCGTTCATCGGCTCTTCCGCGCGTCGTGCGCAGGCCCGATCCCGTGCCGCATGTGCCGCGCGATCTGTCGCGTCCCCGCCGTGCATCCCAGTCCCTTTCGACGCAAATCCTTGCGGGCTCGCGTATCGCGCAAGGCGGTCCTGCGGCTTCGTCGGTCGATATGTATTGGCCTTCCGATTACGCTTACGACGAGGCGCGCGCCGCACTCGACGAAACCCGCGCCTTCGAGGCCAAGAAAACCCGCGTCGTCGGCGTGGAGGATCCTGCGGAAGACCGCGGGCCGTTGCCTGCCGAGATACGCGACCATGCCCGCTTCGACGCCGGCGCCGCGCCTGCTGCCCGCATCGACGACGTGTCTGCCGCCGCGCCGGCGCGTGTGTGCGAACCCGGCCATACCGTAGCGCTTGCCGGCGACGCCGCCGACGAGGCCCCGGCTCGCGCGGTGCTGCCGTGGGAGGATGAAGAACGCATGGAGGCCGTGCGCGCGAAGGTGCGCGAAAACGCCGGAGCCACCCGCCGCCTCGAACGCCCGCATGCATGCGAGGACGCCTCGCCTGCGGAAGGTTCCCTGTCGCATGACGAGGGCCGTCTCGATGGCCTCGGCGTCGGGGTAGACGCGCAGGCCGCGCCCGTGCGGCCTTCTACGGTCGACGCCGTGCCTGCCGCCGCGGCCGTCTCCCGCTTCGTCCTCGACGCGCAAAGCGATCGCGGCGCGTGCGTTTCGGAGACGCAGGCGCTCTCGCCCGCGTCGTCCGCCTCGCATGAGGAGGGTTCCGCCCGCCCGCCCGCGTTCGCATCGCCTGTCGAGACGCCCGCGTCTGCGCATGTCGCAAGCCCTATGCGCGTCGATGCCGCGCCTGCGCCGCATATCGGTGCCCCCGAGAATCCGGGCGAGCGCTTCGTGCTTCCGTCGCTTGCGCTGCTCAAGCACAGCGAGCATGCCGCTGAAGCCGACGAGCGCGAGCTTGCCGCGACGGCGTCTTCGCTGCAGCGCACCTTGGAAGACTTCAACATCATGGCGTCGGTGGTGGGCTGGGTCGCAGGTCCTACGGTCACGCTGTTCAAAGTCGATCTGCCGAGCGGCGTGCGCGTGAGCCGCATCATGGCGCTGCAAGACGATATCGCGTTGGCGCTCGCGGCGCCCGGCGTGCGTATTTTCGCGCCCATCCCCGGAACCAACCACGTGGGCATCGAAGTGCCGAATCGCAAGCGGCAGAACGTGCTGCTGGGCGACGTCATCGAAGACGCCGCGGGCGCGCCGTTGGAGATGGCCATCGGCAAGGACGTCGAGGGCCGCTCCATCGTCACCGACCTCGCGAAGATGCCGCATCTTTTGATCGGCGGCACGACGGGATCGGGCAAATCGGTCGCCATCAACGCGATGATCATGTCCATCCTCATGCGCGCCACTCCCGACGAGGTGCGCTTCATCATGATCGACCCCAAACGCGTAGAGTTCACGCCGTATAACGGCATTCCGCATCTTTACGTTCCCGTGGTCACGGAGAACAAAGAGGCGGCTAGCGCGCTGGCGTGGGGCGTCGCCGAGATGGAGCGCCGCTTGAAGGTGATGTCGAAGGCGGGCGTGCGCAATATCGGCCAGTATAATAAGAAGGTCGAGCAGGGCGTATTCGACGACGAAGCCGACGAGGAAGGCTCCGTCAAGAAGATGCCCTACATCGTCATCATCATCGACGAGCTCGCCGATCTCATGATGAACGTGGGCAAGGAGGTCGAGCTGTCCATCAGCCGCATCGCCCAGCTCGCGCGCGCGGCGGGTATCCATATGATCGTGGCGACGCAGCGTCCGTCGACCAACGTGGTTACGGGCCTGATCAAGGCGAATATCACCAACCGCATCGCGTTCAACGTGGCTTCGGGCATCGATTCGCGCGTCATCCTCGATACGCCCGGGGCTGAAAACCTCATCGGTCTGGGGGATATGCTGTTCAGCAAGCCCGAATGGCCCAAGCCGCAGCGCCTGCAGGGCTGCTATGTGTCCGAGGAGGAGATCGAAGCGGTGGTCGCGCACCTTAAGGCGCAAGGCGAGCCGGAGTACCATCAGGAGATCTTGCAGACGAACGTCATCGGCATCGGTTCGTCGATGCCCGACGGGTCGGGGGGGTCTTCCTCGTCGGACGACCCGTTGCTGTGGGAGGCGGCCGATATCGTGGTGGCCAGCGGTCTTGGATCGACCTCGAACATCCAGCGCCGCTTGAGCGTGGGCTATTCGAGGGCCGGCCGTATAATGGACATGCTCGAAGAAAAAGGCGTCGTGGGCCCGCCGAACGGCAGCAGGCCGCGCGATGTGCTCGTGGACGCCATGGAACTTGAAACGATCAAAGCATTCGAGACGAACGATGCTTTGCAGGACGCATAAAGGAGGAACGGCGTGGACGAAATGAATTTCGGAGACGTGCTGCGCCAGGCCCGCGAACAAAGCGGCGAGGATCTGCTGTCCGTTGCGCGGCGCATCCGTATCCGCCCCGATATCCTGGAGCGCATCGAGGAATCGGATGTCGATGCCATGCCCCCGCGCGGGTATTCGCGCAATATGATCAACGCCTACGCGCGCTATCTGGGCTTGAATACCGCAGAAGTCGTGAAGATGTATCAAAACGCGCAGTATCGCAATCAGGTCGAGCATGCGCGCGAGAATATCAGGCCGGCAGGCTTCGAGGCGTCGGGCGTCAGGCGCGAGCCTCGGGCGGGCGCCGCCGTGTCGTCGCAGGCTTCGGCCGATCGAAGGAGAAGCTCTGCGGCCGCCCGTCCGACGCCTCCTGCCGCGCGCGGCGTCTACGATAACCCCCTATCTGCCGATATCGACGCGGCCATAGCGCCCCCGAAAGAGCGCTTCAGCAGCATCGGCGCCGTGCATGTGGGGTCGTATAACGCCTACGGCCAGGGCTTGTCGCAACGCAATGCCCGCAAGGACGGGCAGGCCGCCGCTACCCGCCGCATGGAAGCGGTCGATGACGGGCGTCGCCGCGATACGCGCAGCACCCATAAGGCGCGCCGCTCCACCATGCCTTCCGAACACTACACCAACCTGTACGCTGCGCCGAAAAACATCGGGGTGCATGTGCCTTCGTGGCGCGACAAGGTGCCGTTCGTCATCGCGGGCATCATCGTCATCCTGCTGGTGGCGGTCATCACCATCGGCATCAACGCTTTCGGCCGATCGCAGGCCGAAGAGCCGCCCGCCGCTCCCATGAATGTGACGGGGCTTCCCAGCTCGCAGCCGGCGCCTGCCGCGTCGTCCGACCAGCCTGCCGATGCGGGGCAGGATGCGTCGCAAAGCGCGCCGCAAGCGAGCGCGCCCGTCGAAAAGGCGCCCGAGAAAACGGTCATGGCATACGACATACCGGAAGGGGTGTCCACCTATTTCGAGGTGTATGTGGACGGCAAATACGTGGACGGCGGCAGCGTGTCGGGTCCGCAATCGGGGTCGTTCGACGTCACAGGCGATTTCGAGTTCCGCGTCACCCCTCCCGAGGGCGTCACGCTGACCCAGGACGGCGCGCCTGTCGCCTTGGAGGCGAACAGCGCGGGCGTCGCCAACGTCGCCGTGTCCTTCGCCGATGTCCTGGCGGCATGGAACGAAGCGCATCCCGACGCCGCCGCGGCGGCATAGCAACCCATGGCGCAGGCGCGCGTGCGCCTGCATACGAGAGAAAGGTGCCCTCATGGCTAAAGAATCAAGCTTCGACGTCGTCTCCACGGTCGATATCCAGGAGGTCGACAACGCCTGCGGCCAGGCGAAACGTGAAATCGCCCAGCGCTATGACCTGAAGGATTCAGGCGCCGATATCGCGCTTGACAAGGCGGGCCGCAAGATAACCGTCTCCGCTCCGAGCGACTTCGTCGCCAAACAGGTCATCGACGTGCTTGGCACCAAGCTTTTGCGCCGCGGCATCGAGCTTTCCTCGGTGAAGTGGGGCGACCCCGTCGCGTCGGCGGGGCAGAGCGTGCGTCAGACCGCGGAAATCGTCGAAGGCATCGACAAAGAGACCGCAGGCAAGATCAACAAGGACATCAAAGCCCAGAAGCTCAAGGTGAAGGTGGCCATCGAGGGCGATAAGCTGCGCGTCAGCTCCCCTTCGCGCGATGCGTTGCAGGACGTGATCGCGTTTTTGAAGGGCAACGATTACGGGCAGCCCTTGCAGTACGTCAACTACCGATAAGCAGGTGTTGCCGTGACTATCATCGACGTTACCGCCGCGCATTGCCCCGCCCGGACCGCGCCGAGCGCGCGTGTCTGCTTCGTCACGCTGGGGTGCGCGAAAAACGAGGTCGATTCGGCCGAGATGACCAAGCGCGTGCAAGACGCCGGCTTCTGTGTGGTCGAAGATCCGGCTGCGGCCGATGCCGTGGTCGTGAATACCTGTTCGTTCATCCAGGCCGCGACCGAGGAAAGCATCGACGCCATTTTCGAAATCTGCGGTCTCGATAATTTCGCATCGGGCTGCGCGAAGCTGGTCGTAGCGGGCTGCATGCCCGCCCGCTACGGCGATGATCTGGCGGGGGAGCTGCAGGAGGCCCAGGCGTTCGTTCCCTGCAGCCGCGAAGACGATATCGTCGAGGTGTTGTGCGATCTGCTCGACGTCGCCCCCATCGCGCCCTCGGACGCGAGCGCGGCTTCTCCGTACGCCGCAAGCCCCGCGTCGTACGTCAAGATCAGCGACGGATGCGATCGCTTCTGCAGCTTTTGCGCCATTCCGTATATTCGCGGGCGCTACCGCAGTTTTCCGCTGGAGGATGTGCGTGCGGCGGTGGCCGAGCGCGTGGCGGCGGGCGTGCGCGAGATAACCTTGATCGCGCAGGACACGGGTCGCTGGGGCGAGGATTTCGACACGCCCGATACCACGGCCCATCTGCTGGCATCGCTTGCCGACGAGTTTTCGGATACCTGGTTTCGACTCATGTACATCGAGCCTCAAGGCGTCACCGACGATCTGCTCGATGTGATCGCGAGCCGTTCGAACGTCTGCTCGTATCTCGATGTGCCGCTGCAGCATGCCAGCGAGCGCGTTTTGCGTGCCATGAACAGGGCGGGAAGCCCCGATTCCCATCGTGCGCTCGTCAAGCGCATGCGCGAGCGCGTCCCGGGCATAACGCTGCGCACCACGCTCATCGCGGGATTTCCCGGGGAAGCCGATGAGGATTTCGACGAGTTGTGCGATTTCCTCGAAGAGGCGGAGTTCGATTACGTGGGCGTGTTCCCGTATTCGGCCGAAGAGGGCACGCGCGCCTTTTCTCTCGACGGCCAAATCGACGAGGAGGTCAAGATCGAGCGCGCGCAGCGTATCCGCGATCTATGCGACGCCATCGGCGAATCGCACGTGTCGCAGCGCATCGGATGCGCGATGGACGTGCTCGTCGTCGGATGCGAAGAGGACGGCCAGCTGTACGGCCGCGCCATGTGCCAGGCCCCCGAGGTGGACGGCGTGGTGTATCTGGAGGAAGGCGAGGTCGGCGATATCGTGACGGTGCGCATAACCGATACCCTGGTCTACGAGATGGAAGGCGAGCCGATCGATGTCCGATAGCAACGCGAAGACGGCCGACACCGTGATGACGCCGGCCAATATCATCACCATGGTGCGCATCTGCCTGGTGCCCGTGTTCGTGGCCGCCATCATCAGTCCGTGGCCCGAATGGATCGGCTTCGACGAGCTCGATGCCTGGAAATCGTGGATCGCCGCGGGCATTTTCGTGGTCATATCCTGCACCGACTGGCTCGACGGCTATCTGGCGCGCAAGCGTAACGAGGTGACCGATTTCGGCAAGTTCATGGATCCTTTGGCCGATAAGATCCTCGTGACGGCGGCACTGCTTGTGCTCATCGAACTGGGCGCCATTCCAAGCTGGGTCGTCTTGATCATCGTGGCGCGCGAATTCATCGTCTCCGGCGTGCGCATGATGGCGGCCAGCAAAGGCGAGGTCATCGCGGCGTCGTGGTACGGCAAGTTCAAGACCGTCTTCCAGATGATCGCCATCGTGCTGTTCGTGGTGAAGGAAAACCCCCTTCTGGGCGATTTCTCGTCGGGTTTTTACACGGGCCTGTATGTCACGAGCTGGGTCGTGATGGGCATCGCGCTGGTGCTGACCATCGTGTCCATGTTCGATTACGTCTCCAAGGCGCGTCATCTGCTCGGTTTCAAAGCCAAGGCTTCGGCCCCGGCGGATCCGACGCCGCCCGCGCCCTCGGCGGCTCGTCGCGTCGTTGAGGCGGCTGCCGCGCGCGGCATGCGTATCGGCACGGCGGAAAGCTGCACGGGCGGGCTGGTATGCGCCGCTTTGACCGACGTGCCCGGGGCTTCGGCCTGCGTGCGCGGGTCGGTGGTCAGCTATGCCAACGAGGTTAAACGTGACAGCCTACAGGTGCCGCAGGCCGTTTTGGACGAATATGGCGCCGTAAGCGAGCAGACGGCGTGCGCCATGGCGCGCGGCGCCCGCGCGGCGCTCGGGGTCGATCTCGCGGTGTCGGTCACGGGTATCGCGGGCCCTGCGGGCGCGGTGCCGGGAAAGCCGGTCGGCACGGTATGGATTGGCTTGGCCGACGAATGCGGCGCGAGCGCGCGTTTGCATCGCTTCGACGGCGATCGCGAGGCGGTGCGCCGCCAGGCGGTCGAAGCCGCCGTCGAAACGCTTCGTACGGCGCTGCTCGATTCGGGCGAGGCCGCCTCGTAGCGACGGCCGAGGAAAAACGCGGGCGCGTGCGGCGTCCGCGTTTTTTATGCCCGAACGCGGTGCGGATCGAGACCGCGCTTTGCCGGAACGGGGTCGGGTCCGCGCCGCATCCGCACGCCATCATGGCTCTTCGCGAGCAGCTCATGATCCATGCGGATGATTGACATGAGAACAAATGTTCGTAATAATGAAGGCGGCCCTAGGCCTATTGAATTCGAGGAGCGCGGATGAATCAGGATAAAGAGAAAACGCTGAAGCTCGCCACCGATCAGATCGAGCATAAGTTCGGCAAGGGTTCCATCATGAAACTCGGCGAAGACGGCGCCGATCTGGAGGTGGGCTTCATTCCGACGGGCGCTTTGGCGCTCGACGCGGCTCTCGGCATCGGCGGTGTGCCGCGCGGCCGTATCGTCGAGATATACGGCCCCGAGTCAAGCGGCAAGACCACGCTCGCCCTGCAGATCCTCGCCGAAGCCCAGGCGCTCGGCGGCATCGTCGCGTTCATCGATGCCGAGCATGCGCTCGATCCCACCTACGCGGCTCGTTTGGGGGTCGATATCGACGAGGTGCTCATCTCGCAGCCCGACACGGGCGAGCAAGCGCTTGAAATATGCGATATGCTCGTGCGCTCGAACGCCATCGATGCCATCGTCATCGATTCGGTGGCGGCGCTCGTTCCTCGCGCCGAAATCGAGGGCGAAATAGGCGATAGCAGCGTCGGATTGCAGGCGCGTCTTATGTCCCAGGCTCTGCGCAAGCTTGCGGGATCGCTCGCGAAGTCGAACACCACGTGCATTTTCATCAACCAGCTGCGCGAAAAGATCGGCGTGATGTTCGGCAATCCGGAAACCACGACCGGCGGCCGAGCTTTGAAGTTCTTCTCGAGCGTTCGCATAGACATCCGTCGCATCGAAACGCTGAAGAGCAAGAGCAACGAGCCTATCGGCAACCGCGTGCGTGCCAAAGTGGTGAAGAACAAGGTCGCGCCTCCGTTTCGCCAGGCGGAGTTCGATCTTATGTACGGAACGGGCATTTCCCGAGAAGGCTGCGTTATCGATATGGGCGTCGAAGCGGGCATTGTGAAAAAAAGCGGCGCGTGGTATACCTGCGGCGAGCAGCGCCTGGGGCAGGGCAGAGAAGCGGCCAAGGAAATGCTGCGCACCAATCCCGATCTGCGCGACGAAATAGAAGACGGCGTCAGGGCGTACTTCGGCATCCCCGTCGCCTGCTTCGAAGAGGCCGAGCAGGGCCAATAGCCTTTATTCGGCATCGGTTTTCCATGGGGGAAGAAAGGCGGTAGGCGTGGCATGCGTTCATAGAGGCGGGTCCGGCTCTGCCGCCTCGCTTGGGCAGAACGGTCTTTTCGGCGACGAGGAAGAGGAGCGTAGGGCGTTTTCCAAAATAGTCCGCCTCGCCGCGTCGCGGGAGCTGTGTGCTTCGCACGCACGGCAACGTCTTGCGCGCGATGGGTTCGACGGCGATGCTGCCGAGCGTGCCGTGCGCCGCGCATGCGCGTGCGGGCTGATCGACGATAGACGTTATGCCGATGCGTTCGTGCGATCGCGCCTCGCCCAGGGGCGCGGTCGCGCGGGTATCGAGCGCGAGCTTGCCTCGTGCGCCATCGACGTCGCCGACCTTCCCGGGTGGCCCGACGAATACCTTCCCGCCGAGGGGCCCGACGAGGCGCAGCGTGCGTATGAGTGCGTGGCGCGCAATCCGCCTCGCTCGAAAAACCCGCAGGCGGCCGCTTGCCGAAAGCTTCTCGCGCGGGGCTTTTCCTACGATGCGGCCTTTGCTGCCGCGCGTCGTTATGCGCGCGGTTGCCGGGAGGATCCTCGAGGCCATTTTTGATGAAACGCGACGCGTTTCTCGGCGGTGTCGGTGTATTATAGAAAGAAGCTTGAGTGTATTCGCATCGAATGTTCGGTGCTTTTCGATAAAACAATCGCATATGCATGTCTTTGTCGTTCCATGCGCTTCGCTCATGCCAGGTGTCTATGCCCGGCTTTTTTTGTGTCCGGTACACCGATACAACGCTTATGTCTGAATCGAATGCAAGAAAGGGGAAGCCGATGTCCGAAATGATATGGCCCATCGCCGTTGTCGTCGTCGCCGTCGCAGGTGTCGCCGTCGGTTTCATCATCTCCCGCTATCTGGTGAACGCATCGAGCAAGAAGGCCGCCGAGGAAGCGAGCCAGCTTGTCGCCGATGCCAAGCGCCAGGCCGACACGTTGCGCCGCGAGGCCGTGGTCGAGGCGAAAGACGAAGTCTTCAAAATGAAGCAGGAGGCGCAGGCCGAGAACAAGGAGCGCATGCGCGAAGTGCGCAATGCGGAAAACCGCATCAACCAGCGTGAAGAAACCCTCGACCGCCGCGTCGAAAGCCTCGATGCGCGCGAGCACCAGCTCTCTTCCATGCAGGGCCAGGTGGAGCGCCGCGAGCGCGACCTGAAAAACGCCATGCAGGAAGTCAACGCGCGCCTCGAGCACGTTGCCGGCATGACTCCCGAAGAAGCCAAGCAAGAGCTGCTCGACAGCCTGCGCGACGAGGTGACCCACGAGAGCGCGGCTATCATCCGCGAGGCCGAGCAGCGCACCAAGCTCGAGGCCGATAAGAAATCGCGCGAGATCCTGAGCCTTGCCATTCAGCGCGTCGCGGCCGACCATTCCGCCGAAACCACGGTGAAAACCATCCACATTCCTTCGGATGATCTGAAGGGCCGCATTATCGGCCGCGAGGGCCGCAACATCCGTTCGTTCGAGCAGCTGACCGGCGTCAATCTGCTGATCGACGACACGCCCGAGTGCGTGACCATTTCGTGCTTCGACCCCGTTCGTCGCGAAATCGGCCGCGTCACCATGGAAAACCTCATCGCCGACGGCCGCATTCATCCGGCGCGTATCGAGGAGATGTACGCCAAGGCCGAAAAACAGGTGGGCCAGCAGGTCCAGGACGCGGGCGAGCAGGCCACGTTCGACGTGGGCATTCACGATCTGCATCCTGAACTGGTGCGTACGCTCGGTCGTTTGCGCTTCCGCACGTCGTTCGGCCAGAACGTGCTCAACCATTCTCTTGAGGTCGCCTACCTGTGCGGTGTGATGGCTTCCGAGCTCGGCCTCGATCCCGTTCCTGCTAAGCGTGCGGGCCTGCTGCACGACTTGGGTAAAGCCATCGACCACGAGGTCGAGGGCCCGCATGCCGTCATCGGCGCCGATCTGGCGCGTCGTTTCGGCGAAAAGCCCGAGATCGTCCATGCTATCGAGGCGCACCATGCCGATGTCGAGCCGAACAGCGTGCTCGACGTGCTGGTGCAGGCGGCCGATGCCGTGTCGGCGGCTCGTCCCGGCGCTCGCAAGGAAAGCCTGGAAAGCTACGTCAAGCGTCTCGAGAAGTTCGAAGAGATCGCCAATTCCCATAAGGGCGTCGAGCGCACGTACGCCATGCAGGCGGGCCGCGAAATCCGCGTCATGGTGGTTCCCGACCAGGTCGATGAGGCGGCCGCCGTGGTGCTGGCTCACGATATCGCCAAGCAGATCGAAGACGAGATGCAGTATCCCGGCCAGGTGAAAGTGGTCGTGATTCGAGAAAGCCGCGCGGTCGACTACGCGAAATAACCGCTGTCTATGCGCGCCCGCACGCCGGGCGCGCTTTTTTTTATCGGAGTCCGCAAGCGAAGGGGTGTCCATGGCGGACGATTTGAAGGCATTCGTCGGCGATGTGATGGGCGCGTCGTTTTCGCGGGTCGAAAGCGACTACGGCGATGGGTTCGTACGCCTGCGCGTTTCCGAGGCTCAGCGCAGACAGGCGAAGCAAGACATCCGCTGCGTGGAGGATGCGCTGATCGAGCTTTTGCGCAACGCTCGCGACGCCCATGCCCGCACGATCTTCGTCGCGACGGCACGTTCAGGCGCGTTGCGCACCGTGACGGTCATCGACGACGGCGACGGCATTCCGCACCATATGCATGAACGCGTATTCGAGCCGCGCGTCACCTCGAAGCTCGATACGCCGGTCGACGACGAATGGGGCGTGCACGGGCGCGGTATGGCGTTGTATTCGATCGCGCAGAACGCACACGAGGCCTCCGTCATCGCGTCATCGCCCGGGCAGGGCACGGCCATGCGCGTCGTCTTCCGTATCGGCGATATCGCCGAGCGAAAGGACCAAAGCACGCTGCCGCGTCTTATCGCGGGAGAGAATGCGACGTGGACGCTAGGCGCGGGCCCTCATAACATGGCTCGTGCTGCGGCGGCCTTCTCGCTTTCCACGCACGAAACATGCCGGTTGTATTGGGGCAGTCCCGCCGAGGTGGCGCAGGCGTTGCGCGCGCACGGCGCGCGCCTCATCGAGCGAGGCCTGTCCGCTGGGCTTGCCGGTCGATTCGCGATGTGCACCGACGCGGATTCATTGGTCGATGTGGCCGCGGCAACGGGTCTTTCCGTATCGCGGCGCAGCGCGTATCGCGCGCTGAAAGGGGAGTGCGCCGTGCTGCGCCCGCTTTTCGACGAGCTGACGGATGCCGCCCGCGCGCGCCGCGCGAACCATGCCCCCGAGCCCTGCGACATGCGCGGGCTCAAAATCGCCGCCGACGATATGGATGCGTTCGTCTCCGCCCTGAATCAGGCATGGGAAGGCCTTGCCGCATCGTACTATCTCGAATCGTCCGTCGAACCGTCCGTGCGCGTGACGCGTGACGGCATCCATGTGGTCTTCCCCGTGGCGAAGCGCCTATAGGGCGCCGTCGCCTACGCGTTGCGCTCGTCCGCCGCGTCGTACGAAAGAGGAGGGGGACGAACGCCTCTTCCGAGCGGTGCCGGCGCGCTCCTGCGAAACGCGTGTAGTACAATGCATCGAATCGCGGTCATGCGATCGCGGGCGAGCGTTGCGCCCGTTCGCATGCCGTAGCTTGATTACGCCGCCGAAGCCGGGCGGGGCCGATCGCGTACGCGGCGCACCTCGGCCGCGCATCGCGGTTTTCCCTGATAAGGAGTGTTATATATGCCCAATCTAGCCCATAAGACGTTTTGCGTGTACACCTACGGATGCCAGATGAACGAACACGATTCGGAGCGCATCGTCGGCATGCTCGAATCTCATGGCGCGATTCGCGTGGACACGGTCGAAGAAGCCGAGATCGCGGTGTTCGTGACGTGCTGCATCCGCGAGGCCGCCGACGTGCGTCTCATGGGCCAGGTCGCCTCTATCAAAAACATCCCCCTTCCCAAGGGAAGTGTTCTGCGCAAGCGCATGGTATGCATCGGCGGCTGCATCGGCCAGCGCGATGGTGACGAGCTGCCTGCCAAGCTCGCGCATGTCGACGTGGTTTTCGGCACGCAGAATATCGAGCGCCTGCCGTATTTGCTCGAAGCCGCCATGGCCGACGGCGGCCATCAGGTCGAAATCCTCGAAACATCGGATTCGTTTTCCAGCGAGCTGCCCTCGAAACGCGAGCATCCTTGGGCGGCATGGCTGCCTATAACGGTCGGATGCAATAATTTCTGCACGTACTGCATCGTGCCGTATGTGCGCGGCCGCGAACGTTCGCGCACGCTCGAGGATATCGCCGCCGAGGCGCGCGCGCTGGTGGAAGACGGCGTGAAGGAAATCACGCTGCTCGGGCAGAATGTCAATTCCTACGGGCGCGATCTGTATGGCGAGCCGCGCTTCGCCGACGCGCTGCGTGCCGTGAGCGCCTCGGGCGTCGAGCGCGTCCGCTTCGCGACTTCGCACCCGAAGGATCTGACCGACGAGGTCATAGGCCTGTATGCGGAGCTGCCCAATCTCATGCCGTCGTTGCATTTGCCGGTTCAGTCGGGCAGCGATCGCATTTTGAAGGCGATGAACCGTCGTTACGATGCTGCGCATTATCGCGGCTTGATCGACAAGGTGCGCACCGTCAATCCCGACGTGTCGCTTTCGACCGATATCATCGTCGGGTTCCCCGGCGAGACCGAAGAGGATTTCCAGGCGACCTACGACCTGGTGAAAGAGATCGGCTATACGCAGGTCTTCACGTTCATCTACTCGCCGCGCGAGGGCACGCCTGCCGCTTCCATGGTCGACGATACGCCGCGCGAGGTCATTCAGACCCGTTTCGACGCACTGGTCGATCTGGTGCAGGAAAACGCGCGCGTGCAAAACCGCCGCTTCGAAGGCCGCGACGTGGACGTGCTCGTCGAAGGCGCCTCGAAACGCGACGACAGGGTGATCGTGGGCCACAGCGCCCACAACGTCACCGTGCATGCGCCGCTTCCCGAGGGGGTCGCGCTCGACGAGGTGGCGGGCGCGATCGTCACGGTGCGTGTCGACGCTGCGAAAGCCTGGTATCTGTCGGGAACGATGCTTCATGGATAGCATCGATTCCTGCGGCGCCTCCGAATCCTGCGCCGCCGATTGCCGTGCGGCGCACGTCCGCGATCGATACGCTTTGCCGCTGCGGCATCCCGTCGTCTGCATCGTGGGCCCCACGGCCTCGGGCAAAACCGACGTGGCCCAGGAGGTGGCGCGCCGCCTGGGCGGCTCGGTCGTCTCGGCCGATTCCATGCAGATCTATCGCGGCATGGATATCGGCACGGGGAAGATACCGCAAGACGAGCGCGAAGTCGTTCATTACGGCATCGACATCTGCGATCCGGGCGAGCCGTATTCGGCGGCGTTGTTTCAGGATTACGCGCGCGCTTGCTTTTCTCGGGCCGATGCCTGCGAATCGTGGAACGTTTTGGCGGGCGGCACGGGGCTGTACGTGCGCGCCGCCATCGACGACTATCGTTTCGTGCGCGGCGAACAGGTGTCGAACCCCGTGCGCGAGCACTACACGCGCTGCCTTGAAGAGCATGATGCCGCCTGGCTGTGGAACCTTCTGAACGAACGCGATCCGGAAAGCGCCGCTCTCATCCATCCCCACAATACGCGGCGTGTCATCAGGGCCTTCGAGATGATTGAGCTCGAAGGCACGACGTATGCCCGCCAGCATGCAGGATTCGCGCAGATGGAGCAGTTCGTTCCCGCGCGCTTTTTCGGTCTGGCGGTCGACCCGGGGGTCTTGAACGAGCGCATCGAGGCGCGCGTCGACGGCATGGTCGAGCGCGGCCTGGTGCGTGAGGTCGAGCAGCTGTGCCGCGAAGGCTTCATCGATGCGTTGACGGCGCGCGAAGCCATCGGATACAAGGAAATCGTCGCCGCGCTGCAGGGTTCCTGCACGCTCGACGAGGCGGTCGAGCAGATCAAGACGGCCACGCGTCGCTACGCCAAGCGGCAGCGCACCTGGTGGCGCAAAGACGAGCGCGTACGCTGGATTGCGGCCGATGACGGGGGTATCTCCCGCATGGCCGATGAAATCGTCGCGTCGTTGTAGCGGCCGCGGTCGGCGCGCAAGAAAGGAATCCCATGTCATTCGCCGATGAATTCCAGACGAGCTTCACCGAGGACGCCGAGCGCGCGATTCTCGTGGGCATCGAGTATCGCGACGCTTCCGCCGCCGATGCCGCGTCGTCGCTTGCCGAGCTGGCCCGTTTGACCGACACGGCGGGCGCTTCGGTGGTCGCCACCGTCACGCAGAGGCTCGACGCGCCCAATCCGCGCCTGTTCATCGGCGCGGGCAAGGCCGACGAGGTGGCGTCGCTTTGCCGCAGCCTTGCCGCCGACGTGGTGATATTCGACGAAGAGCTGTCCCCGTCGCAGCAGAGCAACCTCGAAAAGGCCATGCCGCGCGAGGTGAAGGTCATCGATCGAACGGCTCTGATCCTCGATATATTCGCGCTGCATGCGACGACGAAGGAGGGCCGCCTGCAGGTGCGCTTGGCGCAGAATCAGTACCTGTTGCCCCGTTTGCGCGGCATGTGGGCCCATCTTGCCAGCAATCGCATGGGCGGCGGCGTCGGCTCGCGTTTCGGCGAGGGCGAAAGCCAGCTCGAGGTCGACAGGCGTATGGTGCGTCGGCGCATCACGTCGATCCGCCGCGAGCTCGAGCAGGTTTCGCGTATGCGAAACACGCAGCGCTGCGCCCGATACGCATCGGGCGTTTTCAAGGTCGCCGAAGCGGGTTACACCAATGCGGGAAAATCGAGCCTGCTCAACCGCCTGGCCGATGCGGAGGTTCTCAGCTATGACAAGCTGTTCGCCACGCTCGATTCGACGACCCGCAGGCTCGTGCTTCCCGAAGGGCGCGCGGTGACGTTGACCGATACGGTCGGCTTCATCCAGAAGCTGCCGACGACGCTGGTCGAGGCGTTCAGAAGCACGCTCGATGAAATACGCGGCGCCGATCTCGTTTTGCATGTGGTGGACGCATCGTCGGAAGAATACGAACGCCAGATGCGCGCCGTCGAGGAAACCCTCGAGCAGATCGACGCGCAGGACATTCCCCGCGTGCTGGTGTTCAATAAGGCCGATTTGATCGACGAAGACGCGCGCGCGACATTGATGCGGAAGTTTCCCGCCTCCGTTATCGTATCCGCCCGGACGGGGCTTGGAATCGAGTCGCTGATCGGGGCTATCGCCCGCAGCGCCGCGGCGGGCGAGTCGCTCATGAACGTGCTCGTGCCGTTTTCGCGCGGCGATGCGGTGTCGCTTGCCCATGAGCGCTGTACCGTGTTGGCGGAATCATACGAAGAAGCGGGCACGGCCATGACGCTGCGTGTTCCGCGCGATTTGTCGGGGGCGTTCGCGCCTTTCGAACGCGAGGCGGGCGCTACAGGCGACGGAATACCGCGATGACCTTTCCTGCGATGGCGATATCGTCATGCACGACGATGGGGTCCATCGACGCGTTTTCCGGCTGCAGCCTGATGGCGTCGTGTTCGCGGAAGAACCGTTTCACGGTGGCGCCGTCTTCGAGGACGGCCACGACGATGTCTCCGTTCTCGGCCGTCGGGGTTTGTTCGACCACGACGTAGTCGCCATCGTTGATGCCGATGCCCGTCATGGAATCGCCCCTTACTTTGAGCAGGAACGACCCCGAATCGCCTACGATGGCCGTAGGCAGGGGGATGGTTTCGGTTATGTTCTGCTCGGCGAGGATGGGGCTGCCTGCGGCAACGTTTCCCACGATGGGAAGCGAAATCGTTTCGCCGATCGGCGCCGCCGGCGCCTGGCGTGCGTTGTCGGCGACGCATGCGCGTTCGTGGCCGACGATGGTGATGCAACGCGATTTGAGCGGGTCGCGCCGGATGAGCCCTTTGTCTTCGAGGGTTTTCAGGTGGACATGCACGGTGGAGGGCGATGAGAGCCCCAGACCGTCGCAGATGTCGCGCACGGTGGGCGCGATTCCCGTTTCGTCGATCGTCGAGGCGATGAAATCGAGCACGGCCTGCTGCTTTTTGGTGATGCGCTTCGTGTTCTTGATTTCCGTCTCCATGGCGGCATTCCCCTTATACCTCGGCGCCGCGACGGCGCCGATACGAACTTTTGTGCGATTAAGTATATATCCGAACAAAGGTTCGGTGCAAGGCGGGCGCCGGTCGAGCAGCCGTCGGCGCACGCGCCGCCTTTCGCGCACGGCGCGCAATCGGCGTGCAGGCGGCGGCGTTCATGCATATCGGTGCATGGAGCGCGCCTCCTATGCCGTCATGAGGCATCGATCGAGCCGTTTTTCGTCCGTTCGGAGGCATATTCGGCCATTCTCGGCCTCCTTTCGTTTTTGAGAAGGCGTCGAATCGTGTACTATTGAGCGACCTTATGCCGTAAGGCGTCTTTTTTCTGTTCCATACAACCTAAGAGGGGAGTAAAACTATGGTGGACACCCTTGCCCAATCCGAGGACAAACAGGAGGGCGTGCCGCATAAAGCATGGTATAAGCGCGTTTCGCTTACCACGTGGATTCTCGTGGCGTTGGTGATCGGCGTGCTCGCGGGATTGGCCTTGCAGGGTCCCATGCAGGCCGATCCCGAAGGCACGAAGAAGCTCATCGAAACCTGGATCAAGCCCATCGGCACGATCTTTTTGAACCTCATCAAGATGATCGTGGTGCCGCTGGTCGTCTTCTCCATCATGACGGGCATCATTTCCCTGAAAGACATCAAGAAGGTCGGCCTGATCGGCGGCAAGACGGTGCTGTTCTACATGGTCACCACCGCGTTCGCCGTGGTCATCGGTCTCGTTTTCGCCAACGTGCTCAGCGTGGGCGCAGGCTATACGCTTTCCGGGTCGGAATCGCTCGAATACGAGGCCAAAGAAGCGCCGGCGTTCGTCGATACCATCGTCAATATCTTCCCCTCGAACTTCTTCCAGCCCATGGCCGACGCCACGATGCTGCAAGTCATCGTCATCGCGCTGCTGTTCGGTTTCGGCATCATCGCCGCAGGCAAGAAGGCCGAGCCCGTCACGCGCTTCGTCGAGGGCATGAACGAGGTCTGCGTCAAGGTCATGCACGGCATCATCTGCTTCGCGCCGTTCGGCGTCTTCGGTCTGATCACGCCTGTCATCGCCACGAACGGCCCCGATGTCTTGATGCCGCTTCTGTGGCTGATCGTGGTGGCGTACCTCGCCATGGCGGCGCATCTGGTGTTCGTGTATTCGGGCATGGTGAAGATCTTCGCCAAGCTCAACCCTGTGCGTTTCTTCCGCGGCATCGCGCCCGCATTCTTGTTCGCGTTCTCGTCCGCAAGCTCGGTGGGCACGCTGCCCATGAACATGCAGTGCACCGAGAAGATGGGCGCGAGCAAGGAGATGACCGGTTTCGTTTTGCCGCTGGGCGCCACCATCAACATGGACGGCACCGCCATCTACCAGGGCGTGTGCGCGGTGTTCATCGCGCAGGTGTTCGGATATGACCTGAGCATTTCCGAACAGCTCATCATCGTGCTCACCACGGTGCTTGCCTCCATCGGAACGGCGGGCGTTCCCGGATCGGGCATGATCATGCTGACGATGGTGCTCACCTCCGTCGGCCTGCCGATCGAAGGCGTGGCGCTGGTCGCGGGCGTCGATCGCATCCTCGACATGATGCGCACCGCGCTCAACATCACGGGCGACTCGGCGTGCTGCCTGTGCCTCGACGGCATGGACAAGCGCAAGAAGGCGCGCAAGGAGGCGAAGGCCGCATAACGCGCGGTTTAACGTGCGGGCCGAACGGCTCGATCACAACGGGGCGCAGGATGGGTTCCTGCGCCCCGTTTTCGTCGCATGGCCGCGCCGTCGCAGCGTATTCGGCTCGATGGTGTTTTTCTCGATGTGCGTTTTCTGCCTTGGTAAAGCGTGTATCATGGGCGGATATGCAATACCGCGCCCCATGGGGTCGAACGGAGGAACTTATGCGCTGTCCGGCTTGCGGCAATCCCGAATCGAAGGTGGTCGATTCCCGGCCTTCCGATGAATATAATTCCATTCGCCGTCGGCGCGAGTGCTTGAAGTGCGGCAACCGCTTCACGACCTACGAACGTCTCGGCGACAATCCCATCATCGTCATAAAATCGGACGGTACAAGCCAGGTGTTCGATCGCGAGAAACTGTATCGCGGCATCAGCATCGCCTGCGCGAAGCGCCCCAACATACCGAACGACAAGAAATCCGAGATCATCGATCAGATCGAGGCGGAGTTGCGCAATTCGGGTCGCAACGAAATCCGCTCCAAGGATCTGGGCGATATCGTGCTCGAGCATTTGAAGGGCCTCGATGACGTGGCCTATATACGGTTCGCGAGCGTCTATAAAGACTTCCAAACCGTTGAAGAGTTTCAGGAAGCCCTGCGCGGCCTGGGGCGATAAAACTACCGTTTCGCCAAGAAGGAGCAATGCCATGACCGATACGCTGACCATTCCTTTGACCGCGCTCGTCGACGGCGTGACCGTTCCCGCGTATGCATATCCGGGCGATGCGGGCATGGATCTGCGCTCTGTCGAACATGTCGAACTCAAGCCGTTCGAGCGCAGGCTCGTCGCCACGGGTCTTGCGATCGCCATCCCCGACGGATATGCCGGTTTCGTGCAGCCGCGCAGCGGCCTTGCCATCAAGCAGGGCGTCACCGTGCTGAATACGCCGGGCTTGATCGACAGCCGCTATCGCGGAGAACTCAAGGTGGCGCTTATCAACCTCGACCCTGAGAACACGTTCGTGGTCGAACCAGGCGATCGCATCGCCCAGCTGGTTATCCAGAAGGTCGAGCAGGTCGCATGGGATGTGGTCGATTCGCTCGATGCCACCGAGCGCGGCGCGGGCGGTTTCGGTTCGAGCGGCGTGGCGTAGGCGCATCATGGGGAAAAACGGGGGCGTTCGACGTTCCTATACGCGAGCAGGGGCCGGAAGCATACGCTTCCGGCCCCTGCTCGTTCGAAGCGGCGCTCGTCGGGCGCCGCTTCGATCCGCGTTCGTCGCGGGCGTTTCGGCGGCGGGCTTCGGCGCCGCCTTGCGTGCGGGCTTACTTTTCGGTGCCGACGAAGAACAGCGCGAGGGTTCCCGGCCCCGAATGGGCTCCGATCACCGGATCGACGTAGTTGATCACGAAATCGGTGACGCCGAGCCGTTCCTCGATTTCGCGTTTGAGCAGTTCCGCGTCCTCGAGACAGTCGCCGTGCGTGATGAACACCGTTTGGGCGGCGGGGTCGATGGCCGTTTGCTCCATATGATCCACCAGCGCCTTGATGGACTTCTTGCGTCCGCGAACTTTCTCCATGGGGATTAGCGCGCCTGCGGTGTCGACGTGCAGGACGGGCTTGATATTGAGCATGGTTCCCGCCCATGCGCTCGTGCGCCCGACGCGCCCTCCGCGGAACAGAAACATCAGGTCGTCGACGGTGAACCAATGGCACAGGCGGTCGCGCGTCGCCTCGACGAATGCCGCCGTCTCGTCGATTGAGGCGCCTTCTTCTTTTTTCTTGCAGGCGAGGTAGACCAGAAGGCCTTGTCCGCCCGAGGCGGCGAAGGTCTCCTCGGCGCGCAGCGTGCGCTCGGGATATTCTTCGGCAAGCTGCGCCATCAGCAGGGCAGTGGCTTCGTAGGTGCCCGACAGCGCGCTCGAGAATCCGAGGTAGAGCACGTCGTCGCCCGCATCAAGGATGGTGCGCAGCGTGCTTTCGGTCTCTTGCATGTTGGGCAGCGAGGTCGTGATGACCTTGCCTTCGCGCATCATGGTATAGAACTGCTTGAGGTCGACGTGCTGCCCTTTGAGGTAGCTGCGGTATTCGACGCCGTCTATCATGAAGGCGAGGGGCAGGATTTCCAGACCGAATTCGTCAATCATCTCTTCGGTGAGATTGCTGGCGGAGTCGGTCACGATGCGGTATGCCATGATATCCCTCCTTTATCGCGGTACGCATGGCGTTGTGACGCATTGAGTATACGCCCTGCGCACCTGTTCGTCCTCACGGCAAGGTTACGCTTGCGCGCCGAGCGGGACCGTTCCGCCGCATGCGTCCAACGATGGAGGACGGGGCCTCGCATTCGTCTCGTTTTTTCGGCGGGCTTCGCGCGTCCGGCCGTTTTGCGGCGCGAATCCGGCCCGATTCGTTTCCGATAGCATCCGAAAACGTTCGCGTATCCGGCATCGAATTCCCTATAATGGACAAACTGCGCATAAATCGGGCGCATGTAGAGCAATGCGATTCGAACGAAAGGATCGGAGTACACGATGGGAAACGATTACAAGCATTCTATGAACCTGCCGAAAACGGATTTCGCGATGCGCGCGAATCTGCCCGAAAACGAGCCGAAGCGCTTGGAGAAGTGGGCCGAGCAGGATATCTATCATAAGGTTCTCGAGAAGAACAAAGACGGTCAGCCGTTCGTGCTTCACGACGGCCCTCCGTACGCGAACGGCCCCATTCATATCGGCCACGCGTTCAATAAGATCCTCAAGGATTTCGTCGTTAAATCGCATGCGCAGCGCGGCTACTACACGCCCTATATTCCCGGCTGGGACTGCCACGGCCAGCCGATCGAGCACGAGGTCGAAAAGAAGCTCGGAACCGAGAAAATGCGCCAGCTCCCTCAGGCCGAGGTTCGCGAGCTGTGCCGCGATTGGGCGAAGCGCTTCGTCGACGTCCAGCGCGACGGCTTCAAGCGCCTCGGCGTCGGTGCCGACTGGGATCGTCCGTATCTGACGTTCCAGCCGAACTTCGAATCGGCCAACGTGGAGGTCTTCAAGCAGATGTACCTCGACGGCGCCGTCTACCGCGGCCGCAAGCCCATCCATTGGTGCAAGCACTGCCATACCGCCCTCGCCGAGGCCGAGATCGAGTACGCCGACGAGGTCTCTCCGTCCATCTACGTGAATTTCAAGCTGAACGCCGTCCCTGAGGCCTTCGCCGCGGCGGGCGTCGATGCCGATAACGCATACGTGCTGATCTGGACCACCACGCCGTGGACGCTTCCCGCGAACACCGCCGTGTCGTTCGGTCCCGAAATCGATTACTGCTTCGTCGAGGCCGACGGCAAATTCATGCTGTTCGCGCACGAGATGGTCGAGCAGGTCGCCCAGGTGGCGGGCTGGAGCGAGTATCGCGTGGTGGCCTCTGACGGCGAGCCCGTGCTGATGAGGGGCAAGGAGTTCGGCGGCATCACCTATGCATGCCCGATCATCGAAAGCAACGTGGGCCGCATCATCTGGGGCGATCACGTGACGCTCGATGCGGGCACGGGCGCTGTGCACACGGCGCCGGGCCATGGCGTGGAAGACTACCTGGTCGGTCAGGAATTCGGCATCGAAACCGTCATGCCTGTCGATGACGACGGCCGCTTCACTGATTACGTGCCCCTGTTCGCCGGTTTGGATACCGACGAAGCCAATCCGAAGATCATCGAATGGCTCGACGGCCAAGGCGTGCTCGTGGCCCATGTCGATATCAACCACAGCTATCCGCACTGCTGGCGCTGCCATCAGCCCGTCATCTTCCGCGCGACCGACCAGTGGTTCGTTTCCATGGAGAAGACCGGCCTGCGCGAGCGCGCCCTCGATCAAATCCGCAACCACGTGCAGTGGGTTCCCGAATGGGGCCAGAACCGCATCGGCGCCATGGTGGAAGACCGTCCCGACTGGTGCATTTCCCGCCAGCGCAGCTGGGGCGTTCCCATTCCCGTGTTCAAGTGCGCAAGCTGCGGCGAAACGGTGGCCGACGAGGCGACGTTCGACGCCGTCATCGAGCTGTTCAACACCGAAGGCGCCGATGCCTGGTTCACCAAAGATCCCAAGGAATACCTGCCCGAAGGCACGTGCTGCCCGAAATGCGGCTGCGCCGACGTGCTGCCTGAGAAGGATATCCTCGACGTGTGGTGGGAATCCGGCGTTTCCCATGTGGGCGTCTTGAAACATCGCGCCGAAGAGGACGGCCTGCATTGGCCGGCCGACATGTATCTCGAAGGCTCCGACCAGCATCGCGGATGGTTCCAAAGCTCGCTTCTGTGCGGCGTGGGCGCGTTCGGCGAAGCTCCGTACAAAAGCGTCATGTGCTGCGGTTTCACGGTTGATGAAAACGGCGAGAAGATGTCGAAGTCCAAGGGTAACGGCATCGATCCGCGCGAAGTGACCGATAAGTACGGCGCCGACGTGCTGCGTCTGTGGGTCGCCTCCACCGACTACTCGGTGGACGTCTCCATCGGCGACACCATCCTGCAGCGCACTTCCGACGCATATCGCCGCTTCCGCAACACCTTCCGCTTCCTGCTCGGCAATCTCTCCGATTTCGACATGCAGCGCGACTGCGTGGTCTTCGAAGACCTCAAGCCGATCGACGTGTGGGCGATGCTGCGTTTGCGCGACGTGCTGCACGAGGTCGAGCGCGGTTATGACGAATACCGTTATCATCAGGTGTTCCGCACGCTGTACGACTACGTGATCACCGATCTTTCGGCGGTGTACATGGACGTCATCAAAGATCGCCTGTACGCCGAGGCGCCCGATTCCGTGTCGCGTCGCGCGGCCCAGACCGTGCTTATGAACATCCTCGATGTCATGGTGCGCATCATGAGCCCCATCCTGACGTTCACGTGCGACGAGGTGTGGGAGCACTATCCCGAGGCCGAGCGCAATCGTGCGGGCCGCGCAGAAAACGTCCAGCTCGCCGGCTGGCCGACCGACGACGATTTCGCGCCCGCGCTTTTGCGGGGCGAGGCCGCTGCATCCTTCATGGCCCGTTTCGACGCGTTGCTCGAGGTGCGCGACGCCGTGACCAAGGCGCTCGAGGATGCGCGTAACGCCAAGACGGTCAACAAGAGCCAGGAGGCTGCGCTGAAGATCGCCGCGCCCGCCGCTCTCTTCGATGCGCTCGAGGCGTCCGAGGCCGCCGATCTCGAGGAGCTCTTCATCGTGGCGAGCGTCGAGGTCGAGCGCTGCGAGGGCGACGACGTGTCGGTCGAGGTCGTCAAGACCGAGGCCGCGAAGTGCCCGCGTTGCTGGAATCATCGTGCCCTCGGCGGCAGCGAGGCGCATCCCGATGTCTGCGCCCGCTGCGCCGCCGTGCTCGACGGCATGGACGCATAGCATCCATGGTCGGTAACGCACCGACGGCGAAAAGCGGCGGCGTCTTCGCGGGCGTCGCCGTTCTTTGGGTCGTCGTCGATCAACTCGTCAAGGCGTATTTCGAGCATTCGTATGCGCTCGGCCAAGTGTCCGAAGCCACGTACGGGCTGTTCAGGTTCCACCTCGTGCATAACACCGGCATGGCGTGGGGCCTGTTCGGCGATTCGACGTTCGCGCTCGGCGTGATATCGCTTCTCGTATGCGCCGCCATCGTCGCCGTGTTCGTATGCTATCGGCGTCTGACGGGGCATGCCGCCACCACGGTGGAAACGTGTGCGCTCGCACTGGTGTTCGCGGGCGGTCTGGGCAACGCGATCGACCGCTTCGCCCAGGCGTACGTGGTCGATTTCATCGATTTCACGTTTATCGATTTCCCCGTGTTCAACATTGCCGATATAGGTGTGACCTGCGGATTCGTGCTTCTTGTCGCGGGCTACCTCATGGCGACCGGCAAGCATGCCGCATCCGAGGCCGCGCCGTCGAAACGCTAGGGCGCGCGACGCGGCGGCGAATGCGTCGGTTCATCCGGGCGCGCCGCCGCGATGGATGTTTTCCGCGAACAGAGGCCTTGCGGGCGTTTTGCCCGACACGGCCGGCATAATCGAATGATCCGAATCGAAGGGTCTTCGCCGGTTCCGCACGGTTCCGCGAAGGCCCTTCGCATCTTCAAACAGAAAGGAGCGTCGTCGTGACCGATGTCGCGCGCATAGAAGTCTCGCCGGAATTCGCCGGCATGCGCCTCGATGCCTTCATGGCCGCCGAGGGGCTGTATCCGACGCGTTCGGCGGCGGCGAAGTGCATCGCCGACGGGTATGCCGCGCTGAACGGCAAGATCGCCAGGAAAAGCGCCACGGTATCCGCGGGCGATGTGCTGGAGTACGAGACTTTCGAAGACCCGCATGCGCCCGCCCTCGAAGCGGTGGAGATTCCGCTGGATGTGCGCTATGAGGACGAGTATCTTCTGGTCATTTCGAAGCAGGCGGGCCTGGTGTGCCATCCTGCCGACGGCCATTACGGCGATACGCTGGTCAACGCGTTGATAGCGCATTGCGGCAGGGAGCATTTGTGCGACGTGCAAGGCGAGCAGGACCGTTTGGGCATCGTGCATAGGCTCGACAAGGATACGAGCGGTCTTATGCTGTGCGCCAAGACGAACGAGGTGGGCCTCGCGCTGATGGAGGATATCCGCACGCGCGACGTCGACCGCCACTACCTGGCGCTCGTCCAGGGCTGGATTCCTCTCGAAACGGGCCTGGTCGACGCACCGATCGCGCGCGGCGATCGCGACAGGATGCGCATGAAGGTGTCCGACCGTGAAAACGCGCGTCCTTCGATCACCACGTTCGAGGTGAAGCGCCGCTTCGAGCCCGGCAGAAACGACGACGGCTATACGCTGATCGACTGCAAGCTGTATACGGGCCGCACGCACCAGATTCGCGTGCACATGGAATACATCAAGCACCCGTGCGTAGGCGACCCGGTGTACGGTTGGCAGAAGAGGGATAACTTGGGGCTCGACCGCCAGTTCCTGCATTCCTACAAGCTCGCGTTCACGCATCCCGTGACAGGCGAACGCTTGGAATTCGAAGATACGCTGCCCGATGATTTGCAGCAGGTCATCGACGAGCTCGATGCTCGGGAATAGGGCGCTTAGGAGGCGTTTGCGCGTATAGTTTGACGGGCGGCATCGCCGCCTGTCTCGCCATACCTCGTTTGCGATAGGGTAAATCCGGCGAGGCAAATCCCCTGCTGACCTTTTGCAGGGGATTTGCCTCACTATTGTTTTCTCTTCGTATGCCGCTCCTTCACCGGCGAAGCCCCACCGATGCTTCCTTCAGTAATTAATGGGCGATAATGAAATTGCTTTGCCGAGGGATAGCTTCTGGAAGAAACGAAAATCCCAGAAAACTTCTTGGAGAGATGTGTCATGAAATACGATTATGGCAGCATGGAAACGTGGGAAATCCGTGACATTTATAGAGAAGTATTCGGCTCCTCTTATGGCATACCTGCCTTCGATGACGAAGAAGGCTGGCGCGATGACGTCATCGAGTGCATCGAATCCGGGGAACCTCAGGATATGACCAAGGAAAAATACCGCGTCACATGTCCGCCCGGATGCGTTATTTAATTAAGCTGAAAGCCATCAAGCCGCCTACGGGCGGTTTTTCATTTTGGGAGGGAAGCGAATGACAAACGCCAAAACCGCTTCGACGGCCGAAAAGTACGCGGAGGCGATTCAGCGGTGCGTGTTCTTCCTCGGCGAACACGTCGAAGACATGGCTGCCGACTTCGATAAGGTGGCCGCGATGGGCGCATCGTCTTTGAAATGGGTTCGAACGGCGGGTGCATAGGTGCGTCCCCACGGCAATTCACTGGAATCAAGCCCCGAAAGGGGCTTTTTCATGCCCATGCCAGTCGCGTGCGGAAAACGCGGTGATCGACCCCGCGTCCAGGGCAAGTGCGCTCGACCACGCTCGAGTGGGCGGAAAGGGAAAGAGGCGCATGGAGCTCAAGCCAATCGAGACGCAGGGATGGTTGACAAGACCCTCACCGCCTGAAGAAAATACAAAAGCGGACAGTAGCATAGAGTGGAGTGCCCTTGATTGAGGAGACCCCGGTTCAAATCCGGGCGTCCGCTAAAGCCGTTCCATCTCGGAGCGGCTTTTTTCATGCTAGACAGGAGGCCTCGATGTTCGAAAATCCCGCATCGGTCGCTGTCGATGCACTCGGATCTGTTGAAAATCGCTTTCAAGCACGGAGTAGGAAAGCGTCGTCCGCTTCCTGGAAGGAGGTGGGGACGCATGGAGCCGCGACAGGCCATCGCGTTTTTCGGTTTCGGGACAGTGGCAAACCGATCGGGGGTCGAACCGGCGGGGAATGCCGCGAGGCCGAGCATCGTGTTTGTCGTTGCGGCATTCATCCTCTATTTTCCCGATGTCGTTTTACGCCATCTATGATGAGTGTCGTAACGAGTCCGATGGTGAATGCGAATATGGCCGTCTTCATCTTGTATCCTTTCGTATGTGGCGCTTTGCTCGGGGTTTTACCGTGGCTTTTTCGGTTATCGCCTCCGAGTGTGTTCGTTCTGCTGTTCGGGGCTTTTTGCCTACGGTTGCGCCGGCTGCCGGCTTGATGACATTTGCTTTGGCTAGTATCCCATAGTTTTATGTCGTGCTGTGGGTTTTCTCTCGCCGCGTTTTGCCGCAGTGGCGAACTGGTCCTTGACCGAGCGAGGGCGTGTCTGATCGATTCGCAATTCGCGAAAGAGGCTGCGCGGCTCATGAAGTTCCAAACGGGCGCCGCCGCCAAGTTTCCCGCTTCCACTGCGAGCAAGAGGCTTGAGAAATGCCTGGTAAATGCTGGTATAAATGCGAAATACAGACCTGTTGATGGTAAAATGTTCTTTATCGGAAACGATGGGATATCGGTAACGGAACTACCGGAATACGCATGGAAAGAAGCAGATATCGGAACACAGGATTCAGAGCTCATCGCCGAATCCTTGAGATTCGTTGCCAATTTCGGATACGGCAAGAATCGTGTGGCAGACGCTATCGCACGCGAGTTTGGGGGATGGCTATGACAGCTATTGACTTTGAAGGAAAATGCGAATCCCTCGGAATCGACCCGAGCGCCTATGATTCGGCGGTGCGAAAAGAACTCGTTTTTGTGTCTGAACTTGAACCGAGCGACGACCGCGAGCACTATTACGAGTACAAGGACTTCATGACGCATGACGAGCTAATTGCGCTTATTCGTTGGAACAACCTCCACAAATGTTATCCACAGTACTTCACCTGGGATGGACCCGTGGAAGAGTAGAGATGCAGCGATAATGCTGATGTGATCACAGGCGCTCACGCGTCAGCGAACCGCCTGCGTTTTGTTCCTTCGGCACTATGATCGCTTCAGGTTCAACTGCCGAGTTTTTCAGCGTATCGGACGATGCGTATTGCGAATGGGACGCGTTGCCGAAGGGTGAGCGCAAAGCCTCTATCGCGAAGTACGGCGGATTGGATGCGGCCTCCGTTGTGACGCTCGATTTGTTACAGTGGGAAACTGGCTAATGGCAAAGCGAGGGCGTGAAGTTGTCTTGATCGGAAGCGCACTGCCCAGGGAGACGGCGCACTCGAAAACTTCTTGAGGAGATGAACGATGAAATACGATTATGACAGCATGGAGACGTGGGAGATTCTCGACATTTATAGAGAGGTATTCGGCAAGTTTTACGAAATGTTCGCTCTCGACGACGAAGACGACTGGCGCGATGACATCATCGAGTGCATCGAATCCGGGGAGCCACAGGATATGGCCAAGGAGAAATACCGCGTCACGTGCCCGCCTGGGTGTGTGCTCTAGCTTTTTGCCGGAAGCCTTATTTCTCGAATGCCATGTGCGAAAGGGAACGCAGATGGAGACGGCGATAATAGCCTTTACGGTTTCGTTTATCGTATCGACCGTGATATATAGAAGAAGCCGCCGACGCAGGAAGAACGGAGAACGATAGCCATGACAACCGAAGCACAGAAGAAGGCCACCAACGCATACCGTGCCGCGAACGTGAAGAACGTCACCGTGAAGTTCTTCCCCGCCGACCGCGAGGTGTACGACTGGATGCGCGAGAACAAATACAGCGGCGCATGGGTGCGTGAGCTTATCCGTCGCGAATACGAGCGCGCGAAAAACGATTAGCCCGAAAAGCGTATGGATGGCCGAGACCGGTCCCGCAGGGGCTTCGAGCCTGTCATACGAACGCAATCGGGTCATTTTTATCGGTTTGCTTTATTACGTGGCAAATTGGTTTGTAGTTAAATGATTTGATGTGTTATAGTTGAAAAAGAGAAGCAGGGCCTTGTGCCGCCGTATGCGGCTGAGTCCCTGCTTTTCTTATTTGTGGCCGTCTCGGTATTTTCGCCATGCATAATCGTTTTGGTGCGGTGGCAAACTGGCCGGCAGTCTGGCAACAGTTGAGACGGTGGGGGTCGAGCTCGTACGGGGGCCTTATGACATTCTGGGCAATGCGCGTTTGCCTATTCCGCCACACTCCAGTTTGTGGTATGCTTACTTCAGTCAGAAAACCTGGGTAAAGAGCCGAGGGGTTCTGGCTTTTTTATTTCTCTACCAATATGATCTTCGGGCTTAATTGCCGTTGTTTTCCCCGCGTTTTATTGACGAAGCGCGCCGATGTGCGTCGCGAATAGGGCGCATGGTGTGGTCAAGTTTCGCCATGCGCTTTATCTGAACGGGAACTACTTTGCGATAGTCGACCCGTATAACGAATTTGTGACGGTTATGAAAGGCGGTGGGAGCAATAAACGCTACAAAGGTGCAATCGGTGCCGATGGGCCTTAGGGAAGGCGACTCGACTATCGACGATAGATTCCTGAGGTTTTTCGCCATCGTCCAGGAAGCCGCGAAAGCACAAGGGGCTGTATTCTTCCTTTTCTGTGGCGAGGGCCATGACCTTGTTACCGACGAGATAGACTGCCAGGACCTTTCGGGGTGGCTTATTCCCGAAAGAGAGACTGCGGCTTTTGAGCCGATATGGCGAGATAGAAATTGGAAATCGATGACAAGCGAGCAGGGCGACCGCATGGTCACTGCCATATGGTCGGGCACCTGCGCCGATAATGTAGCTGTGCGCTTCGATCCTATGCCGTAGATTCGGCGGCTTTTCGGAAATCGATAATCTTGCTTCCAATAATGCTAGGTGATCATTGCAAGGCACAAGGCGGAAATCGCTGATTGCCTGAACGGTCGATTTGGTACAGTGAAAAACTGTCCGGTGGCAAAGCGAGAGCATGAAGCCGCTTTAATCGGAGGCCTTCGCGGTCTCGTTTGTCGTATCGACCGTGATATGCAGGAGAAACTACCGACGCAGGAAGAACGGGGGCGATATTCTTGCGCACCTTTGGCGTGAAGCTAAAAGAAAACCTTGACGGGCCTTGGGGGCCGTACGTTATCGATTCTGTTGTCTTTTGCAATCAATACCTTGCCGAGCGGGGTAAGAGGTTCTACTTCGCAGAGGTCGACGTTGCGCAAAAGATTATAGACGGCATGCATTGCTGCGATATGCTCGGATGGGTTGTCGCCGATAGTCAGGCAAGCGAATTCGAACCGCTATGGCTTGCTGACGCTTACGAAAAAATGGAGAGGTTCGAGTTTGTTTCCGTCGAATGGCAGGAGCAGGGCGGACGCCCCGTTCCTGTGTTCGATGTTGGATAGTCGGAATTTTTGCTGGGAGGAAATGGGCAAACATGAAAAAAGCGCCCGAGGGCGCTTGTGTTGCTGGCACGCATCCGAGGAATCGAACCCCGCTCAACGGTTTTGGAGACCGTCGCACTACCGATGTGCTAGATGCGTATATATGATATACTCAATATATCGTTGATGATATCGCTCTGCAATAAGGGACTTACCGTCAACGATTTTTTTATTTACAGCCTGCTCGCGCGTTTTTCGAAATTAACGAAGAGGGCGGTTTAAATCACCACGCCGTTGCAGTGGTCTATTTCGTGCTGGATAATTTGGGCTGCGAAGCCCGAAAACGTTTCGGCCTGTTCCTCGAATGCAAGGTCTCGGTAGCGCACGCGAACGGTGCGAAAGCGTTGCGCGGGACGTCTCCCGATGAGCGATAGGCATCCTTCGTCGGTTTCGTACGGCTCTTTTTTCGAGATGATTTCGGGATTCATCATGATGCGGGGCGTGTTGTCGTCCATGAAGACGATGATGCGTTTGCGTTGCCCGATCATATTGGCGGCCATGCCCACGCACTCGTGCGCATGTGCCGTCAGCGTGTCGATCAGGTCGAGCGCTATCGGCGCATCAAGCGGCGTAGCCGGTTCGCTCGGCTGCTTGAGGAAGAACTCGTTTGTCATGATAGGGCGGATCATAGCGTCTGCTCCGTTCGTTTCGGGGGTTGCAAGAAGCAAGAAAGCCGGACATCCCGGGTCGGCCGACGGCTGCTCATAGGGAGCATATCAGAACGGCACGCAAAGGGTCTTGCTGCATTTTCGCTGGTCCTGAACCTGGCCAAGGAGAAATACCGCGTCACGTGCCCGCCCGGGTGCGTGCTTTAACGCCGCTCGGGCGCTGAATTTCGGCGGCGAGCATCTGCGCGGCCAATGTCCCCGCTTCGAACCCTGTCGCCAACGCCGCCGCCGGCTCGCGATACGTTCGGCGTCGTTCGGGCGAAATGCGGTTGGTCGTTGCGGAGGCGCGTTGTTTCCCGTATACTGAATAAGTTGCTTTTTTACCCTATGCTTCGCCGCCACGCACCACCTGCATGGTTTCGCAGCATCGGGCGTATCGGTTCGCGGCGCGCAACGGCCGCGTATACGCGGGGCTTCCCGCAGGAAAGGTGGAGCACATGGCTACCAAGCTCAGCATCAGCAAAGAGCGCACCGCAGAGCTCATCAAAGAGTTCGGCAAGGGCGAGGGCGATTCCGGCAGCGCCGAGGTTCAGGTCGCTATCCTGTCCGAGCGCATCCGCAACCTCACCGAGCACCTCAAGGTCCACAAGAAGGACAACCACACCCGTCGTGGCCTGATGATGCTCATCGGTAAGCGCCGCGGCATGCTGAAGTACATCAAGGAGCGCGACATCGAAGAGTACCGCGCCCTCATCAAGAAGCTCGGCATCCGCGACAACATCTAAGCTTCACACTGTAAGCACTAAGCCCGCGCGAGCGGGCTTTTGCATATTGCGGTCGGTGCGGGCAGGGGTCCGCATTGCTCGCGAGAGGGCATGAAAAGCATGCCCTCCGAAGAAGAAGAGAAAGAGAAGAGCATCTCTATGGAAAAGATTTCGACGAGCTTCGAGCTGTACGGCAAGGAGTACCGTCTGGAAACCGGCGAGCTTGCCAAGCAGGCCACCGGCGCCGTGCTGGTCACGCAGGGCGAAACCACCTGCCTGGTGACCGCCGTCGTGTCCAAAGAGCAGAAGGATTACGATTTCTTCCCGCTGACGGTCGATTTCATCGAGAAGATGTACGCCGTTGGCCGCATTCCCGGCGGCTACCTCAAGCGCGAGGCCAAGCCGTCCGACAAAGGCACGCTGACCGCCCGCATGATCGACCGTCCGATCCGCCCGGGCTTCGCCGACGGCTTCAAACAGGAAGTCCACGTCGTCGCCACCACCCTTGCCTGTGACGGCCAGAATCCTCCTGATTGCATCTGCGTCGGCGGCGCGTCCGCCGCGCTTCTGTGCGGCGGCACCCCCTTCGACGGCCCTGCCGCATGCGTGCGCATCGCGCGCGATAAAGACACGCGCGAGTTCATCGTGAACCCCACCTACGCCGAGCAGGAAAACTCCGATCTCGAGCTGACCATCGCCGGCACGCGCGACTACATTTCCATGGTCGAAGCGGGCGCCGACGAAGTCACCGAGGAAGACATGCTCGCCGCCATGGAATTCGGCCAGGAGGCCATCGCGGCGTTTTGCGAGAAGCAGGCGGAGTTTTTGGCCCTGGTGGCGCCCGAGCCCAAGGAATACCCCATTCATCAGGCCGACCCCTCCATCGCCGAGCGCGTCGACGCGCATTTCGACGAGATGAGCGCGGCGCTGAAAGACGCCGACAAGCTGTCCCGCATGGGCAAGGTCGAAGAGCTCAAGGCCGCCATCAAGGAGAACGACTTCACCGAGGAAGAGCGTGAGGCCTGGAAGAGCGATATCGCCGCTGCGTGCAAGGCGCTCGAGAAGCATGCCATGCGCACCATGGTCATCGAGACGGGCGAGCGCGCCGACGGCCGCAGCGCCACTGAAATCCGCCCGCTCTACATCCGTCCCGGCTATCTGGCGCGCGTGCATGGTTCCGGCTTGTTCCAGCGCGGTCAGACCCAGGCGCTTTCCGTGTGCACGTTGGGCCTGCTCAACGAGGCGCAGCGCCTCGATACCATCGATCCGCAGGAATCCAAGCGCTACATGCACCAGTACAACTTCCCGCCGTATTGCACGGGCGAAGTGGGCCGCATGGGTGCGCCGAAGCGTCGCGAAATCGGCCACGGCGCCCTGGCGGAGCGCGCCATCCTGCCGGTGCTGCCTTCCGAGGACGAATTCCCGTACGCCATCCGCGTGGTCTCCGAGATTCTCGAGTCCAACGGCTCGTCTTCGATGGCTTCGACCTGCGGTTCCACGCTGGCGTTGATGGATGCGGGCGTGCCTATCAAAGCCCCCGTTTCCGGTATCGCCATGGGTCTTATCAAGGAAGGCGATGATGTGGTCATCCTTTCCGACATCCAGGGCCTCGAGGACTTCCTGGGCGATATGGACTTCAAGGTCACGGGCACCGAGAACGGCATCACCGCGCTGCAGATGGACAACAAGGCCAAGGGCCTGTCCACCGAGATTCTCGGCCGTGCGCTTCAGCAGGCCAAGGAGGGCCGCGCGCATATCCTCTCCGCGATGCTTGACGAAATCGCCGCGCCGCGCGAGGAGCTGCGCGACACCGCTCCGCGCATCGAGACCATCCATATCCCGGTCGATAAGATCCGCGAAGTCATCGGCAAGGGCGGCGAGACCATCCGCGGCATCCAGGATTCCACGGGCGCAAGCATCGAGATCCAGGAAGATGGCACCGTGCATGTGGCCGCCGTCGATCAGGAAGCGGGCCGCGCGGCTCGTGCCGCCATCGAGGCCATCGTCAAAGAGCCCGAGGTGGGAGAGGTCTACGAGGGCGCCGTCGTGGGCATCCAGAGCTTCGGCGCGTTCATCAAGCTGACTCCGTCCAAAGACGGCCTGCTGCACATTTCCCGCATGGCCAACGGCCGCGTGGGTCAGGTGGAAGACGTGCTGAACATGGGCGACGTGGTGAAAGTCGAGGTCATCGAGATCGATCCGAAGAGCGGCAAGATCTCGCTCGATCGCCTGGACAAGCCCGATGCGCCGGAGAGCAGCGCTCCTGCGCGCGAAAACCGCGGCGAGGGCCGCGAGGGCCGCTCCGGCGACGGCCGCCGCGAGCGTGCGGACCGTCGTCCCGGCCGCGCGAACCGCGAGGCTGCCGCAGGGGAGCACCGCACCCCGCGCCGTCGCCACTAAGCCGCGCGTAACCGCCGCAAGCATCCGCGTTCTCTGTGTTCGGAGCGCGGATGCTTGAAAAAGACGAGGGCACGTTATATCATATCCCCTCGCATGTTTTTTGAAGCAACTTGTATACATGAAGGAGTCTACTGAAATGGCAGTCAAGATTCGCCTCGCCCGCCATGGCGCTAAGAAAAAGCCGATCTACCGCGTGGTCGTCGCCGACTCTCGCAGCCCTCGCGATGGTCGTTACATCGAGCAGGTAGGCCGTTACAACCCCAACATCGACCCCTCTGAGATCGTGTTCGACATGGAGAAGGTCGAGAAGTGGATCGCCAACGGCGCCCAGCCCACCGACACCGTCAAGCGTCTCATCGAGACCGCTCAGAAAGCCCAGTAGCAATGGATCAGGCGTCATCCGACATCGTTTCCCTGGTACGCGAAATCGTCGAGCCGCTTGTCGCGGACAAAGAAGCCGTGCGTGTCACGTCTTCCTTCTCCGAAACGGGCGTCGAGCACGTCGAGATTCGCGTAGCCGCCGATGATGCAGGCAAGGTCATCGGCCGTCAGGGCCGCGTCATCAAATCCATCCGCGTTCTCGCTCGCGCCGCGGCTTGCGCCGACGGCGGCGAAGTCGAGGTCGAGCTGGTAGAGGATTGATATGGGGCGTCGTTGGGCTGACGTAGCTGAACTCATCGCAACGCAAGGTCTTAAAGGAAGGCTCGTCGCACGTACCGTGCGCGGCCTTCCTTTCCTTCTGTGCGAGGGTTTGGCCGTTCATTTCGTTCCGCCTACGCTCGAGGGGCCTCGCACGGCCGTCGTGCGCCGCGTGCAGCATCTCGGGTCGGGCGAATACGCCGTCGAGTTTTCGGGCGTGAAAAACCGCGATGTCGCCGAGCGTCTGACGGGCAGCCATTGCCTGGCTTGCCGCTGCGATCTCCCCGACGATTTCGAGGATCTGCTGCATGGCACCGCCGATTATCTCGAGGGCCTCGCCGTCGAAGACGAGCGCCTCGGCTTCGTGGGCGAGGTGCGCGCGGTGCAGGCCATGCCTACGCAGGAGCTTCTGACCGTCGACGGCGGTCCGTTCGGCGAGGTATTCATTCCCCTGGTCGATGATTTCATCGTCGCGTTCGACGACGAGGCGCGTACGCTGCGCATGGATCTGCCGCGCGGCCTGGTCGACGCCGATGACGCCGTGTGCGATTCGACGGAGGACGACGCATAGCATCATGAGAATAGAAACGCTTTCCACGTTCCCCCATATGTACGATTCCGTGATGGGGGAATCCATCATGAAGCGCGCCCAGGCGTGCGGCGCCCTTGATTTTCACGCGTACGACCTGCGCGATTGGACGCATGACCGCCATCGCACCACCGATGACGACCCGTACGGCGGCGGCCAGGGCCTGGTCATGAAGTGCGAGCCGCTTTTCGAGGCGTACGACGACATCGCCGCGCAAGGGCCCAAGCCGTATACGGTGTTTCTTACGCCTTGCGGCGAGCCGTTCGATCAGGGCATGGCCACCGAGCTGGCCGCCCAAGAGCGCCTGCTGTTCATATGCGGCCATTACGAAGGCATCGACGAACGCGTGTACGCGCTGGCCGACCGCTGCATTTCGCTGGGCGATTACGTGCTCACTTCAGGCGAGCTGGCTTCCATGGTGGTCATCGATGCCACGGTGCGCCTGCTCGACGGCGTGCTGGGCGACGAAGGCAGCGCGATCGACGAGAGCTTCTACGACGGGTTGCTCGAATATCCGCAGTACACCCGCCCCGCCAGCTATCGCGGCATGGAAGTCCCGCCGGTCCTGCTTTCGGGCAACCACGCGGCCATCGCGCAGTGGCGCCGCCGCCAGTCGCTCGAGCGCACGGCGCGCCTGCGTCCCGATTTGCTGGAAACGGCGAATATAACCGAAGAGGAACGGGCTTTTTTGCTATCATTGCAAAACGGCACATTCGAAGGCGTCTGATAGGCGCCTTTTCATTTCATAGGAGGGTTTTCGTGAGCTATGGGCAGCATGCGACGCCGCGTTCTCGCGGCGTGCTGAAGACCGTGCTCTCATGGGCGGGCTACGCGGTCGCCGTGTTCGCGTTGGCGTGGGGTATGCAGGCCTTCGTGGTCTGCCCGTACACCATCCCGTCGGGCTCCATGGAAAACACCATCGAGATAGGCGACAACGTCTGGTCCGAAAAGGTCTCGTACTATTTCCGCGATGTCGAGCCGGGCGATATCGTCACGTTCGCCGATCCTGAAATCCCCGGGCGCACGCTGATCAAGCGCGCCATCGCCGTCGGCGGTCAAACGGTCGATCTGATCGACGGCGTCGTGTATGTCGACGGCGCCGCGCTCGACGAGCCCTATACGGAAGGCCAGCCCACCGCCCCGCTCAAAACGGCGACGGGCGTCGATATCACGTATCCCTATACGGTTCCCCAGGGCGATATCTGGGTTATGGGCGATAACCGCACCAATTCCGCCGATTCTCGCTACTTCGGTTCCATCGACGAGTCGTCCGTCACGGGGCGCGCCGTCGTGATCTATTGGCCCCTCGATCATATAGGAGTGCTTTAACCATGAGTCATGCTGCCAAGCCTGATGCGCTCAGCTTCCAGGACATCATCCTGACGCTGCAGCGTTACTGGGCCGATCTCGGCTGCGTCGTTTTGCAGCCGTACGATAACGAGGTCGGAGCGGGCACCAACGCGCCTGCCACCACGCTTCGTTCGCTGGGCCCCGATACGTGGCGCACGTGTTACGTGCAGGGATGCCGCCGTCCTACCGACGGCCGCTATGGCGAAAATCCCAACCGCACCCAGTTCTACTATCAGTTCCAGGTGCTTATGAAGCCTTCTCCCGACGACATCCAGGAGCTCTACCTCGGCTCGCTGCGCGCTATCGGCATCGATACCGACAAGCATGACGTGCGCTTCGTCGAAGACGACTGGGAAAGCCCCACGTTGGGCGCATGGGGTCTGGGCTGGGAAGTCTGGATCGACGGCATGGAGGTGACGCAGTTCACCTACTTCCAGCAGGTCGGCGGCTTCGAGTGCAATCCCGTTCCCGTCGAGATCGCCTACGGCCTCGAACGTCTGACCATGTATATACAGGGCGTCGACAGCATGTTCGACATCGTCTGGAGCCGCGGCAAAGACGGCCTGGTGTTCACCTACGGCGACGTCTATCTCGAAAACGAGCGCCAGTATTCCCGCTACAACTTCGAGGTGGCGGACACCGATTTCCTCTTCCAGGAGTTCAACGATCGCGAGGCCGAGTGCATGCGCACCCTCGAAGCGGGCCTTCCGCTTCCTGCGTACGACAGCGTGCTCAAATGCTGCCATGCGTTCAACCTGCTCGATGCGCGCGGCGTCATTTCCGCCACGGAGCGCATGGGCTACATCCTGCGCGTGCGCACGATCGCGAAGGCGTGCTGCGCTTCTTACATGAAACACGTCGTGGGCGTCGACCCCGAGGCCGATTCCGATGCGAAGGAGGCATAGGATGGAAAAAACCACGCTCGCATTCGAAATCGGCACCGAAGAGCTGCCGGCGTTCGACCTGCATGCCGCTACGGGCCAGCTTCCCGCGCTCATGTCCGACGCGTTGGCGTCCGCGCGCATTCCCTTCGACGCGGTCGAGGCCTACTCCAGCCCGCGCCGTCTGATCGCCATCGTGCGCGGCGTGCCGCAGCAGACCGAGGCGACCGTCGAGGAGTTCCGCGGTCCCGCCGCCAAAATCGCGTTCGATGCCGATGGCAATCCCACGAAGGCGGCCGCCGGTTTCGCGCGCGGCAAAGGCGTCGAGGTCGAAAGCCTCGAGCGCCGCGATGAAAACGGCGTCGAGTACGTGTACGCGGTCAAGCACACCGCCGCGCGCGATGTCGCCGCGCTTTTGCCTGCGGTGCTCGAAGGCGTCATCGCCGGCATCTCGTGGCCCAAGTCGTGCCGCTGGGGCACGACGAGCGAGTATTTCTCCCGTCCCGTGCGCTGGATCGTCGCTTTGCTGGGCACGCAGGTCGTGCCGGTGCGTTTCGCGGGCCTCGAGGCCGGCAACGTCACGCGCGGACACCGCTTCTTGTCTCCCGGGCCGCATGCGGTCGCGTCCGCAGACGATCTGCTCGACGTGGTGCGCGGCGCTTTCGTGGTGCCGAGCGAAGACGAGCGCGAGCGCTCCATCCGCGAGCAGGTGCGCGCTGCCGAGCAGGCGACCGGCCTGACCGCCGAGCTTCCCGCGAAAACGCTGGCCGAGGTCGTGAACCTTTCCGAGTATCCCACGGTCATGGTGGGCGAATTCGACGAGTCGTTCCTCGCTGTTCCCAAGGAAATCATCGTGGACGCCATGCTGGTGCACCAGCGTTACTTCCCGCTGTTCGCCGCAGACGGCTCCCTTGCGAACAAGTTCCTCATCACCTCCAACGGAAACCCCGAGTTCGCGGCTAACATCATCGACGGTAACCAGCGCGTCGTCGCCGCGCGCCTCTACGATGCGAAGTTCTTCTTCGACGAAGACCTCAAAAAGCCGCTCGAGGCGTATGTCGATCATCTCGACGAGGTCGTCTTCCAGGAGAAGCTGGGCACGACGCGCGCCAAGACCGACCGCATCGTGAAGCTGGTCGAGCATGTGTGCGACGACGCCGGCATGGAAGGCCAGGAGAAGGCCGACGCGCTGCGTGCGGCTTATCTGTGCAAGGCCGACCTGGTGACCGGCGCCGTGGTCGAATTCACGAGCGTGCAGGGCATCATGGGCTCGTATTACGCCAAGGCGGCGGGCGAGACCGACGCGGTGGCAGGCGCCATCGCCGATCACTACCGCCCGCGCTTCTCGGGCGACGCGACGCCTGCGACGCGCGTGGGCAAGGCGGTCGCCCTGGCCGACAAGCTGGATACCATTTGCGGCTTGTTCGCCGTCGATCAGGCGCCCACCGGTTCGTCCGACCCGTTCGCCCTGCGCCGCAGCGCTTTGGGCATCGTCGCCATGCTGCGCGAGGAGGACGGCTTGAAGGTCGGCCTGGTTCCCGCGATCGACGCCGCGCTGCATGCGTATGCGGCCTGCGGCATCGAGTTCGACGCCGCCGCCGTGCGCGAGCAGGTGCTCGATTTCTTCATCACGCGCACGAAGGTCATGGCGCGCGACGAAGGCAGCGCGCCCGACGCCATCGACGCGGTGCTCGCCGCAGGCGTGCGTGAGCCGCTCGAGCTGGTCAATCGCGTCCATGCCCTCGAGCATGCCCGCCGCGAGGCGCCCGAGACGTTCGCCGATCTGGCCGTGGCGTATGCGCGCGCCAACAACCTGCGCGCGGCCGATCTCGGCACCGCGTACGACGAAGCCCTGCTCGGCGATGTCGAGCGCGCGCTGGCGGATGCCGTCGTGGCGGCGGAAGGCCGCGTGGCCGCCGCTCTCGATGCCGACGATTATCCGACGGCCCTCGATGAGCTGGCGTCGCTGCGCAAGCCGGTCGACGCGTTTTTCGAAGACGTGATGGTCATGGACGAAGACGTCGCCTTGCGCGAGAACCGCCTGCGCATCCTGAACCGTTTCGTCGACGTGTTCTCGCGCGTCGCCGATTTCGGCATGCTGGCCAAATAACGGTCCCGCGTCCGTTCGCGCGCCGCAGCCTCCATTCCGTGGGCAAGCCGGCTTCCCGCTTCGTGCGGGGGCCGGTTTTTCTGTATAGTGGGAAGGCGCGCCGCGTCCGTTACGCGTTCGTGCAGGCGTTTTCGCCGTGTTTCCAAGCATTTCAGAGCGCGCGGCTTCGCGCCCGCGCGGAAAGGGGATCGAAGCCATGTCGGGCGATCTTCGCGAGCATATTTGCGTTCACAACGATTCTCCGCTTCCCACCATCTACATCGTGAGCGATTCTTTGGGCGCGACGGCCCATGCGCTCGCCCGCGCCGCGGCGGGCCAGTTCGGCGTCGCGGAGCCGTATATCGAGGTGTTGCCCAAAGCGCGCAATTTCGATGAGATCAAGGGCTTTCTAGCCGCTCATCAGAAGGGGTATCGCGATGCGGGCCTCAAAGACGACCTGGTGGTGTTTTTCACGCTGGTCGATCCGCAGATGCGCGCCCAGATGCGCGCGTATTGCGCCGAAACGGGCCTGCACGGCGTCGATATCATGAGCACGCCCATCCATGCGCTGGCCGATGCGTCGGGGCTTTCCCCGCGCAACAGCCCCGGCCTTCTGCGCACGACCGACGCCCACTATTTCAGGCGCATCGCGGCGATGGAATTCACGGTCGAGCACGACGACGGACGCAATCCGCAAGATCTGGCCGAGGCCGATATCGTGTTGCTGGGCGTGTCGCGTTCGTCGAAAACGCCTATTTCCATTTACATGGGCATGGAGGGCTACAAGGTGGCCAACGTTCCTTTGGCGTTGGGCGTCGAGCCGCCGAAGGAAATCTACGAGTGCGATCCTTCGCGCATTTTCGGCCTTATGACGACCCCCGATGTGCTGGTGGGGATCAGAACGCGCCGCTTGGGCGGGGCGGGACGGGGCGCTGCCGCCGTGGCCGCGAGCTATGCCGAGCCCGAGATGGTGTATCAGGACCTCGAAGAGGCGCGCGCGTTGATGCGCAAACTGGGCTGCATCGTGGTCCGAACCGACAATAAAGCCGTGGAAGAGACCGCTCAGGAGATTTTACGCTACTATGAGCTGGCTCATCCCTTCCAAAAGACCATCTTTGAGTAATATTGCTCTTAGTGCAGTAGAGTATCTATCAGCGAAGGAGTATACAGTGGCTGCAGACGTCAAGCGTGTCTACGCGTTCGGTAAGGACGCCGAAGGCAACAACGTTACCGAGGGCAACAAGGATATGAAGTATATCCTGGGCGGCAAGGGCGCCAATCTTGCCGAAATGGCCGTGATCGGCCTGCCCGTGCCTCCGGGATTCACCATCACCTGCCAGACCTGTATGGAATATGCCAACGCCGACAACACCTGGCCCGAGGGCGCTCTCGACGAGATCCAGGAATATCGTCTCGATCTCGAGCGTCGCATCGGCAAGAAGATCGGCGACGCGGAAGATCCGCTGCTCGTTTCCGTGCGCTCGGGCGCTCCTATGTCCATGCCCGGCATGATGGACACCGTGCTCAACCTCGGCTTGAACGACCAGTCCATCAACGGCCTTATCAAGCACACCGAAAACCCGCGTTTCTCCTGGGATAGCTACCGCCGCTTCATCCAGATGTTCTCCAACGTGGTCATGGGCCTCGACGGCGATCTGTTCGAGAACGCCATCAACGCCAAAAAGATCGTGCGCGGCGTGAAAAGCGACGCCGATCTGACCGCCGAAGACATGCAGGAGCTGGTCGCGGAGTTCAAGGCCATCTTCTCCGAGAACGTTTCCGCCGAGGAATACCCGTCTTTGGTCGAAAACGGCGCGGTCTGCTTCCCCCAGAACCCCGATACGCAGCTCAAGCTGGCGATCGAGGCGGTGTTCGGCAGCTGGAACAACCCGCGCGCCACGCTGTATCGCAAGCAGAACAAGATCGCCGACGATCTGGGCACGGCCGTCAACGTCCAGGCCATGGTCTTCGGCAACAAGGGCGAAACGTCTGCCACGGGCGTGGCGTTCACGCGCAACCCCGCTAACGGCGAGAAGGAATTCTACGGCGACTACCTGGTCAACGCCCAGGGCGAAGACGTCGTCGCGGGCATCCGCAACACGAGCCCCATCGCCGAGCTCAAGCACGTCGAGGGCCTTCAGGAAGCAGGCGCCGAGCTCGAAGAGGTGTTCGTCACCCTCGAGAACCACTATCGCGACATGTGCGATATCGAATTCACCATCGAGCAGGGCAAGCTCTGGATGCTGCAGACCCGCGTAGGCAAGCGTACCGCCGCCGCTGCGCTGCACATCGCCATCGAAATGGAGAAGGAGGGCCTCATCACCAAGGAAGAGGCCGTCATGCGCGTCGACCCCGAGCAGCTCGACCAGCTTCTGCATCCCCAGTTCGATAAGAACGCCGAATACGACGTGCTTGCCCGCGGCTTGAACGCAAGCCCCGGCGCCGCCGTGGGCGAGGCGGTCTTTTCCGCCGCCGACGCGGTTGCCGCCGAAGCGGCCGGCCGCAAATGCGTCCTCGTCCGCTGGGAGACCAACCCCGACGACCTGGCCGGCATGATCGCCGCCGAGGGCATTCTCACGTCGCACGGCGGCAAGACCAGCCATGCGGCCGTTATCGCCCGCGGCATGGGCGCTCCGTGCGTCTGCGGCGTCGAGTCCTTGAAGATCGATGCCGAGAAGAAGGAAGCCGTCGTCGCAGGCACCGACGTGGTCATCCGCGAGGGCGATATGATTTCGATCGACGGCACCACCGGCATCGTGGTGCTGGGCGCCGTCGAGCTGGTCATGCCCGAGCTTTCCGGCGACCTCGACGTCATCCTCGAGTGGGCCGACGAGTTCCGCCGCCTGGGCGTGCGCGCCAACGCCGACAACCCGGCCGACGCCGAGCTGTCCCGCTCCTTCGGCGCCGAGGGCATCGGCCTCGACCGTACCGAGCATATGTTCCTGGGCGACCGCAAGCAGATCATCCAGACGTTCATCCTCAACGACGACGAAGCCGTCCGCGAAAAGGCCGTCAACGACCTGTTCGAGGCTCAGACGGGCGATTTCTACGGCATGTTCAAGGCCATGGACGGCCTGCCCGTCATCGTGCGCTTGCTCGATCCGCCGCTGCACGAGTTCCTGGAAAGCCCCCGCGCGCTCGATGTCGAAATCGCCAAGCTCGAGGCGGCGGGTGCCGACCCCAAGCTCATCGCCGACAAGCGCAAGCTCATGGAGCAGATCGACGGCATGAGCGAGGCCAATCCGATGCTCGGTCTGCGCGGTTGCCGTCTCGGCATCGTGTATCCCATCCTTCCCGTCATGCAGGTGCGCGCCATCGCCACGGCGGCCGCCCAGCTGAAAAAGGAAGGCCTCGATCCCAAGCCCGAGGTCATGATTCCTTTGGTCTCTACGGTCAAAGAGCTCGAGAAGCTGCGTAAAGTCGCCGTGGACACCATCGCCGAAGTGGCCGCCGATGCGGGCGTCGAGCTGGATATTCCGGTCGGCACCATGATCGAGCTGCCGCGCGCCGCGGTCACGGCCGATGAAATCGCCGCTCAGGCCGATTTCTTCAGCTTCGGCACCAACGACTTGACGCAGACCACGTTCGGCTTCAGCCGCGACGACGTCGAGGCCGAATTCGTGCCTCAGTATCTGGCCGAGAAGCTTTTGCCTTACAACCCGTTCGCTACGATCGATCCCGGCGTGGCGAAGCTGGTCAAGATGGGTGTCGAGCTCGGCCATGAGGGCAATCCCGATCTGGTGTGCGGCGTGTGCGGCGAGCACGGCGGCGATCCCGATTCGGTGAAGACCTTCCACAAGATCGGCCTGGATTACGTGTCGTGCAGCCCGTACCGCGTTCCGCTGGCCCGTCTTGCCGCCGCCCAGGCTGCGTTGGAAGACGAATAGCCTCGCATCTCATAGCCGTATGTATGCGGCCCGCTCGGCAGAGCGGGCCGCTTTCGTTGTGTTCCGTTCTATTCGAAAGGGTGTCTTCGGTATGAACCAAGTCGGACGCGTGAAAAGGGAAGCGCGCTTTCGTCACGGCCTGCTCGCTTTCGGCCTGCTCGCCTCGGTCATGTTTGCATGCGTGGTAGGGGCGGGCTCCGAGCCGCAGATCCCTATGGTCATCGGATGCGCCATCGCTGGCGCCATCGCGATGTATCTCGGCAATACGTGGGACGAGGTGGTGCAGGGGGCCATGAAGGGCATCATGGACGCCATGGAAGCCGTGCTCATCTTGATGTGCATCGGCATGCTGGTGGGCACCTGGATTCTTTCCGGCACCGTTCCCACGCTGATCTACTACGGATTGAGCGTCATCACGCCGCAGCTGTTCTTGCCGGTCGCCTTTCTCGGAACGCTCGTCGTCGGCATCGTCTTGGGGTCGTGGGGCGCCGCGGGCACTATCGGCATAGCGTTCATGGGCATCGCGGCCGCGCTCGACATTCCGCTGGGCATGGCCGCGGGCGCCATCATCGGCGCCGCATACGTGAGCGAGATCGCCTCGCCTCTGACCGACGGGCCGGTGCTGTGCGCCGCCGTGGCCGATGTGGGCGTGTTCGCCATGTGCAAGAAATTCCTGCCGGTGGTCATAGCCGTCTGCCTCGCGTGCGTGGGGCTGTATTGGGTTATCGGCAGCATGGTCGATACGGGGGATGCCGCCGCGGGCGCGGCGCGCGTCGACGAGCTTTTGTCCGCGCTCGATCAGTCGTACGACATCGGTCCTGTCGCCTTGATCCCGCTTGCGGCCATGGCGGTCTGCATCGTCATGCAAGTGCCCGCCATACCGTCGTTTTTGCTCGGCGTCGCCTTGGCGGCGGTCGAAGCGGCCGTCATGCAGGGGGCCGATTGGTCCGCGACGCTTGCGGCCGCCAATGCCGGCGTCGTGAGCGAAACGGGCTTTCCCGCGCTGGACGCGCTGCTTTCGACGGGCGGTATCGAAGAGATGCTGCCTACCATCGCCATCGTCATCCTGGTCATGGCCTACGTGGGCATTCTGCAGCATGCGGGCCTTATGCAGGCGTTGATCGAGCCTATCGTATCGAAGCTTGCGAGCGTGCGTTCGCTGGCGGCGGCGGCCGTGGGAAGCGGCGCGGCGTTCAACGTGCTTTTGCCCGACCAGTATCCCGCGATCGCCCTGTCGTGCAAGATGTACGGCGGCGCCTTGCAACGTCGCGGCGTGCCGGGCGAGGTATGGAGCAATATCGTGAATTCGAGCGCCGGCATCACGTCGGTGCTGGTTCCGTGGAACACCTGCTCTATCTACATGGTGACCATTCTCAGCGTCGCATGTATCGAATACTTGCCGTTCGCGTTTTTCTGCTACCTCTATCCTTTGGCGGTGCTGGTGCTCGCGCTTGCGGGCGCGCGGCGTTTGGCCTCGGCCGACGGCGCGGCCGCATCGTCCCGCCGCGAGGCTTCTGCGCATAAGGCCGCGTAGAGCGAGGACGGCTGCGGGGAGGGGAACATGCCGGCGTGCGGTTGTTTTTTCCGCATGGACGGCGGTCGTGGGTACTTTTTCGCTCTGGTGCGTAAAAGTATCTGGAAATTGCAGGCCGTCTCCGTATAATGGGGCGCATTATGCATAAGGACGCGCTCAAAGAATCGTTTTCCGCGGCCCTGCCCATCATGGCGGGTTATGTCGTGCTGGGCATTCCGTGCGGTATCCTGTGCGCCGCCGCAGGCATGGAAGCGTGGATGGTGGCGCTGATGTGCGCGCTGTTCTATTCGGGCGCGGGCCAATACATGATTCCCAATATGTATCTCGCGGGCAATCCCCTGACGGCCATCATCGCCAGCGTCTCGTTGGTCAATACGCGTCAAATGCTTTACGGCGCCTCGTTGTCGCAGTTTTGCGGATCGTGCCGCAAACGGCTCGCGTTCGCGTTCGGCGCCACGGTGACCGACGAAAGCTTCGGCGTGAACCTCGCACGCTTCATCAACGGGGGCTGGTCGGTCGGATCGGCGTTGGCGGTGAATCTGTTCTCGCAAAGCGCGTGGCTTCTCTCCAACGTCGCGGGCGCCCTGATCGGGTCGGCCGTCTCGCTTCCTACGGCTCTCGCGTCGTTCGCCATGACGTCGCTGTTCATCTGCCTGTTGTGCATGCAGAAGATCAGCGGCGCCACCGTGGTGGCCGCGGCAAGCGCCATGGCGGGTGTTATCGTCTGCAAGCTCGTCGGGCTTGCTGGTCCGGCTATTCTGATCGGCGCGCTTATCGGCGTCGGCGCCGCGCTTGCGTTCAGCATGCGCAAGAACGATTCCCATGATTCCGACATCAGGATGGGAGCCTGATATGCCCGTTTCCGATTTCCTGATCATACTCGGAGCCTGCGCTTCGGCCATGCTCGCGTGCCGCGTGATTCCCGTGTTCGTCTTGAAGGGGCGCAGTCTTCCCGAAACCGTCGTGCGCGCGCTCAACTTCATCCCGCCTGCGGCGTTCGCCGCGTTGGTGGCGAACGATCTGTTCAATCCCGCGGCGATGGCATCGGGCGATACCTGGTCGTGGCTCGCGCCGCTTGTCGCTGCTATCGCCGTTGCGGCGGTGGGTGTGAAAACGAAGTCCCTCGCATGGTGCATCGTGACGGGCGTGTGTTCTCTTGCCGCGTTGAGTGCGCTTCCCGCCGTTCTTTGATCGTCCGTTCGGCTGCGTCTGCCGCCTTTTCGCGAAAAGATGCTTTGCCGCTTTAATGCGATAGAGTATACTGCCTTTCATATCTCGAATGAGAACGACCATGCGCCCGCGTAATGCGGCGCATGGTCGTTCGCGTGTAGGCGTCGAATGCGAAAGGGGCGGTCATCGTGAGCAACGACAACGATTTCTCGCTATCGCGCATCCCCGAGGGTGCGAAGCAGCCGCTATGGCAGATTCTTATGATCCGCATCGGATCTATCTGCTGCGTTTCCCAGCTGGTGCTGGGTGCCACGTTGGGCTACGGCATGACATTCTGGGGCGCGTTTTGGGCCACGATGCTCGGCTCGGTCTTGCTTCAGGTGGTCAGCTGGGCACTCGGCACGGCATCGGCGCGCGAAGGCCTTTCGACGAGCCTGCTTTCTCGTTGGGCAGGCCTGGGCAAGATAGGTTCCGCCGTTCTCGGCGGCGTGGTGGCCATCTCCATGGTGGGATGGTTCGGCGTGCAGAATTCCGTTTTCGCGGAAGGCATGTACGACATCACCGGCGTGCTCAATATTCCGCTGTGGGCGCTCATCACGGGCTTGGGCATCACGCTGCTGGTGGTGGCAGGCATCAAATGGATCGCGCGCTTCGCGGCGGTGTTCGTGCCGCTGTTCATCGTGGCGGTAGTGGCGTCGGCGGCCATCGTGCTGCAAGACCACAGTATCGTCGAATTTCTGAACTCTCCGCATCCGGGTCCTGCGCTGTCGTTCGGCGCGGCCACCACGATCGTCGCGGGCGGTTTCATCGCGGGCGCCATCTGCACGCCCGATTACGCGCGCTACCTGAAAAACGGCACGCAGGTGTTCTGGATGACCCTGATTGGCACGTTCGTCGGCGAACTCGGCATGAATCTGCTGGCCGTGGTGCTGGCGCATGCCACCGGCACCGATAACGTGACCGATATCATGATGGCCACCTCGGGCGTGCTGGGCGTCGTCATCGTGGTGGCGTCCACCGTCAAGCTCAACGACATCAACCTGTACTCGTCGGGTCTGGGCATGGCCACCATGATCAACGCGTTGTTCAACGTGAAGGTGAATCGATCCCTTATGACGTGGACGCTGGGCATTGTGGGAACGGTGCTGTCCATGGTGGGCATCATCAACTACTTCACCGATTTCCTCACGCTTCTGGGCGTGGCCGTTCCGCCGGTTGCGGGCATCATGGTGGTCGATTACTACCTGCTCAAGCGCGACCGCGCGCAGCTCGAAGCCACGCGCGAGGCGGGCGTGCTGCCCCGGAGCGTGGAGAGGTGGAATCCGGTCGCCATAGGCGTGTGGGTGGCCGCGTTCGTCGTCGGCGAGGCGAGCAGCATTTTCGCCATCGGCATCCCCGGCTTGAATTCGCTCGTATTCGCCGGCGTGGCGTATTGGCTGGCCATGAAGGCCTGCGCGGCCGTCAAAAAGGTCGATGTCATGAAGTTCGCCGAAACCGACCAGGTGCTGTAGGCCGCTTCGTTTTCTTGCGCGCCCCGTCGTATGCGCTGCGGCCGCCGTCTGCGCGCGGCGGGGCTTTTTGGTCTTCGATGGTCGCGCGCCCATGCGCCCGATTTCTCATCTCGCCTTCGACGCGCTCCATTCGCCGCGTTCACGGCCAGCGGGGCTTTGCGCGCAAATGTTTTTCCTGCGCGGCGCATGGACCGCGCGCCGTATACTGCAAAGGTCGTTTTTCGAAGAAGGAGGAATTATGGCCAAGCGTGTTCTGCTGGCTGTGTCGGGCGGCATCGCCGCCTATAAAGCATGCGATATCGTCAGCGCGTTGAAAAAACGCGATGTCGAAGTTCAGGTGATGATGACCGAGAACGCGACGAAGTTCGTCACGCCGCTGACGTTCGAGGCATTGTCGGGCCGCATGGTGTACGCCGACACGTTCGACTACAGCTTCGACGCTTCGATCAAGCATATCTCGTTGGCGCAGGAGGCCGACCTGCTGTGCGTGGCGCCTGCGACGGCGAACATCATCGCCAAGATGGCGTGCGGCATCGCCGACGATATGGTGTCGTCCACGTTTCTCGCGGCAACGTGCCCGACGGTGGTGTGCCCGGCCATGAACACCCACATGTACGAAAATGCGGCCACGCAGGCCAATGTGCGCACGCTCGAGCAACGCGGCATCGGAATCGTCGGGCCGGGCGTGGGCAAGCTCGCGTGCGGCGATGTGGCGCGCGGCACGCTTTCGCCCGTCGAAGAAATCGTGGATGCCGTCATGTGCCGCCTGCAAAGCGAGGCCTAAGCCTCGCCTCTTGCTGAAACGGGGTTAGTTCGCTTCCTTTCCGCGGCTCGGGCACAGGTCGGCCAGCAGGCAGTCCGCGCAGCGCGGTCTGCGGGCGCTGCAGAATTCGCGTCCGAAGCGAACCCATTGGTGGTTGATGAAAAGCCAATCGCGCTGCGGGTAGAGCTTCAAAAGCTTCTCCTCGGTTTTCTGCGGCGTGTCGTCGTTGCGCGTGGCGAATCCGAGCCTGTGGGCGATGCGGAACACGTGCGTGTCCACCGCGATGCCCTGCGGATTGCGAAACGCCTGGCACATGACCACATTGGCGGTCTTGCGCCCGACGCCCGGCAGCGTTTGCAGCGCGTCTATGTCGTTGGGAATCTCTCCGCCGAAATCCGCCAGCACGGTTTGCGCGCAGCCTATGATGTTCTTCGCTTTCGCGCGGAAGAACCCGAGCGGATGGATGACGGATTCGATATCCTCCAGGCGTGCGTGGGCGAGGGCTTCGGGCGTGCCGAAACGGTCGAACAGCTCGGGCGTCACCTTGTTGACGGCGGCATCGGTGCATTGGGCCGAAAGGATCACGGCTATCGTCAGCGTGAACGGGTCGCGGTAGTCAAGCGAGCAGGCTCCTTCGCCGTAGTAATCGTACAGGCGCCGCTCTATTTCGGCGGCGCGCTCGCGTTTGTGCGTCATGGTCTCGCGCGGCATGAATGCTCCTTTGCGGGTCGGGTGCTCTCGGTATTGTAGGGCACGCCGTCGCGCGCGGCCGCCTTTTCTTGCCCCGCCGCGTCGTGCGGCCTCCCCGGAGTCGCTTCCTGTATTATTTTGCCCCAGGGGAAACCACAAGAAGGAGGAATCCGTGGAAGGTATGGTCGAGTCGTTCGTGCGCGCAGCCGTGTTCGTGCTCGTCGTGTGTCCCGTTATCGCGTGGATATGCGTCAGCGCCAAGAAGGAGAAGGCCACGCGCAGCCTCAAGGCGTTCGTCGTGGACGTTCCCGTTTCGATGCGCAGGGTGCTCGCCATCGCGGCCGTCGTCTTCGAGGTCGTGATGCTCGGCGTGTTCGTGGCGGCGGGCGTGCAGACGGGTGCGTGGCAGGCGGGCTACATGTGGATGGGTCATGCGCTCGCGTTCGTCTGCCTGGCGCTTTGGGCCATGGCGTCTTTGCAGCGCCTGCAGGTCGACGGCGACGTATTGCGTTATCGCAGCGTTTTCGGCCGCACGCGCGAAGCGGCGTTCTCCGATTTGTCGCGCGTGGAAGTGGACGGGCAGCTTTCGTTGATGCGTCTCTACGTTCGCGACAAGCGCTTCGCCGTGCTGAGTCTCGATTGCCGCTGCATGAAGAATCTGCGCGCGCGGCTCGAGCGCGAGGGCGTGGCGATGCAAGACCGCGTCGCCGCACCCATGACGAAGCGGCGCCTGGTTCGCGCCGCGGTGTTTCCGGGTATCGTCATAGGAGCGGCGATTTCCGCCGTAATGTCGTTCGTCACGGCGGTCGCGGCCATAGGCGGCGGCATGCAGGGAATGCTGCTGCTGGTCCCCGGCATATGGGTCATCGTGGTGCCGGCCTGCACGGCCGCCTTCGCTGCGTTGGCGTTGCGCGGTCTGCGCGCGATCGCTTTACAGCAAAAGGCCTTGCGGTTTTCTTTCGACGATGAGATGGCCGCTTGCGGCGCTCGCGGCACCTCGCTGCAAAACGACCGCTGGTTCGTCGGGGTGAGCAATGCGCAGATCGTGGCGTTTCGCCGCGATTACGTTCGCGCGGTGGGCAAGCGCACGCATTCGTCGTCGGGCGACGAATGCACGGTGACGGCCTTCGATGGAACGAAGCTTACGGTGCGCGCTGCCGCGCCGACGTTGGACGAGCTTCGCGCATGGTTCGCGCGCGAAGCCTCCGATCGCCGCTAGGCCGCTTTCGGGCGTGCACCGTGCGTGCGCCGACGCGTTCGGCCGAAACGGGCGGGAATTCGCTATACTGCGAACAATTGTTTGCTCATAGTCGCGCGGCTCTTCGGAGCCGTGCGTTTTGTTCTGTTTCGAGTTCACATCGCACGGAGGTTGATGCCATGCTGATCGACGCGCTCGCGTCCGCTTTGGACGAAAGCGGCGCTCTTGCCGATGTCTACGCCAAGCTCGACGAAGGAGGCGATGCCGCGCTCGCGATCGCCTCGTCCGCTCGCCCGTTCGCCGTGGCCGCGCGTTTCGCCCGCAATCCGCAATCCATGCTGGTCGTCGTGCCCGGCGAGGCTGCCGTGGACGGTTTCGCGCGCAGTGTCGCGGCATTTTTGGGAGAGGAGCGCGTGCTGGAGTTTCCTGCCCGCGCCGATTATCCGTTCGTTCCTAAAGTGCCCGACGCCCGCTTTGTCGCGCGCCGCGCCCGCGCCGCATGGGCGGTGCAGACGGGCGAGGAATGCGTCGTGGTGGCATCGGCGGCATCGCTCGTGCGCGCTTTGCCTCCGCATGGCGCACACGTGTTCGCGCCGCTTGTCGTGCGTGCAAGATCATGCGTTCACGATGCCGCCACGGGCGAGCGGCTCGACATGGAAGCGGTCGCCGCCTCGTTGGCGGCGCGCGGGTTTCAGCATACGGGCGATGCCCTCGAAGGCCCCGGCACGTTTTGCACGCGCGGCGGCACGATGGACGTGTTCCCCGGCGATACGCCGTATCCGGTGCGCATCGATTTCTTCGGCGACGAGGTGGATGAAATCCGTCGCATCGTGGCTTCCACGGGGCAGACCATCATGTCGCTCGATCGAGTGGACGTGTATCCCGTGCGCGAATACCGCCTGACGAAAAAGGCGGCCGCCCGTGTGATGCCCGTCGCGGCCAAGCGTGCCGAAAGCGATCCCGTGTGGCGGGATCTGTTCGCGGGACTGCAAAGCGGCGGCGATTTCGCCGGAGCCGACGCCTTGCTGCCGCTGCTTTACGCGAAAACGGAAACGCTGTGCTCGTATGTCGCGCATGATTCGCTGGTGGTGCTTTGCGAGCCGCGCAGCATTTTCGACGACGCGACGCGCGCCTATGATGATGCGCTCGAGCGCGCCAAGGGAAGCCATATCGTCGCAGACGGGCTGTATATGCCGCCGGCGGCGCTTGATTTCGGCGCCGCGCCGCGCTACACGCTTTCGTCGGTCATGAGCGTGGGCGGCATGGTGGACGGGCGGCTTCCCGTGAAGCGCGCCGAAGTCGCCGGCAGCGCCGAGAAACTCGTCGGCCGGTTGCGCGCCCTGATAGACCAGCGCTACACCACGGTGTTCAGCGTGGCCGACGTGCGCGCCCGCCGCGATATGAAGCTGCTGCTGGTGGATAACAGCCTGCCTGTGGTCGAGGTGCTCGACGCGGAAGCCGAAGCGGATCCGGGTCGTTTCGAGCAGCGCGAAGGCGAAGCCCGCCGCGCGCCGTTTTCCCGCGCGCGGAAATCGGGCTCTGACAGCCCTTCGTGGCATCGCGACGTGCGCGCGCTTAAGCGCGGCGTGGTCAACGTGGTGGATGTGGACATTCCCTTGGGCATGGTGATTCCCGATGCGAAGATCGGCTTGGTTTCGGTGCATGACACCCAAGGCCGCACGTCGCAGATCCGCGCCCGCCGCCGCGTGGACATGACCGAGGTGACCTTTCCTTTCGCCCCGGGCGATTACGTGGTGCACGCCGCCCACGGCATCGCGCTGTTCAAGGACATGGTGCGCCAGGATATGGGCGGCAGCATGCGCGATTATCTTTTGCTCGAATACGCGCAGGGCGACAAGCTTTTCGTGCCGGTCGAGCAGCTCGACCGCGTGACGCGCTACGTGGGGCCCGAAGGATCGACGCCGCGCTGCACGCGCTTGAACACGAGCGATTGGTCGCGCGCTTTGTCCAAGGCGCGCAAGGCCACAAGGCAGCTCGCGTTCGACCTGGTGGACGTGTACACGCGCCGCGCGAGCGTGCAGGGTTTCCGCTATGCCCCCGATACGCCGTGGCAGCGCGAGATGGAAGACGCGTTTCCTTACGAGGAAACCCCCGATCAGCTGGCCGCCATCGCCGAGGTCAAGGCCGATATGCAATCGTCCAAGCCTATGGACCGGCTCGTGTGCGGCGACGTCGGCTTCGGCAAGACCGAGGTGGCGCTGCGCGCGGCGTTCAAGGCGACCCAGGACAACAAGCAGGTCATGGTGCTGTGCCCGACGACCATTTTGGCGCAGCAGCATTACACCACCTTCAAGGACCGCTTCGATCCGTTCGGCGTCAGCGTCGAGGTGCTGTCGCGTTTTCGCGACCCGGCGCAGCAGAAAGCCGCGCTCCAGGGATTCGCCGACGGAACGGTGCAGGTGCTCGTGGGCACGCATCGCTTGCTCTCGCGCGATGTGAATCCGCGCGATCTGGGACTGGTCATCATTGACGAAGAGCAGCGTTTCGGCGTGGCGCACAAAGAGCAGATGAAAAACCTGCGCGAGCAGATCGACGTGTTGACGCTTTCCGCCACGCCCATTCCGCGCACGATGCAGATGAGCCTGTCGGGCGTGCGTGATATGAGCCTCATCCTGACGCCGCCCGACAACAGGCGCCCGGTGGAGGTGCACGTGGGCGAATGGGACGTCGACGTGGTGAGCGACGCCATCCGCCGCGAACTGGCTCGCGGCGGCCAGGTGTACTACGTCAGCAATCGCGTGCGCACCATCGAGGAAGCCGTGGCGCGCGTCGAGCACGCCGCCGCCGAAGCGCGCGTCGGCGTGGCGCACGGCAAGATGAGCAAAGAGCAGCTCGAACGCGTCATGGAGGAGTTTTCCGCCGGCACGATCGACGTGCTCGTCGCCACTACCATCATCGAAAGCGGCATCGACAATCCGCACACGAACACGCTCATCATCGAGGATGCCCAGCGGCTGGGCTTGGCTCAGATGTACCAGCTCAAAGGTCGCGTGGGCCGCAGCGCCCGGCAAGCGTACGCGTACTTCATGTTCCCCGAAAACGCGGTGCTCACCGAGGAGGCCGCGGCTCGCCTCGACGCCATCAACGAGCATCGCGATTTGGGAAGCGGTATGCGCGTGGCCATGCGCGACCTTGAAATCCGCGGTGCCGGCAGCTTGCTGGGCGCCGAGCAGAGCGGCAACATGAGCGGCGTGGGCTTCGATCTGTTCGCGCAGATGCTCAGCCAGGCGGTTTCGGCCGCCCGCGAAGGCGCGCCCGATGCGCAAGGCGGCCTGCCTCCCGCGCTTTCGGATATCACGGTGAACCTGCCGGTGCATACGTATATACCCGAGGAATACGTGGCCGATGCGGATGCGCGCGTGCTGCTGTACCGCAAGCTCGCCTGCGCCGAGCTGCCCGATGTGGTGGACGCCCTGCAGGAAGAGACGGCTGCGCATTACGGGGCCATGCCGCAGGCTTGCAAGAACATGTTCGCCAAGGCGCGCCTGCGCGCATGGGCGAACGAACACGGCGTGAAGCTTATCGGCGTCGCGGCGGGCAGGCTCGCCGTGGAGCCTATCGATATCGCACGCGACGCGTTGACGCCTTTGCGTCGTTATGGCGCGCGCTATGCGGCCCAGACGGGCAAGCTGACGGTGCCCGTGAAGTATTTCCAGGCGAAAGAGGAAGACGGTCTTTTGGAAGCGATCGAAGAACTGTTGCATGATCTGGGGGCAGGCGCGGCGCCTGCGGCGAAGGCGGGCGGTGCCCGATGAGCGGATCGCGCCGACCTCGGGAAGACCGGGCCGAAAAGACGGGCTCGCGCGGCGCGCGCAAGGAGACGCGCTCGACGAGCGCCGCCTCTGCACGCGGCGCGAATGCGAACGGGTGCTCTTCGGATCGCGGCGCTTCTCGCGCCTCGTCGTCCGCATCCGCACGTTCGTCGCGCGCTTCGTCTGCCGGTACAGCCGCGCCGCGTTCCGGCGGCGCGGCTGTACCGGCCGCGGGCCGATCGCGCTCGAGGCAGCGGGAGGCCGAGGAGTCTCGGGCGTCGTCGCGTTCGCGCGCGCAGGCCGCCGTTCCTGATGAGTCGCGGGGCGGCTCCCGCCCGCGCCGCGGCGTTTTCGCCAGGATGCGTTCGCGGTTCGCGCGCGTGCTCGCCGTCGTGCTCGCCGTTGCGGCGGTGATCGCCTGCGTCGGCGTGCTTGCGACGCGCCCCGATGCGCCGGCCGTGCAGCGCCCCGACGGGCTGCCCGGCTACATCACCGACGAGATGATCGACGCCGCACGTGCCATGCGCGACGAATACGGGCATCCTGCGGGATGCACGCTGGCGCAGATCATCCAAGAAAGCGGCCAGGGTTCGTCGCTTTCCTTGCTCGCGCAGCGCGACAACAATCTGTTCGGCATGAAGTGGGCCGATTCGTTCGCCGGCAAGCCTGGGGTGGTCGGCTCCGACGATTGGCGGACCGACGAGGAATACGGCGGCAAGCCCGTCACGATAACGGGCGCGTTCGTCGTTTTCGAAAGCCATAAGGCGTGCATCGAGTTTCGCTCGAGCGTGTTTTTGCAGGCGTCCGCGTATGCGGACAACCCCACGATCAAGCGCGCGATCGAGACGAACAACTCGGCATTGATGGCATGGGGTCTGCAGGATGCGGGCTGGGCTACCGACAGTTCGTACGCCGAGCACCTCATCGCGCTTATGGATCAGTACGACCTGTATCGTTTCGACGCATAGGGGCGCCGCGCGTTGTGCACGATGCCCGTTCGGCAACGCTTGGGAGGCGCATGCCGTTTCACGTCGCGTGCGCACGGCGGCGAGGTTTAGGATGGAAGCGGCCGCAGACGCGCGGTCGACATACGGCAGAAAGGGCGGATATGGCCGACAACGTTATTCAGTTCCCGGTATCCGAAAAGCGCGACGACGCGGACGCGACGGGACGCGTCTACCAGGTGAAGGCTACCGTTCTTTACACCGATCCCGTCGTATGGCGCCGTTTTCTCATTCCGTCGGACGACACGTGCTTCTTGCTGGGCGATGCGGTGCTCGCCGCGTTCGATTGGAGCGGCGAATACGGTTTCTATCTGCACAAGGGCGGCTTGTTCTTGGACGATCCGGTGCTCATGCAGCAGGATGCGAAGATGCCGCGCATGAAAGGCGAGGTGCACAGGCCTGCCGACGATATGCGCATATGCGACGCGGTCAAGCCCGGAGAGAGCATCTCGCTGTTCTACGACATGGAGGATTACTGGGAGGTGCGCCTTGATGTGGAAGAGGCGCTCGAGGACGACATCGCCCGTTTTCCCTTCATGCCCGTGTGCACGGACGGCGAAAACGCCGCGCCTCCCGAAGGCGTGGGCGGCACGATCGGCTATGCCGATTTCTGCGCGGTCATGGCGAATCCGAGCGATTCGCGCTATCGCGAGACGCGGGAGTGGCTCGGCTTGCCGCCGGGGCAGCGCTTCGACCCGACGAGCTTCAGCGCATTCGACGTCAACGCATCGTATGCCATCGAGGCGATCGACGACCACGAAGACGAGTTGCTTCCCGAGAAAGAAGAGGACGTGCGCGAGCTCTGCAAGATGCTTCTCGCAGAGCGTATGGCGTCGTATACCTGCATGGCGCTCGAAATCGGCGATGCGGGCGCGGGCCGCGCGGACCGCGGCGATGCGTGATGTTCCTGCCGCGGGCGTCGGACGATACCCGTAGCGGGAGCATCGTCCGACCCGCCGCTTTGCGGCCGCGCGTCGTTTCGGCGGCGGCCGCGGCGGTGCCCGTTCGGAAGTTCGACGCCCGCCAAGATGGCGTCGATGTCGGCGCCATGGGTCGTTCCCGCTGCACTCGCGTTCGATGGCGGGGTTGATCTGCAGCTCGATGTCGTCGATCTCGAAAAGCAGACTGGAAAGGACGCCGCGTGCCTGATCGAGCAGGGCGTCGGGCTCTTCCGGCGCAGGGGGGTGCGAATCGTTTTCGCGGTGCGGCATCCGCCTGCCTGCATATGTTGTCGCGCTCGTATCAAAAGCGTAGGATGGATTCATCTGTTCGAAACCGAGAGAAAGCACGGTGCATACGATGAAACTGGCGATTCCTTCGATGGGCGAAGGCGGTTTGAATGCAGCTCGTTCGGGCCATTTCGGTCACAGCGATTGCTTCACGATGGTCGATATCGAAGACGGCGTTATCAAGGAGGTTTCCATCGTGGCCAATCCTCCGCACGAAAGCGGCGGATGCCTGCGCCCGGTGAGCATCCTTTCCGACGCAGGCGCCGACGCCATCGTGGCGGCGGGCATGGGCATGCGCCCCATGCAGGGATTCGCGCAGGCGGGCATCACGGTGTATTACGATGCCGAAACGCCCGGCGTGGGCGATGTGGCCAAGCGCGCCGCGGCAGGCGAGCTGCCCGTCATGGGCGCCGAGCACGCGTGCCGCCATTAACGAACGCCCGAAGGCTGGCCGCCCGTTTATCGGGCGGCTTCGAGCCAGGCTACAAGCGCTGCGGCGTCATCGAAGACGCCGCAGGTCGCGCGCCAGTCGCTTGCATTCAGGCCGCGCGCGCAGGCGTCGTCGAGCAGTGCGGTAAGCGGCTCGAAGAAGCCGTCCACGTCGAGCAGGGCGCTGAGGGCGTCGATTTCTCCTGCCTTGACGCGCGATATCACGCTGAAGAACTCGTCGAAGGTGCCAAGGCCGCCCGGCAGCGTGACGAACGCGTCGGACATGGCGACCATGCGTTCTTTGCGCGCGGATAAATCGGCCGTGCATTCCTCTTCGATGCCCGCCACCACGGCGCGCCCTTTGGCGCTCAGGCCTTCCGTGGTGATGCCGACGACGCGCCCGCCTTCCGAGACGGCGGCGCGGGCGACGGCTCCCATAAGCCCCATGTCGTAGCCGCCGAAGACGAGCGTGTGGCCGCGGCGGGCGACGGCGCGCCCGAGCGCGTCGGCGGCGTCGAGATAGATGCTGTCGAGGTTGCTCGATGATGAGCAGAAGACGCAGATGTTCATGACGGATTCCTTTCGTATCGCGCCGCGCTTTTCGCGGCGGCTGAGCTGCTGCAACGCCGATGATGCCTATGCCCTGCGCGCGCCTGCGTTCGACGCCGCGCCCGCTGATTCGGGAGAATCGCAAAGCGCGCGTTTCTGGTAGAGCCCCGCATCGGCGAATCCGAGTTTGCGGTAGTAGGCGCGCGTGCCGACGGAGCTGATCACGTTGACGGCATCGTAGCCGGCCTCGCGCGCCATGGAGCAGGCGGTTTGCACCAGCGTTCGTCCCAAACCAAGATGCTGCGCCCCCTTGCTGGTGGCGTGCAGTTTGGCGACGGCGCCGTACACGTGCACCTCGCGGATCATGGCTTCGCCTTCGCCGATCGGCAGGTCCGCGCGCGCGGCCACGGCCTCGCGTTTCGGCAACGATAGGCGCAAGAAGCCGGCGATGCGGTTATCGGGAGTGACCCATTGCAGGAAATGCTCGGTCGATACGGCTGTTTCGTAGGTCACGTCGTCGATCGACAAGTCGGCCACATCGGTGGCGCGGTTGTTGATTTCGCGGTAGCGGATATCCGACACGCGCCCGCCGCGGTCGGTCTGTTCGATATGGCGCTCCACCATTTGGCGCAGGTTGGTCTTCTTGTTGCCCGCCATGATGTCGCTTGCCGAGATATCCCTGATCATGCGCGAGATGCGCATATAGGGCGGCGTGATCAGCGTGTCGTGCGAGAGCACGTCGATCAACTCGTCTTCGGAGTAGGGCCGCCAGCTGCCGTCTTCGTAATGCGCGACGAGTCCCGTGCCGTCGACGAGCGCGCAGGGATAGATCTTCACCTCGTCGGGCAGATAGCGCGCGTCGGTCACGAAGGTTTCGTAATCGCGCTTGTCGGCATCGGGCGTGGCGCCGTAGAGGTTGGCCATGAAGTGCGCGTGTATCTTGAAGCCGAACAGCCGCAGCAGTGCGAAGGCCTCGGCGATGCGTTCGGGGCCGATGCGGCGATTGTTGGCCGCCAGCACGGCGGGGTCGAGGCTCTGGATGCCGATCTGCACCTTGGTGCAGCCGAAGCGGCGCAGCATGGTGCAGGTGCGCGCGTCGATCGCGTCGGGGCGCGTTTCCACCACCAGGCCCACGACGCGGCTGGCCGCGCACTCGTTTTCGCGCTGCAGGGCTTCCAATTCTTCCATCGTGGCGCTTTGCATGGCGGCGGCACGCTGCCAGCCTTCGTGGCCGGCGTACAGCTTGCGCACCGCGGCATTGAACGAAGCGCCCCGGTCGACGGCCTGCTGGGCGTCGCGGGCGAAGGCCGAAAGCGTTTCCCCGTCGCAGGCGATGCCCGCGTTCGCATAGAACGCGCGGCGCTCTCTCACCTGTTCGACGGCGTCGACGCCGTCGTTGAGGGCACGGAACAATTCGGCGATGAACCAGGTCTGGTATGCGCGCGGGTAATCGGTCCAGGTGCCGCCCAGCACGATGAGCTCGATCTTGTCGATGGGATGGCCCATCTGATAGAGCGCGCGCAGACGCGACGCCACCTGCAGATACGGATCGAAGCAGTTGCGTTCGGCGCGCTGGCAGGCGGGTTCGTCGTGCAGGTAGCTTTTCGGCATGCGCACGTCGTTGGGGCAGTACAGGCAATCGCTGCCGCAGCTCCACGGTTTGGTGATCACCGTGATGGTGGCCACGCCCGAAGCAGTGCGTCGCGGCTTCATCTGCAGCGCGGCGATGAGCGCGCGTTCTTCGGCGGCGTCGAGCCCCCATGCCTCCACCGTTTCGGGCGCGCGTTCTTTGAGCGCGAAGTAATAGGGCAGGAGCTGCTTTTTCGCGAAGTGGTCTTCGTTGTTCGAAAGCCCTTGGTTGTGTTCGTGCAGGATACGCGCGAGCACCTTATGGTCCACGTCGGCGCCGCGGCGTATCTCTTCGATGATTTCAAGCAAAATGGTATCCATGCGGGTAAGTCTATCGTAGAATTGCGGGCGATTCTTATGGATACGAAGACCGCTGAAATACTTTGCAAGGTGACGTCCGATTTTTATCGTGCGCAGGCTGCGTCGTTTTCCGCGACGCGTACGGCGCCATGGCACGGGTGGCAACGCTGCGTGGCCGCGATGACGAAGGCGATGGGCTTTTCGGGCGAGGATGGCTTTGCCTGTGCGAACGGCATGCGCCCGGCGATTTCCGTGCTCGATTTGGCATGCGGCAATTTGCGTTTCGAGCGGTATCTTGCAGAGGCGCTGTCGCAGGCAAGCGTGCGAGCCTATGCGGTGGATAGCTGCGATGAACTGGCTGCTTCGGCGAGTGAGCCGAATATCGCCGTGATATACGAATCATCCGATATCGTAGGCGGTTTGATTGCGGGCGCGCCGTTGTGCGAGCTGCATCATGCGCCGCAGGTGGATATGGCCGTGTCGTTCGGTTTTTTGCATCACGTGCCTGGGGTCGATTTGCGCGTGCGCGTGCTGAACGGGCTGATCGACGCGGTGCGTCCCGGCGGCTGCGTAGCCGTTTCGCTGTGGCGCTTCATGAGCAATCCCGCTTTGGCGGCCAAGGCGCGGACGACGCACGGCAAGGCTCTTGCGTCGTTGGGCCTTGCGGCGGATTCGCTTGACGAGGGCGATTACCTGCTGGGCTGGAAGGATGTCGAAGACGCCTGGCGCTATTGCCACCATTTTTCCGACGAGGAAGCCAGCCGCCTTGCGGCGTCGGTGTCGGATCGGGCGCGTCTGATCGATTCGTTCAAAGCCGACGGCCGTACGGATGAGATGAACATCTACCTGGTGTTTCAGCGTAATTCCTGACGTTGCGCGCGGTGCGCCTTCGTTTTCGAAGCGCATTGTTCGAAAATAGCCCCTTCCCAAAACGAATCGTTTACGGTAAAGTTGCAAATCGCAATGTGACATTGCCCGTTTTATCCAGAGTCGGGTTAGAGAATTGGCTCAATGACCCCGACACCAACCGGCCATAAAGGCACGGTGGTCCTGCCAATATCGATGAAAGGAGCTCGTATGAACGAGTACATTAATCTTCACGCTGAATTCAAATCCCTGCATTTTCCCGATAAGCCTTTCGGATTCGTTTCCGCGATGGCGAAAAACTCGCTTGCGCATCAGATGCGCTTTTCGGTCGAGTCTTTGGAAAACAAGCTTGAAAGCCAGGGCGAGCCGCGTGTTCTGCAATTCGAAATCGATGAAAGCTCCTGTGAATGCGAAAGCGGCTGGTCTTTGTACGCTAACGGCCGTCTTGCGGCAAGCGGTAGCGTCGCTTTCGCGCGCCAATGCTTCGAGCAGGGCGAATGGGAGTTCCGCGATCTGTGCGAGGCGGCCGTGTCCTCATCGAGCGAGGCGCTTTCTCGTGACGAATTCCGCCTTCTTCGCGCAGCGCGCGCTATCGCCGCGGTAGGCGCGTAAGGAGCGTTTTTTGCCGCGGCGCCTGATGCGGCGAGCGGTTTTCGCGTGCGCGGAGGATTCGGCGCGCGATGCGCAGGGGGCGACGGTCCTCGCTCCAGCGCCGATTTCTTATTTCTTATTGATACTCACCATGAATAGTAAATCTCGGCGGCTGCTTCCCCGCGAAGCGGACGGCCATCTGCGGCCGTCGGCCGGCGTTCGTGCCGAAGCGCATGGACGGCCGGCATGCTGCCATACCAATCGAAGGGCGATGAGCGGATGGATTCCATGTACGAGCAGAATATCGTTATAGACCTCGAATTCACAAGGCCGACGGACGAGGAGGTGAAAGCAAGCCTTCCATTCGAGATCATCCAGATCGGGGCCGTGCGCGTCGATGCGCGCGGGAATAGCCTCGATACGTTCGAGAGCTATGTGCGCCCCTGGTTCGCACGCGATATTTCCCGGGAGGTGAAGCGGCTTACGGGCATTTCGCGAGACGACGTGTTCGCCGCCGACCCTCTTGAGCATGTTATGACCCGTTTTCTCGAGTGGGTGGGCAAGGCTTCTACGCGTGTCGTCGCCTGGAGTGACAGCGATTTCATCCAGCTTTCGCGCGAAACGCGATTCAAAGGAATGCCGTTCGCGCTCGGGTCGCTTTCCTGGCTCGATTTGCAGAAGGTGTGCCCCCGCTTGATGGGCGTGAACGTGAAAGGGTACGCCATGGGGCTGAGCACCGCCGCCGAGTGGTGCGATATCGAAATCTCGCCCGATCGCCTGCACGGCGCCCTCTACGACGCCACGGTGACGGCGAAGCTGCTCGCTCGCGTCATGGCGAGCGAGCGGACACCGCGCAAAAAAGCCCTGCCGCGAATCGTGTGCGCTCCTGACAAGCGCGAAGTGCTTACGGCGAACATCGGGAGCCGCTTTGCGGAGCTGCTCGATCTTAAGGCCTCGTTGCTTGCCGCAAGTAGCGCCCGTTAAAAGATGGTGGAGTGGATTTTGGCATTGATGGAATCGAGGTGCTACGCGATTGCTTCTTATCGGACGGCGGAATAGTTTGGTTCGGGACTTGAATGCGGGAATATCGGTTGCTGCCGATACAAATGGCACGGACGATGTTGTTTCATTTGTCGATGATGAAACGTTATGGAGTTGCTGAACTAATTTTGATTAGGCAAGAAGGAGAAAACCATGGAGGACGCCCTTTGCGTTACGGAAGCAAATGATGCTTTTCTGCTGGACAGGCAAAAGGAGATGATAGCCATGGCTGCAAATCAGCCTTGGTATAGGAACTCTCCCGTTCCTGACGAGGTGAAATCGGAGCTATCGCCTTATTTCATATCATTTGTTTACATACCCGATCAGATAAGGCCGAGTATTGATGATTTGTATTCGGAAAAATACGAAGAGCCCGTGGATGGTCTTTGCGAAGACTGGAAAGCGGCATTCGAGTCCGGGTCGATTTATCAACGTGCAGACGGCGGTGTAGGGTTTCCGTTGCGTTTTAAGCGCATGAACGGTCATGTGGCGGAAGCGATAATTAAACGAAATACCTGTTACAGCGCTGGAAACAGCGATTTTTCTCCATGGCGTTTGATGAATTTCCCTCGTGTTCAGGATGTTGCTTTGGACGATCTCGATGGCTGTGCTGATGGAGAAAGCTGCCAAAGTCCAGCCAGTTTTGCCGATTCGGAACCAGGCCTTTTGCCCGAAAGGCTTGGTGAGGAGCTGTCGAGCGTTCTTGAGACCAGTGATTTTCGATCGAATCGTATTTCGTCCAGCACGATTGACTCGTTGGGCGCATATGAGCGATTCCAGGACATGGTGTATCTCAATGCGCGCTGGCGTAATAAGCTGGTTGCTCTTGTGGGATATGATTTTGATGTCCTTGCGTTTCTTGATAGGGAGTGGAACTGGGCGAAAGAGCAGGGAATTCTGAAAGAATACGAAGGAAGGTAAGGTTTCGTTTCCCGTAAGCATACGCTTGCACGATGGGAAAACGCTGGCAAAAGTCACCATAAAACGCGATAGACAATACGGTGCGGAATCGGCCCAGCCAGAGCGGATGCCATGGTTTGTGTCATGGGTGGATGATTATGTGCCAAGCAAAGGGGAGCAAGGAAAGGCTCTTGGCGATTGGGCAATTATGAACTGGGATACCGCATTGGAGAAATTGGCTGAAATGGCTCTTCCCGAACCGTGGGATTTCGATGTGCCTGATGGACAGCGACCGACTTTTGCCATCTTGAGAAATTACTTGTCTTATACCTTCTATAAGCTTAGGCAAGAAGGCGAGGTTCTCGAAAGCGAGAGCCATGGTATCGCGGCATTCAACACGGGACTTGTTGGCGAAACTTACGAGCCGATTTTTGCATGTTTCGTCCCGGCTCGAGCGGAACAAAAATGGAGGTTTTCGGGGTTCTGTAAAGCAGGTGCCCAGGGACAAGGGAAAGCTCTCGTCAGGGCGTTTAATCCCTTGCCCGAACGTGCTCGCTATTTCAGGAGTAAACAGGATCTCCTTTATGATCCCGAATACCCCTTCTATATCGATCACGACCATATACTTATCGATAATATACACAGATTGCCGCTTTCGTTTCTCAGGGAAGAATTAAGAAGCGACGATGAGGCTTTGGCGATTCTTGATGACATCGAGAGTTCGTCATCGCAGCAAAATCAAAGTGAATTATTTGATGATATTCGTGCTATTGTGGAAAACAATAGTCGTTTGCTGCGTGGCTTTATCAGTCACTTCGATGATGCGGTTGCGCTCGCTAGGAAGCGGGCGGAGTGGAATTATAGAACGACGATTCCGACGTTCTATCCAAAGAAGGATATAATGTGCCTCCTTCTTCCTCTTGATTTGACGGAGGATGGGATTCCGGATGTTGCCCTTGTAATGGAGCCTATGGAAACGAAGGCGTATTTGGGCCAAACTATTTTGACAATGGAAATGGCTTATAAAAATGCGCGTCTTGTATGCCGGCCTGACAGCGATTGGCTTGATGTCAAAGTATGCGGGCGATAGGGCGGATACGTCTGGCGCCGATAGGTTATTTGCGGCAACGATGCGCGGCATTGGTGGCGATTCCCCGCATGCGGCGTGAGGACGTTTCCGATTGTAGTGCTCGACGAAAGCAGGCAGGGCGGATATCCTGCCGCCCCATGCCTGGGCCTCTCCATTCCTGCGCGAGCGAGGCGAGCATCGTCGACGAGCAGGCGGCAGCCGCCGACGTCGATTGGATTCTGCGCGCGAGACGAGCGCCTCGTGCCTCTTCGGGGCGAGTTTTGCGTTAGGATATTGAGGCAGATATCCTTTGCTGTAAGTAGACAACTTATAGCATGTGGGAGGTTTCCCTATTTGCCACTGCCCGGATATGGGCAATGTTTTGGCGCAAACAGTTAGACGATCCTAAGCCGCTGTAAGGCTATTCGCTGAAAACAATTTCCGATGTAATCGGCTACTATCGATTTCATTGAGATCATCTATCGCTCCCTGGGCGAGACAATGTTGAAGAGCGCTAGATGTTGTGTGCCGATAGGTTGTTTACACCGACGATGCGTGACATGGGCGGAAGTCCCCCGCATGCGCTGTGGGGGCGCTCCCAATTATAGTGCTTGATGAAAGCCGGCAGAGCGGATGCTCTGCCGGCTTCGCTATCCCACGCCCGGGCGTACTGCCATTCCTGCGCGAGCGTTCGGTTCATTCGTTCGACCTTGCCGTTCTGCCAGGGGCTGAACGGTCTCGTATAGATATGGCGCACGCCCTCGCTCTCGAGCAGCTCGTTGAATTCGCCGCTGCGATAGCCTGGGCCGTTGTCGGTCATCACGCGCTCGACTTGCACGCCCATGTCCTCGAAGAACCGCAGGCTGCGGCCCACGAAGGCGGCGCAGGTGCCTTTGCTCTCGTCAGGCAGCAGCTCGGCGTAGGCGACTCTGCTGAAATCGTCGACGGCGACATGCAGGCAGGCGGACCCCATGCCTCGCGCGGACCCGCATCCGCGCCCCAGCGCGCGATGCCCGCCGCCGTCGGGTATTCGGGCGACCTTTTTGACGTCGACGTGCACGGGTTCGCCTGGGCTTTCCCGCTCGTAGCGCACCTGCGTGACGGGGCCGCGTCGTCGCAATTCGCCGGTTATTCGGTCGACGTCGGAGAGCCTCGGCATGCCTCGCCTCGACACGATCCTCGCGCACGTGCGCGCCGGCACGCCCGTAACGGCGGCCAGTCCGAGCGGGGCGAGCATCATCGAGGAGCGGGCCTCGCAGACGCGATCCTCGACCTCGGGTGGTGTGAGTCTCGCCAGCCTGCGCGGGCGACTGCCGCGGTCGGAAAGCCCTTCGCCCGACTTACTCCTATGCAGCCACTTGCTGGCGGTCTGGCGGCTGACGCCCATTTGGCGGGCGACCTCGGCCACGCCGAGGCCGGATTCTATGCGCGAGACGAGCGTCTCGCGACCTTTTGGGGTGAGTTTTGCGTTAGGATGTTGAGACATGGGAGGACTCCTTTGCTGTAAGCGTAGACAACTCACAGCATGCAGGAGGCCTCCCTATTTGTCATCGTCTTGATGTAAACAACGTCTTGGCACTAAACATCTAGCGGGCAATCAATCTATGAGATGCCACGCTCGCGTTGTTGTCTACGGGATGACTTAATTCAGTGCATTCACGATATTCGGGAATGTTCTAACGATTTTCTTTGAGAATGGCATCGTGTCGTCTTGCTGATGTTGGTTGGCAAGGCCGTTTTAAAAGGCGTCGTTCGTGCAGCGACACCCCCGACGATGGGTTCGATGGTAAAATATATTTCGTATTACACGTCGCATAACAAAGATGGTTTTCGTAAGTTATTTGGATCTGTCGCGAGAATATGCTAGCCAAATGGGGGCATCCAGTGAGTAGGTGGCCTGCCGTCGTCATTGCCTGAATGACGAAGACTTTGCGTGGTATCGCTAAGGAAAAAAGGCGGTGCTGAAGGGCATGGGTTTTCTGCCTGTGCGTGCGGACAGCTGATCGAAAATCTTACGAGAAGGGATGCATAGAATGGCAGTGCCCGTTACTAGAATTTTGGCAAACATCAAGCAGCCGCACGGCGCTTATCTTCCGCTTTCCGATTTTGATACGGAATCGCACCCCGACGATTTGTGCGTTATGGGCGACTACAGCATTGCGCCGTCACTCGTGGGACTTGCCGTGGATTACGGAACGCGCATCGCTTTAGGAGGCGACCCCTGGGACGTCTTTGAAACGGCAATAGTCGGTGCAGCTATGGTCGGAGCTTCAGATGTCGCCGAATCCCTGCTCGCGGAGATTAATGCTGCAGCGCTGGTGTTGGGCGAGATTGACGAGAAGAGCATTGTCTCGTTGTGCAGGCTGTCCAGTTTTGATTCGGCGTTTCGTGCGGAAACGCTTGCGTACAAGTCCATCACCGAAATAAATCCAGACAGGCAGACCACTGCGGATGTCGGTAATCTCATTTTGCGAACGAAGGCCTTCTTTGAGACGTTTGTCGAACCGGTTATTGCCGGGTTCACCTTCGAGGGTGCTTACACGGATGACGTTGGTGCAAGTGACGGCGATTACATCTGCGGCGACACGCTTTGGGACCTTAAGGTGTCCAAGAAAGACCCCACTCCTAAGAACGCCATGCAGGTGTTGCTCTACTACCTAATGGGCCTGCGCTCCAACAAAGATGAGTTCAAGGCCGTGACTCGCATCGGGCTTTTCAACCCTTGGCTCCAGAAGTCCTGGTCGATGTCGGTGCTCGATCTCGACGAATCTTTCCTCTCCATGGTAGAGAACGACATCCTGGGCTACGCTCCCCGACACGCTCGACCTTCGGTCAACTGGACGAACGAGGGCTCGCGAACCATATACGAAGTCATCGACTGGATTCGCGATACTTGCGAATCAGAGCGCGACAAAGGAGACAAGTTCGAGCGCGCCAGCCGGTACTACCTTATGAACGACCCCGTTTACGCGCAGCGTTTCAGCGACGTGTGGATGTGGAAGGACGCTCCCACAAACGACGGTGCAGATCTGGGAATCGATCTTGTCGCCAAAGACGCGGAGGACGGCACGTATTGGGCCATCCAGTGCAAGTGCTACCAGAAGGCGATGCTCGACCTTCGCGACGTCGCCACCTTCTACACCAAGGCAAACGCAACCGACGACTACGCGCACAACATGATAATCACCACCTGCGAGGACTTCGGCCCGAACCTGGACAAGACCGCCACGCAGTACGGCACGGTGCGCCTTTTCGCCGACAGCATGGCCGAGTCCGATGTGGACTGGGACGCCTTCGTCGAGGGCAGGGCCGTCGGCAAACGCTCGTTCAAGGAGCCCTTGCCTCACCAGCGTGAGGCCATCAACGCCTGCCTTCAGAAATTCCAGCAACACGACCGCGGCCAGCTCATCATGGCATGCGGCACGGGCAAGACAATCACATCGCTACGTCTCACGGAGGAGATGCTCCCCGAAGGGTCGCTCGTGCTGTTTTTGGCGCCGTCGATTTCGCTCGTCGCTCAGACGATGCGCGTGTGGGCCAACCAGTCGAAGCGCGATCTGCGCTGCGCCGTGGTCTGCTCGGACGAAACGGCTTCCAGCGCCGAGGGCGACACCTGGGAATCGTCCCTTTCCGATATTCCGTATCCCGCCACCACGGACCCGGCGGCATTGCACAAGCAGATAAAGCGCTTCGACCGCATGCAGGGCGTGAACGTCGTGTTCTCGACCTACCAATCCATCCAGGTGGTTTCTGATGCCCAGCGCATGGGACTCGATCCGTTCGACCTCATCGTCTGCGACGAGGCTCACCGCACCACCGGCGCCTCTGCCGCCTCCGAGGACCTCACCGAGCAGAGCGCGTTCACCAAGGTGCACGACAACCGCCTGGTCTCGGCGAAGAAGCGCGTTTACATGACTGCCACGCCGAAAATCTACGGCGATAAGGCCCGCGTGCAGGCGAAGACCGAAAGCTACGAGGTCTCGTCGATGGACGACGAGAAGAAGTTCGGCCCGGTGTTTTACCGTCTCTCGTTCGGGCGCGCCGTCGACGAGGGCTTGCTCACCGACTACCGCGTCATCGCGCTCACCGTCTCGGAAGACGTGGTGAGCGAGGTGTATCAGCGCGCCATGGCCGACGAGGAGGGCTTCGAGATCACCGATGCCGCGAAGGTCATCGGATGCTGGAAGGGCTTGGCGGACCAGGGCAAGAAGGACGGCAGCGGCCATCCGCTGAAGAACGCCGTGGCCTTCTGCTCGACCATCCCCGAGTCAAGGCGAATCTCCGAGTACTTCGAGCGAACGGTCAAGGCCTATATTGATTACGAGCGCGAGCAGGGCAACGATGTTCCCGGTATGGAATGCGACGTACGGCATGTTGACGGAACCATGGATATGGCGAATCGCAAGGACAAGCTCGCCTGGCTTGCCGACACGAGCGAAGAGCGGTGCCACATTCTCTCCAACGTTCGCTGTCTTTCCGAAGGCGTGGACGTGCCGAATCTGGATGCCATCATGTTCCTGCAGCCCAAGAAGTCCCGCGTAGAGGTCGTCCAGGCGGTGGGGCGCGTCATGCGCCGCTTCGAAGGCAAAGACTACGGATACATCATCTTGCCTGTGGTCATCCCCGCAGGCTACACGCCCGAAGAGGCGTTGGACAACACCGATGCCTTCAAAGTCGTGTGGGAGATAGTTCAGGCTCTGCGAAGCCATGACGAGCGACTTGAGGGCAGCGTCAATTCGTTGCAATACGACATGGCGACCACTTCCGTAGTGCAGGTAATCAACATCGATAAGAACAAGGGCAAAGACCAGAATAGCGGTTCTGGTGCGCACGGAAGTGCGGGCGAAGACGGGCAAGAGAGCACCGCCGGCGATCCTGGTCAGATGAAAATGGATTTCTCCGATCGTGAGCTGCAGGAGGCCGTGAACGCCGTCATCGTGAAGAAGTGCGGCAACAAGGTGTATTGGGAAGACTGGGCCAAGGACATCGGCGACATCGCCAAGCGCCATATCGAACGCGTGGGTGAGCTGGTGCTGAACGGCGGTCCAGCATCGGCCGAGTTCGCCGTATTCCTGCGTGGTCTGCGCGACTCCCTCAACAACGGCATCACCGAAGATGAGGCCGTTGAGATGCTCGCCCAGCACATGATTACGCTGCCCGTGTTCGACGCGCTGTTCTCGGAAGCTGAGTTCGCAAAGTCGAACCCCGTCTCAATTGCCATGGAATCCATGGTGGCGACGCTTCGCGGTTACGGCATCGAGACCGAGTCTGAGAAGCGCGAGCTTGCCGAGCTGTACTCCAGCGTGCGCCTGCGCGCCGAGGCCATCCGAAGCGACGCCGGCAAGCAGAAGATCATCAAAGAGCTCTACGAGAAGTTCTTCAGCCAGGCGTTCAAGGCAACGTCGGAGAAGATGGGTATCGTCTACACTCCCAACGAGGTGGTGAACTACATCCTGCATGCTACTGATCGAATCTTAAGGAAAGAGTTCGGAAAATGCTTGGCCGACGAGGGCGTGCGCATCCTCGATCCGTTTACGGGCACGGGCACCTTCGTGGTGAACTTGCTGCAGGATGAGGAGCTTATCCCAACTGAGAAGCTACCGAACAAGTACGCGAATGAGATCTATTGCAACGAGATTTTACTGCTCGCTTACTACATTGCCACCATTAACATCGAGCATGCGTATCATTCGCGTATTCCCCAGAAGTACGTTCCCTTCGAGGGTGGCGTGCTTACCGATACGTTCCAGATGCATGAAGATGGCGACACTATCGATGCAATGGTGTTCTCGGAGAATACCGAGCGAATCCTGCGCCAGATGGAGACGCCCATCGATGTCATCGTGGGCAATCCACCCTATTCGGCTGGGCAGAAGAATGCAAATGACAATAATCAGAACATGAGCTACCCCACGCTTGATGCGAAGATCGCGGCAACGTATGCAGCGCAGGGTAGCGCAACAAACAAGAACTCCCTGTACGATCAATATATTCGAGCGTTTCGCTGGGCCTCAGATCGCATCGAGGGCAAAGGAATCGTGTCATTTGTCACCAACGGCGGTTGGCTTGACGGCCAGGCCATGGATGGGTTCCGCAGGACGTTAGTTAGCGAGTTTAACTCGATTTACGTTTTCAATTTGCGGGGGAATCAACGCACGCAGGGCGAACAATCGCGCAAAGAAGGCGGCAAGGTTTTCGGTTCTGGGTCGCGTACACCCGTTGCTATCACCATTTTGGTGAAGAATCCCGATTCAGCGGAGCACGGCGTCATCCATTATCACGATATTGGCGATTATCTCACGCGAGAAGAAAAGCTCTCCATTGTGGCAAGTGCTGTTTCGGGCGAGCCCTTCGAGTGGGATATCATCAAACCGGACCGTCATGGCGACTGGCTCAACCAGCGCGACGATTCTTGGTACGAGTTTGTCCCGTTGGGAATCAACAAGCGCAAAAATCCGCTGGGTATGTTCGAAATATGGTCTGCCGGTCTGAAGACCCAGCGCGACCCATGGGCATGGGGCTACGACGGCGCAGCGGTAGCCGAGCGCATGCAAAAGCTCGTTTTCGACATGAATCAAGAAATCGCGGCAGCGAAAGCCGAGAGTCACGATATTGAGTATGACTCCAAGCGTTTTAGCTGGACGAGGCGCATGGAGGACTATGCGAAAAAGGGACAGGCTATCGAGCTTGGCGAGTTTGCGGTTGTCGAAGGAATGTATAGACCATTCTGCAAACAGTGGGTTTACTACAACAAAATAATGAACGAAAGGACCTACCAGCAACCCCGCCTTTTTCCTCTCGCGTCAAGCGAGGGGAAGAAGGCCGAAAGGACCTACCAGCAACCCAATATCTTCCCAGTGCAAAAGGAAAAAGGCGGGGTCGAAATGACCTACCAGCAAGAGTCCCTCCATTGCTTGGATAATTTAGTTATTACGATGACAGGTGGGCGTGCGTTTAGCGTGTTGGTGAGCGACTTTCTTCCTGACCTTCATTTTTGTGGTGACTCACAATGTTTCCCTCTCTACTGGTATGAAGAGCGTGAGAGTCTTGGCGGCCTTCTCTCCAAGGGCGACATTAAGAAAGGCGAATACGTTCGTCACGATGCCATTACCGATGAAACTCTAGGGGTGTTTCGCGCTGCTTACCCGAATGCGTTCGGTAGTGGCAAGGGACGTACGATTGAACAGGCGAAAGCCGACGGTCTGCCCTCAAAGATTGCCAACAGTAATGAGCGCTTCGACGTGAACAAGGTCGACATTTTCTACTACGTCTATGGCATCCTTCATTCACCCGAATATCGCAGCCGCTTTGAGGCCAACCTTAAAAAGGAATTGCCGCGCATACCCTTGTCGCGGAATTTCCACGCGTTTTGTGGCGCTGGCAGGGCACTGGCTAAGCTGCATCTGGGCTATGAGGAGGTTGAACCTTGGCCGGTGAAGGAAGTGGGTTCATCGCTTTTGCCGGGGCCGGTGAAAAAAATCAAATGGGGCAAGCGCAAAGATCCCGAAACGGGCAAGAAAGTCGACGATCATACTGTTCTTGTCTACAACGAGAACCTCTTGATCAAGGGCATCCCCGAGGCTGCTCAGCGCTATACCGTCAATGGTCGCAGCCCTTTGGAATGGGTAATCGACCGCTACCAAGTTAAGATTGACAAGGCGTCTGGCATCGTCAACGATCCCAACGAGTACAGCGATGACCCGCGCTATATAGTCGACCTCATTGAGAAGCTCATTCGTGTTTCAATGGAGACTATGGAGATAGTCGATCAGCTGCCGCCGGTATCCGAGCTTCCGCAACCCGCCAACTGGCCTTTCGCCTGGAAGGCTGGTGAATAGTGAAAAATAAGAAGGCGTTTGACGAACATCAGCTCTGGAGTCTGGTTGAGGAACTGAAAAGCGATGATAGAATCACCAGTCTTCCCCTTGATACGCGTCAGTACGTAAGATACTTACTCGAGCAACTCGACAAACGAGGAAGAACCACTAACGCCTATTACGTGCGGGCTTCTTCGCTTGACGAGATGTACGGACAACTGTGCAGCATTCGCGACTGGCTCCCTGATTACGCGAGTTATATCGATAGTGCGGTTGACGGATGCATGCGTATTCTCTCTTCCGAGTGGCCCGCAAACAATGGGCGTCAAATCGTCAATATTGATGAAGCGGTTCGGGATGCCTTTTTCGCCGATTTGGAGGAGAGGATAGAGCGAGCGCGAGAAGCGGCCGATAAGGTCGAGGAGCTATCGCAGCTGTTTCGAGAGAAGAAGGAAGAGTATGAGGCCGCAATTGATGAACTGAAGGTGTCATACGGTGAATCCGTGGATGCGTTTAAGGCTCAGCTTGAAGAACGAAGAGATGAGTTGAGCGACCAGTTCGAATCGAAGGTCGAAGAGTGCGTCGACCAGGCCACCGTAAGCCTGGCCACCGTTGAAACCGAATATAAAAAGAGTCTTGATTCGACCAAAGCCAACGTAGAGCAAATCCTTGATGAAGTTGAAAAAACCGCCAATTCCATTAGTGGCATAGCCATGACGACCGACTATGCTAAATATGCAACAGGCAAGGAGAAGGCCGTTCGAATATATGATGGCTTGGCGATTGTTTTTGCCCTGGTCGGTATTATGCTGGTTGCCTTTGCTCTTACCGGTCTTCATGCCGATGCTACTTCCGCTTCGGTTTTTAAGCTAGCTGTTTCCGTTGCGTCCTTTACCGTTTCTGGATTTCTGTTCAAACGAGGTTCCTATAATCAGCGAGAAGCCAAAGCGGCGAGACGCACTGAGCTAACGCTCAGGGAGTACAGGCCCTTCATTGCAAATCTTAGCGAAGAGGATAAGCGGGAAATTACCAATAAGATTGCTGAGCGAGTTTTCATCAAAGGAGAGATTGGCGATAAGGAAGACAAAGCGATTTCGAATGCGCTTTTAGATAGGGGCATAACTGATAAACAGATCGATTCGCTTGCTACGTTGATTAGGGCCATTCCAAAGGATTCTTCGAATTAAAGTGAAGGAGAAGCGCCCGGGAATTCCCGGGCGCTTCCTGGAACGACGCTATATGCCATAAAAGCTATATTGCAAAGCACGTCTTAATCAACCACCGCATCAACCCAAATAGTCGCTGCAGTGATCCCGCCGGTCTTCTTGGAAATCACCGGTTCGGGTCCCAGGCGGCTGAATACGCCGGTGAAGCGGCCGTTGTACAGGTACAGGCCTGACAGATTGGTGTAGGGCTGCGGTTCTGCCGTGTAATCGGCCTCTTCGCCGCGTAGGGGGATGGCCTGCGTGCGGTGCGGGGTGCAGTAATGCTGCACGATGAATGGCGCGCCCGCCGCGCCATTCGCGTACGTGTCGATGATCTGAGCCCATTCCTCGTCCGAGAAATCCAGGCCGGCGTACACGTCTTTGCTGCCGTAGGCGTCCACGGGCTTGATGATCCACGCCGCGCGCTCGCTCTTCACGGCGTCAAGGTCCACCTCGTCGCTGTTCAAAAACGCCGTGAACGGCACGGTGGCTTCCACGAACGCGTTTTCTTCGTCGGTCAGAAGCGCTTTGGTTTCGGGCTTGAACAGCACCTGGAAGATCTGCTTATCGTGCACCAAATGCCCCGCGAAGCTGCCGATCAGCGCCACCTTGCGTGCCCGTACGGCTTCGATCAGCGGCTGCGACGCCTCCCAATTGTCGATGATGTCGTTGGTCACGCTGCGGCGCCAAATGGCGTCGATCGGTGCATTGTCGCGCCCGTAGAACGCCGTGCGGCCGATCAGGCGGCCGTCTTCGAAGGCCAGGTCGCGCACGTCGTAGACCGAGCATTCCACGCCGCGCTCGGCGAACAGCTTCGCGAAGATCTTGAACTCTTCGGTAATGGCGTTTTCCAGAAAGTCAACGATGGCGATATGCGGGTGCTCTACCTTGAACGCATAGGTGTCGTAGATCGAGAGGAACTCGTCCACCCAGCCGGCAAAGAGCGCTTTATCGCACGTGGTCAGATCATGCTGCGCGGCAAATGCCTGGTAGGCGGCGCAATCCTGCATGCTCGCCGTGATCTCGCGGTTTTCGTTCATGCCGCTCGATCCGTCGGCGTTGAACTCGCAGAACTTCGCCGTCATGGCGTCTTCGTCCAAGAACATGTCCACGCGGGCGAAGGGCAGCACCGCGTCGTAATCGCGCGGCAGCAGAATGAGGTCGACCAAGCGCTCGTCCATGTCGTACACATGGCGGTATGCGGGGTTGTTCAGGTGTTCGGTCATCACCTTCACCAGAATGCGGTGGGTGGTTTCCGCGGCGCTTTTGAAGTAATCGTACGTCGCCTGGTCGAAAAAGCGCGGCACATAGGAGGAATTCACCACGGCGCCGTGATAGATGGCCGTGGAATGCTCCATGTGGCGGCGCGCGGCGCGTTTGCCGGCGTCGTCGCCGTCGAGCGCGTCGATGTGCGCCAGGTATTCGTCGGTATAGGATGCGTTGAGGGTCATGGGCTGGCTGCTCCTCTCTAGAGCGAAGACGGGTCTGCGGCCGGGTTGCCCGGCCCTTCGGGCATGAGGGCGGCGAGGTTCGCGCTCACCAGGTCGATCGATTCCGTGGGGCAGGCCGTCGCGCACGCGCCGCAGCCGATGCAGTAGCGCGCGTCGTAGGCGAGGCTTCCGTCGGCGGGATCGATCATGCGCGCGCCGGTTGCGCACGCTTTGGTGCAATCCAGGCATTCGACGCACGTGGCATGGTTCGTGACGCTTACCGCGATGTCGATGCGCGCGGCCGCTTCGGGCGCGGCCACGACGGCCTCCAGCAGCATGCGGCGGCGCGGCTGCATGCTGCGCCTGCTGCGGCCGCTTTCGGCGAATTCGTTGATCACGTCGCCTTCGGTCAGATTCAGCATGTCTTGCATGCGCTTGCGTTCCTTTTTGCGGTACACGTCTTTGAGGGTGTCCGAATTCTTCAGGCGGCGCTTGCCCGAAAGGATGTCGATCGCGTCGTTTTTCGCGCTGTCGAACGCTTCGCGCCGGCCGAATTCTTCGCGTCCCGCGCTCGTCGCATCGTCTTCGAGCTCGGGGATTTCGCGGTCGAATCGCACGTTGCCGCCGCTCCATGCTTCGGCCATTTCCACCGCGCGGGTGAACAAGAGCTCTCCGCGTCCGTCTGCGCGCGGGCACCCGTTGCAGTATTTCAGGTCGCAGGCGATGCACAGGGGCACGTTTTGCGCCAGAAGCAGCGTCCACAGTTCGGGCGGCATGCAGGCAAGGCAGGGCAGCACCGTGACGTTTTTGGCGGGCGTGAAGCCGGGAAAAACGTTTTCCTTGCAGGTCAGATATACGATTTCGCCGCGCATGGCCACGCGTCGTAGATGTTCGTACAAGCGCAGCGCGGTCGTGGTCGACGACGTGAACGCGTCGCAGACGCCCATGCATATGCCGCACTGCGTGCATGCCTGCTCATCGATGACGGGAAGCCCCGTTTCGCTTTCGAAGGAGATGGCGGATGCGGGGCAGGCTATGCGGCAGCGCTCGCAGGCAGCGCCGTGCGGGCGTGTGCAATGCGTATCGACGGTGATCATCTTCATGGTGCGATTCCTCAAATCGGATGCTCGGCTTGTTTTCGGATATCGCCGCATGCGCCGCGGCGTCCGGGGAAATGAAAAGCCCCGCCGCGAATCGGGCCGCGGCGGGGCGGGCGGGGCGTCGCGCTAGGCGAACACCTCGGCCAGGACGGAGTCGATGCGGGCGATCACGTCGGCGCGGTCCAAAAGCTCGATGCTTTCGAACAGCGGCGGCGAAACCATATTGCCGCACACGGCTACGCGCAAAGGCTGGAACATGTTCTTCGGCTTGATATCCATGGGCTCGCACAAATCACGGCAGGCTTGCTGCAGCGCGTCGCATTCCCAGGCGCGGTTTTCATCGGCCAGAATGGCGCGGCAGGCGCGTAGGGCCTCGTCGGCGCGCGCACCTTCCTTTTTCAGCACCTTGTTCACGCTCTTCTCGTCGAGCGTGACGTTTGCGCCCCAGAACATGTAGGGCAGCTTCTCGGCGGCGTCGGTCAGGTGCGTCTCGCGCTCGGCCAACAGCGGATACAGCGCGGCGTACCACTCGGGGCGCGCGTCGATATCCTCGGCGGCGGCGCCCGCCTCGATCAGCCAGGGGCGGGATGCTTCCACCCATTCGGCCGCATCCATGGCCTTGATGTACTGGCCGTTCATCCAATCGAGCTTGGTCTCGTCGAATACGGCGTCTTTCTTGGTGATGCGGTCCAGGCCGAATTTCTCGCACAGCGTGGCGCGGTCGATGATGGTGGTCTCGCCGTCGAGGCTCCATCCCAGAAGCGCCAGGAAGTTCACCATGGTGTCGGGCAGGTAGCCGCGCGCGGCGTATTCCTCGACGCTGGTGGCGCCGTGGCGCTTGGAGAGCTTCTTGCCGTCCGCGCCCAAGATCATGGACAGGTGCGCGAAGGTGGGCGCCTCAAGCCCCAGCGCCTCGTAGATCAGAATCTGGCGCGGGGTGTTGGACAGGTGGTCGTCGCCGCGGATGACGTGCGTGATCTGCATGTTCGCATCGTCGCAGACGACGGCGAAATTGTAGGTGGGGGTGCCGTCGGTGCGCACCAGGATCATGTCGTCCATGACGTCGGCGGGAAAGCTCATGTGGCCGTAGACCGCGTCGTCGAATTCGATCGGGCCGTGGTTTTCGGGCACCTTCAGGCGCCAGACGTGCGGCTCGCCTGCGTCGATGCGGGCCTGGGCCTCTTCGGCGGAAAGGCTGCGGCAGGTGCGGTCGTAGCCGGCGTAGCCGCCTTCGCTCGCCTCGGCTGCGGCGCGCTTGGCGTCGAGCTCTTCTTTGGTGCAGAAGCAGGGGTAGACCTGTCCGCGTTCTTTCAGGGTTTCGAGCGCCGCCTTATACGTGTCGAAGCGTTCGGTCTGCATGTAGGGGCCGAAATCGCCGCCCACTTCGGGACCTTCGTCCCAATCGAGGCCGAGCCAGCGCATGGCGCGCAAGATGACCTGGGTGTTCTCCTCGGTCGAGCGCTCGGGGTCGGTGTCCTCGATGCGCAGGACGAACGTGCCGCCCATGGCGCGGGCGAACGCCCAGTTGTAGATGGCGGTGCGTGCTCCGCCGATGTGCAGCTTGCCCGTTGGCGAAGGCGCGAAGCGGACGCGTACGGTGTCGGTCATGCCGAATCCTTTCTTCAGTGCGAGGGTCTATGCGACAACGTGCGCGCACGTCTGCGTCGCGCGTGCGCACGGATGCGAAAACGAAGGCGCGCCCGCGCCCGACGCTAGGCCGATCGCGTGCGCAGCAGTTTCCCCATGATAAAGCAAACGGCGCAGGCCGCAAGCGTGACGCCCAGCCACAAAGCGCCCATGCCCAGCCAGAATGCGGGCGGATACATGCAGATGAGAAGCGAATCCCACGAAAACGTCCAGGTTCCGTCGGCGAAGAACAGCGAATGGAAGGCCGCGAAAAACCCGTCGAAATCCACGGCCACCCAGACGGCCGCCGCGGCGAAGACGGCCACGACCGCAAGCGCGGCATGGCGCAGCACGGCCGCAAGCTCGCGCATGCCGCAGCGCACGAAGACGTGCGCCGCCGCCGAGACGAAGGCGACGGCTGTCGCCGCGAGCGCCCAGCGCACGCCCGTCAGCACGGCGCGGACGTCGTCGAGGTGGTCGAGCGCGTCTTCGCTCAAGGTGTAGCGCTCGCCGAGCTTTTCTGCGGCCGCGGCCTTGTCGGCGCTTTGCGCCACGGCGGGCGAGACGTCAGAGGCCGCCTGCGCGATCGTGTCGAGCACGGCCGCGCGCTCGCCTCCGTCCACCGTGTAGTCGCGCGTCAGCACGGCAAGGCCCGTGAGCGCCTCTTCGCCGTAGGGCGAATCGGCGTCGTTGCCGACGGCTTGGGCCAGGAGCAGCGTCGCGGGCCGCGCGCAGCAGGCGAAAAGCCCCGCGGTCGCAAGAAGCACGGCCAGCGTCGCCGTGGCGACGATGCGTGCGATCATATTCAGCGTTTTCAAGAAATCCTCCTTCGAGCGTGGTGCGTCCATTATGCGGCGCTTGCGCCTGTCTGCGCCGCAGGTGCGGCGAATCCACGCGAATCGCGTCGTCCGACGGGTGGCGATTTCATGGAAGGCGCGCGCCCGCTTGCCGCGAACGCGCTTTCACGATACTATTTCGAAGCTTGAAAGCCGCGGCGTATGCGGCGGCGCTTCTTTTGCACTATGCAGCCGTTTATCCAGAGTCGGGGGAGAGGGTTGGCTTGCCGATCCCGACACCAACCTGGCGCGTCAGCCAAGGTGGTCCTGCCAACAACGATGAAGGAGGAATCGTGACCGATACCCATTCCAGCTATGTCTTCACGTCCGAATCCGTGACCGAAGGCCATCCCGACAAAATCTGCGACCAGATTTCCGACGCCATTTTGGACGCCATCCTTTCCAAGGAAATCGCCTTGGCCGAAGAGGGCTATGTTGCGCCTTCCGGCCAGCCCGCCGATCCGACCCAGCTGCGTTGCGCATGCGAGACCCTGGTCACCACCGGCATGGTGGTCGTGGCAGGCGAGATCCGCACCCAGGCGTATGTCGACGTGCAGGAAATCGTGCGCGGCGTGCTGTCCGACATCGGATACGACCGCGCCAAATACGGCTTCGATGCCAGCACGTGCGGCGTGATGAACGCCATTCACGAGCAGAGCCCCGATATCGCCCAGGGCGTCGATGAGTCCTGGGAGGCCCAGCACGGCGCCGACGTGCAGGCCGATCCGTACGAAAGCGTCGGCGCGGGCGACCAGGGCATGATGTTCGGCTATGCCTGCAACGAGACGTCCACGCTCATGCCCATGCCGATCTATCTGGCCCATCGCTTGTCCGAGCGGCTGACCGAAGTCCGCAAGAACAAGACGCTGCCGTATCTGCGTCCCGACGGAAAGACCCAGGTGTCCGTGCGCTACGAAGACGGCGTTCCCGCCGCGGTCGAAACGGTGGTCGTCTCCACCCAGCATTCCGAGGATATCGACAACGACACGCTGCGTCGCGATATCGTCGAGCAGGTGATCGAGCCCGTCATGGCGGCCGAAGGCGTCGCGCTCGACGCGAACGCGGGCATCCACATCAACCCCACCGGCCGTTTCGTCGTGGGCGGGCCTATGGGCGACGCGGGCCTTACCGGCCGCAAGATCATCGTCGACACCTACGGCGGCATGGGCCGTCACGGCGGCGGCGCGTTCTCCGGCAAGGATTGCACGAAGGTCGATCGTTCGGGTGCCTACGCCGCGCGCTGGGTGGCGAAAAACGTCGTGGCCGCGGGCCTGGCCGATCGTTGCGAGGTTCAGATCGCCTATGCCATCGGCATGGCGCATCCCGTCTCCGTGCTGGTGGAGACGTTCGGCACCAACAAGGTGGCCATCGAAGATATCGAGCGCGCGGTCGAAACGGTGTTCGACCTGCGCCCCGGCGCCATCATCGACGAGCTCGACCTGCGCCGCCCCATATATCGTCTGACCAGCAACTACGGTCATTTCGGCCGCGAGCTTCCCGAATTCACGTGGGAGCGCACCGACCGTGCCGACGCGTTGCGCGCGGCATGCGGCCTGTAGCGGCCCGCCTGACGGCATAGGCATCCCGCGGAAATTCGCGCGGTTTCATCAAGGCGCTTTTCGCTTCGTTCGAAAGGCGCCTTTCGTTTCGTCTGACGGCGGAGAGGAGAGGGCGCATGCGCATCGCTTCGGTGGTGCTCGACATATCAACGCAGGCGCTCGATGCGGCGTATACCTACGCCGTGCCCGAAGACGTCGATGATGCGGCGATAGGCTGCGCCGTTCTGGTCGAATTCGGCCGTCGCCGCGCCATCGGCTACGTCATGGCGGTCGAGGAAGTCGACGATGACGAGCTTCCGCGCGGCCTCAAGCCTGTTTTGGCGGTGTTGTCGGCGTCGTATTTCGACGAAGACGGTGCCGCGCTCATCGAGCACATCGCCCATACGTATGTGGCGCCTCTGTCGTCGTGCGTGCATCTGCTCACGCCGGCGGGGCGTACCCCCAAGCTGGTCAAACGGGGGGACGAATGGGAAATCCAGAATCCGCCGCGCCGTCGCCGCGCCGTCGCCGATGCCCCCGCCGCGCGTTCGGATGCCGCCATCGCGACCGATGCCGCGGCGCGCGAAACGCTGGCGCTCACCGAAGGGCAGAAGCGCGCCTTCTCCGTCGCGGTTTCGTGCATCGATGCCGCGTGCGGCGAGACGGCGGTCATCGACGGGGTCACGGGATCGGGCAAGACCGAGGTATACCTGCGCGCCATCAGGCACGCGCTCGAGCGCGGTTGCGGCGCCATCGTCTTGGTGCCCGAGATAGCGCTGACTCCTCAGACGGTCGAGCGCTTCGAGGGGCGCTTCGGCGACACGGTCGCCGTCATGCATTCGCGCATGACCCAGGCGGAGCGCTTCGACGCCTGGGAGGACGTGCGCTGCGGGCGCAAGCGCGTGGCGGTGGGCGCGCGTAGCGCCCTGTTCTGCCCCATGCCCTCGTTGGGGCTCATCGTCATCGACGAGGAGCACGAAAGCACCTACAAGCAGGAAAGCGCGCCGCGCTACCACGCGCGCGACGTGGCGGCGTGGATGGCGCGCCGCGCGCATGCCGCGTTGATCCTCGGCAGCGCCACGCCCTCCATCGAAACGCTGTGCCGATGCCGCGAGGACGCCTCGTGGCATCGCGTCGCTTTGCCCGATCGGGCCAACGGCAAGCCTCTGCCCGCCGTCGACGTCGTCGACATGGCCCGCGAGTTCGGCAAGGGGTCGCGCTCCATGTTCGCCCGCGTGTTGCAGGAGGCCCTGTTCGAGGCTGTCGATGCGGGGAAAAAGGCAGTGCTGCTGCTCAATCAACGCGGGTTCGCCTCGTTCGTGCTGTGCCGCGATTGCGGATTCGTGCCCGAATGTCCGACGTGTTCGGTGTCGCTGACCTACCATGAACGCGGCAACATGCTGGCTTGCCACCATTGCGGGCGCCATATGCCTGCGCCGCCGGTGTGCCCTGCATGCGGCAGCCCGTATCTGAGGAAATTCGGCGCGGGAACGCAGCGCGTCGAATCCGAGCTGCGCGCGCTTCTGGAGGGGCGCGGCCCGGTGCGCATCGTGCGCATGGACGCCGACACCACGGCGACGCGAGGGGCGCATGCGCGTCTTTTGCGCGAATTCGCCGCGCCGGGCGCCGCGGTGCTTTTGGGCACGCAGATGATCGCGAAGGGCCTTGATTTCGACGACGTGGTGCTCGTCGGCGTGATCGACGCCGACACCCAGTTGCGCCTGCCCGATTTCCGCAGCGCGGAGCGCACGTTCGACCTCATCGAGCAGGTGGCGGGCCGTGCGGGGCGCGGGGCGTACGCAGGACGCGTCATGGTGCAGACGTATCTGCCCGAAAGCTGCGCCATACGGGCCGCCGCGCGCTACGACCGCCGCATGTTCCTTTCCGACGAATTGCCCAAGCGCAGGCTTTTGGGCTACCCCCCGTATACCCGCCTGGCGAATATCCTGGTGTGGGGCGATGCGGCCGACGAGGTGCGCGACGAAGCGCTCGCGCTCGCCGCGCGCATCGACAAGGCGATATACGACGTGGCGGGAGAGGGCTGGTGCAGTCTCGGCGCGGCGCCGTGCGCCATCGACAAGCTGCGCAACCGGTATCGCTGGCACATCCTGGTGAAGGCGCCCGCGCATGCCGACATCGCCTCCGTCATCGCTCCGGTCATGCGCGCCCGCCGCGCCCATAGGCGCGTGCAGGCGGCCTGCGACGTCGATCCGTGCAGCCTGCTGTAGGGGCGTTTGTGTGGAGCAATTCGGGTTTGTTCCGCGTGCGGCTCCTCTCTTTCGCCCGCTTTCGGGCGTACGGCGCGCACGCCGGGGTATACTCGCCGATGAAAGACTTTTTTGACAATACGGATAAAGGATTGAACATGGCATTCGATACGCTCAAGGTGGTCACCTATCCCGACCCTACGCTGCGTCAGGTGTGCGAGATGTGCGACCCCGCCGACAAAACCCTCAAGAAGCTGGCGCGCCAGATGGCGAAGACCATGTATAAGAACAACGGCTGCGGGCTTGCGGCTCCGCAGGTCGGCGTTCTCAAGCGCATCATCGTGGTCGATTGCGACCAGGAAGACGGGGAGCGCAACCCCATCGTCATGCTGAATCCCGTGCTGGTCGAAACGCGCGGCCGCGAAGTGGTCGACGAAGAGGGCTGCCTGTCGTGCCCGGGCATTTCGGTGCCCATCCGTCGCAAGGAATACGCGGTCGTCCGCTATCTCGACCTCGACGGCGAAGAGTGGATGATCGAGGGAGACGGCTTGCTGGGCCGCTGCCTGCAGCACGAGATCGACCATCTTGACGGAAAGACCCTGTTCGAATCCTGCGATCTTTCCGCGCGCATTCGCGCTTTGCACGATTACGAAGAGGCCAAAGCCGCAGGCGCGAAGCCGGGCGACACCGGCATCTAGCCCGAATGCGGCATCGGTGCGCGGCAAGGAGGAAAGATGCGTATCGTTTTCATGGGAACGCCCGATTTCGCGGCGCAGATCCTGTACGAATTGAAAGAACAACACGATGTCGTGGCCGTCTACACTCGTCCTGACGCGGTGCGCGGGCGCGGCAAAACGCTTGAGGCGTCGCCGGTGAAGAAGACGGCGCTTGCGGCGGGCATCCCGGTGTTCGAGCCTTCGTCGCTGCGCAGCGACGAAGAGGTGGAGCGCCTGCGCGCGCTCGAGCCGGACGCGGTGTGCGTGGCGGCGTACGGCATGATCCTGCCTCAGGCGGTGCTCGACATCCCGAAGCACGGATGCCTGAACGTGCATGCGTCGCTTCTGCCGCGCTATCGCGGCGCCGCGCCGATCGAGCGCGCCATTCTGGCGGGCGAGCGCGAGGCGGGCGTGTGCATCATGCGCATGGAGGCGGGCCTCGACACCGGCGATTACTGCATCAGCAGGTCGTGCGAGATCGGCGATATGGATTGCGCCCGTTTGACGGCCGCCTTGGCTGACAAAGGGGCTTTGGCCCTGCTGAGCGCTTTGGCCGAAATCGAGCAGGGCGGCCCGCGCTGGACCGCGCAAGACGATGCGGCGGCAACCTATGCCGACAAGATCGCGAAAGGCGAGCTCGATATCGATCCGGGCGAGGCCTGCGCGGTCAACGAGCGCCGCGTGCGCGCGTCGAGCGCCGCGCATCCGAGCCGCTGCATCGTGGCGGGCAAGCGCGTCACGGTGCTTGCCGCCCGCCTCGTCGATGACGCGGCGTCGGTCGGCGTCGATGATGCGGCGCCCGGATCGGTGCGCTTCGTCGCCAAAAGGCTGTTTCTGGGTTGCGCCGACGGCGTGCTCGAAATCACGTCGGTCAAGCCCGACGGCAAAAAGGAAATGACCGCCGCGGCATTTGCGAGCGGCGTGCAGAATATCAAATCAGGCACTATGGTATGGGAGCGGAATTAAATGAGCGATCAGCATCAGGGCGGACAGCGCGGACCTGCGGGACGCGGCGGATACAAAGGCGGCCAGCGCCGTCAGGCGTCGGGCAAGCCCGCGCATGCCGGGTCGGGCGCACGGTCTTCGGGCGGCTTTGACAAGAAGGGCGGCGCACGCAAAGCGGACGCGCCCCGTTCGTTCGAGGGCGCGCGCGCATCGTCGCGCTCCGGCAAGACGTATGACGCCCGTCGCCAGGGCGAGCGTCGCGAGGGCGGCGCCCGCGAAGGGTCGTCGTACAAGAAGTTCGACGGACGCGGCGGCAATGCGAAGCAGGGCGGCCGTCCGAACGCGGGCAAGCGCCAGGATTTCTCGCGCGACCGCAGCGCGGGCGTCCGCAAAGACGGCGGGCGTCCCCGTCGCGCTTTCGACGGCGGCATGCAGGATGATCGTCGCGGCGCCGGCGCGCCGGGCGCGGGTCCTCGTGCTTCGGCGCGTTTCGGCAGCGATGGGAAGAAATCCTTCGAAGGCCGCGAGCGTTCGTTCGATCGCCGCGACGGGCAGCGCCGTGACGACCGTGCGCCGCAGCGTCGCGATGGCCGCGGGCAGCGTCCGTCGGGACGCGGCAAGAGCTTCCAGGCCGCGAAGCTTTCGCCCGCCCGCGCGGCGGCGTGCGCCATCGGCCGCGCGGTGCGCGAACGCGACGCCTTCGTCTCCGAAGTGACGCCGGGCATCATCGCCCGTTTCGAGGGCGTCTCTCCCGAGGACGCGGCGTTCGCCACGAAGATCGCCCGCGGCGTGACGGCCACGGTGGGCACGCTCGACGAGTTCATCGACCGCAACCTCAAATCCCCCGACGACATTCAAGACGACGTGCGCGACGCCATGCGCGTCAGCGCCTACGAGCTGCTGTTCTTGGGCAAAGACGCCTATGCCGCCGTCGATCAGGGCGTCGAGCTGGTGCGCTCCGTGGCGCCTAAGGCGTCGGCCTTGGCCAACTCGGTGCTGCGCAAGATGTCGGTCAGCGCGAAGCGCTTCCCGTACGGCAACCCCGAGCTCAGCTTGCAGGTGCTCGCGCGCTCTCAGGCGTTCCCCTTGTGGCTCGCCAAGCGCCTCATGAACGAGATGGGCTTGAAGAAGGCCACCGAGTTCATGCGCGCGTGCAATGCCGACGCTCCCGTGTTCATCGCCGTCAATGCGATCAAGGCGGATGAAGCCGCCGTCGTCGAGACGTTCGACCAGGCGGGCAGCCTGATGGAGAAATCCGCCACGGTTCCCGGCTGCTATCTGGTCAAAGACGCCCGCGTTCTGCGCAAGCCCGAGGTGCGCGCCCTGTTCGAGAACGGAAGCGTGTGCGTTTCCGACGAGTCGGCCCAGGCGATCGCCGCGCTGGCGTGCCCCGATCGCGATATCGAGGCGTTTCTCGAGATCGGTGCCGGCCGCGGCACGAAGACCATCTTGCTGCAAAGCGACGCGGTGCGCGCCTTCGGCCGCACGATGCCGATGGTCTCGGTGGACGACCATGCGTTCAAAAGCGAGCTTTTGGCCAAGCGCGCGGCCGCATACGGCATCCAGTCGGTGCGCCCCGTGACCGCCGATGCGCGCACGCTTTCCACGGTGCTGCCCGCGGAGTCTTTCGACGCCGTGCTGGTGGATGCGCCGTGCTCGGGCGCGGGAACCATGCGCCGTCATCCGGAGATCCGCTGGCGTCTGACGCCCGAGCAGATCGCCGATATGGCCGCCGTCGAATACGAGCTTTTGTGCGAGGCGGCCAAGATGGTCAAGCAGGGCGGAACCCTCACGTACGCCACGTGCACGGTGTTCCCCGAGGAAAACGACCGCGTGGTCGAGAAGTTCCTGGGAAGCGAGATCGGATCCGATTTCGTCGTCGAGCAGACGCTGTCCACGACGCTGACCGCCGCGGGCGCCGACGCCCACTACGCCGTGCGTTTCCGTCGCGCATAGGGCGTTTCGCGCGTGTTGGAAAAGCCGAAGGTCGTTGGGCCTTCGGCTTTTTTCGTTCAGTGCAACGATGCGGGGTCGGCGCCTTCGAGCTCGAGCAGGTAGCGCTTCACCTTGACGCCCGCCACATACCCGGCGAGGCGTCCGTGCGCCCCGATGATTCTGTGGCACGGTACGATGATGGGCACGGGGTTGCCGTTGTTCGCCAGCCCGACGGCGCGATAGGCCTTCGGCCGGCCGATCGCCTCGGCGATCTGCGCATACGTGCGCGTCTGGCCGTAGGGGACATTGAGCAGGCTATTCCATACTTCGAGCTGAAAAGGCGATCCGTGCAGGTCGACGGGCACGTCGAACGCGCGGCGCTTGCCCGCGAAGTATTCCTGCAGCTGCGTCGCCGCGGTGTTGGTGAGCGCGCTCGGCCGCCGCGGAGCGTCGAATTCGACGGGGCCGAAGGCGATGCGCGTTATTCCCCGTTCGTTCGCTGCTATCGAAAGCCTGCCGAGGGGCATGGCGTAGATGAAGTAGTTCATGGCGATGTTCCTTCGGATGCGGTGCGCGCCTTTCCCCGACGCGCTTTCGTATTATGGCACGACCCGGGAGCTTGTCGTGAATCGCCGGTGTTCCCGAGAGCCCGCGCGCAGTTGCGTTAGAATCGGATGCATAGATGCAAGCACCACGAAAGGAATCCGATGTTCACTCAGCCCCGCATCGCCCCGTCAATCCTGTCGGCCGATTTCATGAATATGGAGCGCGATATCCGCGTCATCGAAGAAGCCGGCGCGGGCTTCGTCCATGTCGATGTCATGGACGGGCATTTCGTGCCCAATCTGACGCTCGGCGTTCCTTTCGTCAAGCAGTTGGCGCGCATCACCGAGCTGCCCCTCGACGTGCATCTCATGATTTCCAACCCGCTGGAGCAGCTTCCGTGGTTCCTCGAGCACAAGCCCTTCATGGTGACGGTGCACGCCGAGGCGCTCGACGAGTCCGCCGGCGAAATCGACCGCGCGATCGACATGATCCACGAGGCGGGATGCAAAGCAGGCCTCGCTCTGAAGCCCGATTTGTCCGCCGATGCCGTCGCGCCGTACATCGAAAAGCTCGATATGGTGCTCGTGATGAGCGTCTATCCGGGCTTTTCGGGCCAGAAGTACATCGAGGGCTCGCAGGACAAGGTGGCGCGCGTGGTCGAAATCGCCCGCGCCGCAGGCGTCGCTCCTCTGATCCAGGTCGACGGCGGCCTCGGCGCGAACGATGCGACGCGCGCGGTGTGCGCCGCGGGCGCCGACGTGTTGGTGGCGGGCAGCGCGGTCTTCGGCGCGGAAGACCGCGCGCAGGCCGTGCATGCGATGATCGAAACGGCCTGCGCCGCCCAGGCGTCCGTCCGCAAGGACGCGTAGGATGGAGCGCGTCTATCTCGACAATGCCGCGACCACGCCGTTGTCGGCATGCGCGGCGGCGGCGATGGGGCCGTACCTGGAGCCCGGCGTCCAGGCCCCTTTCGGCAATGCGAATTCGCTGCACACGGCCGGCAGGGAAGCGTTCTCCGTGTTGGAGGACTGCCGCGTGCGCGTCGCCCGCGCCCTGTCGGCCCGCCGTCCCGACGAGGTGATCTTCACGTCGGGAGCCACCGAGGCCGATAACGCCGCCGTCATAGGCATCGCGTTGGCCGAGCGCGAGCGTCGCGCTTTGCAGGGCCGCCACGAGGCGGGGCATGTCGTGTTGTCCCGCATCGAGCACGATGCCGTGCTTCATTGCGAAGGGCCGCTGAAGCGGCTCGGCTTCGCCGTCGATTTCGTCGAGTGCGACGCTTCGGGCCACGTTTCCGCCGAAGCGCTCGCCGCCGTCATGCGCGACGATACGGTGCTGGCGAGCGTCATGGCGGTGAACAACGAGATAGGCAGCGTCATGGACACGGCCGCGCTGGCGCATGCGGCCCATGAGCGCAAGGCGCTCTTCCATGTCGATGCGGTGCAGGCCCTCGGCAAGGTTCCGGTCGATGTGCAGCGTTTCGGGGCCGATGCCGCGTCGTTTTCCGCGCATAAGGTGGGCGGCCCCAAGGGCGTCGGCGTGCTGTACCTCAAAGCGCGCACGCCGTTTTCGCCGCTGCTCGTAGGCGGCGGCCAGGAAGGCGGCTTGCGCAGCGGGACGCAGAACGTCGCAGGCATCGTGGGCGCGACGGCGGCTATCGAGCATGCGGTCGCCGAACAGCCCGCTTTTTCGTCTCGTGCCGCCGCGTGGCGCGATGAACTCTATGAGCGCCTGGGCGCTTTGCCGCGCGTCGTTGCCGCGGTCGCGCCCGATCGCGCGCAGGGCGCGTACGCTCCGCATATCGTGAGCGTGTGCGTGCGCGGCATGGAAAGCCAGTCGATCATCTTGCAGCTCGACATGCGCGGCATCTGCGTTTCGGGAGGATCGGCCTGTTCGTCGCAATCGCTCGATCCCTCGCACGTGCTCGCCGCGTTGCAGGTTCCGCGCAATCTCGCTCAGGGTCTTATCCGCGTGTCGTTCGGCGAATACACGCGCCGTTGCGACATCGATGCGTTTCTCGCGGCGTTCGAGGAGGTCGTGGCGTGATCGGGCCGATCACCATGCATACGCACTCCACGTTTTGCGGCCATGCGAAAGATTCGCTTTCCGCCATGGTCGACGCGGCGTGGGAGGCGGGCGTGCGGGATATGGCCGCCACCGAGCATTACCCGATCGGCGACGCCCTCGATCCGTCTCATCATTCCAGCATGCCCGTCGAGATGCTCGCGCCGTATCGCGCTGCGGTCATGGCCGAGCGCGCGCGTCGTCCCGAGATGCGCATCCTGCTCGGCTGCGAGCTCGACTGGCTCGGCGCCGACGACGACCGCTCGTTTCCCGCCGGCGCCTTCGACGATTTCGACATCGTCTTGGGGTCGGTGCATTTTCTCGACGGATGGCTGATCAACAGCCGCCGCGAGCAGGATCGCTGGGAGCGGGTCGATGTCGACGAGGTATGGCGCCGCTATATCGACGCATGGTGCGAGGCGGCGGCGAGCCCCATGCCGTTCACGGTGATGGCCCATCCCGACGTGGTGAAGAAGTTCGGCCGGTATCCTTCGTTCGACCTGGTGCCGCATTATCGCAGGATGGCCGAGGCCGCCCGTGCCGGCGGCCGCATGGTGGAAGTGAACACGTCGGGGCGTTTTTCACCGTGCGCCGAATACTATCCGGCGCCCGCCTTGCTCGCCGAATTCGCGCGCGCGGGCGTGGCGTGCACGATCGGCACCGATGCGCATGAGACGGCGCATGTCGCACGGGATGCGCGGCGCGCGTATGCGTACATGCGCCGGGCGGGGTATAGCCGCGTGGCCGTTCCCGGCTATGGCAAAACGGTGCGCTTCGTCGATTTGTAACGCGCGTTCGCGCAGGTAGCAAACACATGAAGGAGGTCGCCGTCGCGATGGCCGATGCACATGGGAAAGATCAGGGGAAAACGTTCGATGGGGCGCGCGGCGCGTCGCGTGAGCCCGCGCCTTCGCAAGAGTCCGCTACGGTGGGGCGCTTCGTGGCGGCGCTCGAAGCGATGTTTCCGCCGGCGCATGCGGAACGCTGGGATCGAACGGGATTGCTGGTCGGCGACGCCGACCGTCCTCTGGGCAATGTCGCCGTCGCGCTCGATCCGACGCCTGCTGCCGTGCGCCAGGCGCATGCTGCAGGCGCCGGGGTCTTGCTGACGCATCATCCCGCGTTCATCGAGCCGCCCTGTCGCATCGCGCCGATCGAAAGCGGCGGATCGCCCGCGGGCGCGGCGGTGTTCGAGGCCGCGTCTCGCGGCGTGGCGCTGGTGAACTTCCACACCGCGCTCGATGTGAGCCTTCAGGCTCAGGAGATGATGCCCGGCATGTTGTCGCTTTCCCGTATCGGCGTGCTCGAACCGCTCGATGCGTGCGCCGATCTCGGCTACGGCCAGATATGCCTCGTCGATCCCGACGGCGGCGCTATCGGGATCGATGCGCTCGCCTGCCGGTGCGCGCAGGCGTTCGGCCGCGTTCCGCGCGTGTGGGGCCCGCCCGAACGGGAGGTGCGCCGCGTGGTCACGTGGACGGGCTCTGCGGGCGATGCTCCCTTGAAATGTCTCGAGCAGGGAATCGACGCGCTTATTTGCGGCGAGGTGAAGTATCATACGGCGCTCGACGCCGCTTCGGCAGGCCTTGCGCTGATCGAGCTCGGCCACGACGTTTCCGAGCTTCCTTTTACGACGGTGCTCGCGCGGGCGGCGTGCGCGGCGGGCGTTGCGCAAGAACGTATAACCTGCCTTGCGCAGGATGGAAATTGGAGGCACCCCGATATCAGGAGGGCATGATATGCAGGCTACATCTGACCAGCTCATAGGGCTCACGAAGCTGCAGCACGTCGATCTTTCCATCGCGAAGCTGCGCCGCGACGTCGACGGGCTTGCGCAAAAGCAGGCGATCGCCGACATCCGGGCGAAGCGCGCCGCTATTCGGCATAAGCTCGGCGCTTTAGAGGACGCCCGTCTCGATGCCGAGTCCCGGCTGGACTCTTTGCGGGATGAAGACGCGGCGTGCGCGCATAAGCAATCGGCGGCGCAGGCGGCCATCGATGCCGCCGTGCAGGATTATCGCGCGGTAACGGCGCGCAGCGCGGAACTCGCCGAACTCGCGCAGCAGCGCGCCGATCTGGCGGCGAAGATCGACGAGACGCAAGGGCGCTTGCAGGGCATAGCGGACATGAAACCGCAGGCGAGCGCCATGCTCGCGCGTCTTGAACAGCGCGAAGAGGCGTTGATCGCGGACTATCGGCGCGAGGGCGGCTTGCTGCTGCGCGACATCGCCGCGCTCGAAAGCGAACGCGCACAGCTCGCCGAAGCGGTGGGGCCCGATATCATGGCCCATTACGAGCGCCTGTCCAAGGCGAAGCAAGGCGTCGCTTTGGCGCATTTGGTCGAAGGGTCCTGCAACACGTGCCGTTCGCGCATCGACCCTAGCCGCGTTCTCGTGCTTCGCTCGGAATACCCGTTGTCGTTCTGCCCGCATTGCGGCCGCCTCATGGTCGTGGACAAACGATATGCGGGTTAGAAAATAATATTGTCATGCGCTATTCCGCATGGTATAGTAAGCAGGCTTTTTGCTTACACCCAGATAGCCATCTGATAGTAATGGAGTGAAAGATTATGTCGAAGGTTTGCGAAATTTGCGGTAAGGCTCCTCAGGCGGGTCGTTCCATCAGCCACTCTCATCGTGTCTCCAACCGTATGTTCCGTCCGAACATCCAGAAGGTGACCGTTATGGAGAACAACGGCACGGTGCATAAGAAGAACGTGTGCACCAAGTGCCTGAAGGCCGGCAAGGTTACCCGCGCATAACGCCTTCTTCCGTATGCAAAGCCCGCGAATGCGGGCTTTTTTCATGCACCGATTCGCGTGCGAGGGTCGCCTGCCGGCCGCTTCGGGGCATGGGTCCGCGCTGCGGGACGCGTGCGCGCGCCGGCCGCGTCCCATCTGAGCGCTTCTGGCGGCGGTCGGCATGATTTGTGCGCTTGATGTGCTTAACCACCCGCTAAAATGCCTGTTCATTTCGTTCTATGGAGTTGATTTCGGTTAATTGCTATACTTTACGGTTGCATTGCAGTCGTGAGAAAGGAATGCATTCATGACGCAGCAGGTTCCTGGCAATCTTCATGTCTCCAATGATGTTCTCGCCGATCTGGCAGGCAATGCCGCTCTCGGCTGCTACGGCATCGTTGGTATGGCTGCTCCCACCGTTTCCGAGGGCATCGCCACCATACTGCCCGCAAACCGTCTTCGCCGCGGCATCGTCGTCGCCGCCGAGGAAGCGGGCGTGCGCGTCGATCTGTACGTGGTGGTCGAGTACGGTACCAACATCAACGCCGTGTCCCAGAATCTCATCGACAATGTCACGTATATGCTGACCGAGCATGCCCAGGTGCCCGTCGCGGGCGTCGAAGTGCACGTCCAGGGCATCAAGGTGCGCAAGTAGCGCAGTTCCAAGGAGATACATACACCTATGAGCAACCATACGACCAACGACGTCCTCAACGCGATCGCCGCCGCCACCAAGGCGCTCGCCGAGCGCAAGGAGGAAGTGAATCGCCTGAACGTGTTCCCCGTTCCTGACGGCGATACCGGCACGAATATGTCTTTGACCATGCAGACGGTGGTCGATAATCTCGCCAAGCTCGAAATCGGCTGCACCGATGCCGATGTCCGCAAGGCCATCACCACGGGCGCTTTGATGGGCGCTCGCGGCAATTCCGGCGTCATCACCTCGCAGATCCTGCGCGGCCTGTGCGAAGGCTACGAGGGCCACGAGCAGCTCGATACCGTCGCGCTCGACGCATGCTTCGCCCGTGCGGTCGAGGTGTCCTTCCAGGCGGTGCGCAAGCCCGTCAAAGGCACCATTCTCACCGTTATCGAGGATGCCGCGGCCGCCGCGCGCAAGGCGCGCAAGAAGAAGCTGTCCCTCGAAGAGGCGCTCGAGGTCGTCGTGGCCGAAGCGTACGCTTCCGTGCAGCGCACGCCCGATTATCTGCCGGTCCTCAAGGAGAACAACGTGGTCGACGCGGGCGGTTTCGGCCTGGCCATCTTGATCGACGCGTTCGCCGCCTCTCTGACCGGCAAAGACGGCTTCGTGGGCGATGCCATGGCTTTCGCGCGTCCCGCTCCGAAGGTCGAAATCGAGCAGATTAACGACTGGGAAGGCTCGGCGTATCGCTATTGCACCGAATTCCTCGTCCATTCCGACGAGATCGACGTCGATGCGGCCAAGGACTTCCTTCCCACGATGGGCGATTGCGACCTTATGGTGGGCATGCATCCGAACTTCAAGGTCCATGTGCATTCGAACCGTCCCGACCAGGTGCTCGGCTGGTTCCTCACGCATGACGCCCAGATATCCGAGGTTCATATCCACAATATGCAGCTTCAGAGCGAAGAGCGCACCGAGAAGCTCGAGCACGAGACGCAGGAGGCCCGCAAGCCGCTCGGCGTCGTCGCGGTGGCCCCGGGTTCCGGCAATGCGAAGATCCTCGAGTCGCTCGGCGTCGATGTCGTCGTGTCGGGCGGGCAGACCATGAATCCTTCGACCGCCGATATCCTCGCGGCCGTGAACAAGGTCAACGCGGATGCGGTCGTCATCCTCCCCAATAACAAGAACATCATCATGGCCGCGCAGGCGTGCGTCGAGGTTTCCGAAAAGCCCTGCGCCGTGGTTCCCACGAAAAGCGTGCCGCAGGCGTTTTCGGCTCTGTTCGGCTTCGATGCCGATGCGTCGCTGGATGAGAACGTCGAGGCCATGACCGAGGCGTTCGCCGACGTGAAGACGGGCGAGGTGACGCGCGCCATCAAGGACGCCAAAGACGCGCATGGCAACCCGATCAAAGACGGCGACGTGATCGGCATCGCCGACGGCTCCATCGAAACCGTCGGGGAGAACGTTTCCGACGTGGTCATGGGCCTTCTTGAGGCCATGGGCGCCGACGAGGCCGACACCTGCACGGTGCTTGCGGGCGATCAGATGAGCGATGAAGAGCTCGATGCGTTGGTCGCGCGCATCGAAGAAGCTTACGAAGACCTCGAAATCGATCCCCATCGCGGAGAGCAGGCGCTCTATCCGGTCGTTTTCTCGCTCGAATAGCAGGGGCTTGCCCTATGGTCGATCGACTCGCCGCCGCCTTGCGGCCGGAATCGCCCGTGACCGAGCTTGCGGGCATCAGTTCCGTCCGGGCGGCGGCGCTTTCGCGTCTGGGCATACGCACGATTCGCGATCTGCTCGCGCATTATCCTCATCGCTATGTCGATATGGCGGATTTGCGCACCATCGCCGCCGCGCCCGTCGGCGCGCAGGTCACGGTGGTCGCCCAGGTCCACGAAGCCGTTCTCAAGCGTCCCAAGCCGAAGCTCGATTTGGTCGAGGTCGCGCTGGTCGACGGAACGTCGACGCTGATCGCCACGTTTTTCAAGCAGCCTTGGCTTGCGAAAAGCCTCAAGCCCGGCATGCGGGTCAGCGTTGCGGGAACGGTCGAATTCTCGTACGGCTTCAAGCGCATGACCATGCCGTTTCTCGACGTGCTCGATGATGACGATCCAGGCGCGGGCGTCGTCGTGCCGGTGCATCGCGGCGGCCGGGATATGTCGCCTGCCGCGATGCGCTCGGCGGTTTCCGCCGCGCTCGCGTCGTGTTCGGGAATGTACGATCCTCTGCCGTACTCGTTGCGCACGCGCTATAGGCTCATGGCGCGCCAGCATGCGCTTCGGGCCATCCATTTCCCTCGGTGCATGGCCGAGCAGGCCGCCGCCCGTCGTCGCCTTGCTTACGAGGAGGTGCTGCTGCTCGAGCTGCATATGATGAGCGCGGAGCGCGATCGCCTGCGCGCCTTGCCCGCGACGGTCCACGCTTCAGGCGGGCCGTGCTTCGACGCGGTTTTCGCGGCGCTGCCGTTTTCCCTGACGAGCGATCAGATGCTGGCTATCGAAGAAATCAGGGCCGATATGGCGTCGCCCGCGCATATGAGCCGCATGGTGCTCGGCGATGTGGGAACGGGGAAGACGGCGGTGGCCGCGTTCGCCTTGGCCCTTGCGGCCGATTCGGGTACGCAGGCGTTGATGATGGCTCCCACGGAGGTGCTTGTGCGCCAGCACGCGGATGCCATGGCGCCGTTGTTCGAGGCGGCGGGCATTGCGTGGGATGTGCTGACGTCGTCGTGCTCGGCGGGCGAGCGTCGTCGCATTCTCGCCGACGTCGCATCGGGACGGACGTGCGTGTTGTTCGGCACGCAGGCGCTTCTCGAAGACGACGTGCGCTTGCGCGTATGCACGCTCGTCGTGGTGGACGAAGAGCAGCGTTTCGGTGTCGATCAGCGTGCGCGTCTGCTGGAAAAAGGGGCCAACCCCGATTTCCTCTCGCTTACGGCCACGCCTATTCCCCGGACGCTGGCGTTGGCCCTGTACGGGACCATGACGGCGAGCTATTTGCGTAGCGCACCTGCCGGCGCAGGCGGGCGCACCACGCGCGTCGTGGGATTCAGGGAACGCGGCAAGGCCTACGATGCCGCGCTTGCGGCCTGCGCCCGAGGCGAGCAGGCATACGTCGTCTGCCCTCTGGTGGGCAGAAAACGCCAAGAAGCCCGGATTGGCGGCGCTTCTTCGCCGCGCGACGCCGATGCGGTCGATTTCGACGAGGGGCCTTCGTATATCGACTCCGACGCCGACATGGCCGGCGACGACCCCAAGGCCGCCGAAGCCGAGGCGGCGTTTTTGCAGGCGAAGACGTTTTCCGCCTATACGGTGGGATTGCTGCACGGACGCATGCGTCCCGACGAGAAAAGGGCGGTCATGGAGCGTTTTCGCGCCGGCGAGATCGACGTGCTGGTGAGCACGACCGCCATCGAAGTGGGCGTCGATGTCGCCAACGCCACCGTGATGATCGTGGAAGACGCCGAGCGCTTCGGGCTTTCACAGCTCCATCAGCTGCGGGGCCGCATCGGCCGCGGCGCGTTGCCGGGGGAGGCGTACTTGGTGGCTTCGACGTCGGATGCGGGATCGATCGAGCGCCTGCGCGCCATGGAGCGCATCGAAGATGGATTCGACTTGGCGGAATTCGATCTGTTGCTGCGTGACGAGGGCGATGTGCTGGGGAATCGCCAACATGGCGCCCGGGCGTTGAAGCTCGTGGACGCGGCGCGCGACGGCGCCCTGATCGAGGCGGCCCATGCCGACGCCGCGCGCATGCTCGATGCCGATGAGTGTTCGAAGCGCGCGGAAACGCGGCTTTTGCTTCGCGAGGCCGATGCGCTTTTCGCCGATTCGGCCGCGCGCGTATGATATATGTCCGTCGTGTTCGTGCGACGGATTCGAAGAAAGGACGGTGCCATGCGCGTCATCGCCGGCTTGTACAAAGGCCGCCCGTTGGCGGCTCCGAAAGGGTCGAATACGCGACCGACGACCGATCGCGTGAAAGAGTCGCTTATCAGCACGCTGTGTTCCGCATGCGGATCGATCGAAGGCGCGCGCGTGCTCGACGCGTTCGCGGGCAGCGGGGCGCTCGGCATCGAGTGCTTGTCGCGCGGCGCCGCATCGGCGCATTTCTTCGAGCGTGATAAAGCGGCGCTCGACGCGCTGTGGCGCAACGTCGACATGCTCGGACTCGGGCCCGATCGCGCTCGCGTGTTCAAAGCCGACGTGATGAAAAACCCGCCTGTTGCGGGCGGCGCGCCGTATGACGTGGTGTTTCTCGATCCTCCGTATGCGTTTTCCCTCGAACGGACCTACGGGCTGGTCGCGACGCTGCGCGAACGCGGGCGCCTTGCTCCCGACGCCGTCATAAGCTACGAGCATGATGCCGCCTGCGATCTGGCCGCTTTCTTCGAAAGCGCCGCGGTGCCGGCCGATATACTTGCCAGCAAGCGGTTTTCGAAGACCGTGATCGACCTGTTCCGCTTTTACGAATGACAATCGTTTCAAGGAGGAGCTTCGCATGAAAAAAGCTCTCGTGCCGGGTACGTTCGACCCGATAACCAACGGACACCTCGACGTCATAGGCCGTGCTTCGCAGATGTTCGACGAAATCGTCGTGGGCGTCGCCGCGTCGGCGAAGAAAAAGCCGTTGTTTTCCCTCGACGAGCGCGTCGCATTCGCCCGCGAGGCCACCGCGTCGCTGGGCAATGTCACCGTGCAACCGTTCGACGACCTGCTCGTTCATTTCGCCGCCGACATCAATGCGAACGTCGTGGTGAAGGGCCTGCGCGCCATCACCGACTTCGAGTACGAGTTCCAGATGACCGCGGCGAACTATCGTCTGAACAGCGATGTCGAGACCATGTTCATCATGTCTCCGCCCCAATACATGTATCTGTCGAGCTCGATCGTGCGCGAGATCTCGTCGTTTCACGGTTCGGTGGAGGACTTGGTTCCCGCATGCGTCGAAAAGGCGCTGAAGGCTCGATTCGCCGAGTGATGAGCGCGTGCGCGGCGTTTTCTTTCCATGTTCGCCCTCCTCGGGCGTTGTGTAGGTGGGGTGAAACGCACGAAAACATGATAGAATCCAAAAGATACTGCACAGGGAATCCGCCATGCGATTCCGCGGATGCAGCCGGGGTGCTTCCCCGATGACACGCAGCTTACGGGCAGCAGGCACGAAAGGGATACTAATGGACGAAACAGGAGTTCTTGGACTTATCGAGGAGCTCTCCATTCTTCTCGAGGACTCCAAGCCGGCATTCGGCAAGGCTAATTACCGCCAGGTCGATATCGCGGCTGCTTTTGAAATAATGGACGAAATCCGCGATACGTTCCCGGGCGAATTCGCCCAGGCTCGCCAGATCGTGCGCGAGCGTCAGAGCCTCATCGACGACGCCGAGGCGGAAAGCGCGCGTTTGATCGAGGATGCGCGCAGCCAGGCCATGACGATCGCTTCCGAACAGGAAATCGTGCGCATCGCCCAGCAGCAGGCCGACACCATCATGGCCGACGCCCGCGAACTCGAACGTCAGACCCGCGCCGGTGCGGAAGACTACGCCGACGAAGTGTTCGGACACGTCGAGCAAAGCCTCGACACGCTGATCACGAGCGTGCGCCGCTGCCGCGACCGCCTGAACAACCAGGGCATAGGGCGCTAATGGAGCGTCTCGTCCTCACGGTCCCCTCGCATCTTTTCTCGCCGGCTGAAACGGCGGTGTTCTCGGGTTCGTACGAACCCGAGTTGTTTTCGTGCGGTCCCGACGAGTATCGCACGGTCGGCGCGCTGCCGTATTGCGTGACGCTCACGAACGTCGGCGGCGCCATCTTGGTTTCGGGAAGCGTCACCGGGCGCCTGGTCACCTCGTGCAGCCGCTGCTTGGCCGATATGGAAGTCGAATTGAACGGCGAGGTCGAAGGCTACTTCATCATCGAAGGCGAGGGGGAGGCCCCCGACGACATGGATGAAGACGAATTCGACGTGCTTCCCGAATCGCACGAGATCGATCTCGAGTCGCTTCTCATGGCGGCCATCCTGGTCGATATGCCCTTGATGCCGCTTTGCAAAGACGACTGCAAGGGCATCTGCTCCCAGTGCGGATCGGACCTCAACGAGGGGCCGTGCGGCTGCGTATCCGATGAGGTTCAGCTGGGGAAGAACAACCCGTTCGCCGCCTTGAAGGATTTGACGTTCGAATAGCCTATCGTTCGGAAAACCTTTGAAGCTTTATTTCGAGTATTGCGAAGCCTATGCGACTTTGCTATTATCTCGTTTCGTCTGATTTTATGGATGGAAACCGTTTCGGCCGATGACATCGGCCGGGGGAATAAGGAGATGGAAAACCATGGCAGTGCCTAAGCAAAAGACCGGTCGTGCTCGCACCCATTCTCGTCGCAGCGCTAACAGCGTCATCGCTACGCCCGCTCGCTCCACGTGCCCGCAGTGCGGCGAAGTGAAGTTGCCTCATCGCGTGTGCGGCAACTGCGGCTACTACGGTAAGCGCGAGGTTCTCGAGACCGAGTAACAGGAGCATTACAAGTTCCAGCATCCACACATTGCCGACTTGCGAGTCGGCAATTCGTGTATAAAGGGAGGTATCCGTTTTCCGGATACGCAAGCGTTATGTGAATATCGAAAGGAATCGTATGCCGTACAGCGATACCGTCACCATCGCCGTTGACGCGATGGGCGGCGATCATGCGCCCGATGTCGTGCTCGAAGGGGTCGCGGCGGCTTTGAAGCAGGACGAAAGCATCTCGGTGCTGCTGACCGGCCCTGAAGAGGTGGTCGTGCCGTTTGCGCAGGCGCACGATCGCTGCGTTGCCCAGCCTGCCTCCGAGGTCATCGGCATGGCCGAGCATCCCGCCCAGGCGGTGCGCAAGAAGAAGGATTCGTCCATCGTGGTCGGGTGTCGCGCCGTGAAGGAAGGTCGCGCCCAGGGCTTTTTCTCCGCAGGATCGACGGGTGCCTGTCTGGCTGCGGCCACGCTGGTCATCGGTCGTATCAAGGGTGTGCAGCGTCCGGCGCTGTGCAGCGTCATCCCTTCGCCGATCGCTCCCGTCGTCATGGCGGACATCGGGGCGAATGCCGATTGCAAGCCTGAGTATCTGGTGCAATTCGCTCGGATGGCCTCCATTTATGCCGAAAAAATCGTCGGGAAACGCAATCCGCGCGTCGCGCTGCTCAATATCGGCGAGGAAGACACCAAAGGCTCCCAGTTCGCTCAGCAGACGTTTTCGCTTATGAAAGAGGGCGTCGAAGGCTTTGCGGGCAATGCCGAAGGCAACGATATCATCGCGGCGAAATTCGATGTCGTGGTGACCGATGGATTCACGGGCAACGTGGTGCTGAAGACCGTCGAAGGAACCGCCAAGGGTCTGTTCTCGGCTTTGAAGGAAACGTTGAATTCCTCGTTGAAGACCAAGATGGGAGCCGTGCTCGTGAAAAACGAGCTGAAGACGCTCAAGGACAGCATCAACGCCGACGCGTACGGCGGCGCTCCTTTGCTGGGCGTCAACGGCGTATGCCTGGTCGGTCACGGATCGAGCAATGCCGAAGCCATTAAAAACGGCGTGCTCGCATCGGCCGATATGGTGCGCAAGGATATCGCCGGTTCGATCGCCGAGGCGGTGGGCAAGTAGTGGTGCATACCGAAGAGCAGCAAAGCAAGATCGAGGCGGCGCAGCGCATCCTCGGGTATGAGTTCAACGATCCCGAGATACTTCTGGCGGCCATCACGCATCCGTCGGCGACCGAGGGCATGGCGGTCAAGTTCAGCTATGAGCGCCTGGAATTCCTCGGCGACAGCATCCTTGGCGCCATCGTCGCCAATGCGGCGTTTCACGAGTATCCCGAGTTGGACGAAGGCGGTCTGACGCGCATCAAAGTCGCGCTGGTTTCCGGCGCGAGCTTGTCGAGCGTTGCCGAAAAACTCGGTTTCGCCGACGTGATCGTGTTCGGCTCCTCGGAGCGAGGTACGGGTCGGCGCGGGCTGCATTCCGCGCTCGAAAACGTATACGAGGCCGTCGTGGCCGCCTTGTTCCTCGACGCGGGCATTGCCGGCGCCCAGGCGTTCGTGCGTCGCACCCTTATTCCGCGCATGTCGGTCGATATGGCGCGCGAACCCGAAAATCCGAAGAGCGCTTTGCAGGAGAAACTGCAAGAAGAAGGCATCACGCCTACGTATAAGCTGGTCGAAACCCAGGGTCCCCCGCATGACCGCACCTTCGTGTCGCAGGTGTTCGCCGGCGTGAAGGCCCTTGCCAGCGGCATGGGCCGCACGAAGAAGGAAGCCGAGAGCCAGGCTGCGAAAACGGCTTTGGACGCGCTCGGGTTCTCCAAGACGTCGAAAGCCGAGAAGGCGAAGGCCAAGCATGAGAAAAAGCTCGCCAAGGCCGATAAGAAAAGCAGCGTCAAGGGATAGCGCATGCGCCTGAAGTCGCTTGTTCTGAAGGGGTTCAAGTCGTTCGCCGATCGCACGGCGTTCGTCTTCGAGCCGGGCATGACGGCCATCGTAGGTCCGAACGGCTCAGGTAAATCGAATATATCCGATGCGGTGCTGTGGGTCTTGGGCGAGCGCAATGCGAAGAATCTGCGCGGCCAGGCCATGGACGACGTGATATTCGCAGGGTCGGCCTCGCGCAAGCCGGTAGGCGTCGCCGAGGTCGACCTGGTTCTCGACAATGAGGACGGCACGTTGCCGGTCGATTTTTCGGAGGTGTGCCTGACCCGTCGCATGTACAAGACGGGCGAGAGCGAATACCTGATCAACGGGTCCTCCGTGCGACGTATGGACATCATGGACATCCTTCATGACACGGGTCTCGGCTCGGGCGTGCGCTCCGTCATCGGCCAGGGCAATCTCGACGCCATTCTGACAAGCAGCCCGGAAGAGCGCTATGCGCTTGTAGAAGAGGCCGCAGGGGTCCTGAAGCACCGTCAGCGCAAGGAGCGTTCGGCGCGCAAGCTCGAAGCCCTCGATGGCCGGCTTGCGCGCGCCGCCGACGTCGCGCGCGAAATCGAACGCCAGTTGAAGCCCCTTGCGCGCAAGGCCGCGCGTGCAGAGGAGCATCGGGCGGTTTCCGAGGAGGCGGCATGTCTGGAATTGGCGCTCGCCGTCGACGACGTGCGCGTGCTTCAGCATTGTTGGGATGAGGTATGCGGGCGGGAGCGCGCGGCCTCCGATGAGCTTCGTGCCGCGCAGTCGGTCGATGCGGCCGCCGCATCCGAACTCGAGCGATTGCGCGATGCGCATGCCGCACGGGTCTTCGAGACGGCCGAAATCGAACGGCAATCGGGCCGTATGCGCGTGGCGCGCGAGCGCCTGGATTCCCTTTCGCGTCTGCTTCGGGAAAAAGAGCGCGCGGCCGACGATCGCCGCGCGGCGGCGCATGCGGCGCGCGAAGGACGCGTGCGAGACCTTGATTCTTTGCGCGCGGCATGCGAGCAGGGGGAAGCCGCCCTCGTCGTTTTGCGCGCCGATGCGGATGAGCGCGATCGGGAGCTGGGTGCGGCGCGGCATGCGCTCGAAGAGGCCTGCCGGGCGCGCGTCGCCGCCGATGCGTCTTTCGACGAATGCCGCCGACGCGGTCGTCTTTGCGCCGAAGCGCTCGAGACGGCCGCCGAACAGGGCGAAGCGGCGCGCGTCGCCGCATCCGAGTACATCGTTCTCCTTCGTTCGCTCGAAGAGCGCGCGACGTCTCTTGCGTGCGAGCTCGATAACGCGGCCGCCGAGCTCGCACGCCTCGAATCGGAGGCGCAGCGGACCTGTGCGGCGCTCGCCGAATTCGATGCCGATTTGGAACGCGCCACGTCGACCGTCGCGATGCGCGAGGCCGATGTCGTCGAGGCGCGCGCCGCCGTCGAAACCGCCCGCCTCGAATGCGAGCGGATGGCCGCGCGTATCGCGTCGCTGGAAGAATCCGAACGCGCATTCCGCGTATACGACGACGCATCTGCCTGGATGGCCGAGCATGTGCGCGAATTCGACGCCGCCGCATGCTCGCTCGCTTCATGCGTGCGCGCTCCGAGCGATATCGAGCGCGTGGTGGAGCGTTTGCTTGCGCGCGATTTCGCCTCCTGGTGCGTCACCGATGCCCGACATGCCCGTTTGCTGTCCGAGGCGTTTTCTCGCGCGTGCGATCAGGGAAGCGCGCGCGTTTTGTTCGCGCCCGTCGCGCCGTCCGCCGCGCCGCAGCATACGGCGCGGCGTTTGATCGATCGCCTCGAGTATCCCGCGCATGCGGGCGGTCTGCTCGAGCATCTTATCGGCGACGTCGTGCTCGTCGATTCCCTCGACGAAGCATGGGAGGCGTGCGAAGGCGACGGGTCGGGGCGCTATCTCACGCGCGACGGCGTCATGGTGGACGCGGGCGGCAGCGTGACGCTGTGCGGCGCCTGCGCGGAAGACGGCGTGTTGGCGTGCGTGCGCGAGTTGGCGTGTGCCCGCCGCGACGCCGCCCGCGCCCGCACCAGGCTCGTTTCGGTCGAAGAATCGCTTGTCGCTGCCGAGGATGCGCTCGGGTGCGCCCGCGCCTGCGCGCTCGAGGCGGAGCGCTCCTATGCGCGTTGCAAGGGGGTCTCGGAGGGCGCCGAGGAGCGCGTACGGGCTGCCGCGGGGCGCCTGCGCGCGCTCGAGGCCGCACGCTCGTCTGCGGACGAACGCGTCGCCGCATCCATTCGTGAAGAGGAGCGCTTGCGGCAGGCGTGCGACGAAGCGCTCGAGAAAACCGCGGCGCTTAAAGGCGAGCGTGCGGCGCTCGAGGACGCGCTTGCCGCGTCGGATGACGAGCGGCATGCCGCATACGAAGAGGAGCGCCGCGCCCGGGAATCGGTCGCGCGGGCGGAATCGGCGCTGTCGGCTGCCACGCAGCGGTCGGCGTCGGCGCAGCGCGATTGCCGCGATGCGCGCCGCGATTACGAACGCGCCGCGCGATCGCAGGAGCGCGCGCAAGCCGCGGGCGCCGAAGCGGAAACGGCGCTCGCGCGCATGCGTCCCCTGATCGCGCGGATCGAAGAGCTGCGCTTTTCTGTCGAAGCGGCGCTCGAGAAGACGGAGGCGCGCCTTGCGTTCGCAGGGCAGGCCCGCGAACGGGACGAAGACCTTCTGAAGCGGGCGTTGTCTGCGCGCGACCGCGCGACCGCGCGGCTCGAGGCGGCGCGTCAAGCGTCGGGCGCGGTCGATGTCGACAAGGGAAAGCTCGAGGTTCGTATCAAGGCGGCCGTCGAGCAGCTCGTCGCCCACGGCGATGTCGATCTCGAATCGGCGCTCGAAATCCCTCCTCCTGCCGATCGTGCCGCTGCCGAACAGCGGCTCGCGTCTTTGCGCGCGCGGCTGAAGGCTTTGGGGTCGGTCGATCCCGATGCGGCGCGCGAGTACGAAGCGCTCAAGGAGCGCTACGATTTCGTCGCGGCGCAGATGGGGGATATCGAGGAGGCGGTCCAGTCGCTTCGTCGCGTCGCTACGGCGCTCGACGAGCGCATGCAGGAGCGTTTCGATGAAACGTTCGGGCTGGTGAACGAACGCTTCGCGCGCATCTTCGAGCAGTTGTTCCCAGGTGGCTCCGCATGGTTGAGCCTCATCGATTCGGAGGGATCGGGGCGCGCGGGCATCGAGGTGCATGCGCAGCCGAAAGGCAAGCGCATCGCCAAGATGACGCTGATGAGCGGCGGGGAGAAGTCGCTTGTGGCCATTGCACTGCTGTTCGCCGTGCACGGCGTGCGCCGTGTGCCGTTCTATCTTCTCGACGAGGTGGAGGCGGCGCTTGACGACAGCAACCTGCGCCGACTGCTGGCGTATCTCGAAACGCTGCGCGATCGAACGCAGGTGATCATGATCACCCATCAGCGCCGCACGATGGAGATGGCCGACGTGCTCTACGGCGTCTCGATGCACGCCGATGGCGTCACCAGGGCGGTATCGCAGCGTCTCGGCCGCCAAGACGTCTGACGGAGGCTTTACGCTATCATGGCAACGGCGCCGCCGCGCCATGTTCGAAACGATTTGAAAGGGGTCCTGCCATGGGATTCTTCAGCCGTATAAGCGAAGGGCTCGCGCGTTCGCGCGAGAAATTCACCGAGCGCATGAACGTTCTGCTCGATCGCGGCCCCGATCTGGATGACGAATTCTGGGACGGTCTCGAGGAGACGTTGATTCTGGCCGATATCGGCGGCGCCGCCGCGAGCGAAATCGTCGAGGATTTGCGCGATACGGCGACGCGCAAGGCGCTGCCTGACGCTTATGCCGTGCTCGACCTGCTCAACGATCGCATGGCGGAGGCGTTCGCCGAAGGCGCCGAGGCGGTGTTCGGCGGAGATCCTGCATGCGTGCTGTTCGTGGGCATCAACGGCGCGGGCAAGACGACCACGGTGGGCAAGCTGGCCAAAGAGGCCTCCGATGCCGGCCGCACGGTCATTTTGGGAAGCGCCGATACGTTTCGCGCCGCCGCCGTCGAGCAGCTCGAGGAGTGGGCGCGCCGCGCGGACGTCGAGATATGCACGCGCGAACGCGGCAGCGACCCTGCCAGCGTATGCTACGACACGATAGAGCGCGCCGAGCGTCTCGGCGCCGATCTGGTGCTCATCGATACGGCGGGCCGTCTGCATACTTCGGCCGATCTGATGCGCGAGCTCGAAAAGGTCGTCAACGTGGTCCGCAAGCGCTCGAAGCTGCCGGTGTACACGGTGCTGGTGATCGATGCCACCACCGGACAGAACGGCCTTTCCCAGGCAAGGGAATTCGATCGCGCGCTCGATCTCGACGGCGTGATCGTCACCAAACTCGACGGAACGGCCAAAGGAGGTATCGCGCTGGCGGTCAGCCACGAGCTCGCATTGCCGGTCCTTAAGATCGGCGTCGGCGAGGGGTTGGACGACCTGCGTGATTTCGATCCCCGCGCATTCACCCGCGCCTTCGTGGGAGAGTTCGACGCCCGCGAGCATCGCGCGGATGCCTAGCGTTTCGGACGTTTTTGCCGCGCCGCCGCACGCACGCGTCGGCGCGCACGGCGCAGCGTCGCGCGCGTGCGGCGCATCGATCCAAAGGAGTCCTATTCATGTTCGATAATCTTTCCGACCGCCTTCAGGGCATATTCTCGGGTCTGCGTTCGAAGGGCCGCTTGACCGAAGAGGATATCAACGCCGCCATGCGCGAGATACGCATGGCGCTTTTGGAGGCCGACGTCAATTTCAAAGTGGTCAAGGAGTTCGTCGCATCGACCAAGGCCCGCTGTCTCGAGGCCGAAATCCTCGATTCGCTGACGCCCGCGCAAAACGTCGTCAAGGTGGTGCTCGACGAGCTTACGGCGCTTCTCGGCCAATCCGATTCCAAGCTGGTCCTTACGAGCAGCATTCCCAATGTCATCATGCTCGTCGGCTTGCAGGGCTCGGGTAAGACCACGGCGTCGGCGAAGCTCGCGTATCTGCTGAAGAGCAAGGGGCACAGCCCGCTTCTGGTCGCTTGCGACGTGTATCGCCCCGCAGCGGCCGACCAGCTGCAGACGCTCGGCGACGAGATGGGCGTCAAGGTCTACCGCGGAGACGGCGAAGATCCCGTCCGCATCGCCGAAGAAGGCGTGCGCTGCGCGATCGATAATCTGCGCGACGTGGTCATCGTCGACACGGCGGGCCGCCTGCACGTCGACGAGGCCATGATGGACGAGGCCGCCGCCATCAAAGCAGCGGTCAAGCCCGACCAGATCCTCATGGTGGTCGATGCCATGACGGGTCAGGACGTGGTGAACGTCGCCCAGGCGTTCGCCGAGAAGGTCGAATTCGACGGCGTGATCATGTCGAAGATGGACGGCGACGCACGCGGCGGCGGCGCGCTTTCACTCAAGCAGGTCACGGGCAAGCCCATCAAATTCATCAGCGCGGGCGAAAAGCCCGACAGCCTCGAGGAATTCCATCCCGATCGCATGGCCAAGCGCATCCTCGGCATGGGCGACGTCGTTTCCCTGATCGAGCATGCCTCGAAAGTCCAGGCCGAAGAGATCGAGGCCGAAACCACGGCTCGCATGGCGAAGGCCCAGATCAACCTCAACGACTTCCTCGAGATCAAGAAACAGGTCAAAAAGATGGGCGGCATTTCCAAACTTGTCAGCGCCTTGCCGGGCGGAGACAAGGCCATGGCGTCGGGTCAGGTCGACGAGGGCGCTCTCGACCGCATGGAGACCATCATCTTCTCCATGACCGCGCACGAGCGCGAGCATCCCGAAGTGCTCAACGGCAGCCGTCGCGCCCGCATCGCCGCAGGGTCGGGCACGAGCGTGCAGGAAGTCAATCAGGTCATGCGGCAGTACAACGAAGTGAAGAAGATGATGAAAAAGGCCATGCCCGCCGCCGAAGCGCTGCAGGCCGGGCGCGGCAAGAAGGGCAAGAAAGGCAAAAAGGGGCGCAAGCCTCGTTTCGGCATTCCCGGCATGGGGGGCATGAAGATGTCGGATCTGAAGAAGCTGCAGGACATGATGGGCTCGATGGACCAATAAGGAGGCGCATGGGGGCGCGGCGTCGAATCCCGGCGTCGTGCGCCGCGCCCCGCCTCCGCATCCATTTGCCCCGCACGCCGATACGGCGTCTTGCGTGCGTCTTCTTCCCGTATAATCGAAGCGATATGACAAAACCTAGAAAGGGGTTTGCAATGGCAATCAAGGTCGGCATCAACGGTTTCGGGCGCATCGGGCGTCTCGTGTATCGCGCCATGGCCAACGATCCCGAACTCGACGTCGTGGCCGTCAACGACCTGGGCGACATTCCCACCATGGCCCATCTTCTGAAGTACGACTCCGTTCACGGCCGCGCATTCGACACCGTGGAAGTCGTCGAGGACGGCTTTATCGCCGACGGTCACAAGACCAAGGTGCTGTGCGAGCGCGAACCCTCCAACCTGCCCTGGGGAGAGCTCGGCGTCGATATCGTCGTCGAATCCACGGGCATCTTCAAGACCGGCGAGCTCGCGTCCAAGCATATCGAGGCGGGCGCCAAGAAGGTCATCATCAGCTGCCCCGCCAAAGGCGAGGACATTACCATCGTGATGGGCGTCAACGACGGCGATTACGATAAGGAAAAGCACCATATCATCTCCAATGCTTCTTGCACCACCAACTGCCTCGCGCCGTTCGCGAAGGTCTTGATGGAGAATTTCGGCATCAAGCGCGGCTACATGAACACCATCCACGCCTATACGAACGACCAGAAGATCCTCGACCTGCCTCATAAGGACCTCCGCCGCGCCCGTGCCGCCGCGCTGTCCATGATTCCCACGACCACCGGCGCCGCCCGCGCCGTCGCGCTGGTCCTGCCCGAGCTCAAAGGCAAGCTCGACGGCTTCGCCACGCGCGTTCCCACCCCCGACGGATCCATGGTCGACCTCACCGTCCAGCTCGAGCGCGAGGTGACCAAGGAAGAAATCAACGCCGCCATGAAAGCCGCCGCGGAAGGCCCGCTCAAGGGCATTCTCGAATACACCGAAGATCCGATCGTCTCGATCGACATCGTCGGCAACGCGCATTCGTCGATCTTCGACAGCAAGCTCACCATGGTGATGGGCGAGAAGAGCGATATGGTGAAGTGCATTTCCTGGTATGACAACGAGTGGGGTTACTCCAACCGCGTCAAGGACCTTGCGAAGATCCTTCTCTAGCATTCGCATGCGCCGCCTTTCGGGGCGGCGCCTTGTTTGACCCCGAAGAAGCCGAGCCCTGCGTTCGGCTTCTTACGCATATGCCGCCGCGCGCCTGCGGGCCGGATGCGGCATGGCGACGAAGATTTCGAAGGAGGACCGAATGTCCGAAATCAAGACCATCGAGGGCGTCGATGTGCGCGGCAAACGCGTCATCGTCCGCGTCGATTTCAACGTGCCCGTCAAAGACGGAGTCGTCGGCGATGACACGCGCATCCGCGCGGCGCTGCCCACGATCGAATATCTCGTTTCCGGCGGCGCGAAAGTCATTCTGATGAGCCATCTCGGCCGCCCTGCAGGCGACGGGTTCGATGAGAAATTCACGCTCGCGCCCGCTGCGCGCCGTCTTGCCGAGCTGATCGACGCCCCGGTGGCATTCGCTTCCGATACCGTCGGCGCCGACGCGCGCGCCAAGGCGGCCGCGCTCGCGGACGGCTGCGTTCTTCTGCTCGAGAACCTCCGCTTCGACGCGCGCGAGAAGAAAAACGATCCCGCATTCTGCGAGGAACTCGCGTCGCTGGCCGATCTGTATGTCAACGATGCGTTCGGCACCGCGCATCGTGCGCACGCTTCGACCGCAGGCGTCGCGTCGCTTCTGCCTGCGTATGCGGGATTCCTTCTGGCGGGAGAGGTCGAGACGCTTTCCGACATGCTCGATGCGCCGCGCCGTCCCTTCGTCGCCATCTTGGGCGGATCCAAGGTGTCCGACAAAGTGGGCGTGATCGACGCCTTGATCGGCAAGGCCGATACGATCATCGTCGGCGGCGGCATGTGCTTCACGTTCCTGCTCGCGCAGGGCAAGACGGTCGGAACGTCGCTTAAAGAGGACGACTGGGTCGTGCGCGCGGGCGAAATGATCGATAAGGCCGCCGCAGCGGGTGTGAAGCTGCTGCTTCCCGTCGATGTGAAAGTCGCCGACGCTTTCGCGGAGGATGCCGCGACGCGCATCTGCTCGGTCGACGCTATTCCTTGCGACATGATGGGCTTGGATATCGGACCCGAGACCGAGAAGCTGTACGCGCAGGCCATCGCCGAAGGGTCGACGGTGTTCTGGAACGGTCCTATGGGCGTCTTCGAAATGCAGGCTTTCGAGCACGGCACCCGCGCTGTCGCCGAGGCGGTCGCGGCCAATAAAGAGGCGGCCACGATCATCGGCGGCGGCGATAGCGTGGCCGCGGTGAACAAGTTCGCCCTCGCCGACGAGATGACGTTCATCTCCACGGGCGGCGGCGCATCGATGGAGTTGGTCGAAGGCAAGGTCCTTCCCGGCGTCGCCGCGCTTCGTTCGTAAGCGCCGCGCTGCGGCCCCGTCGGTTCGAAGTCCGGGGGCGAAGCGCGCGGCGCATCGCGTTTCGCCCCGGTATCAAGGAGGTTCTCATGGTGCGTAAGCCCCTTATCGCGGGTAATTGGAAGATGAATATGACACCTGCCGAAAGCGTGGTGCTCTCCCAGGGCATCTCGAATCGCTCTGCGCGCGGTTGGAATAAGGTCGACGTGGTGCTGTGCCCGCCTGCGATCGATCTCCGTTCTGTGGTTACGGTGCTTGATTTCGACAAATCGTCCATCGAGGTCGGCGCGCAGAACGTGCACTGGGAGCCCTCGGGCGCATTTACGGGCGAAATCGGCATTCCCATGCTCAAAGACGTCGGTTGTTCGTGGTGCATCGTCGGCCATTCCGAGCGCCGCGCGATGTTCGCGGAGACCGATATGCAGGTCAATCGCAAAGTGCGCGCATTGGTCGAAGCCGGCATGAAGCCCATCGTCTGCGTCGGCGAAAGCGAGGCGGTCCGTGACAAGGGCGCGGCCGAAGCGTTCGTGTGCGATCAGGTCCGTGCGGCCCTTGCGGGCGTCGATGCGGATGAAGCGGCGTTGTGCAGCATCGCCTACGAGCCGGTGTGGGCTATCGGAACGGGCCGCAGCGCCACGCCCGAACAGGCGCAATCCATGGCGTGCGCTATCCGCCGAACGGTGCGTGACTTGGTCGGCGAGGAGGTCGCCTGTGGCATGCGCATTCTGTACGGCGGATCGATGAAGCCGGAAAACGCCGAGGCGTTTTTGTCGTGCGAGGATGTGGACGGCGGCCTTATCGGCGGCGCTTCGCTTGACGCCGACGACTTCGCGGCTTTGGTGAAAACGGCGGTCGATCACGTGTAGGCGCGACGCGCCGTTCGAGAAAAGGCCGCAGGCTCGTAGCATGCCGCGTCCGTCGGGCGCGGCATCGGTATATTCCGGCATTGCGTCCGGTGGGAGGAATCATGTCAACGACGTATCGTTTGCCTGTTTTGCTGGCGATCATGGATGGGTTCGGTTTGAGCGAGGCGTCGCAGGGCAACGCCGTGGCGCTGGCCGACACGCCGTATTTCGACGAGCTGTTCGCCACGTGCCCTTTTCTCGAGCTCGAGGCGTCGGGCGAAGCGGTCGGATTGCCGGCAGGGCAAATGGGCAATTCCGAGGTGGGCCACCTCAATATAGGCGCGGGTCGCGTGGTCTATCAGGAGCTTACGCGTATCGACAAGGCATGCGCGCAGGGAGACCTGGCGTTCAATGCGGTATTGAACGAAGCTATCGACGCCGCCGTCGATGCGGGCGGCGCCGTGCATCTTATGGGCCTTGTGTCCGACGGGGGCGTCCATTCGAGCAATAAGCATCTGTATGCCCTGATCGCCCATGCCGTGCGCCGCGGCGCTTCCGACGTGCGCGTGCATTGCTTCATGGACGGCCGCGATGTCGCTCCATGCAGCGGCGTCGGGTTCCTGGTCGACTTGCAGGAGTTCATCGCGTCGAACGGCTTCGAGGGCGCGGTACGCATCGCGAGCATGAGCGGTCGCTATTATGCGATGGATCGCGATAAGCGCTGGGAGCGCGTGCAGCGGGCCTACGATGCGGTGGCGCTCGGCGCGCCTCGCAGCGATTCGTTGCCCGTCGAGGTTTTGCAGGCCTCGTACGATGCCGGCGTGACCGACGAGTTCGTCGAGCCCGTCTCCTTCGACGGCGAGGGCATGCGCGATGGCGATGCGGTTGTGTTCTTCAATTTCCGCCCCGATCGCGCCCGCGAGCTTTCCCATGCGATTGTCGACGAGGATTTCTCCTCGTTTCCGCGCGAAGCCGCGCCGCGCGTCCGTTTCGTATGCCTTACGGAATACGATGCATCCCTTGTCGCGCCCGTGGCGTTTCCCAAGGAGTATCCCTCCCGCGTTTTGGCCGACGAGCTGGCATCGGCGGGCTTGCGCCAATACCATATAGCCGAAACCGAGAAATACGCCCATGTGACGTTTTTCTTTAACGGCGGCATCGAGGAGCAGAAGCCGGGAGAAGAGCGCGCTCTTATCGCCAGCCCGCGCGTCGCCACGTACGATTTGCAGCCTGAGATGAGCGGGCCCGAAGTGGCGGAGACGCTCGTGCGGGCCATCGAGGACGACCGCGCCGATGTCTATATTGTGAATTTCGCGAATTGCGACATGGTAGGCCATACCGGCATCGTGCAGGCGGCGGTCGAGGCGGTCGAGGAGGGCGTCAAGCGCGCGATCGAAGCCGTGTCGGCCAAAGGCGGCATCACGTTTCTGACAGCCGATCACGGCAATGCGGATAGGATGGTTTCCGCTGACGGCACGCCTCACACGGCCCATACGACGGCGCCTGTTCCGTTCGTTCTCGTCGATGATTCGGGCGCATACGGGCTGCATGCCGCCGAAGGCCGTCGCGCGGCTTTGTGCGATATAGCGCCGACGTTGCTTGATGCGGTGGGCTTGCCTATTCCTGAGGAGATGTCCGGACAGAGCCTGCTAATCCGGTAGCATCGTTTCGTTTCCCAAAGAAACGGCCCGATCGCCCCGTGACGCATGCGATGCGCATGGCGGCCGTCGTCGCGTCGGCGGCGCGGCCTATGCGGGCAATGATCGGTCGTAAAGGGTTCGAAGGAGCTGCTGTTTATTGGATCGTCGCATTATCGGATATCAGGACACGTCCACGCCCTCGTCCGTCGTTTCTCGTCGGGCAGGCGAGGGTGCGTTGAGAAACGTGGGGAGGTCGGCCCATCCCGACGATACCGTCGTCGATGTGGGCGGCGCATGCATAGGGGCCGGTCGGTTCGCGGTGATCGCGGGGCCGTGCGCGGTCGAAAACGAAGAGCAATGCATGGTCGTGGCCGAGGCGGTGAAGCGCGCGGGTGCATCGATGTTTCGAGGAGGCGCCTTCAAACCGCGCACGTCGCCGTACGATTTTCAAGGCCTCGGCGCCTCGGGTATCGAAATCCTTTCACGGGTCAAGCGCGAATTCGGGCTTCCTATCGTTTCCGAAATCATGGACGCGCGCGACCTCGATCTTTTCGACGATGTCGACATGCTGCAGGTGGGCGCGCGCAATATGCAGAATTTCACGTTGTTGAAAGCGCTCGGAAAAACGGATAAGCCCGTGCTGCTCAAGCGAGGGCATGCGGCGACTATCGACGAGCTGTTGATGGCGGCCGAATATATCGCCGCCGGGGGCAATACGCGCATCGTTTTGTGCGAACGCGGCATCCGCTCGTTCGATCCGCGCACGCGCAACGTCTTCGACGTCGCCGCCATCGCCGTCCTCAAGGGCTTGACGCATCTGCCCGTCATCGCCGATCCGAGTCATGCGACGGGCCATGCGGAGTTGGTCGCGCCTGTGGCGTGCGCTGCGGTGGCGGCGGGCGCGGATGGGCTCGAAATCGAAGTCCATCATAACCCGGGCGCGGCCGCGTCCGACGGCGAGCAGTCCTTGACGCCCGAGCGGTTTGCGCGCCTGATGAAGCGCGTAAGCGCTGTCGAGGACGCGCTGTCGCACGCCGCGTTCCGATAGGCCCCGCGCTTCGTGCGCGCCATCGGTCGTTTCCCTTGAAGGAGGAGGTCTTATGGCTGTCGTGACGGTGCACGCGTCGCAGCCTTACGAGGTGTCGATCGACGAGGCGCCTATCGAATCCGCGGCATCGCAGGCCGCGAACATGGGCGCCGATGCGGTGTTTCTGGTGAGCGACGACAACGTCGCGCCGTTGTACGCGCCGCGCATTCTCGATGCCTGCGCGCGCGTCGGGCTTCCTTGCGCATCGTTCGTCTTTCCTGCGGGCGAATCTTCGAAGACGTTCGCCACCTATGCCGCCTGCCTCGATGCGATGGCCCGCGCGCATGCGACGCGCTCGACGATCGTCGTTGCGCTCGGCGGCGGCGTCGTGGGCGATTTGGCGGGTTTCGCTGCGGCTACGTACATGAGGGGGTGTCGCTTCATCCAGATTCCCACCTCGCTGCTCGCTTGCGTCGATTCGTCGGTGGGCGGTAAGACCGGAATCGATCTCGATGCGGGTAAAAACCTGGTCGGAGCGTTTCATCAGCCGTCGTCCGTGCTGATCGATACCTCGCTGCTCGAAACGTTGCCTGATCGTTTTTTTATCGACGGCACAGCCGAGGTGCTGAAATACGGCATCATCGCCGACCCCGCCTTGTTCGTCGAACTTGAAACGCGTTTGATGCCGAACGACGCGCGCATCCCCTCCATCGTGCGCCGCTGCATCGAGATAAAGCGCGATGTCGTGCAGGCGGATGAGTATGAGCGGGGCGTGCGCAGGATTTTGAATTTCGGCCACACCGTCGGCCATGCCATCGAACGCCTTTCGTCGTATTCCGTCACGCACGGTTTCGCCGTGGCGACGGGCATGGCGCTTATCGCCCGGGCTTCCGCATGCGCCGGATTCTGCTCGGAGGGCGACGCGCGGCGTGTTGAAAAGGTCGTCGAACGTTACGGTTTCAAGACGCGTCCTCGTTTTTCTGCGAGCGCCTTGGCCGAGGCGGCGGCGTCCGATAAGAAGAGAAGCGGTGCGTCGATCGATACGGTCTGTCTGCGCGCCGTCGGGGCGGTGGAGATAGTGCCGATGACGCTCGATCGGTTCGCCCGTTTTATAGAGGCCGCATGCGCCGACGGCGCCGGCCCTTGTAGAATCTGAGACGCAATCGTTGCATTCGTCCAATGGAAGCGAGGTGTTCGCTCGTGTCATCGCGGGTGGGAAGGAAATTCGTCGTTTCGCTTTTCGGCCAAAGCCATTCGGCTGCCGTCGGGTGCGTGGTGGAAGGCGTTCCGGCGGGCCGTGCGATCGATTTCGCCGATCTTCGGGCGTTTCTCGCCCGGCGCGCGCCGAACGGGGCGGCGTATTCCACGGCGCGCAAGGAGACCGATGCCTTCGAATTCGTCGGGGGGCTGGTCGACGGCGTCACATGCGGCGCGCCTCTTGCGGCGCTGATACGCAATGCCGATGCGCACAGCGCCGATTACGATCAGGTGCGTCGCATGCCGCGTCCGGGGCATGCCGATTACGTCGCGCGGGCGAAGTTCGGCGCTGCGCACGACGTGGCGGGTGGCGGGCATTTTTCGGGGCGTCTGACCGCGCCTTTGTGCATCGCGGGAGGCATCGCGAAACAGATGCTGCGCCTACGCGGCGTCGAGGTGGGCGCCCATCTTGCTCGTGTCGCGTGTATCGACGATGCTCCGTGGCCCTCGCAGGGACTCGCGCCCGATGACGTGGGCAGGCCCGGCGGCAAGTCGTTTCCTGTGGTCGACGACGATGCCGGCATGCGAATGCGGGACGCAATCGCTGCGGCCCGTGCGGCGGGCGACAGCGTGGGGGGCGTGGTCGAATGCGCGGCGGTCGGTCTACCGATCGGCGTGGGCGAACCGATATTCGACGGCATCGAAAGCGCGCTCGGACGTATTCTGTTCGGCATTCCCGCTGTGAAGGGCGTCGAATTCGGGTGCGGTTTCGCTGCGGCCGATATGTGCGGAAGCGTTCATAACGACCCGTATCGTATGCGCGACGGGCATGTCGCGTTCGAATCGAACAATGCAGGCGGCATTCTCGGCGGCATTTCGACGGGGGAGCCTGTGATGGTGCGTGTCGCATTCAAGCCGACGTCGTCTATTTTCCTCGAGCAGCGAAGCGTCGATCTCGAGCGGGGCTGCAATGCGGACTTGACGCTTTCCGGGCGCCATGATCCTTGCGTCGCCGTGCGCGCCGTTCCCGTCGTGGAGGCGGCCTGCGCCGTCGCATTGTACGATTTGATGAGTGAAGCGGGGCTGGCATGATGGACGGCGGAAGCGAAATCGGCCGTATGCGTTCCGACAGAGCGCATACGGCCGCGGACGATTGCGAAATCGCCCGTTTGCGCGACGAAGTCGACGTCGTCGATGCGCGCCTGGAATCGTTGTTCGAAGAGCGCATGGACGCGGTTGCGCGCATTGCCGCGCGCAAGCAGGCGCGCGGCGCGCGCGTTTTCGACGCCGACCGCGAGCGGGAAAAGCTCGCCTCGGTCGCGTCACGCGCAGATCTTCGATATGCGGATTCGACCGCTTCGTTTTTCGAGGCGCTTATGGGACTGAGCAGGCAATATCAGCGTCTGATGATCGAGGATTCCCTGGAAGCGGCGGTCGGCTCCGAGGGGAGCGCATGCTCCCCTAAGGCCGCCGGGCCGATATACGGTCTTGTGGGGCGTTCGCTTTCCCACAGTTATTCGCCCGTTCTTCATGCGCTGCTCGGGCGGTATCCCTATCATCTGTTCGAGGTCGAGCCCGATGAGCTTGAATCGTTCGTGCGCGGAGGGTCGTATGCGGGATTGAATGTGACGATCCCGTACAAAGAAGCGGTCATGCCGCTGTGCGACGATCTTTCGTCGGCGGCCCGCGCAATCGGGTGCGTGAATACGATCGTGCGCGCATCCGACGGCTCGCTTTACGGAGATAATACCGATTACCAGGGATTCTCCTATATGCTCGACGCTTCGGGCGTGCGGATCGCGGGCGCTAAGGCTTTGATCGTCGGCGCCGGCGGTGCTTCCAAGACGGCGCGCGCGGTGCTCGAGGAGAAGGGCGCGCGCGAGGTGGCGGTCGTCTCCCGGAGTTTGGACGGCGGCATCGAGGCGGCAGATCGTCATTATGACGCCGATATCGTGGTGAATACGACGCCGGTAGGCATGTATCCGCATTGCCCCGCATCTCCGATCGATCTTCTTCCGTTTTGCACGACGGGGGAAACGCGGCAAGGGTATGCCGACGGCTTGTCCGCGGTGTTCGATGTGGTTTACAACCCCGTGCGCACGGGGTTGTTGCTGCAGGCCGAGAAGTTGCGCATTCCGCACGCGGGCGGATTGTCTATGCTCGTCGCGCAGGCGAAGCGGGCAAGCGAGCTGTTCCAGGGCGCGGCTCTTTCCGACGACGTCGTCGAAGCTGCTGCGGCATGCGTCGAGCGCCGTATGCGCAACGTGGTGCTTATCGGCATGCCGGGAGCGGGGAAAAGCACGGTCGGCTCCTGCGTCGCGCGCCTTATGGGCCGCAGGTTCGTGGATGTCGACGAATTCGTTGCCGATGAAGCGGGGGTTTCCGTCGAAGCGTTGTTCGCATCGCGAGGGGAAGAGGCGTTTCGCCGTCTCGAATCCGAGGCGATCGCGCGGCTCGGATGCGAATCGGGCCTGGTTATCGCGTGCGGCGGCGGCGTGGTGACGCGTCCGTGCAATTACGATTTCCTGCATCAGAACGCCACGATAGTCTGGGTGCGCCGCCCGCTCGGCCTTCTCGCCGTGCAAGGCAGGCCGATCAGCCGCGCGAGGGGCGTAGAGGCGCTTGCGCAAGAACGCTACCGTCTCTACGAGGCCTGGGCCGATGCGGCGATCGACAATGACGGCGCCGTGGAAGACGCCGCGTCGTCGACGGTCGATGCGGTTGATGCGCATATGAGAAAGGAGCAGGAACGGAGATGGAGAATGATGGAGGATGCGCAAGCGGGATGTATGCGTTTCTGGTGATCAACGGCCCCAATATCAATATGCTCGGCGTGCGTGAGCCCGATATATACGGAACGCAGAACTACGATGCGCTCGTCGCCCTCGTTGAGCAGACGGCCCGTGCCGGCGGCTTTCGTGCCGATTGCTTCCAGAGCAATCATGAGGGTGCTATCGTCGATGCGATTCAGGGCGCCTACGGGGTATACGACGGCATCGTCATAAATCCCGCGGCGTATACGCATACGTCGGTGGCCATTCTCGATGCGCTGAAAGCGGTCGGCCTTCCGTTCGTCGAGGTGCATATATCGCAGGTCGATTGTCGCGAGGATTTTCGCCGCGTGTCTTACATACGCCGCGACGCGGCCGCTTTCATTACAGGCCGCGGTATAGGCGGCTATCGCGATGCACTTCTGTTTTTATGCGATTTACTTGCGGAAAGACGGGCCGAAAAGCTATAATTCATACCTTGCAAATTCACTTTCAGCAATATCGTCGTAAGGAGAGAAGTAACGTGAATCCGTTGCTCATCGCTGTGCTTATCGTATGGGGCCTGTCCGGCATCGGCCTTATCGTGTTCGTCCTTTTGCATTCCGGCAAGGGAACGGGCGTGTCCGATATGATAGCCAGCTCGCTGTATTCCACGCAAACCGGCACGAATATTATCGAGAAGAACCTCGATCGCATCACCATTATTTTTGCGGCGGTGTTTATGGTGTCCCTGCTGGTCCTGATGGTTATCTACCCCCAGGGTTCGATTGCCGGATAATTTTAAAAATTTCTTCTTGCTTCCTGAATGGAATTCGAAGATAATACTTTCTCGCAGTCAGCGCTGCTGACATGTCGGAGTGGTGGAACGGCAGACACGCTAGCTTGAGGTGCTAGTGCCCACTTACCGGGCGTGCGGGTTCAAATCCCGCCTCCGACACCATCGGAATCGAAAGGCGGCCCTTCGGGGCCGCCTTTTTTGCATCCATCCGTCGGGGCCGAAGTGTTTTCGA
>JAUNBA010000013.1:0-7086 GCA_030527325.1 Slackia sp.
CTTTCGGCTTTGGGTGCCGCTCGAAGCGGCGAAGATGTATATTACGCTCCTTGCCACTGAGAGTCAACAACTTTTTTTGAAAAAATTCGATTCATTTCTCGAATCATCGTGCAATTCGAAATAAGAGCATATATAAGCCCAGTTCGGAATCGATAGTTTCCAAAAGAACCCTGAATCATTGCGGGCAAAACGAAGCGAACGTATATACTAAGCACATGACAAACAACGCTCCGCCCGACGGCATCATCTCACTTATATATAAGATAGGATCCTTCGTGCGCTCGGAAGCAGTGCTGTGCATCGCGTTTTGCTGCGCGCTCGCTTCATGCGCGTTCGTCGAACCGGGATGCAGCGTCTTCGCCGCCGTCGACACGCGCGTGCTGGCATTGCTTTTCTGCCTCATGGCGACCGTCGGCGGCCTTCAGCAATCGGGCATTCTCGCGCGATGCGCGCATGCGCTGGTCCTCAAAGCGAGCGACCTGCGTTCTTTGAGCCTCGCGCTTGTCACGCTTCCGTTTTTCGCCTCGATGCTCGTGACCAACGACGTCGCCCTGCTCGCCTTCGTGCCGTTCGCCATCGCGGCTTTGACCGTGGCGGATGCGACGGCGCTTCTGCCACGCATCATCGTGTTGCAGACGATTGCCGCCAATATCGGCGGTATGGTGACGCCGATGGGAAATCCGCAGAATCTGTTCCTCTATACCGCATTCGGCATACCGACCGGCGAGTTCTTCCTCGCCCTTGCGCCATTCGCGCTCGCGACGCTTATCGCGCTGGCCGCGGTCTGCCTGTTTTTCGAAAAGACTCCCTTGGCCGAACGCACGTCGCTCGGATCGGCCGCCGTGAAAAGAAAGCAGGCGACCGGATACGCGGCGCTATTCTGCCTCTGCTTAGCAGCGGTAATGCGCATCGTGCCGTATCAGGCCGCTTTCGCCATCGTGCTCTTTGCGCTTATCGCCTTCGACCGCGCGGCGCTCAAACGCATCGATTACGGGCTTTTGGCCACCTTCGTCTGCTTCTTCGTGTTCTCGGGCAACATCGCGGCCATTCCCGCCATCAGCGATTCGCTCTCGTCAGCCATGGAAACCGCACCGTTTCTGACGAGCGCGGGCGCAAGCCAAATCATCAGCAACGTTCCCGCTGCCGTGCTGCTTGCGGAGTTCACCGACAAGTGGCAGGCGCTCTTGCTCGGAGTCGACCTGGGCGGGCTCGGCACGCCGGTAGCCTCGCTCGCAAGCCTGATCGCGCTGAAGCTCTATCTGCATACGCCGGGCGCACGCCTGGCGAGCTTCATGAAGGAATTCGCCTTTGCCAACATCGCAGGACTCGCAGGATTAACCGCACTGTATTGTGCGATCAACGGCATCGAAGCGCTGTAGGGCCCCGACGACAAGAGGGGCGCCGCGCGATGCAAGGGCGCAAAAGACGCACGCGCCCGAAGCGTTTCGAGACATGAGAAGGCACGGCCGCGCAATCCGTTCACAGCCGAACCGATGCGAAACGCCCACGCAAAGCATCCTGCCGCACAGAAGGCCGATGCGGCGATTCATCTGTAAAACGATCCGATACGGCAAGCCCGCCTTCGCCATGAACAGCGAAGGCGGGCTTGCTTCAAAAAAATGCGAACGTTCCGCCGCATCCTGCAGGGCATCCTCTTCCTACACGTAGAACAGCAGGTCGTCGTAGGTGGGAACGGGCCAGTACTCGCGGGCCACGATGGGCTCCATCGCATCGACCGCGGCGCGCAGGCGCTCCATGGCGGGCTCGACTTCGTGAGCGTAGCAATTCGCCTGGTCTTGCGCGCACGCGCACGCCTTCGCCTTCTTATGCAGGGCGGCAAGCGAGTCGATGCCCTCATAGATGGCATCGACGCCCGCCAGCAAGGTGGCGAGCTCGCGGCGCTCGTGCTGCATGGGCGTATCGGGCAAAACGTCGGTCACCGTGGCGATGCCCTTGGCGATCTTGGTCGCATACGCGCTGATGACGGGCAGATACGTGCGGCGCGCCATGCGCTCCATCGTGGTGGCTTCGATGTTCATGAGCTTGTTGTACTTCTCGAGCTTGACCTCGTAGCGGCTGCGCACCTCGGCCTCGGAAAGCACGCCCATCTCGGAAAGCAGGTCGATGTTCTTCTGCGCGACGAACGCGGGCAGCGCATCGGCCGTCGTGGCGAAGTTGCACAATCCGCGGCGGGCGGCCTCTTCGTGCCATTCGTCGGAATAGCCGTCGCCCGAGAATAGAATGCGCTTGTGCTCGGACAGACTTTTGCGGATATAGGCGAGCGCCGCTTTCTCGAACGGCTCTTCCCCGCGCGCCTCCATGGCGTCGGCAAAATCCTTGAGCGCCTTGGCCACGGCGGCGTCGAGCACCGTGTTGGCATCGGCCACGTTGACCGACGAGCCGGGCATGCGGAATTCGAATTTGTTGCCCGTGAATGCGAAGGGGCTCGTGCGGTTGCGGTCGGTGGTATCGCGATCGAACGTAGGCAGGACCGCGACGCCGAAATCGAGCGATTCGCGCGACGCATGGCCCGCTTCGTGGCCCGAGGCGAGCGCTTCGATGATAGACGACAGCTCGTCGCCCAGGAAAATGGAAATGATGGCCGGAGGCGCCTCGTGGCCGCCGAGCCTGTGGTCGTTGCCGCACGAGGCCACGCTCATGCGCAAAAGATCCTGGTAATCGTCGACCGCCGCGATGACGCAGGTAAGAAACACCAGGAACTGCAGGTTGCTCTCGGGCGTATCGCCCGGATCGAGCAGGTTCTCATCGGCCGATCCGATGGACCAGTTGTTGTGCTTGCCCGACCCGTTGATGCCCTCGAACGGCTTTTCATGCTGCAGGCACACGAGGCCGTGGTGGCTGGCGAGCAGCTTCATCATCTCCATCGTGAGCAGGTTCTCGTCGATGGCACGGTTGGCGTTGCAGAATACCGGCGCCAACTCGTGCTGCGCGGGCGCGACCTCGTTGTGCTTGGTCTTCGCCGCCACGGCGAAGCCCCACAGCACGTCGTCGAGCTCTTTCATGAAGGCGTTCACCGTAGGACGAATGGCGCCGAAGTAGTGCTCGTCGAGCTCCTGGCCCTTGCACGGAGGAGCGCCGAACAGCGTGCGGCCGCACATCATGAGGTCTTGGCGGCGCGCGTAATCCTTCTCGGAGATGAGGAAATATTCCTGCTCGGTGCCCACGTTGACCGTCACCTTGGCAGGATGCTTGCCGAACAAAGCCAGCACGCGCTTGCACTGCTCGTCGATGGCCGCCATGGAGCGCAGCAGCGGCGTTTTCTTATCGAGCGCCTCGCCGGTATAGGAGCAAAACGCGGTGGGGATGCACAGCACCTCGTCTTTGACGAACGCGTAGCTCGTGGGATCCCATGCGGAATACCCGCGTGCCTCGAACGTCGCGCGCAGACCGCCGTTGGGAAAGCTGGAGGCGTCAGGCTCGCCCTGAATGAGCTCCTTGCCGGAAAACTTCGTGATGGCGGTGCCGTTTCCCACCGGATCGAGGAAGGCGTCGTGCTTTTCGGACGTGATGCCCGTCAGCGGTTGAAACCAATGAGCGAAATGCGTGGCGCCGTGCTCGATCGCCCATTCCTTCATGGCGTGCGCCACCGAATTGGCCACATCCAGATCGAGGGGCTTGCCCTCCTTGATCGTTTTCGCGAGTTTCTTGTAGGTGTCGGACGGCAGACGGTCTTTCATCACGTGATCGGAAAAGACCATCGTTCCGTACTTCTTGGCAAGGTCTGCCATATGCGGCTCCTTCGGCATGCGCAGCCCCGCGCGGCGACGGCTCGCCCCAAGGAAGGCCGCCGATGAGCGCTGCGAATCGGACGTTATGCGTGTATGCGGGTATTGTACCCGTTGCCTTGCGCCGCGACGCAAGGAAGCGCGCGCGAAAACGGCGAGAGAGCGAAAAGCCTACTCGTTCAGGAAATCGACCGCGTACTGCGCCGACAGCATGGAGCCTTTCGCCAGCACGCTTTCATCCACGCGGTAATAGCAGCTGTGCTGGGGATGCACCGCATCCATATGGGGGTTGCGGCAGCCCAGGAACACGAATGCGCCGGGAACGCGATCGAGGTATTCGGCGAAATCCTCGCCCGCCAGCGTGCCCTCGTAATCGCACAGCGCTTCTTCGCCGAAAAGCTTCGCCACGCTGCGCTGAGCGCGTTTCGCGCTTTCGGCGTCGTTGGCGAGCCCCGCGTTGCCCGCCTCGTACGTCAGCTTCGCCGTAGCGCCGAACGCACCCGCCGAGCGGTCGATCATGTGCTTCAGGCGCTCGGGCATGGCCTCGCGCGTCTTTTTGTTCCACGTACGCACCGTGCCCGTCAGATACGCGGAGCCCGCCATAATGTTGCGCGCCTCGCCGCCATGCACCTCGCCCACCGTGACGACCAACGGCTCGAACGGGGAGATATCGCGGCTCACCAGGACCTGCAACGCCACCACAAGCTCGGCGGCGACCACCACCGCATCGACGCCCTTGTGAGGCATGGACCCGTGGGCGCTTACGCCGTCGATATCGACGCGGAACCAATCGGTGTTCGCCATACGCTGGCCGGGCGCGGCGGAAATCTTGCCCGCTTCTATCTCGCTCCAGATATGCATGCCGAAAATACCGTCCACGCCGTCGAGCGCGCCCGCCTTGATCATCATGCGCGAACCGATGGAGATTTCCTCGGCAGGCTGGAAGATCAAGCGCACCTCGCCGTGGATCTGATCGCGCATCTGCATGAGGATGCGCGCGGCGCCGAGCATCATGGCGATGTGGCAATCGTGGCCGCACGCGTGCATGACGCCGGTATTTTCCGAAGCGTACGGGAGATTCGTGCGCTCGAGCACCGGCAGCGCGTCGATATCGGCGCGCAGCGCGATACGGCGGCGCGGAGCGCCGTCGGCATCGTAGGCGTCATCGGCCGTGCCCGCGATGGTGGCGATGATACCCGTTTTCGCCACGCGCTCGTACGGGATGCCCATACGGGACAAACGCGCGCAAATGGTGCCCGCCGTGCTTACCTCCTTGCCGGAAAGCTCGGGGTGCGCATGGAAATAGCGGCGATCGGCGACGATCGTTTCCTGCGTAGCGGCGGCCACTTCCTTGATTCGTTCGGTGATCTGCTCTTCAAGCTCTTCGACCATGATGCGCGCTCCTTCGCGGGGCCGGCGGCGCGGCCCCGATGCGATGCCTGTGTTACGACTCCACCCTACCACAAGCATATGAAAACGCGCTTTATTCAATATGATGAATACGAAGGAGACACGCCGACGGCACCGCGACCCGCCCGCGTCTTCGGACGGGACGCGCGGGTGCGTGGGCGTTATAAAACGAGCGTGAGCTGAGCGCTTTGCTCAAGCGGCTCTTCCTTTCGATCGCTCAGCAGCACTATGCGGTCTTCGTATTGCTTCTCCGTCATCTGAATGACCGTCACCTCGCCCGCATCGGGAAGGTGCTCGCGCAAGCGAGCGATGTGCGACGCGGCCGACTCGCGCGTCAGCAACAGGCGCGAATACACGGAAAACTGTTCCATGTAGTAGCCGTCCTTGACGAGAAACTTCCTGAACTCCGCATACGACTTGCGCTCCGCCTTGTTGCCCGTAGGCAGATCGAACAGTACCATCAAACGCATGACTCTCATTCCTTCCTCCTACTCGATTGACACCATCTCCAACTTTTCCAGCTTCGGCAGAACCAATCTGCTCGAATCCTTTTCTAAAACGGCCGTGCGCATAGATGACAGCACATCCTCTATGCACTGCTGGCATCCGCAACGACGGCCGTTCATCAGCATGACGCACTCGAACACGCGCGCCAGCAACGCCTTATCCAAGGGCCTTAACGGCTCTTCCAGGCCATATGTCATGACGATCAAATCGACAAGGGGACGAAAGGGCTCAATCAGATCGTCCACCAAATTGAAGGCGTTATATATGTTGTGATGATGCACGCCCTGCGACGCAAGCCAGCCGCCGCCTACGACAGCGCGGCCTATGCCTGCACGTAAAATGCCGTAGCCATAATCGAGCGGCGCCGTCTGGGCGCTATCGCGCCGCGTTCCGTTTTTGATCAAGCGCTTGAAATAGATCGCCGCCGCAGCACCTTCCCTGTTGGTTTTATCCCCCGATTGCACTTCGCCGGCATAATCCGGAAGCGGAGCGGAATCGATGCCCATCTCGCGCAGCACAACCGCCTGGTTTTCTATCTTCGCCTGCACTATGCGTTTCCAGAGCTGCTTTTTCATGGGCGCGCTCATAGTGAGCTGATCTTCGACGATTTTCGCATGGCGCGAATGCGCAGCGAGCGGAAGCAAAAGACCGCAGGGCATATGATCGCGACCGCATATCATGACGCCGATGCCCGCTTCGTTTAAGCTGGACATGCACGAAACGGTGAGGGTGCTCAAGTGGGACTCGATCACGACCACCCAAATATCCTCCAAGGGAACCGATAGACTTCGTTCGTCCGTCTCTATATTCAGCAGACCGTTGCGAACGCACAGGTGGGCCCTATTCTGGATAAGAATGGTCCGCTGAGCCATTTTTCACGCACCTTTCCGGCGAATGCGCTACAATGAGCCAAGCTGAAGCAGCTCACTTTGGGGAAAGGCGCGGCTCCAGACAAGGGAAGCTACATTCGTAGCTTACCCGTGGAGTAACCCCCGTGTCCTCTTCGGATGACACGGGGCGAACTTCTTTTCGCCCAATGGCATTTTCTCCGTGCAAACGGTATATTTCGATTACATCCCTCCATAAATCCTTCATATAAATGCGCCCTTCGAGGCGCATTTTTCATGCTGTCTTCCCGATAGTAACTTGATTAAAAACAATGAAAAACGGTGTGCATTCCGTGCGATTCCGACGGAAATACTGCGCCTGATATGAGAAAAGCCCCTGTTGAAAGGGGCTTTTTCAATACACATAGTGTATCACCTTGGGGAAAGGCGCAGACTCAAGACCGACAGCAACTCGTGCTCGGCAGGCTCTTCAGTGTATCACCTTGGGGAAAGGCGCAGACTCAAGACTTCCAGCGTGACGGGTACCGATGACGAAGTGAGTGTATCACCTTGGGGAAAGGCGCAGACTCAAGACC
>JAUNBA010000013.1:7186-39012 GCA_030527325.1 Slackia sp.
AGTGTATCACCTTGGGGAAAGGCGCAGACTCAAGACCGTCGATTACGTGGATGGCGACCCCGTGACAGTGTATCACCTTGGGGAAAGGCGCAGACTCAAGACCGTGCCGCTTTCGTAGTAGATGCACGCGCTAAGTGTATCACCTTGGGGAAAGGCGCAGACTCAAGACAGAAACGCGCAGCAGTGCTTCAGCTCGCTTAGTGTATCACCTTGGGGAAAGGCGCAGACTCAAGACTCGGTCGCGGTGGCGGTGGCGCGGATGTAAAGTGTATCACCTTGGGGAAAGGCGCAGACTCAAGACGTCGCGCAGAAGCTCGAACGCCGCGCGCTCGAGTGTATCACCTTGGGGAAAGGCGCAGACTCAAGACATCAGCCGCGAAAGGGTCACGCCGCGCTCGAGTGTATCACCTTGGGGAAAGGCGCAGACTCAAGACGGCCTTCGCCAGGCGGATGGGCGTCCCGTGAGTGTATCACCTTGGGGAAAGGCGCAGACTCAAGACACCGTGGCGTTCGGATGCGTCTCGCAGAATGAGTGTATCACCTTGGGGAAAGGCGCAGACTCAAGACTCTTCGCATATGGAGACGTTCACGGCGGTGCAGTGTATCACCTTGGGGAAAGGCGCAGACTCAAGACAGAGCATTGCGGTCGAACACGTGCGCGAGCAGTGTATCACCTTGGGGAAAGGCGCAGACTCAAGACTGATCGGCGGCCTGCATCTCCTCCAACTTCAGTGTATCACCTTGGGGAAAGGCGCAGACTCAAGACATCATGGGCCTGTCGCCGTACACGTCGCCGAGTGTATCACCTTGGGGAAAGGCGCAGACTCAAGACAGTGCAAGAAAGTCGGCGCGCCGCTCTCGCAGTGTATCACCTTGGGGAAAGGCGCAGACTCAAGACAGAGCATTGCGGTCGAACACGTGCGCGAGCAGTGTATCACCTTGGGGAAAGGCGCAGACTCAAGACTGATCGGCGGCCTGCATCTCCTCCAACTTCAGTGTATCACCTTGGGGAAAGGCGCAGACTCAAGACATCATGGGCCTGTCGCCGTACACGTCGCCGAGTGTATCACCTTGGGGAAAGGCGCAGACTCAAGACAGTGCAAGAAAGTCGGCGCGCCGCTCTCGCAGTGTATCACCTTGGGGAAAGGCGCAGACTCAAGACTGACCGTCATGATGATGGAGCCGACGCCGAAAGTGTATCACCTTGGGGAAAGGCGCAGACTCAAGACTACGCGGGGATGCCAGTGACCGTGAGCGCGAGTGTATCGCCTTGGGGAAAGGCGCAGACTCAAGACTCTTTGGACACGGCGAAGATTGCGCCGATGAGTGTATCACCTTGGGGAAAGGCGCAGACTCAAGACTGCGTCAGCTGCGAGAACACGCCCACGGCGGAGTGTATCACCTTGGGGAAAGGCGCAGACTCAAGACGAATTTGCACAACCGTTGTATTTTTCGGTAAGCATCCCCCACGAGACCGAAGCCAGAAAGCTGAAGGATCGCCATACTCGCCACGACAATGACCATTTCACCGTATTCCGCCATAGAATTACAGAGAAAGCCAGAGGCGCCAATCAGTCAAAACAACGTCGCTTTTTCGGCAGTCGCCAAGAAAACGCCCGAAGGTTTTCGCGCTTTGATGGGAATCAAAAAAACCCTGAAACAACGGGGCTCTCGCAAGTACGACAAGCCCCGTCCCAAAAAACTTAAATCAAACCAGTCCTCTTAACTTTTGGAGAAGTCGCTCCAGTGAGGCTCCCAATGGTTGGCATGGACAAGCTCTCCTCGATTGTTAGGCCCTCAAATTCCCAATTGGCATTATTCATATGAAAGCCAGTAAATCGCCCGATAACACCGTCGATTTCAACCAAGTCGCCTGGATAAATTTCTATAGGAGGCGTCTCCAAAACCCTATTCGGTACGGGAGTCCATGCCGATCGGCCACAGCCACTCTTCGCAATACGCGGCACGTATGACCCATCTTTCAACGCAGGAACATCGGCCTTATACACGGGATCGGCATACCAACCGCCAACAACAACACCCTTCTTTTTGATTTCGGGATCATACCATAAACGCAAACAGAGCATCCTCCCCACCTTGCGCAACGACTTCCCATCCTCCGACACCACGGCATTGCCCGCAACGATATCTTTCTCATGGCCTTTTTTGCGAGCAAGATCCTTGCCCTCTTTGTTCTTTCCTACATACGAATACGTCGTTTGTTCGAAAAGTTCGCCACCGGCCCTGCGCGGCACGTACCGCGTGGGGACCACGGATTTCCACGTAGCGCGCACATCGTCGGCGAAGCTTTCCCAAGGCATAGTTTCGCGCAAGGCGTCCATACGCATAGCGCGCCGCTCATCCGGCGTCATGGTGCGCGTAACGCTCCAATGCGTTTTCTCCATTACTTTCGACGTTTTCGCAATAAGGCTTCTGTTGCATGCCGCAATAACACATGCATCCACGGCATGATGGCGATCGTCCTCGCGATCCTTTTCACCCGTAACGCCGAGATTCAACCCCCAGCGACGACGCAACCATGCTGTGGCCCTGCCCATCGTGGGAACAACGTGCACCTTTTTGCCGTCGTCGGGGAACAGCAGGCAATCGGACAGATAGGCGCACACTTCACGCGACATATATGCCGTATCGGTGATATTGCGTTGCAAGAATTCGGCAGACCTCGCATCAAGATCCTGCTCGAGCAGAAACTCTTTCTTGCGATGGGAAATCTTGCGATTTTCCTCGATACGCCGCTTGAAATCATCCCACGAAGGGACGCCCGGCTTGCCCGAAGTCATCCATTCATACGGTGTCATCTCGCGCTTAAGCTGATTGCTCTCCGCAAGCACAAGCACCTTGTTGTGACGCGAGTTATCGCCCGTTCGCGAGAACGGCAGAATATGGTCGATCTGCGTGTATGTGTCGTCACTCACGAGACGATCCTCCCTGATGGGAGCATCCGTGTACAAATCGTGGTTTCCCTGCTCTTCCCAGAGACGATATTTTTCTATTTGCTTGCCGCTTACGGCATCAGGCGAGCACAACAGCAGGTCGGCAATTTGACCCGCCACTCTCTTGCGCTCTTTCTCATTGCGCTTGTCCGATTTGATAATAGCGTCCCTGGCTTTTTTCGGCAGGCGCAACTCCTTATCGAGCTCCACGTGAATCTCGTTCGGAACGCCCCATTCGCGACATACCGCATTCACCACTTTGCGCATTTGAGCCATGGCACGCAACACTACAGGATTATTATTGGCGCGTCCCGTTTGCTCCATCCATTCCTCATAGGGCATCAGCCTATCGGAACGCTCGAGCTGCGCACCTGTGATGCGCATGGCGCCCAGCCCGCTGGCCGCCTCCGCATCGGAAAGGCTCAACACCCCGGAATCCTCAAAACAACCCAATAATATATCGAGCGCCTTTTTCGAGCGATTGCCATACCCGTTCAACGGCTTCGAGGCATACGGGAGTTCGAGCAACGCCTCGACTTCGCCCTCGGAAAGATCGAGCAGCTCGAGGCGTTTTTGCAGGCTGTCGGACGACGTGGCATACGCGGCAGCCTCCATGACCGCATCGGCCAGATCTCGATCGGCACGCAGCTTCTTCAGCAAGGCGACGCCGTCTTTGCCGAGCGTCGCACACAGCGCACGCCAGCCCTTCGGCTCGAAAACCTGCCGGTTCTTTTCTTCGTCGGCCGCGACTCCCTTGAAATACTCCCTCGCTCCCAAATCGAGCATTTTGCGCAAAGCCCCGAATTTCAGCATGCACGAACCGCCATTCGCCGCAAACAGCTTCTTCATACAGGCATCGCGTTCAACCGACGTAAGACGGCGCGTATTGCCGTCCTCCTGCATGATGACGATGTTTCCCAGCGCCCCATAGGCCGATACGAGCTCGCTCGTCAGCGAGCAGCGCGCGGCGCGCTTTTCCTCTGGAAAATACACGCACGAGCCCACCAAGCCGTACACGCGCGCATCGAATTCGTCGCGCGAACGCTGCCAATTGAAAATCTCGATATACCGCTCTTCGAATTCAGACGATGCACACGTGGCGCCATAGGAACGCTGACGCGCGAAAAGAATCCTTGCTTCTTCGACAAGCATCTCATGCGCAACGCAGTTATCGTACCTATCGGTCGTATTCCTGCTGTAAGGGCGCGACGCAAGCCATGCGCCCACCGTTTCATACCCTTCCGCCTCGAGCTTCGCCCTATTCGCAGCAATAGCCGAAAGCACTTTTCCGGAATCGTTTGATTTGTCTTTCGCACTTTCGCCATGCGGAATGTATCCGCGGCGCTTGCACAGCGAATACAACACCATGGCCCATTCGCGATTCGTCAGCAAACGCTCCAGACCTTCTTTGCGGAGCATGAGCGGCGGATTATCGCCCTTTACCGTATGGAAATACTCTTTCGTCGCATCGCCGGGGACCAACCCGTACTCCTTGAAACATGCCAAGCAATGCTTCAAGCGGTCCTGAGTGCGATCGATATTGCGGCGCGCCGAGCGAAAGCCGCGACGGACAGCCGCCAGGCTCTGTTTCGTCTTGGAGTCAATAGGCTCCTTGAACAGACGCGTCCCCATAACCAAAATCTCATGGTTTTCGGTATCAAGCAGCGCGAATCCACAGCTCGCAGCGCCGGGATCCATGCCAAGAACCAAATGGCGCGGCTTGCCAAGACGGCCGACATCTCTGTTTTTCGCTTCCACCATGTTAACGCTCCTTCCAGTTTTCAACAGCGTACCATCTTGCGATGAAAAGCGCCCGGAATCCCCTCGTCAGGAGAACAGGGTTTCGTCGCGCGGGGCATAACGAACGACAAGCGGGGCTCGATCGCCCTGCGACATTCAGACGCACAGGCCGTTCAAAGAGATGCCGACGGCACCGCATCCTGCCCGCGTCTTCGGGCGGGACGCGCGGGTATGCGGCAACGCGACCTGGGACTTTGCCGCTCGCGAAACCGCCCTCCCCTTCTACGAAAAAAAAAGGCGGCGACCCCTTTCGGGATCGCCGCCTTGCGTTTGCGGAACCGACGCTTCAGCGTCCGCTTACTCGTCGTCCTTCTCGGAAGATTCGGACTCTTCGGACGTTTCGCCGAAGCCCAGATCGCCCAGGCCGCCGAGCAGCGCATCGAGCTCGCTCAGATCGCGATGGTAGCTGCGCGGAGGCAGCGCCTCGCCCAGCATCTCCTCGCCTTCGGTGTTGAAGGTAGCAGGAGCATCGCCACCGATGAGGATGGTGTCATCGGGGCTGAACACCATATCGAGCAGCTGGCTCATATCGTCGCTGGAAGCGGACAGGTCGTCTTCCAGCAGGTAGCCCAGCTCGTGCTCGTTGAGGCCGGCCTTGAGCTCCTCGAGCGCCTTCGCACCGATGCCCTCGATGCGCAGCAGCTCGTCTTCGGTGTAACCGATCAGGTCGGAAACCGTCTCGATGCCCGCCTCGCTGAACTTGTTGGCCCAACGCTGCGACACGCCCAGGTCGTCGTAGAGGTACAGACGCGCGTCCTCGTCGGAGAGCTGGTTGGCGCGGCCGCCGCGGAAGCTGCTGCCTCCGAAGTAGCTGGAGTAGCCGTTGTAGTTGTCATCGATGGACCAATCCTCGGGCTGAGGCAGCAGGTCCTCGATCTCGCGCAGCTCGGAAGGAGCGTAATCGGGCAGCTGGTCCTCGATCTCGCCCTTGACGGACTGACCCTTGTAGGTCAGGCCGACCTGGTGGTAACGGGCAAGGCCCGTGCCGGCGGGAATCGGCTTGCCGATGATGACGTTCTCCTTCAGGCCGGAAAGCACGTCGGTCTTGCCCTCGATGGCGGCGTCCGTGAGAACCTTGGTGGTCTCCTGGAACGATGCCGCGGACAGGAACGAATCGGTGGCAAGCGACGCCTTGGTGATACCCAGCAGCAAAGGCTGGCCCACGGGCGGCTGCTTGCCCTCGGCGATGAGCTCGTCGGCGATGCGCTCGAACTCGTGACGGTTGACCTGGCGTCCGGGCAGAAGCTCGGAATCGCCCGGATCCATAACGACTTCCTTGCGCAGCATCTGGCGCGCGATGACCTCGATGTGCTTGTCGTTGATGTCGACGCCCTGGGACACGTACACGTCCTGGACCTCGGCCACGATGTAGCGCAGCGTGGTATTCGGGTCGGTCAAACGCAGCAGGTCATGCGGGTTGACGGAACCCTTGGTGAGCTGCTGGCCGGGCTTGACGACGCAGCCGTCGAAGATGCCAGGGAGCAGCTGGGCGCGCGCAGACACCACGTACTCGCGGAAGTTGCCTTCCTGATCGTGGACGGTCAGCGTCTTGGTGGTCTTGTCGGAGGAAACCTGCAGCGTGCCGCCGATTTCCGCCAGCACCGCCAAGCCCTTGGGCTTGCGGGCCTCGAACAGCTCGGTGACGCGGGGCAGGCCATGCGTGATGTCGTCGCCCGCGACGCCGCCGGCGTGGAACGTACGCATCGTCAGCTGCGTGCCGGGCTCGCCGATGGACTGCGCGGCGATGACGCCGACGGCCGTGCCGATGTTGACCGGACGACCGGTGGCAAGGTCCCAACCGTAGCACTTCTGGCACACGCCGTGCTCGGCATGGCAGGTCATGACCGTACGGATGACGACCTCTTCGACGCCTGCGGCCTCGAGCGACTTGAGCTGCTCCATGGAGGACAGGTACTCGCCCGCCTTGAAGTCACCCGCATCGGCGATCAGGCAGCGGCCGATCAGGTTCTCGTCCAGATCGCCCTTCTCGTTATGCAAGGGGTACGGAACGCCCTCGTGGGTACCGCAGTCGATTTCGCGGACGATGACGTCCTGCGCGACGTCGACCAGACGACGGGTCAGGTAGCCGGAGTCTGCCGTACGCAGAGCGGTGTCGGTCATACCCTTACGCGTGCCGTGCGTGGAGATGAAGTACTCCAGAACGGACAGGCCCTCGCGGAAGTTGGACTTGACCGGGCGGTCGATGGTGCCGCCCTTGGTGTTGCCCATCAGGCCGCGCATGCCGGCGAGCTGACGAATCTGCTTGATGTTGCCTCGTGCGCCGGAGAACGCCATCATGTAGATGGGGTTGAACTTGTCGAAGTTCTCCGCCATGGCGTCGCCGACCTTGTCGGCCGTCTCGTTCCAGATGTCGATGACCTGCTTGTGGCGCTCATCGGGGCTCATGAGGCCCATCTCGTAATCCTCGTCGATGGCGGCGACCTTCGCATCGGCCTCGGCCAGCAGCTCGCCCTTGTTCGGCGGCACGGTGGCGTCGAAGACGGACACGGTGATGCCTGCACGCGTGGCGTAGTGGAAGCCGGCGTCCTTCAAGCCGTCGAGGATGGCGGGCATCTCGGAGAGGCTGTAGCGGTTGCTGCAGTCCTCGATCAGGCGGCCGATCTCCTTCTTATTCATCTCGTAGTTGATGAACGGATGATCGTCGGGCAGCACCGCGTTGAACGTGATGCGGCCGACGCTGGTCTCGATGCGCTCGCCGGCCTTGTGGTCCTCGAACACGCCGTAAGCCGTGGCCACCTGGGTGTCCTTAGTCAGGCGCACGAAGATCTTCGCCTGCAGGTCGAGCTCGGCGCGGGCGTCGTAGGCGTTGAGGGCGTCATCGAAGTCGATGAACACGCGGCCCTCGCCCGGGAAGCCGTCGCGCACCGCGGTCAGGTAGTACAGACCGATGATCATATCCTGCGTAGGAATGGTCAGCGGACGACCATGAGCGGGACTCTTGATGTTGTTGGAAGACAGCATGAGCACGCGCGCCTCCGCCTGGGCCTCGTTGCCCAGAGGCACGTGCACGGCCATCTGGTCGCCGTCGAAGTCGGCGTTGAACGCGGTGCAGACCAGCGGATGCAGCTTGATGGCCTTGCCCTCGACGAGCACCGGCTCGAACGCCTGGATGCCCAGACGATGCAGGGTAGGTGCGCGGTTGAGCAGCACGGGGTGATCGACGATGACCTCTTCGAGGACATCCCACACGTAGCTGGCACCGCGGTCGACGGCGCGCTTGGCGGCTTTGATATTGGCGGCGTACTCGAGCTCGACCAGGCGCTTCATGACGAAGGGCTTGAACAGCTCCAGCGCCATCTGCTGAGGCAGGCCGCACTGGTGCAGCTTCAGGTTCGGGCCGACGACGATAACGGAACGGCCGGAGTAGTCGACGCGCTTGCCGAGCAGGTTCTGGCGGAAGCGGCCCTGCTTGCCCTTGAGCATGTCGGAAAGCGACTTCAGCGGACGATTGCCGGGACCCGTGACGGGACGGCCGCGGCGACCGTTGTCGAACAGGGAGTCGACGGCCTCCTGCAGCATGCGCTTCTCGTTGTTCACGATGATCTCGGGCGCACCGAGGTCGAGCAGGCGCTTCAAGCGGTTATTACGGTTGATGACGCGACGATACAGGTCGTTGAGGTCGGACGTCGCGAAGCGGCCGCCGTCGAGCTGCACCATGGGGCGCAGATCGGGCGGGATGACCGGGATGACGTCCAAAATCATGTCGGACGGGCTGTTGTCGGACTTCAAGAACGCGTCGACGACCTTCAAGCGCTTGATGGCCTTGGCGCGCTTCTGACCCTTGCCGGTCTCGATGATTTCCTTGAGCTCCTCGGAGACCTTCTCCAGGTCCATGGCATCGAGCAGGTCGCGCACGGCCTCGGCGCCCATGCCGCCCTGGAAGTAGTCGCTGTAGTTGAGGCGCATCTCGCGATACAGGGCCTCGTCGGGAACGAGCTGCTTGGGCACGATCTTCAGGAACGTGTCGAACGCCTCGCTGCGCAGAGCCTTGCGCTCGCTGAACTCCTCGTAGATGTCGGCGATTTCCTCTTCGACCTCTTCGGGGCTCATGCGCTCGTCGTCGTCGATTTCATCGACGAACTCGTCGTCAGAGGGCACGTATTCGGTTGAAAGGCGACGGGTGGCCTCGATGAGGCGGTCGCGCTCGGCGTCCAGCTCTTCGAGGTCGGCCGCGAGCTCGTCGCGCAGCTCTTCCGCGTCTTCTTCGCGGGCCTCTTCATCGACCCAGGTCACGATAGAAGATGCGAAGTACAGCACCTTCTCGAGCTCCTTGGGCGCGATATCGAGCAGGTAGCCCAGGCGCGACGGAGAGCCCTTGAAGTACCAGATATGGCTCACCGGAGCGGCGAGCTCGATGTGGCCCATGCGCTCGCGGCGCACCTTGCTGCGGGTGACTTCGACGCCGCAGCGCTCACAGACGATGCCCTTGAAGCGGACGCGCTTGTACTTGCCGCAGGCGCACTCCCAGTCTTTGGTAGGGCCGAAGATCTTCTCGCAGAACAAGCCGTCCTTCTCGGGCTTGAGGGTGCGGTAGTTGATCGTCTCGGCTTTTTTCACCTCGCCGTGCGACCAGCCGCGGATATCCTCAGCGCTGGCGAGAGAAATTCGCAGGGCGTCGAAATTGTTAACGTCGAATTCGCTCATTTATCGCTCTTCTCCTTCGCCGGTTTCGGTATCGGTGGCGCTCTCGGTGCCGATCAGGCTTTCAACATCGGCGTTCGAATCGCCCAGCAGGTCGTCGTCCATCAAAGAACGCAGGTCGGCGGCGATGTCTTGCAGCGCGTCGCCCTCCCCGCCTTCGGATTTGGCGTCGTCGCCGTGCATCAGGGAATGCGCGGAATCGGCATTGCCCCTGGTTTCGGCGTCGGCGGCGTCGAAATTGATGGTGTGCTGGTCTTGCGCCACCATTTCGACGTTGAGACCGAGGGACTTCATTTCCTTCATGAGGACCTTGAAGGACTCGGGCACTTCCGCGTCGTCGATGTTGTCGCCCTTGACGATGGCCTCGTACGCCTTCACACGGCCGGCGGTATCGTCGGACTTGACAGTCAGAATCTCCTGCAGCACGTTGGAAGCGCCGTACGCGTACAGCGCCCACACCTCCATCTCGCCGAAGCGCTGGCCGCCGAACTGGGCCTTGCCGCCGAGAGGCTGCTGGGTGATCAAGCTGTAAGGACCGGTCGAACGGGCATGGATCTTGTCGTCGACCATGTGGCCCAGCTTGAGGATGTACGGGAAGCCGACGGTGATCTGCTCGCGGAACGGCTCGCCGGTGCGGCCGTCATACAGCGTGGTCTTGCCGGTGACGGACAGCTGCGGAACGAACTCGTCGCGCGCCTTGTCGCCGTACTTCGCGTGGTTGAGGTTGATGAGGTTGGCGTTCGCCTTCTGGATGACGTCCACGATTTCAGGCTCGGTCGCGCCGTCGAAGACGGGCGTCGCGACATACGTGGGACCCTCGACGGCCTCGGTGGTGCCTTCCTCGTCGGAGAAGCCCCACTTGGCGGCCCAGCCGAGGTGGCACTCGAGCAGCTGGCCGACGTTCATACGGGAAGGAACGCCCAAGGGGTTCAGCATGACGTCGATCGGCGTGCCGTCCGCCAGGTACGGCATATCCTCGACCGGCAGCACGCGGGAGATGACGCCCTTGTTGCCGTGACGGCCGGAGAGCTTGTCGCCCTGCTGGACCTTACGCTTCTGAGCGATGTAGACGCGAACGAGCTCGTTGACGCCCGGCGCCAGCTCGTCGCCGGCCTCGCGGCTGAAGCGGTAGATGCCGACGACGCGGCCGCCCGCGCCATGAGGAACCTTCAGGGACGTATCGCGGACCTCGCGGGCCTTCTCGCCGAAGATGGCGCGCAGCAGGCGCTCCTCGGCGGTGAGCTCGGTTTCGCCCTTCGGGGTGACCTTGCCGACGAGAACGTCGCCGGGGAACACCTCGGCGCCGACGCGGATAATGCCGTCCGCATCGAGGTCGGAGATCATGTCCTCGGAGATGTTGGGGATCTCGCGGGTGATTTCCTCGGGTCCGAGCTTGGTGTCGCGCGCGTCGATTTCGTACTCGGAAATATGGATGGACGTGAGCAGGTCTTCGGCGACGACGCGCTCGGAGACGATGATGGCGTCCTCGTAGTTGAAGCCTTCCCAGGTCATGTAGGCGACCATGAGGTTCTGGCCCAGTGCGAGCTCGGCGTGGTCGCAGCTGGGGCCGTCGGCCAAAACATCGCCCGCGGCGACTTCGTCGCCCTTGCGCACGATGGGCTTATGGTTGATGCAGCCGGACTGGTTGGAGCGCTGGAACTTGGGAACCAGGTACTCGTCGAATTCGCCCTCGTCGTTGCGGATGATGATGGTGGAACCGTCCACGTAGTCGACGACGCCCGGGTTCTGCGCCACGAGCACTTCGCCGGAGTCGACCGCGATGCGGTGCTCGATGCCCGTGCCGACCAGCGGCGCATGGGGCTGCAGCAGCGGCACGGCCTGGCGCTGCATGTTCGAGCCCATGAGCGCGCGGTTCGCGTCGTCATGCTCGAGGAACGGAATGAGCGACGTTGCGACCGACGTCATCTGACGCGGAGAAACGTCCATGTAATTCACTTTTTCGGGGGCGACCACGTCGGGCTCGCCGAAGACGCCTTCGGCGTCGCGCGTACGGCACAGGACCTTTTCGGCCGGAACGAACGTACCGTCGACGAAACGACCGAAGAGGCGCGTCTCGGGATCGAAGGACTCGTTCGCCTGAGCGATGGCGAAGTTCTCTTCCTCATCGGCGGTCAGGTAGTCCACCTCGTCGGTCACCTTGCCGTCGACCACGCGGCGATACGGCGTCTCGATGAAGCCGTAGCTGTTGACGCGGGCGTACGTTGCCAGCGAGCCGATAAGGCCGATGTTGGGGCCTTCAGGGGTCTCGATCGGGCACATGCGGCCGTAGTGGGAGTTATGGACGTCGCGGACCTCGAAGCCTGCGCGCTCGCGGGACAGGCCGCCCGGGCCCAGAGCGGACAGACGGCGCTTGTGCGTGATGCCCGCGGCCGGGTTCGCCTGGTCCATGAACTGGGACAGCTGCGAGGAGCCGAAGAATTCCTTGATGGACGCCACGATGGGACGGATGTTGACCAGCGACTGCGGCGTGATGTCGTCGGGCTCCTGCATGCTCATGCGCTCGCGCACGACGCGCTCCATGCGGGACAGGCCGATGCGGAACTGGTTCTGGATGAGCTCGCCGACCGTGCGGATGCGGCGGTTGCCGAAGTGGTCGATATCATCGACCGAGAAGCCCTCTTCGCCCTCGTGCAGCGCGACGATGTAGCGCATCGTGGCAATGATGTCTTCCTCGGTGAGCGTGGAGGAATCGAAATCCTCGGGGAAGCCGAGCTTCTTATTCGCCTTGTAACGGCCGACCTTGGCCAAATCGTAGCGCTGCGGATTGAAGAACAAGCCGTCGAGCAGCGTACGCGCGGAATCGATCGTCGGCGGCTCGCCGGGACGGAAACGCTTGTACAGCTCGATCAGAGCCTCGTCTTTGGTGGTCGCGGGATCGCGGTCGAGCGTGCGCAGCACCATTTCGGAGCTGCCCAGGATGTCGACGATCTCCTCGCGGGTCTCCGCGATGCCGAGCGCGCGCAGAAGCAGCGTGGCCGGCTGCTTGCGCTTGCGGTCGATGCGCACGGAGAGGATATCGCGCTTGTCGGTCTCGAATTCGAGCCAAGCGCCACGGGAAGGAATGACCTTCGCGCCGTAGATGGTCTTATCGGAGGTCTTATCGCGCTCGGAGCTGAAGTACACGCCCGGAGAGCGGACCAGCTGGGAGACGACGACGCGCTCGGTGCCGTTGATGATGAACGTGCCGCGCGGGGTCATGAGCGGGAAATCGCCCATGAACACTTCCTGCTCCTGGATTTCGCCGGTCTCGCAGTTGATGAAGCGGATGACGGCGAACAGAGGAGCCTGATAGGAGACGTCTTTCTCCTTGCATTCGTCGACGGTGTATTTCGGGTCGCCGAATTTATGCGCGCCGAGTTCGACACGCATATCCTTCGTGGCGTTTTCGATGGGGCACACGTCGTTGAAAGCCTCGGTGATTCCTTCTTCCATGAACCACTTGAAGCTTTCCGTCTGAATGGCGATCAGGTTAGGCACATCCATGACGTCGGGAATCTTCGCAAAGCTGCGACGTTCCCTGTAAAGGCTGGTGGGAGCGCAATTTTCTGCTTTGGCCACAGGTCTTCCTTCCGTTAGGGAAATAGACGATATGAGCGTAAATACGCAAACGATTAATTTAATCACGATGAAAAATCAAGTCAAGACTTTTTTTCATGAACTATGGAGGTTTTGTGCTTTCTCACATCGACGACACGCCACTGAACAGGCGAAACGAAAACGGCGCCCCGCATAAAGGGCGCCGCATGGATGCGAGCGGGACAAACACAAGGCGTTCGAAAGGAAGCAAACTGAGAGAGGGAGCTTGCCCCGCGTGGAAAAGCCCGCCGGAAGAAGCGGGGCGCGATAGGGCGTGTCAACGTGCCGGCTGGCGCACACGGCCGGGCGCGCCGCGAAGCGACGAGCCCGCCGAACCGTGCACTATGGGTGTCGGACCGGATGCGTGCAGAACGGACGGTCGCCATGCCCGCCTGGGCATCCGATACCTGCATGGTAGTTCGTGCCGCCATAAAAGTAAAATGAGTGTATCTTATAAATAATTAGGGATTCCTTATATCGATGAGGGCACGCGACGCGCGAAGGGAAGCCATGGCAGCCAATCAGAAATACGAAGCGTTCGTCACCGCCGCCAAGACGGGAAGCTTCAAGAAAACGGCCGAGATCCTGGGCTACACCCAGGCAGGCGTAAGCTACATGATGAACTCGCTCGAGCAGGAGATCGGCACGGCGCTGTTCACGCGCGACCACGCCGGCGCGCGACTTACCGTGGACGGGCGCAACCTGCTGCCGTGGATCCAGGACGTCTGCGCCAGCGAGCAGGCACTGCAGACGCGCATCGCGGAGCTGCGCGGCGGCGGGGCAGGAAGCCTGCGCGTCGCGGCGTTCGCCAGCGTCGCCATCCAATGGCTGCCGGGCATCATGGAGCGCTTCCTGCGTGACAACCCCGCCATCGAATACGAGCTGGTGATCTACGAAAGCCAGGACGAAATGGAAGCCGCCGTGCGGCGCGGCGAATTCGATTGCTGCTTCGCATTGCTGCCCACCTCGCTCGACTTATTCGCCATACCGTTGGCGCGCGACCCCATCTATGCGGTGCTGCCCGTCGACCACCCTCTTGCCGACGCGCCGTTCTTCCCCAAAGAGTCGATGGCCGCCGAACCCTATATCAAAGTGCGCAACGCCGACGACACGACGGAGTTCGACACCGTGTTTGCCCGCCACGGCGTCGTGCCGCGGGTCCGCTTCGCCATGGATAACGACTACGCCGTCATGGGCATGGTGGACAAAGGCTTCGGCTTCAGCCTGTTTCCCCAGCTCGTCTTGGATGGATCGCCGTTCCGGCTGGCCCGCGTCGAACTGGAATTCCCCACCTATCGCGAACTCGGCATAGCCGTGCGCTCGTACAGCCGCGCCAGCATGGCCACCAAGGCCTTCGTCGAATACGCACGCTCCTGGGTCGCCGAGCGCACCGCGTCAGACGATCCCGGCGAAGCGCGCTGACGACCCGTCGCGCGCGATCCGCACGGCACGCGGCGAAAGCGCATCGGCGAGCCGACGCATCATGCCGGCACGCACAGCGTGAAGACGGTGCGGCCGGCCTCGCTTCGGGCGTCCAAATCGCCGCCATGGGCCCGCGCTATCTCGCGCGCTATGGCAAGGCCCAAACCAGCGCCGCCTTTGCCCGCCGCGCGCGAGGGGTCCTCGCGGTAGAACTTCTCGAACACCGCCTGCAAATGCTCGGGGCTTATCTCCCGTCCCCGGTTTTCCACTTCGATGACCAGCCATGTCGCAGAACCGGCATCCTCGACGGCGCGCGGCGGCGCGCCATCGCTTTCGCACGGCCCCCGCCGCTCGACGGCATGCGGGCGTGTTTCTGCCCGCTCGATGCGGGCGCGCACGGCCACCGCCGTGCCGGCATCCGCATAGGCGACGGCGTTTTTGAGCAAGTTGTTCAGCACGCGCGACACCTTCTCGCCGTCGGCGAAGCACTCCAGAGCGCCCGGCACGCGCACATCGATCTCTATGGAGCGCGCGGCGGCCGCGGGATAGAACTCATCGGCGACCTGTTCGCACAGAAGCGCGGCGTCGAATCGATGGCGCTCGATGGGGATTGATCCCAGGTTGTAGCGCGTGATTTCGAAGAACTCCTCCATCATGCCCTCAAGGCGATAAGCACGGTCAAGCGCCACCTGCGCATAGCGGACCCGCTGCTCCTCGGGCATATCGGGCGCCTCGGCAAGCAAGGTGAGATATCCCACGACCGACGTCAGCGGCGTGCGGATATCGTGCGCCAAATACGCCACGAGCTCGTTTTTCCTCTGTTCCGCGGCAAGGGCGGCGCGCTGCGCATCCGCGCGCGAACGCCGCGCCTCTTCGAGGGCACGCTGCGTCGGTCCGAATTCCTCGGGCAGCTCGGGCGCCGGCGCATCGTCGGAGGCCAGCCCCGCCAGGGCCGCGAACAACCTCTCGAAACGGGAGGCGAACCACCCCGATGCCAGCCAAACGGCGACCCATGCCCCGACCACGTAGAGCAATGACGCCAAAGGAATGCGCAACGCGCGCAGAAAATCGTACAAGCGCAGGTCCCAGTACTCCTTATGCCCGTCGGCATAGTAGACCTCGCGTTGGCCGCGCTCGGTGTCGTACTGCCACGGGCTTATGACCGGCACCGTCTCGGGAGGCGTCCCCAAAGCCGCGCACGCCTCCTCGAACAACGTCAGGAATCGATCGGGGCGCATGGAATCGGCGGCATCGCGCACGATTTCCTCGGTCGACGGCTCTTTGAGATACGCGCCGCCCTCGCGATCATCGGGCGGCGCGTCGTCGGAATCGGCGGGCGATTCATAAGCGAAGCCGCGGCGCGCGCACGCGTCGACTAAGGCCCGCGCGTCATCCGAGGCGGCTTCTCGCGCAAGGCGTCCATCCGTCAACGCCTCGACGTAACTAACGATCGTGTCGCATTCCGCCTCGCGCAACGCGTCGGCATACCACGATTCGGACTCGGCGGCCGCATCCTGCGGAGCCACCCGCACCCATGGGCACTGAGCGCTGACGAAATCGGCCACGCGCGGCACGATCAGCGCATCGACGGCCAAAAGCCACACGGCGAACAACACCGTCCATGCGGCAAGGCAGGCCCCCGTTTTCATGAGCAACGAGCGGCGCAATAACTTCGTCTGCCGAACGCGGTATTCCGCGCGCGCGTCTTCTTCCACGCGAATCCCTCCCTAGCAGCTCCCAGGGATCCGGCGGCCCGCAGCCATACGGTATCCCACGCCCCACACCGTGACGACGTATTCCGACGAAGAATCGATTTCAGCCAGCTTCTTGCGCAGGCGGCGCACGTGGACCATCACGGTGTTGGCCGACGAAGCATCGGGGCGTTCGCGCCACACCCGTTCGAATAGTTCGGCCGTCGAAAGCGGCGCGCCGCCCGCCTCCATCAGGGCGCGCAGCAACGCGAACTCCTTCGGCGTCAGCGTCAGGCGCTCTCCGTGCAACGACGCTTCATAGGAGCGCAGGTCGATTTCGATACCGCACGAACGCACGATATCGTCCGACGCTGCAAGCGGTCTTTGCGCCCGGCGGAGCAATGCGCGCACGCGCATGGCCAATTCGCGCGGGCGAAACGGCTTGGTCACGTAATCGTCCGCGCCGACCGCGAAGCCGAGCACGGAATCGACCTCCTCGTCTTTTGCCGTGAGGAATATCAGCGGGACTTCCGAAAACGCGCGGATGCGGCGTGCAAGCTCGTAGCCGTCCATGCCAGGCATCATGATGTCGAGGATGACTACGTCAGGCCTTTGCACGCGCACGGCTTCGAGCGCCGCGCGCGGATCGTAGTATGCCGCGCACGAAAATCCCTCGCGCTCCATCAGACGCGCCACCATATCGGCGATCTCGCGCTCGTCATCGCATACCAGCACGTGGCGATGCCCGCGATCGCACGGCGTATCGAGGGCGCTGCGCATCGTATCGGCCATGATTTCTCCTTCGTTTCGCTCGACGAGCGCCGGCCGCGCGGGCGGCCGCCACTGCGGCATGCGTTCGCTTCGTCCGCATCCTACCATCGCGCCGGCGCGATGCGCGCCGACCCCGCGCGGCTTAAGGAAAGCTTAAGAAACGATGCCGTTTCGTAGGCGCGCCGTGCAGGACCGTTAAGCGGCGCACACCCTACTATGCGCACTGTGCGGCCGACGCATGAAAGGACCCGCGCCCCCCTTCGATCGCGGCGCGGCGAACGACTCGTATCGCGCGCCGCAGCAGCCCATCCTATCAGGCAAAACGCGAAAGGAATCAGATGCGATACACCGCCGCCAAACCCGAACCGCAGGCATACGCCCCGCGACAGACCTATCCCGGCACAGAACGCGCGATGCGACGCGTACGCGGCAAACGCAGACGGGCGCTTTGGCTGGCCATCGCCCTCGGAGCCCTCGTCGCAGCGGCGCTTTCCTGCGCCGTGTTCGCAAGCGGACAGGCGGCGCAGCATGACGAAACGAGGCAAGGCGGCGGAGCCGCTTTCGGAAACGAAGCGCCCGCCAGCACGCCGAAAACGCAATGGAAGCGCGGCGTCATCCCTCATCTGTACCAAACCGACCCCGCATGGTCCCACACCCCGTACGCGGGATCGGACGTGTCCGCCGCAGGATGCGGACCCACCTGCATGGCCATGGTGTACGCGGGATTGACGGGCAAAAGCGATAGGGACCCCGCGGCCATGGCCGCGTTTTCCGAACAGGGCGGCTTCGTCGACGCGGGCATGACCTCGTGGGCCTTCACGACCGAAGGCGCAGCGCAACTGGGGCTTGACGCCGAAGAGCTGCCGGCGGATGTGAATGCGGTCATGGCCGCCCTGCGCGAGGGACGCCCCGTCATCGCATCGGTGCGACCGGGGGATTTCACGACCGAAGGACACTTCATCGTACTCGCAGGCGTCGACGAAAACGGCGGCGTGATCGTGCACGACCCGAACAGCCCCGAACGCAGCGCGCGCACCTGGAGTGCGCAGCGAATCGTCGATCAATGCGCCAACCTGTGGTCCTACCGCGCGCGATAACGGTCCCTCGACAAAGAAAAGCCTCCCGATCGGGAGGCTTTTCCACCTGTGCGAAACGTATCGCGCAGCAAGTGCTATTTCGTGCAGCGAATGCTATTTCATGGCTTTGAAGGAATCGCCGCCCGCGTCGATGGCTTCCTCGAAGTACTCCTTGACAGGCGCGGGGCCCACGTCTTTGAGGTCGCTGGACTCGATGTGCCAGCATTCCGTCTTCGGCATGCCCTCGATGGCGTCGGCCACGAAGACGGGGTCTTTGCCGGCCTTCTTCTGCGCCGTGTAATCGTCGAGCGCCTTGAACGCCCACTTGCCCAGAAGCAGGATGGCGACCAGGTTGACGATGGCCATGAAGCCCATGGTGATGTCGGCCAGGTTCCATGCCAGATCGAAGCTGTTCATGCAGCCGAAGAAGATGGCGATCAGGACCGTGATGCGGAACACGGTGATGACCACGGGGTTGTTCTTGATGAAGCGGATGTTGCTTTCGGCGTAGAAGTAGTTGCCGATCAAGCTGGAGAACGCGAACGCGAAGATCGCGAAGGTCACGAAGTGGATGCCCATCTCGCCCACGGCGGAATTGACGGCCATCTGGACCAGCGGCATGCCGTTGAGCTCGCCGAAGGAGCCGCCGGACTGCACGTAGAAGATCAGCACCATGAATGCGGAGCAGGTGCACACGATGAGCGTGTCGATGTAGACGGACAGCGTCTGGACCAGACCCTGCTTGACCGGGTGCGAAACGCTCGCGGTTGCGGCGGCGTTCGGGGCGGAACCCATGCCGGCCTCGTTGGAGAACAGGCCGCGCTTGATGCCCAGCACCACCACGGAGCCTGCGAAGCCGCCGAAGATGGACTGGAAGTCGAACGCGGATTCGCCGATGTAGGCGAACACGGCGGGCAGCTGATCGAGATTGGTGAAGGTGATGAACAGACCCAGGCCGATGTAGGCAAGCGCCATGACGGGAACCACGACGGAGGTGATCACGCTGATGCGCTTGGAGCCGCCGAAGATGACGAATGCGACCATGACCACGAGCACGATGCCCAGGGCCACAGCGGCGCCGTTGGTCGCGTAATCAGGGATGTAATACTCCAGCGCGCTTGCCATGTTGAAGGCCTGCAGGCCGTTGAAGCCGTAGGCGTAGCAGATGATCAGCAGCACGGCGAACAAAACGCCCAGCCAGCGCTTGCCCAACGCCTGCTCGATGTAGTATGCGGGGCCGCCGCGGAACTCGCCCTCTTTGCCGCGCACCTTCCAAATCTGCGCGAGCGTGGACTCGACGAACGCGGAAGCGGCGCCAAGAAGAGCCATGATCCACATCCAGAACACGGCGCCGGGACCGCCCGTAGCCACTGCGGTGGCGATGCCCGCGATGTTGCCCGTGCCGACGCGGGATGCGGTGGAGACCATCAACGCCTGGAAAGAAGAGATGGACCTCTTACCTTCTACGTGCCTTTTCTCCGTAAGCTGGGTGAACATATCCTTGATATAACGAAGCTGCACACCCTTCGTACGAACAGTGAAATAAATCGCGCAGAAGATAAGCAAGAACACCAGGATGTAGGTGTACATGAAGCCGCTGATCTCTCCGGTGATCGAGACGAGGTTATCCATCATATCTCCGCTCATCCGAAGCCCCCTTTCTTGTTGTGTATGGTGGTTTTTTGTATTCCAAGCTGATGATTTTATCAGAAATCCATACCTGCTCCATCAAAATAAAGCACTAAATTATGCCAGCTGGCAGGCGGCTTTTTAGGGCGGTAGACGGAAGCGGCGAACGCTTGCGTACAGAAACGCGCCACGAAGACGTCACGATACGGCAGCGCCTCGCCGCCGAAACGACGCAGAAAACGAGGCGCCCGCATCGTGCGCTCAAAAGGCTTGCCAGTAGCCGCGAACGCGCCGTTGCGCCGCAAGCACGGCGGCGCGCGTAAGCCCGCAATACGAAAAAGAGGCCGCGCCGAAGCGCGACCTCTTTGCTCGCATAAAGATTTACAGCCCGACGGCTTACATCATCATGCCGCCGCCCTGGCCGCCAGCGGCCAATGCGGACAGGTCCGGACCCTCCTTGGGAATCTCGGAGATGGTGGCCTCGGTGATCAGAATCAGGCCTGCGACGGACACGGCGGACTGCAGCGCGGTGCGGGTGACCTTCACGGGGTCGGAGACCTGCATCTCGATCATGTTGCCGTACTCGCCGGAAGCGAAGTTCATGCCTTCGCCCTTAGGCAGCGCCTTGACCTTCTCGATCACGATGCCTGCCTCCATGCCCGCGTTCTGGGCGATGGTGCGCATCGGAGCCTCGAGGGCCTTGCGAACGATGTCGACGCCGACCTGCTCGTCGTGGTTGGCGCACTCGACGGCATCGAGAGCCGGGATGGCATCGACCAGTGCGACGCCGCCGCCTGCGATGATACCTTCCTGAACAGCGGCACGGGTTGCCTGCAAGGCGTCCTCGATGCGGCTCTTCTTCTCCTTGAGCTCGGACTCGGTGGCAGCGCCCACCTTCATGACGGCAACGCCGCCGGAGAGCTTGCCAAGACGCTCGTTGAGCTTCTCGCGGTCGAAATCGGAGTCGGTGTGCTCGAGTTCGGCGCGAATCTGCTCGCAACGGTCCTCGATGGCCTGCTTGTCGCCGGCGCCGTCGATGATGACCGTGGAATCCTTGGTGACCTTGACGGTCTTCGCCTGGCCCAGCATATCGATCGTGGCCTCGCCCAGCACCAGACCGAAGTCCTTAGCGATGACCTGACCCTTGGTGACGACGGCCATATCCTCCAGGATGCGCTTGCGGCGATCGCCGAAGCCGGGAGCCTTGATAGCGGCGCAGGTGAAGGTGCCGCGCAGGCGGTTCAGCAGGATGGTGGACAGCGCTTCGCCATCGACATCCTCGGCGACGATGAGCAACGGGCGGCCGGTCTTGCTGACCTGCTCGAGAATGGGCATGACATCCTGGATGGAAGAGACCTTCTGGTCGGTCAGCAGGATGAAGGGATCCTTAAGGACGGCCTCCATGCGCTCCATATCGGTGGCCATGTAGGGAGAGATGTAGCCGCGATCGTACTGCATGCCCTCGACGACCTCGATCTCGATGCCGAAGGTCTGGGACTCCTCGACGGAGATGACGCCGTCTTTGCCGACGACTTCCATGGCCTCGGCGATCTTCTCGCCCACGCCGTCGGAGGTCTGGTCGTCACGCGCGGAGATGGCGCCGACGGATGCGATCTGCTCCTTGGTAGAGACGGGAATCGCATCGGTTGCGATGGCGTCGACCACGGCATTCGCGGCCTTCTCGATGCCCGCGCGGATCGAGATGGGGTTGGCGCCTGCGGCGATGTTGCGCAGGCCCTCGCTCACCAGGACGTCGGTCAGAAGCGTGGCGGTAGTGGTGCCGTCGCCCGCGACGTCGTTGGTCTTGGTGGCAGCCTCTTTGACGAGCTGGGCGCCCATGTTCTCGATAGGATCGGGCAGCTCTACTTCCTTGGCGACGGTAACGCCGTCGTTGGTGACCAGCGGAGCGCCGTAAGTGCGCTCAAGGGCGACATAGCGACCCTTGGGGCCAAGGGTGACCTTGACCGCATCGGCCAGCTTCGTGACGCCTGCGGCCAAAGCGCCGCGCGCGTCGGTATCGAACTGGATATCTTTTGCCATGACAGTTCACTCCTTCGTGTGATGTTGCAGCCCGGCGCGCGGCCGGCAACCGCATGAAATGGCGAAAACGTCGAAATGATGAACGGAAGACCGTCTAGTCGGTGTAGACGCCGTACAGATCGTCGGAACGCAGGATGACGACCTCTTCGTCGTCGACCGTGACCTCGGTGCCGCCGAACTTGCCGTACAGCACGCGGTCGCCCACCTTGACGGGAACGGGAACCAGGTTGCCGTCCTTATCGAGCTTGCCCTCGCCCACAGCCAGGACAACGCCGCTTTGCGGCTTCTCTTTGGCGGCAGAAGCGATATACAGGCCGGAAGCGGTGGTTTCCTCTGCTTCGTCACGCTTGATGATCACGCGGTCGCCCAAAGGCTTGAGATTCATAATCGTATCCTCTCTCTAGCGTCCCTTTGATAACGGGGCTTCGTGAGTGCTAGCACTGTATGACCGAGAGTGCTAACTGATGGCTATACTACCATCGCATCGCGCGGATGCAAGAAAAATAACGGGGTTTCGCGCGGTTTATTTCCAATCGTTACGCGCCCGTCACATTTCATCCGCGCCTCATTCGCGCGAGGTCTGAGAGAGCGCGGCGAAAACGGCGATCGCGGCGCATTCGTCGCGCGACGCGACTCCCCTATGAACACGGGCGCGAGTGCGCGCATAAGAAGCGATTCCTTATGCAGGATTCGGTTGTTCATAGGCATATTTATGCCATTTAGAATGAAAAACATACCATTGTGTGCGTTTTTGACGCATAAAATAGGGCAATTACTCTTTTTTGTAAAAAATACTCTTTCCAAACGGAGCGCCGTATGCCATAATGCGCCCATCGAATTTTTGTTTGACTGCACAAAAATTTTAAATTGATAATTTATTATACCTGTTAAATTGCTATTTATTATTGTGTAAGTGCGCTATTAGTAATGAGTTTTCGGTGTTTCGTGCATATATGCGAACCGCATGCCGAGCACCGCGGAATCGATACCGTCCGCCGCGCCGGGCAGTCCGGCGCACAACGGGGAAAGGATCCTCATGAACAAAAAAACGCTTCTCGCAACCGCCCTGGCAGCAGCCGCGCTGTGCGCCCTGCCTTTGCTGGCATCCTGCTCGGGTTCGAGCGAATCCGCCCAGCCCGCCGAAGACGGAAGCTACACGCTCGTCGAAGAAGGCAAGCTCACCGTGGCCGCCTCCCTCGATTTCCCGCCCTTCGAAAACCTCGAAAACGGCGACGTCGTGGGCTTCGAGGTCGACCTGATGAAGGCGATCGCCGAAAAAATGGGGCTCGAGTGCTCGTATCTGCCCACCATGAAATTCGACACGATCATCCCCGCCATCGTGGCGGGCGGAACCGCCGATGTGGGCGTTTCGGGCTTCACGATCACCCCCGAGCGCGAAGAGGAGGTCGATTTCTCCACCCCGATCTGCGATACCAACCAGTGCATCGTCGTGCCCGCCGGCTCCGACATAACCGACGAATCCCAGCTGGCAGGCAAGCGTATCGGCGCCGAAACCGGCACGACCGGACTGAGCTGGGCCAAAGAGAACCTCGCCGACGCCCAAGAGGTCGTGGCCTTCGACGAATACCCCGCCGTGTTCGCCGCGCTGCAATCGGGCCAGGTGGCGGCCGTCGTGCTGGATAAGCCGGTGGCGGACTACTACATCAATATCGCCTACCCCGACTGCCAGGTGGTCAAGGAAATCCCCACCGGCGAGCAATACGGCATCGCCGTCAGCAAGAAGAACCCCAACCTGACCGCCGCCATCGACCAGGCGATCGCCGAACTCGAATCCGACGGCACCATCGCCGAGCTCGATCGGAAATGGTTCGGCACCCAGGCTTAGCCGCATCGCCGAGCTTCAAGATGCGCCGCTGCCTCTCGCAGGCAGCGGCGTCGACGGCGCGCACCCGCCCGGCACCCGCCGTCGACGCCATGCGCACCGCATGGAAAGGCGTACTTCGTCAGAAAGGCATCGTCATGAACAGCTGCATGCATCGAACATGGTCCGCCGGCTTCGCCGCCAGGCCGCGCCGACGAGGCGTCGCGACGGCGTTCGCAGGCGCGCTCGCGTGCATTCTCGTCTGCGCCGCGGTCTGCCTGGTCATAGCGCCGCGCGACGCGTGGGCCCTCGAGGTCGAATCGTGCACGGCCGCCCCCAACGAAGACGGCGGCGACCGCATCCTGGGAGCCACGCCCACGCGCGTCACCTGGCGCGCCCATGCGGCGGAAGACGAAAGCCTCTCCCGCATCGTACTGGCATTTCCCGAAGGCGTCGCGTTCGATCCCGCTAAAGTCAAGGTGACGGGACTTAATGGGCTGGAGCGTCTCGACCTTGCCGCCGAGGCGGCCGCAGGCGAGGGCAATACCCTGGTCATCGACATGCCGCAAGCAGCGCCGGCGGGCGCATCGTTCCTCGTCGAAGTCTACAACGTGGTATTCCCCGGAGACGGCGGACAGTTCGCTATCGAAGCGCACACCCAGACGGCCGACGGCGCGCAAGCCGACCTCGGCGCAAGCGGATCGATCGATGTCGCAGGCGTCAGCACGCCTGAGAAGATCGCATCCTGGCTCAACGAGCAGGCATGGGTCGAAGCGTGGAACTCCAACACCTTCCTCCATCTGTTCTTCAATCCCGCGATCATCGTCACCAGCATTCCCAGCGTGTTCAACGGCTGGCTTGCCGCCCTGGGCATCGTCGTGATCGCGTTTCCCGCCGCCATTCCCGTCGGGTTCCTGCTGGCGCTCATGCGCATGGCGCGCCTGCGCATCCTGCGCGGCATCGCCTCCGTCTACGTCAACATCGTGCGCGGAACGCCCATGTTCCTCCAGATCTACATCGCGTTTTTCGGCTTGCCGCTTTTAGGCCTCAACGTGAACAACTTCGCGCTGGGCTGCTGCGTCATGGCCCTCAACTCGAGCGCATACCTGTGCGAGATCTTCCGTGCCGGCATCCAATCCATCAGCAAAGGCCAATTCGAAGCCGCGCGCTCTCTGGGAATGAACAGCGCGCAGACGATGATCCACGTCATAGCCCCTCAGGCGTTCAGACGCGTCATCCCCACCATGACCAACGAGCTTATCCTGCTCTACAAGGACACCTCGCTTCTGGCCGCCGTCGGCATCATGGAGACCGTCATGTACGCCAAGACCATCACCGCAGCGACGGGCAATATCACCCCCTACATCGTCGCCGCCGGGTTCTACCTCATCGTCACGCTTCCCATGAGCCGCATCACGCGCGCCATGGAAGAGCGCTCGAGCGGCCGCAAGGTGGCCATCAAGAAAAAACCCGCAGACAAAGCCCCCAAATCGCTGCAGAAACAAGCATGGGAGCCCGATCTGAACGCCGCGAAAGACGAACTCGCCATCAAAACGGCAGACCTTTAGGAGCACGCGATGACCATCGACACGTCCCAATCCATCATCCGTATCCGCGACCTGCATAAAAGCTACGGCGAAACCGAGGTGCTCAAGGGCATCGATCTCGACGTGTACAAAGGAGAGGTCGTCGTCATCCTGGGCCCTTCCGGATCGGGCAAATCCACCATGCTGCGCTGCGTGAACCGTCTTGAAGAGCCGACCAGCGGGCATATCTATTTCGAAGATATCGAGATAACCGACAAGAAAACCAATATCAACGAAATCCGCAAGCATGTCGGCATGGTGTTCCAGAACTTCAATCTGTTCCCCCACCTCACGGCGAAGAAAAACGTCATGATCGCCCAGGAGAAAGTGCTCAAGCGCTCCAAGGCAGAGGCCGAACGCATCGCGATCGAGCAGCTCGAACGCGTCGGGCTGGGCGAACGCATGGACCACTATCCCGACGGACTTTCGGGCGGCCAGCAGCAACGCGTCGCCATCGCGCGCGCACTGGCCATGAACCCCCACGTCATGTTGTTCGACGAAGCGACCAGCGCGCTCGACCCCGAACTCGTACGCGGCGTGCTGGACGTCATGCGCCAGCTCGCGCAAGAGGGCATGACCATGATGGTGGTCACCCATGAGATGCAGTTCGCCCGCGACGTCGCCGACCACGTGATCTTCATGGAAGACGGTAAAATCGTCGAACGCGGGGCGCCCGACGAGGTGTTCAACCACCCCAAATCGGAACGCACGCGCGCCTTCATAGGAAACATCGCCTGATCGCCTGCAGCGCAACCCCGCAATGCACGAAGGCCGCTTCCCAACCGGGAAGCGGCCTTTCTTTCATGCGACCGAACGATTTTTACCTCGCGCGCAACGAAGACCACGCGGCATGCGGCGCAGCGCATGCCGTAAACCCACGCGACGAAGCGAGCCTTCATGCACGCTACACCGCAGCCGCGCCTTCGTCTTCATCGGCGATAAGCCCGTCGCGACGCATCACCGGGTACACCCACTCGGCAAGCAGGGCATGCGCGCGGTCATGAGCCGATTCGCCTTCGGATACGGCAGAGACGGCCGCGCCGTCCACCAGCGCCACGACAAATCGAGGGGAAACGTCCTTCAGGCCGACGCGTTCGATGATGCGGCCCACCGCCGTATCGAGCCTGGCGCGTCCTCCTCGATAGGCTTTCGTGACGGCCTTCGATTCGGAGGCGGCCAGCAGCTGCATGTAATGAGGAGCGGCCGTGCCCGCCTCCGCGGGCATACAGGCCGCGAGGAACAGGTCGACCACGTGCTTGCGGCAATCGGCGACGTCCATTTCCTCCGCCTCATCGGCCACCGATTCGGCACGGCGCGCCCACGAGCGCATATTGTAATCGCCCGCCTCGTACAACAGATCCGATATGGAATCGAAGTAATAGCCCGTAGAAGATGCCGCCGTATTGGCCCGCTTGGCCACATTGCGATACGTCACCGCATTGGGCCCCTCCTCCTGCATGATGGCCGCAGCCGCGACGATGAGGGAGGCGCGCGTGATCTGCGCTTTCACCGACTTCGGCTCCTGCGCCGTTTTCCTTACTGCCATAACTACAACCTTCTCGATCGTGAAAAGCCCAGCCACAGGCGTTTCATCCGCAACCTCCGCCGAGGCGATCATGGCGCGCATCCCCCCGGTACGCGCAAGACGCCGCGGCCCTTATAACAAGAATGCAGCGTCTACGCCGACCGCAGACGCTGCATTACATCCGACAAAACCATAGTACCGGTTGCACATGCGCGAATCGCAAAGCCCCGAGCAACGTTCACAACGAGCCCGCAAGGAGCACAAACGCTCCCGGCACGCACGAAGAATAGACGCGCGAACGCAACCCGTCAGATCTCAGAAAGGTCTTTGCCCGCGTGTTCGTGCGAGAGAATCATAGCGACCAGCGCGACGGCCGAAATGACGACCATGTACCACGCAGGCGCGATGGCATTGCCCGTAAGCTCGATCAATCCGATGGAAATGAACGACGCCGATCCGCCGAAGAGCGCATTGGCCATGTTGAAGCTCAACGCGAAGCCCGAATAGCGCACATCGGTCGGGAACGTCTCGGTCAAATAGCTCGAAAGCGTTCCGTCGTTGATGGTGAGCAGGAAGCACATGGCCAGCTCGACCAAAAGGATCACCACGAAATCCTGCGTGCCCAACAGGTAGAAAGCAGGCACGGTGAGCACCACGAAGCCGACGCACGCCGTGACGAGCATCTTCTTGCGGCCGAACTTATCGGAGATATGCCCCGAGAAGAAGATGAAGGCGATGTAGACCACCAGGCATATCGTCGTGATCATGGAGGCCTTGGCCGAATCGTAATGCACGGTATCGATCAGGTAATTCGGCAGATAGGTAAGCACGGCGTAGAAGCCGACCGCGTTCAGCATACATGCGCCGAAGCTGATGAGAAGCACGCGGGGATACTTCTTGAGAAGGGACATGAACGGAGCGCTCTTGCTGCCGCCCTTTTTCTTGTCCAGGTCGGCCTGCATCTTCGCATAGACCGGAGAATCGCTCAGATGCTCGCGCATGTAATGCGTGACCAAGCCGAGCGGGCCCGCCAGCAAGAACGGGATACGCCATCCCCAATCGGCGACGAACTGGGAATCATGGCCGCAGACCGCATACATCACAGTAGCGAACATAGAGCCGCACAGAAGACCCGTCGCCGTGGAAGCAGGCACGACCGAGCAGTACAGGCCGCGCTTGTTGGCAGGCGCGTACTCGGCCAAGAACGTGGCAGCGCCCGCGTATTCCCCCGACGCCGAAAAGCTCTGCACCATACGAAGCAGCAGCAGCAAGACGGGAGCAAGCAGGCCCACCATGGCATACGTAGGCAGGCAGCCGATCAGGAACGTCGCTCCGCTCATGAGGAGAATCGAAGCGGTAAGGGCCCATTTACGACCCTTTTTATCACCCATGTTCCCCCAGAAAACCGCGCCGATAGGACGCATGAGGAACGAGAGCGCAAAGACGGCGAACGTCTCAAGAAGTGCCACGGTTGGATCGCCCTGCGGCATGAACACCAAAGCGATGACTGTTGCGAAATACGAATAGCTGGCGTAGTCGAACCATTCGATGAAATTGCCCAGAAACGATGAGACCACGACGCGCTTGAGCGTTTTATGCTGCTCGTTTCCGGATTGGTTCTGCATCTCCTCAGCATGCTGCGGAGACATGGCGGTTGTATCCGTCATAGAGAATCACTTCCTCCGGAACCCGCTTTCCGCGAATTAGAAAGCAGAGCTCCCTAAGCGGCCCGTTTGGACTGGTCGAACCGCGAAACCATCGGCGCCGTAAAGAAATATACCGCGCCTGTGCCACCATTAAAACCACAGAACGGTGACGATGCGAGAGCCTCCCGGCCGCGACGCGGACCTCCGCCGACCACGATTCGCGCGAAGACGGCGGAGATGACCGCGAAGCCCTCGACACACGGGCCGGCGCTCGACGCGTCGGCCCGTGCAAACTCTACAGTTCTTCGAGAAGATCTACCTGGGCTTTGCTCGCTTTCATGACGAATGCGCGCTTGGCCTTCGGGCCTCCCTGCGCAAGCTCGCGCAAAATGACGCGGCGCAAGCGCGGGTATTCGTTGATGCCGTACCATGCGAACGCCGTGCCGCCGACATAGGCCTCGACGATGCTATGCACGGGAACGTCGGCATCGCGCTGCGCGTCGAGTTTCAGATATTCGTCTATCTGATCAGCGCACACCTCGCGAATGACTTCATCGCTTATCTCGAGATCGCGCGCAAGCAGAGCAATCTGCCTGCTTACCTCGGCGTCGTCCGCATGCGGGAAATACGTGACATCGTACGTGACGGCCGCAGCTCCCGAAGCCTTGGCGAAACCGAGCAGGTCATCGAGCGAGAGCATCTGCACGTGCTCCTCGGTACGCTCGGCGATATCGAGCTCTGCGGGAAATCCCTGCAATCCCGCCTTTTCGAACGACGCCTTCAAAGCGTCCTCCGTGCACGCCGCCTCCAAAGCGACGTCGCCGGCGACATGCACCAGGTTCTTCGTGATCTTCATGGGGTACCTTCCTCTCCTTGAAATGTATCCCATCTTGCCATCGGTCGAATCAAACGCGCTATCCGCTTCCGACAATAACGGGACACGTTACAAACCCTCTTGATATCGATGGAACTTTCAAGTCGGCGAAGCCAGGGCTTCGCACTAAGGAAAACACTCAGTGAGAAGGCGGCCGAAACATATTCGGCCGCCTTCCCGGGGCAAGGCTGAAGAGCTACTTCAGGCCTTCTTTCGCCGCCTCCTCATCGAGGTGGGCGGAGAGATTTTCGCGAACCGCCTCTTCTTTCTTCTGCTTCTTGCTGGCGATCATGCCCTTGATGGAAGGCACGGCGCCGCCGCCGACGATCAGGATGGCACCGATGATGGTGTTGATCGTCAAAGCCTCGCCGAAGACGAACAGGCCGATAAAGATCGCAACGGGAACCTCCCAGTATGCGATGGTTCCGTAATCGGCAGCCGGCAGGTTGCGGCCGGCGACCAGCAGCAGACCCAAGGCGATAGGACCGCAGATGATCCAGAAGAGCACGGCGCCGATCCAGTTGGAGGTGCTGAACTCGACCGAGGTGATCCAGTTCTCAGCGCCAGCAGCTGCGCCGTAGGCGTTCATGAGCAGAACGACGACCACTGCGCCCAGGGTGGCGAAGATGAAGTTCCACACGCCGCGGGCCGTGGTATCGGCATCCTTGCGGTAGCCGTTGAAGAACATCGAAGCGCCGTAGAACACGCCAGACAGCAGACCGAACGCGTCACCCACGCCCTTCATCGGGAATTCCTCGGTAGACATCTCAAGGTTGAAGTCGACGAAGAAGCCGTTCTCGCCAAAGCCCATGATGTTGTTGCCGAACAGCATGCCGACGAACACAGCGAGCAAGCATACCCACTGCAGACCGGAAATGGGCTCTTTGCGGAAGATGCGTGCAAGCAGAATGCAGATAACGGGACCGGTGTAGATGAAAAGCACCGAGTTGGCCACCGTGGTCATCAGGGTTGCGGTGACGTAGCACGCAAGCGACATGCCGATCATCAGGCCGCCGAGCGCGATAGCGGGGCTGAGCTTAAGATTCTTGAACGCCCCGACCTTATGCGTGGCGAAAAGCAAGATGACGAAGAACAGCACACCCATGGCCATACGGCCGCACGCCATCAATGCGCCGATCGAGTCGCTGCCCGCGAGGCCCTGAGACGCATCGAACATATCGTTGCGCGTAGCCCAGCGGCTGAACAGCGGCACCAAACCCATGCCGGTAGCGGAAAGCAGCATCGCGATCGTGCCGACGCCGATTTTCATTTCGTATCCGTTTCCACCGCCCTGCGTGGAAACATTCTTCGATTCAGCCATTGGTCCTCCTTAAAACCAACAAGCCGTCAATCGCCTCCCCTCGCGAGAGCGTGCCTAACGTGTTTCGCCTTGCCGAACAGGGCAGCATATGTTCCCCATGTGTATGCGCGCCATCTGCACTATCGGGCAAAACGGCACCGTGTTCTAAAAGCTGAAAGGAGGCTAGATACAAAGGGGGTTCGGCCCGCCGGTGGGCAAACCGAACCCCGCTGTTAAGCTGCGCTAGCTAAGCAGCTAGCATATGTTTTTGAGAACTCGAACTTAGTCGTTCCACATCTCGGGATGGATGAGGGTGTCGTCCTTGACGCGGTTCGGGAAGTAGTCCTCGCAACCACCCTCGCGGTAGACGTCCGCGGTGGAGCAGTGCAGGCCGCCGCCGAAGGGATAGGCGTCGCGCAGGTCGACAGGGATGACGTTCATGCCGAGCTTGTCCATCTGCTCCTGCTGGTTGACCTCGGAAGCCTCGACGATGACCGTGGAGGGATCGAGAACCAGGCAGTTCATGGACAGCCAGACGGAGCTGTAGCAGAGCGCGGGAGGCTCGGTGTGAGCCGGCTGAGCCGCGTCGACTACCCGCCAGTCGTTGGCCTCGAAGATGGCCAGCTGGCCCTCGGCGGGATGGCGGTTCGGGTTGTTGATGATCAGGCCCGGACGCAGCGGCACGAAGGTGGCGTCGATGTGGATCGGGTAGGGGTCGCCAGGGAAGTTCATGGCATGGACGCGCAGTTCGGGATAGTAGCGCTGGAACCATTCCATAGCGGTGCGGTTGGTGGTCAGACCATGCTGGATGAACAGGTCCTTGCCCATACGCATGACGTCGGCGGCATCCCACATGGGCTCGACTTCGGTGGTGACGAAGTCCTTGTTGGCGGTACGGACGAGACGCTCTTCGAGGGTGATCTTCTCGTCATAGTAGTTGTGCTTGTAGGAAGCATCGGTCAGACGGGGACGGGGCGCCTGGGTCCAGAGGAACTCGGGATCCTCGTCGAAGTACTGCTTCATGAGCGGCCAGTAGGCCAGATACTCGAAGTAGCGGCAACGGAAGGAGTTAGCGGAAGCCATGATCTCATTGCCGATGGTGAGCAGGATGTCACGAGGAGGCATGCAGGTCATCATGGAGTCGTTGCGGAAGTCCGGGGTGCCGATGGCCTGGTTCCACTGCAGCGGAGTCGGACGATCGACGACGACGCCGCGCTCTTCGACTGCCTTCACGAGGTTCTCGAGGCACTCATTGCCGCGCTCGACGGTGGCGAGGGGACGCAGGCCCCACATGCCGCGCATCTCGGAGTCCACGGGGACTTTCTCAGAGGTTGCGGGCTCCTCGGGAGGAATGACGGAGTTGTCGCAGCGGCCGACGATGACGCGCTTCAGCGGATCCCAGTCGTTCCAGGAGTTAACGATTTTAGCCAT
>JAUNBA010000024.1 GCA_030527325.1 Slackia sp.
CGGTTTTCAAGGTCCCCCGCTGCCTTTCGGCTTTGGGTGCCGCTCGAAGCGGCGAGGATTTATATTATCCTCATCGTGTCAGAGTGTCAAGAGGTTTTCTGAGAAATTTTCTGAGAACCTCGTGCGATCCTTTGCAGCACCGCCGCGCTCCTTGCGACAAGTTCGGTATTATGCGGGACTTTTCCGCTTTCAGCAAGACCGAATATACCGAAACACATTTCCTCCATAACAGGGCACCGCCCCAGCCATAACGGCGGCCTTGACAAGAAAGGGCGCCTCAAGCAAGGGACCCGATCGGCCCCGCCGTCACGCGCCGCACACGCAAGCGAACCCGCGACCTTCAAGCGGGATCGAATCGAATGCCCCACGCCCGCAGGCTCATCGCATGCGGCGCACTGCGCGCCATCGCCCGCACGGACGATGCGCTCGAGTTCTTTTTGACACGGACGCAGACGCCGCCGGAATCCCCCCACGAAAGAGGCCGGGCGCACAATCGGGCGATAAAAACGCGCAACCGCAGACCGCCCTCGGGGCATGCACGCAACGGAACGGATCGAAAGCATCGATTGCATATATTAGTCGCGCGCGAGAGCAAGCGACGAGCAACGCGCGCAGCAAAACACGTCGCCCTCAGGCAAAGGGCGCCGTCGAGAAAACGCGAAACTAATCCTCGAGCGAAGCGATGACTTCCACCTCGACAAGAGCGCCCTTGGGCAGCTTTTCGACCGCAACGGCGGATCGCGCGGGCAGATGCGCACCGAAAGAACGCGCGTACACCGCGTTGAAGGCGGCGAAATCATCCATGTCGTCGAGGAAGCACGTGGTTTTCACGACATGGTCGAAGTCAGTACCGGCCGCCTGCAAGATAGCGGCGACGTTTTTCATGACCTGCTCGGTCTGTTCTTCGATGGACGACCCCACAAGTTCGCCGGTGGCAGGATCAAGGGGAATCTGGCCCGACGCGAACAGGAATCCTCCGACGATATTGCCCTGGACATACGGGCCGATGGCGGCTGGGGCGGAGGCGGTGGCGATGGTTTTCATGGCGATTCCTTTCTCGTTCGAGCAACGTAAAGCAGGCAAAAGGCGGCCCTCCGCACGACGAACGGACGTCTCGACGAAGACGGGCGCATACGACGCAGGCCTGCCGTCGAAGCAGGCACGACGAAAGGCATCCGGCCAAGCGGGGCCGCCGCATAACGGCACGCGGACGTCACGCTGCATTGCCGACGACGCGGCGCATGCGCGAAAAAAGCGCGGAGAAACGAGTCTGTGACTTCCCCGCATACACCAAAAATGGGGCGCATCAGTGCAAAACGCCTGTCATTTCGCCCTGCAAAAGCCTATAATACTTTACTACGCTAAATCGGTAAAGCATTGAAAGGGTCCGCCATGCTGACATTGGAAACATTCGAAGAAGCATCCGAAAAAGTCAAGGAAGTCACCCTGAAAACGGAGCTTATCGAAAGCCCCCATTTCAGCGCGATGACGGGCAACAAAGTATTCTTCAAGCCCGAAAACATGCAGCGCACGGGCGCTTATAAGGTACGCGGCGCCTACTACAAGATCAGCACGCTGAACGAAGAGGAGCGCCAGCGCGGCCTGATCACCGCATCGGCGGGCAACCATGCCCAAGGCGTCGCGTTCGCCGCTTCGCGCTGCGGCGTCAAGGCCGTCGTGGTGATGCCGACCACCACCCCGCTCATCAAAGTCGATCGCACCAAGCATTACGGCGCCGAAGTGGTGCTGCACGGCGACGTCTACGACGAGGCCTACGAAAAAGCGCTCGAACTGGCAGAGGAAAACGGCTACACCTTCATCCATCCGTTCAACGATTTGGACGTGGCCGCAGGACAGGGCACCATCGCCATGGAAATCGTGCAGGAGCTGCCGCTTGTCGACTATATCCTGGTCCCCGTCGGCGGCGGCGGGCTGGCGACGGGAGTCTCGACGCTCGCCAAGCTGATGAACCCGCATATCAAGGTGATCGGCGTCGAACCTGCCGGGGCCGCATGCATGAAGGCCTCCCTCGAAGCGGGGCACGTGGTGAAACTGCCCCATGTGAGCACCATCGCCGACGGCACCGCCGTGCAACAGCCAGGCGATCAGATCTTCCCGTACATCCAGGAAAATCTGGACGGCATCATCACCGTAGACGACGAAGAGCTGGTCGTCGCCTTCCTCGACATGGTCGAAAACCACAAGATGGTCGTCGAGAACTCGGGGCTTTTGACTGTGGCGGCACTCAAGCACCTGCCCGCCGAAAACAAGAAGGTGGTGTCGATCCTTTCGGGCGGCAACATGGACGTGATCACCATGTCGTCGGTCATTCAGCACGGCCTTATCAAGCGCGACCGCGTGTTCACCGTATCGGTGCTGCTGCCCGACCGCCCCGGCGAGCTGGTACGCGTCGCGAGCATCATCGCCGAAAACGACGGCAACGTCATCCGCCTCGACCACAACCAATTCGTCAGCACCAATCGCAACGCCGCCGTGGAACTGCGCGTGACCATCGAGGCGTTCGGCACCGACCACAAGCACCGCATCGTCGAAGCGCTCGAGAAAGGAGGCTTCACACCGAAACTCAGCCTTGCACAATTCTAGAAACGACGAAACGGCGGCCCTGGAACGCATCGCTCGCGCGGCGGTGCCTTCCAGGGCCGTTATTGCAGGCAACGCAGCGTTTACGACAAGACGCCCCGCACAAAGGCACGCTGCGCGATATACTGGACATGTCCTATATAAAACCTGTTCAGACTGCATTTTTGTTTCAAGGGGCGATTCCATGTTCCAGCAAGACGATCTGGTGGTCTATGCAAGCTACGGCGTATGCGCCGTGGCGGACAACGATGCGCGCACGGCGGCAGGCGGGCCCGATCGCGCATATTACGTTCTTACGCCGATAAACGCGAGACTCGGTACCGTCTACGTTCCCACAGACCGCGAAGAACTGATCAGACCCGTCATAAACCGGGAAGAAGCACTGCATATCGTCGAGCATTACGATGAGATCGCGCCCGACGACTTCGCCGATACGAACGCACGCACCGTGGAAGCCCATTTCAAAGGCATGCTTCGCCGCTGCGATTGCCTCACCGCCGTGCGCGTGGCGAAAACCATGGGCCTGCGCATCGCCGACCAAGAACGCCGCAAGCACCTGCCGTCTTCTCTGTACACGCGCCTTTTCGACCAGGCGGCGCGCCAAGCGGGAAGCGAACTTGCAGCAGCCCTCGGCATAAGCGCCGAAGAAGTGCGCGGCATGATGACGGGCGATACGCCCGCGAAGCGCTGACGCCCCCCTCGTAGGCACGAACGCACGAAGGCCCCTCGGACGCCGTACCGCCCCGCTTTCCGCAAGAAAGCTAGGAGCAGTCGCGATTGCCGAGGGGCCTTCGTCATGCGGCCGAGCCGCGATTTAGCGCGCAGGCGGGGCGGCGATCGGCCGAAACCCCGCATGCGCACCATGCGTCACGCTACATAGGAGGGAAACGCAAGACCAGGTACACGCCCGCGATAGCCACGGTGAGCAGCATGATCGGGAAACCGACCTTGAGATACTGCACGAAGCTGATGGTGTAGCCGTTTTTGGCCGAAATGTCGGACAGCACCACGTTGGCCGACGCGCCGATCAACGTTCCGTTGCCGCCCAGGCATGCGCCCAGCGAAACCGCCCACCACAGCGGCGTGACGTCCATGCCCGAAGACTCCATAGCGAGCAGAATGGGAATCATCGTGGCGACGAACGGGATGTTGTCCAGGAACGAGGACACCACGGCGGAGGCGACCAGCAGCACGATCATGGTGAGGAACACATTGCCGCCCGTGACATCGATCAGGCCCTGGGCGATAGCATCGATCGTGCCCGTTTCGGCCAGACCGCCCACGATGATGAACAGACCCGCGAAAAACGCCAGCGTGGTCCATTCGACATGGACGAGCGCCTTGGTGATATCGCGGCCGGAGATAAGCAGCAGCACGGCGGCGGCGCTGATGGCGATGACGCTGGACTCGACGCCCAGAGCACCGTGCATCATGAAGCCCACGACGACGAGCGCCAACACCACGATGGACTGCTTCATCAGGCGGACGTCGTGAATCTGATCGCGCTCGACAAGGCTCATCACGCGCTCGCGGTCCTCGTCGGAAACATGCATCTTACGGCCGTACATCACGTAGAACACGCCGATGACCACGGCGAGAATGACCAGCACGACGGGCGTGTCGTACATGATGAAGTCGAAGAAGGTGAAGCCTGCAGCCGAGCCGATCATGATATTCGGCGGATCGCCGATCAGCGTCGCGGTGCCGCCGATGTTGGAAGCCATGATCTCGACCAGGAAGAACGGGATCGGGTTGATCTTAAGCAGCTTGCAGATGGTCATGGTCATAGGACCGATGAGCAGCACCGTGGTCACGTTGTCGAGCACGGCGGAAAGTACGGCGGTCAGCAGGACGAACATCACCATGATGCGCCATGGGTCGCCCTTGGCGATTTTGGCCGTTTTCACGGCGAGGAATTCGAACAGGCCCGATTCCCTGACCACGGCCACGAACAACATCATGCCGAACAGCACGCCGAGCGTGTTGAAGTCGATATGCGAAATGGCGGTATCGAACGACAGCACGTGGGCGAGCAGAAGAATCACCGTGCCCGCGATGGCGACGAGCGTGCGGTGGATCTTCTCGGACATGATGGTGACGATCGCCACGACGAAAACCGCTATGGCGAAGATCTGATTGAAATCCATTGCTTCCATATCACACCATTCATTCCAAACGAAGGACGCCCCGAAAGGGCGCCCGCATCACAAAACTCCCATATCATACGCGATGCGCCAGCGCGCTAAAGCGAGAATGGACTTTTTAGCCGTTTTGTAAAACTCGGCCTGCGAGGGAGATTTCCGCCCCAAACGCAGCACGCCCCGACCCTGCGGCGCACATCGCGGCCGTCGCCCGCGCCAAGCGCCTTCCACCCAAGGCCGCAGGGATGCCGCACACGTGCGAAGGCCGCGCGCGCCCGGAATGCGACGGCGAAAAAGAATTCGGGGAATTGCGTGCAGTTCGTATGTTAAATGGGCGTTAAGCGCGTCTGGAGACCTGATATGCGATGACATGCAAAGCACGGCGGCGTTACACTACCCTCATACAGCCACGCATCCCTACAGAAAGGACCCTCAATGGCTAACGAACTCGTGTATTCCGGCAAAACCAAAGACGTCTTCGCCCTCGAAAACGGCAACTACCTGCTGAAATTCAAGGACGACTGCACGGGCAAAGACGGCGTCTTCGATCCGGGCGAGAATTCCGTCGGCCTGACCATCGAGGGCGTGGGCGACGTCAACCTGCGCATGTCCATCTACTTCTTCGAGAAGATCAACGCCGCGGGCATCAAGACCCACTACGTGAGCGCCGACCTCGACAACACCACCATGGAGGTCCTGCCCGCCAAGGTGTTCGGCGAAGGCCTCGAGGTCATCTGCCGCCACAAGGCCGTCGGCTCGTTCTACCGCCGCTACAAGCAGTACGTCGAAGAGGGCGCCGACCTGCCCGCATACGTCGAGACCACCTTCAAAAACGACGAGCTCGGCGATCCTTTGGTCACCAAGGACGGCCTCGTTGTTCTGGGTGTCATGACCTCCGAGCAGTACGACCAGCTCAAGGACATGACCCAGAAGATCACCCAGATCGTCGCCGACGACCTGAAGGAAAAGGGCCTCGTGCTCTACGACATCAAGTTCGAGTTCGGCTACGACGCCAACGGCGACGTCATCCTGATCGACGAAATCGCCTCCGGCAACATGCGCGTCTACAAGGACGGCGAGTACGTCGACCCCATGACGCTTTCCAAGCTCTTCTTCGCGTAAGCCCGCGCGAACAACGCAGAACACACGAAGACCCGCTCGATGAGCGGGTCTTTTTCATGCCCTCGCGAAAAAGGCGGAAACGGCGCGAGGGCGCACGCTCATGCGTCAGGCGCGCAGCGTCACGCCTTCGGGCAGTTCGATCGCCGACGCATCGAAGACGTCTTCCTCTTCGGCAATGACGACGGGCGCAGCGGGCTGCTCCTGCTGCGGCGCGCCGAAAAGCTCGTCGAACGCGTCGAAGCACGCGCGCGGCACCGCGAACACCACGCGTCCGATGGCGCCGGGATGCTCGTCGATCCAGGCCCTGAAAAGCGACGCGACGTGACGAGGGTCGTAGCCGAGACGCCCGCACGCGAACGCGCCGCATACCAGGGTTTCGCACTCGTTATGAACGGCGATGCGCATCAGCGCATCGATGCGGCCCGCCAAAGCCGCATCGCATTCGCGCTCCGAACGGTGGTTTTCCAACGCGCGGGCGCGCAACGGCTCGGCCATGACCGTCACACCGGCGTAACGCAGCGCGCCGTCGCGCGGAAACACCACACGCGGCACGTACACGGCGCGATCGGTGCACAGCTGCCCGCGGCGGTAATCACGGTTCTTATCGTAATACGTCTCTTTCAGACCGCACAGGATCTGATACAGATTGCTTTCGGAACAAATAACCTGCTCGGGGCCGAATGCGCCGTCTTCGTAGGCGCCGCCTGGACGCGTGAAAGACGCGGGATCGACCACGACGGCGTCACCCTTCGCGTAACGATGCAGGGCCTCGGGAATGAAAGCCGTGGTGACCAGCGTTTCGGTGGCTTCGAAACGAGGGTCGCCCACGGCGATATCGCGCGCCTGCCCCTCTTCATATATGCGGGCCCGTTCGGCAGATACCTTCGTCTCTGTGGCGAATGCGCCTTTCATCAGGGCATTGTGTCGCGCAGCCTGCGCCGCATGCTCTTCGCGGTCAGCCATGGATTCTCCCCTTTCGCTTCGTGGATGTTCTTTGCATCATAGCGAAGAGAAAGACACGCCCGCCGCAAGGGACGACAAACGAAACCAGGCGGAAAGAAAAATACGGATTCGGAGCGTGCAGAACGACCGGCATATAAGAAAACCACCGCCCAAAGGCGGTGGTTCTGCATTCATGGAGCCGATGAGCGGACTCGAACCGCTGACCTACGCATTACGAGTGCGTTGCTCTACCAACTGAGCCACATCGGCATATGCGTTTCTAAACGCGAGTGAGAATTATAACGGTTCTCTCTTTTTTCGTCCAGTGGCATTTCGAAGAATAACCCGGGCGAAAGAAGAGCGAATGGCTGGGCCACCAGGACTCGAACCTAGACTAAAGGCACCAAAAACCCTTGTGCTGCCATTACACCATGGCCCAACGTGGTAGTACAAAAAAGGCGGGCAGTGCCCGGCCTTCCGAAAATCATGCATGGTGGGCCGTGAGGGAGTCGAACCCGCGGCCTTGGGATTAAAAGTCCCCTGCTCTACCAGCTGAGCTAACGGCCCACGTTCATGATATGCGCTAATGCGCAGATAAGTATTGTAGTGGCGAAAGAACGCCTAGTCAATGGAATTTCGCAATGATATTGAAAAGGGCCGCCGTCGTTTTGAACTAGACCCCAAAAGTGGGACGGATAAATAAAGTTCTCAAGCGGCTCTTAT
>JAUNBA010000025.1 GCA_030527325.1 Slackia sp.
CCTACACAATTAGACAAAAACTCCCTCGCTTTTTTCATGCATATATTTGTTCGCGCGCGGGAAATCCAAACAATGCCGAGAAATTTCCCAGCTCGAAACCGAAAGAAGACCGAAAAGGAGAATGACAGCCGCGCCAAAGATCCAGCCCATCCTTGGAAGGGGCTATGGTCAAGAAACGGGCTCACCGCATCATGCAGCATGTAGAAAGCAGCCGAAGAACGGATTGCGAAAGACAAGAAAAGCCCGCTCGAAAGCGGGCTTGTCACTGCTGGCGGAGGAAGTAGGATTTGAACCCACGAGAGCTTACGCCCTGCTTGTTTTCAAGACAAGTGCCTTCAACCACTCGGCCATTCCTCCTGAACGGTCTGAAGGATACCATATCGCGAACGCTCACGAAATACGACCCAGGGCATCATGCGATCGAATCGATCGGATCCCGACGAACACTGCATGCGAGACGTAACCGCCAACGCGCACGACACGCCTCAAGGCAGAACAACGATCGGCAGCTACAAAGTACGCAATGCATCGACAAGCGCGGTCTTGCCCTCAGTCTTCTCGTCCTTCATCTTGATCACTTTCGCGGGAACACCCGCAACGACAGCACCGGCAGGAACATCGCTGACGACAACGGCGCCTGCAGCCACAACCGCGCCCTCGCCTACACGAACACCTTCGAGGACAACGGCATTGGCGCCCATCATGACGCCGTCCTCGACGACCACGGGCGTAGCGCTCGCAGGCTCGACTACGCCTGCCAGAACCGTCCCTGCTCCGATATGACAATTCTTGCCGACGATGGCGCGGCCGCCCAAGACGCACCCCATATCGATCATGGTGCCTTCGCCCACCACGGCGCCGATATTGATCACCGCGCCCATCATGATGACCGCGTTATCACCTATCTCGACCTGGTCGCGAATAATGGCTCCGGGCTCGATGCGGGCATTCACGGCCTTTTTGTCAAGCAACGGAACAGCGGAATTGCGGCAATCGTTTTCTATTTCGTAGTAGTCGATACGGTCGCTGTTATCGTCGAGCACGGGCTTCAAATCGGCCCAATCGCCGAATACGACCTTCCCCTTTCGTCCGCCGAAAACCTTAACGTCGCCTTTCGAAGCGTAAGCGGCATAATCGATCTTCTGGCCAGGCTTCTCGCGAACGTACAGTTTCACCGGCGTCTTTTTTTCGGCCTTGGCGATGAAATCGATGATTTGCTCTGCATTCATAGGGCACTCCTTAATAAGCGAAAAACAGAAACGGCAAAACGAATCGACCGCCCCTCGGAGCGGGCGATCGGATGCGTTGCTAGCCGAACATCAGCTTGTCGAAATCGTAGAAACCAGGCTTGCGACAGACAAGTTTTTTGGCAGCGGCCACGGCCCCCGAGGCGAATATGCGGCGACTTGAAGCTCGATGAGTCAGTTCGATTTCCTCGTCGGGGCCGAAGAAATGCACCGTATGCGTACCGGCAACCGTGCCGCCACGCAGGGCATGCACTCCTATCTCCCGAGAATCCCGACGCCCGCACATGCCCGAGCGACCATATACCGGCGTATGCTCCCCGCTCGGATCGACCGCTTCGAGCAGCAATTTCGCGGTTCCGCTCGGCGCATCCGCCTTCTGATTGTGGTGGGTCTCCGTTATTTCGATATCGAAATCGACAAGGGCAGCCGACGCCTGGGCGGCAAGCCGGCGCAACACCGCAACGCCTAAAGAGTAATTGGCGCTATGGATAACGGGAACGCGTGCGCCGAGAGCGCGCAAACGGGAAAGCTCCGCTTCGTCGTACCCGGTCACGCCGCTCACCAGGGCAGCATTCGTCCTGACGACATACGCCTCAACCGCGTTCAGCATATCCTTATGGGAAAAATCGATTGCCACATCGGCCGCGGGAGCGTCGGAGCGCAAGCTGTCCTTTCCCGCCATTCCAACGATTCCTGCAAGGATCAAATCGGGATCTTGCTCAACCAGCGCACGGACGATAGAGCCCATGCGCCCATCTCCGATAACGAACACGCGCAGCGGCTTCCCCACGCGCTCATCCACTCTTTCCGCAACCATCTCAGCCAATGAGACCGACCTCCTTCAGCGCCGCCTCTACATGTCGACGTCCTCCATCGCTCAACTCGCACAGCGGAGGACGATACTCCGCCTTGCCGAATCCCATCATCTCGAGCGCGGCCTTTACGGGAATAGGATTGACCTCGCAGAACAGCGCATCGATCAGATTCATGCACCGAAGCTGCTGGGCCAAAGCATCGGATATACGACCCTCGAGAAAATCCCAAACCATGCCATGGACCTCGCGCGGCATGACATTGGCCCACACCGAAATAACCCCGCTGGCACCGAGCGCCATCATGGGAACGACCACGTCATCATTGCCCGAGAACAATCTGAAGTCATCGTTCACGTAGCGTGCGATCCGCGCGGCATACGACATATCGCCCGAAGCCTCCTTGATTCCGAGCGCGCGAGGATGCTTCGCAAGGCGGGCGACGTTACGCTCGGAAATAGAGCATCCCGTACGCCCAGGGACGTTGTACAGAATACACGGAATATCGACCTCATCGAGCACGGCCTGGAAGTGACGATAGATGCCCTCCTCGTTGCTCTTGTTGTAATACGGAGTAATAAGAAGGAGGCCGTCCGCGCCAAGACGCTGATAACTCAGGCTTTTTTCAACCATGGTCTGTGTCGAATTCGATCCGCTGCCCGCGATAACGGGGATGCGTCCCGCAACACGCTTCACCGTGAATTCGCACACGGCATCATCCTCTTCGTGAGACATCGTGGACGACTCCCCCGTCGTTCCCAGGATAAGCAGCGCATCCGTCTCGTTCTCGAGATGAAAATCAATAAGGCGGGCGAGCGCCTCGAAATCCACGCTGCCATCGGAGGCGAACGGCGTGACAAGCGCCACGATCGACCCCTTAAGTTCCTTCATATCGGTCATGCTCATTCCTTTCGCATCCAAACGCCTCCGGCCGAAAGACCGGCAGCGCTCAATACCGTCGAATACGCTTCGCCGTCAACGCCGATAGCGCAGCGTATATTCCGTATCGCCAGCACGCCGAAAAGATGAGCGAGCGGCTCGATAGTACGCAGCGGGGCCATCGGCAACACGGTCACGTCGTTGCTTGTTTCACGTGAAACATCGCTTGCGAGCGAGCAGGCGGACAGGCAGGCAAGCGATCGAGCAGGCGGGCAAGCGAGTGATCAAGCAAGCAATCGAGCGAGAAAGCGTGTCAACTCACCCTCTCCTGGCCAAATGGGAGTAATCATCGAAACAATCAAGCGTTGCGAAATAATCCGCAGGCGTTTCGGCGCGGCGAATAAGCTTGGCGCTTCCGTCCTCGCGCAGCAGCACTTCAGCACTACGCAGCTTGCCGTTGTAGTTGTAGCCCATGGAATGTCCGTGGGCGCCTGTATCGTGAATCACGAGGATGTCGCCCACGTGCACCTCAGGCAACGCACGGTCGATTGCGAATTTGTCGCTGTTTTCACACAGCCCGCCCACGACGTCGTACACATGATCGCAGGGCTCGTCCTCTTTTCCCGCAACAGTGATGTGGTGATAGGCGCCATACATGGCAGGACGCATGAGATTGACGGCGCAGGCGTCGACGCCGATATACTCCTTGTAAATATGCTTCTTGTGGATGGCGCGCGTCACCAAGCAGCCGTACGGACCCATCGCGAAACGGCCGAGCTCGGTATAAAGGGCCACATTCCCCATGCCAGCAGGCACCAGGATCTCCTCGTAAACGTGACGCACGCCCTCGCCGATAACCCTGATATCGTTCGGGGTCTGATCGGGGTGATAAGGAATCCCGATTCCGCCCGAAAGATTGATGAACTCGATAGAAGCGCCCGTTTCGCGTTGCAAGTCGACAGCAAGCCGAAACAGAACCTTTGCAAGCTCTGGGTAGTATTCGTTGGTAACCGTATTGCTGCACAAAAACGCATGAATGCCGAAATGCTTCGCACCTTTCGCCTTGAGCACACGGAATGCCTCATACAGCTGGTCCGTCGTCATGCCGTATTTAGCATCCCCGGGGTTATCCATGATGCCGTTGCTGATTTCAAAAAGACCGCCAGGATTGTAACGACAGCTGACAGTCTCAGGAATATGTCCAATAGTACGCTCGAGGAAATCGATATGCGTGATGTCATCGAGGTTGATAATCGCGCCGAGCTCTTCGGCAAGCGCATAATCGGCGGCGGGCGTCTCGTTGGAGGAGAACATGATATCGTGGCCCGTAACCCCGCAGGCGTCAGCCAGCATAAGCTCCGCGTACGATGCGCAATCGCAACCGCAACCGTACTCCTTGAGAATCTCTATCAGAAACGGATTGGGCGTGGCCTTCACCGCAAAGTATTCCTTGTATCCGGCATTCCACGAAAACGCATCGTGCAAAGCCTCCATGTTACGGCGAATGCCCGCTTCATCGTATAAATGAAACGGTGTCGGGAAACGCTCAGCCAAAGTCTCGAGCTGGTCTTTCGTAGCAAACGGTCTCTTCTCCATGACGCGCCCTTCCTCTCGCCCGGTGCGACAATGATCGGCAGCGTGGCAAACGAAACCATCGAGGATCGACCACGCTCGATAGGAGGCGCCCACGGCATAAAAAAGCCAGCAAGGCGCTGCCTTACTGGCAATACGAAACCGTATGCGTGTCAGCAAGATAGCGCACCCGCGGCAATGCCGCGGACAGTCCTACGAGTATTTCCCGCAGACCCACCCATGCACCACGCCTGACACATGAGTTCGGCGAACGCACCTCCCCTTGGCATCGAATGCCCGCCGGCTCTGCCAAGGTTCATTTTGCCCGCGCCTCTATCGTGATATAAAAAGTACTGCTTTAGTGTGCGATAGTCAAGAAAAATCAAGCAAGCGCGCGAGGATGCGCATACACTGTGACACGAGTCCGATAAAGGAGCAGCCATGAGCGAATCCACCGACAAAAGCGAGCAGATATCGCTGACCCGCATGAGACGGGATCTGCACCGCATCCCGGAGCTTGATTTCAAGCTGCCTCGAACCATCGCATACATACGCAACGAGCTCGAAGCAATACGCGATCATACGAACGCCGCCTACGGGCACGAATCCTGCTCGATCATCGAGCCATCCCAAAGCGCAATCTGCATCTTCTTCAATAAAAACAGCCCGAACACGACCGCCGTCAGGTCGGACATGGATGCCCTACCCGTCACCGAGCGGACGAATAGTGAATTCGTCTCGCAACACCGTGGCTGCATGCATGCTTGCGGACACGACGGCCACATGGCCATGGTGCTCGGGCTCGCCCACCACCTTGCAGAGTCCTTCGACGAGCTGCCACGCAACGTCTTGCTGGTGTTCCAGCCAGCCGAGGAAACGACGGGAGGGGCCCGACTTATTTGCGAATCGGGCATATTCGAGCAATACGGGGTCGACAAAATATTCGGATTCCACCTTTGGCCTGATCTTCCGAAAGGCGTTATAGCAAGCCGTCCGGGAGGGCTGCTCGCCGCAGCAAGCGAAAGCACCTTCCGCTTCAACGGACGCTCCGCCCATATAGCGAAAGCGCAAGACGGCGCCGACGCCCTGGAAGCGGGAGCCCGTTTTCTTCTCAAAGCTTACGATTACATGGAAGAGAAGCGCAGAGAGGAGCCATGCCTCCTCAAATGCGGCGTCATGCGCAGCGGCGATGTGCGCAACGTGATTTCCTCCCACACCGTCATAGAGGGCAGCCTGCGTACGTTTTCGCACCGTATGAGCGTACAAGCCAAGAAGGACCTTGCGCGCATAGCCCAGGATTGCGCAGAAGCGACGGGGTGCACGGCCGACGTCCATTTCGCCGACGGCTATCCACCGGTCGTCAATGACGGCGCACTGTTCGCGCGAGCCGCCGAAACGCTTCCCGAGCTTCAATGCCTGCCCGATCCGTTGCTCATCGGGGAAGACTTCGCCTTCTACCAGCAGCATATCCCAGGCGTCTTTTTTCTGCTGGGAACGGGAACGGGGATCCCGCTGCACGCCGACACCTTCGACTTCGACGAAACGATTCTCTCGGCAGGCCTCGACGCATACAAGCGCCTCGTGCGCATGGTGTAACCCGTCCTGCACGCGTATGAATCAATCCGCCGCATGATCAGTCCGAGCAACGAAGCCACTTCCGCAGCCGGCCCGTTCGCTCGACTGGCACCCTGAAACCATCGCCACGGAAAAACCGATTGCGAACGTCGATTTCGACAATCGTACGAACACAATAAGAAAGAAGCCGCCATGCCAGATGCCATACCGCGCGAGCACGAGTTTCGATTCGAAGGACCCGATGACACGGGACAATGCGTCGCCCTGTTCTACGCCTTCAACACCGTAATAACGCTACAGGCTTTCGGCGACCAGAGGATATGCGCAAAAGCCTTCGAAAGCGCCCGAGATGCCTGCCGCCGCTTCGAACGACTTTTCAGCCGCACGCTTCCCCACTCCGACATCACACGCATCAATCAGGCGCACGGCGCATGGGTCGATGTTTCACGTGAAACGTTCGATTTGATCGAAGCATCGATAGGATACTGCGCCGAAAGCGGCGGCATATTCGATATCACGATGGGCTCAGCAGTGAGACTTTGGGATTTCCACGCAGGGACCATACCCGATCGCGACGAACTGCGTAAAGCACTCGAGCATGTCGATTGGCAGTCCATCGACTTGAGCGCCGCCAACGAAGCCGGCACATACGCTCCTCGAATACGCCTGAACGACCCTTGCGCCTCGATCGATGTGGGGGGAACCGCCAAAGGGTATATCGCCGACAGACTAGGCGAAGTCCTCCTACGCAACGGGATCGAATCGTTCATTGTGAATCTAGGCGGAAACGTTTTGGCACATGGAACGAAACCGAACGGCAGCCCCTGGATGATAGGACTGCAAGACCCCCGCGCCAGTCGCGAAAGCGGCACGATCCTTGGAGCCGTCCCCCTTTGCAACGCATCGGCGGTTACGAGCGGAACGTACGAGCGCGCCTTCAAGCGTGGTGGCACGACGTATCATCATATCCTCGACACCAAGACGGGATTCCCCGTCGAAACAGACATTGCCGGCGCGACCGTCATCGCCGAACGATCCATCGACGCCGAAGGGTACTCCACCACCCTGCTCGCCCTGGGAACGAACGACGCGGCAGCATTCGTGCACGCGCACCCCGCCATCGCGATCGCCTACCTGGCGGACGATCAGGGCAATGTTATGGCGGTGGCAAACGAGGCGGCTGGCGGGACCGGGACCGGGAACGGGAACGGGTAACGGTAAT
>JAUNBA010000014.1 GCA_030527325.1 Slackia sp.
GGGAGGACCCCTTCGGGGGTCCTCCCTTTTTGTATGCGACGATTCCGCGTCTTGCCGAGGTGCGAGGACGAAGCAATACGTTTCGTCTTTCCGCGAGTCGCGGCACGCTGCGAGGTTAAGGAATGCCAAGCCGCAGTGAAAGCGATCCTGAACAGAGCATTTCGGTCGCGCACTGTGGACGCGAAGCTGGTTTTGAATCGCCTCTTCTTACTATACATTGCTGTGTGAGGCGTATGCCAAGCGCGATGGCGGCGGAGTCTTTTTTTAGGCGCTTGTGGGCGGTGCGATCGAAAGCTTGTCTTATAGTCGAAGATGGATTAATTGTTGCCGTGAATGATGGACGGGGCTTCGCGAATTCCGTCGAGCGCTTCAAGGGCCGCCTTGGCCCGTGCCACGTTCTTCTCGAGAATTTCGTGCGCGACGTTCTCGTGGAAGATGCTTGAAAGCGATACACGCGTTTTTGCGGATGGGTAGGGAATCCATGGATGATCAAGTCTTGCAACCTGGTATATACCGTCATTTCAAAGGGAATTATTACGAGGTCGTCGGCGTTGCGCGTCATTCGGAAACGGAAGAGGCGCTCGTAGTGTATCGCGCGCTCTACGGGGAGCGTGGTTTGTGGGCGAGGCCGCTTTCGATGTTTTGCGAAAAAGTCGACAAGAAGCGTTACCCTGGTTCCGATCAGGAATATCGTTTCGAGTTGCAACTGGTCGATCGTGATGAATTCCTCGAGGGATAGGCGGCGGATCGATTTCGAATGGGGTGCGTTTGGCCGAATGGTTCGAACTCATCGTGTTTTTGATCGGATTGGCTCGGAATCGTTTGGAGCCGGTCAAGGTTGTCTCGCATTGCGGGGTGACGAGCGCGTGTGCTTCGGCTGCTTTCGCTAAGTTATCTGGCGTGCGGCGATGCGGTCGGTAGCGAATAGGACGCGTTTTTGATGCCGCTTCGGTCGGATCGGTGTCGACCGAAGCGGCTGTGGACTGCGAAAACCGCATCCGGACCGTATCGAAGCACGTCGCCGTCCGGTCAATACGGCCGCGCGTCGGCGTTAGTTGGCGAAGACGCCCTCGGCCCATGAATCGATGTTCTCGACGCGAATGATGGACGAGACTTCGCGAATTCCGTCGAGCGCTTCAAGGGCCGCCTTGGCCTGCATCACGTTCTTTTCGAGGGCTTCGTGCGTGACGTATATCAGCGTGCACGCTTCGTCGTCGTGCGTTTCTTTTTGGTTGATATGGGCGATGGAGATGCCGTGCTGAGCGAAAACATTCGTGCAGGCGGCGAGGGTGCCCAGGCGATCTTCGACGGAAAGCCTGATGTAATAGCGCGTCGTCAGCTGGTTGATCGATCTGATGGGGAGATTGCGTCCGAAGGGTTCTTTTTCGGGTATGGGATCTTTGCCTTGCGAGATCGGCTCAGCCAGCGCCATGATGTCGCCCACGACGGCGCTTGCCGTGGGGAAGGATCCCGCGCCAGCGCCGTACAGCATGGTTTCTCCCACTGCGTCGCCTACGACGTATACGGCGTTCATCGCCCCGTCGACGCTTGCGAGCTGGTGTGCGGCAGGAATCATCGTGGGATGCACGCGCACGTCGACGCCTTCGCTCGTTTTCCGTGCGATGGCGAGCAGTTTGATGGCGTATCCGAAATCCCGTGCCATTTCTATATCGGTGGCCGACACGTTGCGGATGCCCTGCATGAATACGTCGTCGGTGGTGATACGGGTCTGGAATCCGATGGAGGCGAGGATGGCGATCTTCGATGCGGCGTCGAAGCCGTCGACGTCAGCGGTGGGGTCGGCTTCTGCGTAGCCTGCCGCCTGCGCCGCTTTGAGCACGTCCTCGAAAGCGAGGCCTTCGTGCTGCATGCGCGAAAGGATGTAGTTGGTCGTGCCGTTCATGATGCCGGCGATGGTGAGGATTTCGTTGCCCACCAGGTCGTGCTCGAGCGCGCTGACGACGGGGATGCCGCCTGCCGCAGCCGCTTCGCAGCGGATTTGCACGCCATGCTCGGCGGCAAGGGATGCGAGGTGTTCGACGTGGCGTCCCAGCAGCGCCTTGTTGGCGGAAACCACGTGCTTGCCGTGCTTGAAGGCCTCTTCGAAGATTTCAGTTGCGGGGTGTTCGCCGCCGATAAGCTCGATGACGATGTCGATGTCGGGGTCGGACACTACATCGCGCCAGTCGGACGTGAAGACGCCCTCTTGCAGGCCGAGACGCTGCGCCTCCGCCTCGCTGCGGCTGCATGCGCGCTGTATGACCAGATCGATGCCGTAATGCTCGAGATAGCGGTCGTGATGCTCGGTGATCAGGCGGGCGACGCCTCCTCCGACGGTGCCGAGGCCTATAAGGCCCAACTTCACGCTGTTCATACTTTGCTCTCCTTCGGGTGCAGGGCCGGACGGGCCTCTTTTTCGCATACAGGGCATTGTACTGAAAAGATGCGTTTCATTGACGGCGGCCGCGCGAAGCGGGCCGCGCTCCCGGCGGGATAGATGCGTACGTGTCGGTGCTCGCCGTTTGCGCGGGAGAGGCGTCGGAGAATCGATGACGTGTCTGCTGCCGGGTGCATGGGCGGCTTTGTGCGGGAGAGGTGCCGGAGAGGCGTGTGGATAACGCGGAAAACAGCCTCGAGCGGCCTGCGTCCATGTCGGAGGGGGGTAGTTCAGGAAGGTGGGTATAGCCAAAAATGTGGGTTATAGGGCAAAGGCGCAGCTGCTTTTCGCTCGCAGTGCCGTTGAGATGCCGATATATGAAAACAGGCCGCATAAGCGGCCTGTTTGTAATCGATGGTGCGGGTGAAAGGACTTGAACCTTCATGGGGTTGCCCCCATACGGACCTGAACCGTACGCGTCTGCCAATTCCGCCACACCCGCGTGGCTTTGCAGCCTGCTTTCATTGCTGAAAACGATTTGAAATATTACATGATTCATTGTATCTAGGCAAGGGGAATTTTGAAATTTTTTTAAGAGGCGCGCGCACGATGGGAGCGTGGTCGAACGCTTCGCGTTTTACGCCTCTGGGGGGGCGACACGTCGGAATCGGTTCGATGTGCCTGCCGGGAAAACTCGATGCGTCTGTCGGGAATGCAGGTCGATCGTTTTGGCTATGCGGCCGCGAAGGAGCGCCTTGGCGCGTAGGTCGCAAGAGGGGCTCGGTCACCCGCTTTTCTCGATGTCGGTCGTGTTGCTGGACGCTTTATTACAAGCTGCGAAAAAAAGCCGCGATTATGCGGGGAATCGCGGGTTGCGGTGTATGATGGCGCGCATCATAGGCGGTCGCGATGCGGCCGGATAGATAGGAGTCTTTATGGGGCAGGCTACTGAAGTCAAACTCTACCAGCGCGAAGGCGCGTACATCCCGCGCGTGGCGGCCGTGCACGATCTGTGCGGTTACGGAAAGTGTTCGCTCGGCGTCGCGATACCGGTGCTTTCCTCGGCCGGGTGCGACGTGTGCCCGGTGCCGACGGGGCTGTTTTCGAGCCATACGGCGTTTCCCGGATGGTATATGCACGACACGACCGAGATTCTTTCCGATTACCTGAACGCATGGAAGGGCATCGGCGTCGATATCGATGCGGTGTATTCGGGCTTCCTCGGTGCGCCCGAGCAGGTCGACATCATTCGCGGCATTTATGAGACCTACCCGAAGGCGCTGCGCGTCGTCGACCCCGTCATGGCCGATCACGGCAAGGTGTACCCGACGTATACGCCTGAGCTGTGCGAGGCGATGGCCGAGCTGGCCGCCGATGCCGACATCCTGACGCCTAATTTGACCGAAGCCGCCATCATTTTGGGTGAGCCCATCGGCGACGAGTGGGCGGGTGTCGATATCTCCGACGCCGAGGCGCACCGCTTGGTCGACGCCTTGTTGGCAAAGGGCGCTAAAAACGTGGTTTTGAAGGGCATCCAGCGCGGCGACGGCGTGATTCGCAATTTCGTTGCCGGACAGGATTTCGATATGTTCGAGGCGAGCAACGAGTTCGTGCCGTATATGCTGCATGGTACGGGCGATTTGTACTGCAGCGCGCTGCTTGCGGCCGTCATGGCGGGCCGCACGATGGCCGAAGCCGTGCGTTTCGCGGGCGATCTGACCCATGATGCCATGCTCGTTTCGGCGCAGCAGCCCGATTTCCGCGACCGCGGCGTAAGCTTCGAGCCGCTTCTCGGCAGGGTTTCGGCGCTGTTGGCGTAGCGAAGATGCAAGGTTCCGGGTGCCGTGCGGTCATTCGGGACGAGGGGAAGAAAGGCCGCGCGTCCGGCGCGTTGCCCCGGGTCTCGTAAAGGGGGCCCGGGGGCGTCGTGCGGGCGCGCGGCCTTTTGTTTCGTTGCCGCGGCTATTCGGCGGAGCGAAGAAAGTCTCCGGATGCGATAGCCCTAGTCTTCGTCGTCGAAGAAGGTGAAATCGTCGTCATCGTCTTCGACGGGGCCGCGGTCTTTGAAGGTACGGCGCGTCTTCCATTCCATGACGAGACAGGCGATGACCGATATGACCAGGCCTGCTCCGATGAGGATGCCGATGCCGGCGAACGTTTCGAAAAGGAAATGGTAAAGCGATCCGAAATCCATGGCGTCTCTTTCTTGCGAGGGCGGCGAATGCGACGGGCGTCGCGGAGTCGCGCGGCCGATCCGCGCGCGATATCGGTACGATTCTAGACGAAAAGCGCGCCGCCGAAAACGGGGCATGATAAAAGCGCATTTCACGTCGTCCGCCATTGCGGTGCGGCGGTTCGTCGTCGGCGTGGGGGCCCTGGACCCACGTTGCTGTGCGCGGCGGGCATTTCGCCGTTCTTCCAGCCCCGATAGCGTGCGCGACTTCGCCCCTGCAGGCTCCTTTCGGGACCCGTGCGCGTCGCCTGCGGAAAAGACGTGCGCGCATGCGGGCCTGACGGCCATTTGGGGTATACTGAATCGTCATACGCAACTGTTTTCGCCTGCATCGGGCGGAGCTTCGCGGCATCGGCGCCGCGTCGCGCGTCCGCGCGCCCGAACGCGCGGGAATCGTCCGATCGGCCTGGCAAAAGGAGCAAGACATGCTGGATATTCGTTATGTTCGCGAGAATCAGGAGGCCGTCGCCGAGGCGATGGCGCATCGCAACTTCCCGTGGGATGCTGCGAAGTTCTCAGAACTGGACGAAAGCCGCCGTTCGGCCATCGCCGAAGAGGAGTCCCTGCAGGCCAGGCGCAACAAGGCGTCCAAAGAGATCGGCGCGTTGATGGCGCAGGGCGACAAAGAGGCCGCCGAGGCCGCCAAAGAGCAGGTGCGCCTTATCAACGAGCAGCTCGCCCAGGCAAGCGCGGCGCGTGAGGCGATCGATGCCGAGATGAACGACATCCTCGTCGGCAGCCCGAACATTCCCTGCGAAGCCACGCCCGTGGGCAAAGACGAGACCGAAAACCCCGAGCGTCGCCGTTGGGGCGTTCCGCGTGATTTCGCTGCCGAAGGCATCGACCCCAAGCCGCATTGGGATTTGGGCACCGATCTGGATATTCTCGATTTCGAACGCGGCAACAAGCTTTCCGGCAGCCGCTTCACGGTGCTCGGCGGCGCTGGCGCCCGTTTGGAACGCGCCCTCATCAACTACTTCATCGACACCCATGTCAGCCGCGGTTTCAAGGAATGGTGGCCCCCTGTGGTGGTGAAGCGCCAGACCATGTTCGGCACCGGCCAGCTGCCCAAGTTCGAAGACGACGCCTATCATGTAGGCGACGACCAGTTCCTCATTCCCACGGCCGAGGTCACGCTGACCAACCTGCATGCCGACGAGGTGCTCGAGGCGTCCGAGCTACCGAAGCGCTACACCGCGTTCACCCCGTGCTTCCGCGAGGAGGCCGGCTCCGCGGGACGCGATACGCGCGGCATCATCCGCCAGCATCAGTTCGACAAGGTCGAGATGGTGAAATTCGCCACGCCCGAGACCTCCGACGAAGAGCTCGAAAGCATGACCGCCGAAGCCGAGTATCTGTTGCAGCAGCTCGAGCTCCCCTATCGCGTGATCAGCCTGTGCACGGGCGATCTGGGCTTCTCGGCGCGTCAGACCTACGATATCGAGGTGTGGCTGCCGAGCTACAACGATTACAAGGAAATCTCCAGCTGCTCGAATTGCGGCGATTTCCAGGCGCGTCGCGCGAATATCAAGTATCGCGATCCGGCGAGCTTCAAGGGTTCGCGCTACGTGCATACGCTGAACGGTTCCGGCCTGCCTGCGGGCCGCACCATGGCTGCGATTCTGGAGAACTACCAGCAGGCCGACGGCACCGTGAAAGTGCCGACGGTGCTCGTTCCCTACATGGGCGGCTTGGAGTACATCGCGCCCGAGGCGTAGGACGAAGCGCGGCGAACGCGTACGGCTATATTCATTCGGCGGGCGCTTCGGCGCCCGTCGTGTTTGCGACGACGCGCGGCGCGACTGCGAATCATTGCGTGGGAGGTGCATCATGACCCGAGATGACGAGCGCGATATGCGCTTTCCTCAGCCGCCGCCGCCATGCGAGCAGGTCGCTCGCGCGGTCGGCGTCGAGGAGGAATCGCGCGCCGGTTTTTCAGCCGCCGTGTCGGATTGCGTCGAGAGCGCAGGCGCCGCGCGGGCGTCGCGGGAGCACGCCGATGCGGTAGCATCGAACGAGGGCGGGCCGCGCGATGCCCGTCGCGTTTCGCGAACGAGCCGTGCGGTGTTGGTCGCGGCGACCTGTGCGGCGGTCGTCGGCATCGGCGCCGCGCTCGCCGCGGCGGGCGGCGCGTACGTGCGGGCGGGATCGGCCGATGCCGATCGCGCCGTCGATGCTCAGGAGTCGCGTTCTTTGGCCCGCTCGGTCGGCGGCGCGCAGGAGGAAGACGCCGTCGTCGTCGAGGAGGCGGTTTCCGCGCAGCTTGCCGCGTTGGCATCCGACGAAGACGGCGTTTTGACGGCCTATGTGCAGCGGTTCCTCGACGGTTACGATGCGGGCATCGACGCGGCCGTTTCGTACGGTTTCGCCGACATCGGCATAACGGCCGACGATTTGACGGATAAGCTGCGCGAAGGGCTATCGTTTTCCGTCGATCGCGTCGACGTGTACGGCGATCGCGCATGGATCGACGTATCGGTTTCGTCGAAGAGCTTTTCCGATCAGGCCGATGCATTCGCCGCCGCGCGCATGGAGGAAGGCGCTTACGCCGACGATGAAAGCTACCGAGCCGCGCTGAAAGAGGCGCTGCTTTCGTCGTTCGATAAGGTGAAGCCGCGCGAGACCGATATGCTGGTCGTCGTCGACGAGGGCGAAGAGGGCTGGCTTTTGTCTTCGGACGATATATCTTCATTGCTCGGTTCTGCTTGGTACGGCGCATAAGGCGCGCTGCGGGATGCATGGGAAGAGGTGCGCATGACGGTGTCCGAGGGGCGTCCTTCCGTTAAAAACGACAAGCGTTCGGCGAGGCGTTTCGGTCTCGGGGGCAATGCCGAGACGAGCCGCGCATCCGCCGATGATGCGCGCGCTCCTTTAAGTCTTGCGGGTATGCGGGCGCAGCGACGTGAAGACGCCGCGCCGCCGCGCAACGACATAGCGTTGGTTTCGGCTTTCGATGCGGCGTCCGATGTCGATGCGCGTGCTGATGAAGGAGATTTGGCGCCGGCCGACTTCTTCGCGCTTGAGGATGAACCCGTCTCTCGCGCGGATGCCGTTAAAGAACGGATCGGCGATGTCCGCGCCAAGGCGGCGGGCGCGCTTGCGCACGTTCGGCACCCGCATTCGTCGGGCCGTGATGGCAGGGCGGCGTACAAGCGCGCCGTGATGGCGGCGCGCAAGGCGGCGGCCGCGCAGGCGGATGATGGCGCGGCGGAACTGCAGGCGCCGGAACCGGCAAGCGAACAGCGCCCTGCTGCGCGCCCGCCGCGAGTGGAAGAGCGCGTCTTGCGCCCCGAGGCTTCGCCGAAGGACGGCGCGGCTGCGCGCGCATCGCGCAAGGCGACCGCACGCGAGAAGTCGATCGTGCGTGCTCGCAAGCGCAAGATCGCAGCGGCCGTGTGCGCCGCGGCGTTCGTGTGCATCGTCGCGGTAAGCGGGGCGCTGTTCTGGAATGCCTATCTTCGCTACGACGACGCGGCGGATATCCAGGGGGAATGGCAGGTGGCCGACGGGTCGATGACGCTGGTGATCGACGGCGAATCCATCCGTATGCCCGATTCGCTCGCATATGCGTATACGCTGGATACCTGGAAAAAGACGCTTTCGTTCACATTCGACGATCTGAAAGGGTCGGGCGCGTATCGGTTTTCCGAAGACCGCCGCGCGATCGCGATCAAGGAAGGGGAAGGCGCAAACGCCGCGCTTCTCTCGCTCGTCAAGGTGTCGGATGCCACGGACGCCGTCCCTCATCGCGGCCCTGCCGACGACGGCGCGCCGGCGCCCGAAGGGGGGTCCCAAGATCCGTCCGCCGAAGGGGCGGATGGGGGCGCGGGCCATGAGTGATGCGTGCATCGTGCCGGTTCGCATCGAGCATATCGCGGTGCGCCGCGATCGCATCGCGGCCGACGTCCGGCTTGCGGACGAGCGCTACGCGTACACGACGCCCGATCTGATAGCGAGCGCCCTCGAACGCTTTCCGTGCCTGCTGCGTCACGCGTGCGTGAACGAGCGCGGCACCTCGTTCGGCTCAGTGGCGTGCCGCACGTCCGTTCCTCATCTGTTCGAGCATATGGTCATCGAGGAGCAGGTGCGCCGCGCCGTGGACGAGTCATTTTCGTATATCGGGAAAACACGATGGGTGAACAGGCGTTTTCTGCATGCGCGCGTCGAGGTTTCCTATGAGGACGACCTGATCGCGTTGGCGGCGATGCGCGATGCGCAGGCATGGCTCAATGCCGCGTTGTCCGCGTCGTTTGGGACATGATGAAGCATTCGTGTTCTCGCGGCGCAACGGGGCAACGTAACGTCAACGAAAGTCCTGCACGTGTCGTTATCTTCTATAATGGGCGAAGCAATTCGGGCGGCGGCGAAGGCCGCGGCGCAGAAGAGGAGGCTGTCATGGCTAAGAAATTCGGTGCATTCGTAATGGGCGGTCTGGTGGGCGCCGGCATCGCGCTTCTGTGCGCGCCGCGCAAGGGCGTCGAGACCAGGGCGCTGGTGGCGGAAAAGGCCGGCGCGGCGTTCGGCCAGGCCCAAACGCTGGGCGATCAGGCCGCACAGCGCGGCCAGGAGCTTTACAACGAAGCGGTGGTTTCCGGCCAGCGCGCTTACGACCAGGCCGTTTCTGCTGGCCAGACGGTATACACCGATGTGACGGCCATGGGCAAGCAGGCGTGCGGCACGGTGTCGCAGCACGCGCACGAAGCGGCGCAGCGCGTTCAGAAGACCGCCGAAACCGTCAAGCCCGCGTTCTCCGACAAAAACGACGAGCTGCGCGCCAAGATCGATGCCGCACGCGAGCGCATCGCCGCCCAGGTGGCGAAAAACGCCGAGGCCGCGCATGCAGCCGTGGTCGAAAAGGTGCCGGTGGCGGCTCAGAAGGTCAACGACGTCGTCGATGCCGCGCAGGAAAAGGTGGCAAGCGCCGCCGCAGCGCTCGCAGGCGAAGGCGCCAAGCAGGCCGCTCCCGCCGCGCAGCAGGCCGCGCCCGTCGTAGACGATGCGCCTGCGGCCGCGGCCGTTCAAGGCGATGGCGCCGCCGCAGCGGATGCGCCCGTCGAGGAAAAGGCGGAATAATCTTCGCCGTCACAGGGGAATTCAAGGGCCGGCCTTGCCGGCCCTTATTGCGACAAGGGGTTTTCATGGCTCGAAGGAAAATGGTCACCAGCAACGACATGGGCAAGATGCGCGTGTTCGGCGGAAAACGGCGCACGAAGCGCATCGGCAAGGTCAAGGCATGCGTGTTCCACCCGTCGGAAAAGCGATGCGTGGGCTTCATGGTGAAGCGTCCCGATCTGCTGTGGATGTTCCATCGCAAAGACCTTTTCGTCGCCTTGGACGGTTTCGATCTGGTCGACGGCCGCATCGTGGTGAAAAACGCCGACGAGATGACCGGCCCTGCGGCATGCCGCCGCCTGGGCATCGATTGGGATTCGTGCGTGCTCTGGGAGGGCATGCCCCTGATGACAGCCGATGCGACGACTGTCGGCCATGTGGGGCGCGTGACCTTCTCCCTGCGCGACGGCGTCGTCGAAAGCGTCGAGGCCTCGAACGGCATCACGGCGAAATACCTGCTCGGATCGCTCGAGATTCCCGCCGATTACATCGTGGGATTCAAACGGGGCATGGGGGCGACGCTGGCGGTGAAAGACGATTCCCGCGAAGCGGGCGAAGCCGCCGAGTTCAAGGGCGCCATCGTGGTGTCCGACGACGTGTGGGAGCTTTCCCCCGAAGGCGGCTGGGCCGAATCGGCGGGCGAGTTCACCGCGCGGGCCAAAGAGCGCGTGCACGCCGCGGCGGAAAAGGCGAAGCCCAAGGTGCAAGAGGTCACGCACGTCGCGGGCGAGGCCATCAACGAGGGCGCGTACGCGGTGGGCAAGCAGGTGGCGGCCAGCAAGGGCATGTTCTCGTCGTTCAAGGAAGAGTACGACAAGGCGCGCCACGGTTCTTCGACCGCGGGGGAGCTCGACGAACCCGAAACGAGCGCGGCGTCTTGCGACGATCATGACCAGGCGGAAGACGGCGGCGCGGGCGCTTCATCCGGACGCGTGTCGGGCATGTTCTCATCGTTTAAAGAGGAGTACGACAAAGCCCGCTACGCCGACGAGGACGATGCGGAAGCGGCCGCAGATGCCGGCGCCGATAGCGAGGCGCCTGCTCCGACGACCGACGGCGAAGCGAAAACCGTCCGCACGTCGGCTGCCGCGCCTGCGTCCGAGAGCAAATCCTCAGGACGCGTGTCGGGCATGTTCGCCGCTTTCAAAGAGGAGTACGACAAAGCGCGCCATGACGAAAGCTAAGGCGCGTCGGTTACGAATGCTTGCGAGGTCTGCATGATGAACGATAGACGTAAGGCTGCGGGCAGAATCCGCTCGGGCGTGGAGCGGTTCGAGGAGAAGCGCGACGAGTTCGAGCAGCGCCGCGAGGAGCGCATCGATACGTTCGAGGAACGCTTCGAGGCGCCCGTTTCCGACAAGCCGGCATTCGCGCGCCTGACCAAGGCGGACCTTTTCAAGCTAGGCGGCTTGGCGGCGTTTTTCGTGCTGATGGCGGTGGCGTGCATCGGCGTGGCTCCGTGGATAGCCGAGCTGACGGAGCCGGGCGGATTGGAGCGCGTGGTCGAAGACGTGCGCAGCGCGGGTATCGGCGGCGCGTTCATGTTGCTGGGCTTCCAATTCCTGCAGATCGTGGTCGCCTTCATTCCAGGCGAGGTGGTGCAGATAGCCGCGGGCATGATGTACGGTCCGTGGATCGGCGCGCTCGTGGTGCTCGTGGGCTGCGTCGTGTCGAGCGCCTTCATCTTCATGGTGGTGCATAAGCTGGGCGCTCCGTTCGTGCGGGCCATGATTCCCGAGAAATGGATGGGAAAGCTCGAGAAGTTCGAATCGAGCGAGAAGCTCGACGTCATGGTGTTCGTGCTGTTTCTCATTCCGGGGCTTCCCAAAGACGTGTTCACTTATTTGGTGCCCTTGACCAATATGCGCATGCGCAATTTCCTGGTGCTTTCCAACCTGGGCCGCATTCCCGGCGTGCTTATTTCCACGTTCGGCGCGAACGGCCTGATGGAGGGCGACTACATGCAGAGCATCGTGCTGTTCGCCGTGGCGGCGGCCATCGCGGTGGTCGCGTTGGTGCTGCATGAGAAGATTCTGCACGGGCTTTCCGGCCTGAAGGGCCGCAAGAAGGATGCCCGGGCGAAGTAAACGTCGCGCCGCCGCGTCGTGCGCGCGGCGTCGTCGTCGCATTCTGACGCGCGCGACGCGCAGGCCGTCGTGCCGATGCGTCGCGGCGGGCCGCGCGGGGCATATGCCGGCAAACGAGCGAAAGGGGGCGCGCATGCGTCTTGTGTCATGGAACGTCAACGGCTTGCGGGCCGCGGTGGGCAAGGGCTTTCAGGAGTCGGTTGATGCCCTCGACACCGATGTCGTCGCCTTGCAGGAAACCAAGCTGCAAGAGGGGCAGATCGACATCGAATTGCCGGGGTATTGCCAGTTCTGGAGCTATGCGGCCCGTAAGGGCTATGCGGGTACGGCGGTTTTCTCGCGCGTGCGTCCGCTGCGCGTTCTGCACGGGCTCGGCGCGCCCGAACTCGATGACGAAGGGCGCATCGTGGCGTTGGAGTTTCCGGCCTTTTGGCTCGTGAACGTGTACACTCCCAACGCGCAAAACGGCCTTGCCCGCATCGATCATCGTATGGCGTGGGACGATGCGTTCCGCGCGTTTTGCAAAGGGCTCGAAGCGGGCGCGGTGCCCGCAGGGGTTCCGGTACAGCGCGCCGATGCCGACGGAACGGGACACGTGTCTCTTGCGTCGCTGCCGGTGACGGGCGCCGACGAGTCGGGCGAGCCGAAGCCGGTGGTCATGTGCGGCGATTTCAACGTGGCCCATCAGGAGATAGACCTGAAGAACGCGAAATCGAACAGGGGCAATGCGGGCTTTTCCGACGAGGAGCGCGGGCAGTTCTCGGCGTTGCTCGATGCGGGGTTCACGGATACGTTCCGCCTGCTGCACCCCGACGAGACGGGTGCGTATTCGTGGTGGAGCTACCGCTTCAACGCGCGCAAGAACAATGCCGGATGGCGTATCGATTATTTCCTGGTCAGCGATAGCATGCGCGACGCCGTGCGCGCCGCCCGCATCCATCCGGACGTCTTCGGGAGCGACCATTGCCCGGTGTCGCTTGACATTGACGTATAATGTGCGGACCGACGAGGGTTCTTCTCGAGAAAGGCCAAGCAGACGCATATGAAGAAAAAGGGCGATGAGTGGGGGCAGACGCTGAAGACGCCGCTCGTCGCGGTGCTTGCCATGCTGGCTGCGATCGTCTTGTTCCTCATATGGCTGGGAATCGTCGTCATCGTGACGAAGGTCTTGGTAGGCTAGGGCGCTATGTGGCAGAAATTCTCGCTGTATGATTTTCGCGTCATAGCCCATTACCTGGGCGTTCTCGTGCTGTTCTTGGCCGTCGCGCAGTGCGTGCCGTTCGCGGTGGCGTGTCTGATGGGCGAATGGAATGCGGCTTCGCGCTATCTTCTGGGCGCGGGCATCGCTTTGGCGATAGGGTCGCTTCTGCGCATGTGCCTGGTCAATCCCGGCAAGCTTTCGCCCAAGCACGCATTGGCCGTGACGGGTTTCGCATGGCTGGTGCTGGCGCTGCTCGGCGCCGTTCCCATGGTGCTGTCGGGTCATTTCGGGTCGTATTTGGATGCCGTGTTCGAATGCATGAGTTCGTGGACCACCACCGGCGCATCGTTGGCCCAGGATATCGATCACATGGCCACGGCCGACAACATGTGGCGCTTCACTATGCAATGCATCGGCGGCCAGGGCGTGGTGGTCATCGCGCTGTCGCTCGGCCTTTTCGGTCGCGCCGTCGATTCGTCGCTGTATTCGTCGGAAGGCCGCAGCGAGCACGTCATTCCCAACATCATGAAAACGGCGCGCTTCATCGTGCGCTTCTCCGCGCAGTTCATCCTGGCAGGCGCGGCGCTGCTCGCCTTGCTGTGCCTGTTCAAAGGCATGGAGCCGGTGCGCGCCCTGTTCAACGGGCTATGGCTTTCCATGGCTTCGTTCAACACCGGCGGCATGACCTCCATGAGCACGGGCATCCTGTATTACCACAGCGGCGCGGTCGAGCTGGTGGTGATGGTGGTCATCCTGCTGGGTTCGATCAACTTCACCATGCACAGCGAGGTGTGGAAGGGCCGTCTCGACCACTTCTTCAAGGATATCGAAGTGCGCACGCTGGCTATTTGGCTTTCGGTGGTCATCGCCGCGTTCGTTGCGGCTTTGTGCACGTCGAACCTCTACGACGATCTGCCCACGCTGCTGCGCCGCGCCACCTTCACCGTGATTTCGGCGTTTTCGTCGACGGGCTTTCAGACCATCACCACCAATCAGCTGACGACCGTCATTTCGAGCGGCGCGCTTCTGGTCATCGTGTTCTGCATGGCCATCGGCGGCTCGGCGGGCTCCACTACGGGCGGCATCAAGATCTTGCGCGTGGGCATTCTCGCCAAAGAGTTGGTGGCCTACATCAAGGATCTGCTCGCTCCCGCGTCGGCGCGTCAGGTGGTAACGTATTACCACGTGGGCCGCCGCCCGCTCAACACCGATCTGGTGCGGGCGAATCTGGCCGTGTTCATGTTGTACTGCGCCATGTTCCTGCTGATCACCATCGTCACGGTGGCGTACGGCTACGATGCGGCGCCTTCCATGTTCGAGGCCGTGTCCATGGTGTCGAACATCGGCATGTCGAGCGGCATCATCCAGCCCGGCATGCCCGATATGCTCAAGATGCTCTATATCATCGGCATGTGGGCGGGCCGCTTGGAAGTGGTGACGCTGATCGCGCTGCTGGTTTCCATCGTGGCGTCGTTCAGGCCGCGCAAGGGGGTGGCCCGTGTTCGATAAAAAACGTCTCGTGCGCCTTGCGCTCATCGGCGCGCTCGCCTTGATGGCGGGCCTCGCGATCGGCATGGGCTCTCGCGCCTGGGCCGAAGAAGGCGACGGCTCGTCGTCATCGGGATCCGTGGTGGTCTTGGGCGATGACGGGCAGGGGTCGGCCGGCTACGACGAGGGCCCCGCATACGACGCGGGCGTTTCGAGCGTTCCGCCGGCGCAGGAGCAGACTGCGGACGAGGGCCCCGTGCCGCTCGATGCCGAGGGCAACCGGATCAACGACGGGCAGGTATCCGATTCTTCGTTTCTTTACGATGCCGCCATTGCCGATCTTGCCACGGCCGATTCGTATTACGACGGTCAGACCGTGCAGGTGCGCGGCGAGGCGGTCGGCGAGGCCATCAAGATGGACGGCAGCGACGACTTGGTGTGGGTCACCCTGTTCGACGGCGATTCGGGGTCGTCGGTCGCGGTGGTCATGACGCGCGACGATGCGGCATCCATCGACACGTACGGCGCCTACGGCAAGACGGGCACGCGCCTGCGCGTGCAGGGAATCTACAATCTTGCCTGCGGCGAGCATGAGGGCGAAAGCGATATCCACGCTGAAAAAGTGGTCGTGGAAGCGCAAGGCTTCGTCCATCCCGACGAATTCGACGCGAAGGATTTCCTTCCGGGAATCGTGGCGGTGGTGGCAGGCGGATTCGCCATGGCGGCATTCTGGTGTGTGCGTGAGAGGTCTCGATAATATGCAGGGAATCGTGGTGAAGCTCGATCGCGGTTATCCGCTGGTCGAAACGGAAGACGGCGTCCAGTATCGCTGCGAGCATGCGACGTCCCTGGTCAAAGGGGCCGATGTACGCGCGGCATGCGGCGATCGCGTTGAGATAAGCGTGCCGGAAGGGCATGACAAAGGCATCATCGAGGAGGTTCTGCCGCGCCGCAATGCGTTCGTGCGCAAAGACCCGACCGAGCGCATGGAGCAGCAGGTGCTTGCCGCAAACTTCGACAAGGTGTTCGTGGCCGAGCCGTGCGCGCAGTTGAACGTGCGCCGCCTCGAGCGCGAATTGGTGCTCGCCCACGAGAGCCGTGCGGAGGTGTTCGTGCTGCTGACCAAGGCCGACGAAGCTGAAAGCGCCGAGGCATTGGGCCGCGTGCGCGCATTGGTGCAGCGCGTCGCCAACGACGCGCGCGTTCTGTCGGTGTCGGCTCAGGATGCCGCGAGCATCGAAGCCGTGCGCGCCTGCATAGCGCCGGGCGAAGTGGCCATTTTGCTGGGCAAGAGCGGCGTGGGCAAATCGAGCCTGGTGAATATGCTGGTGGGCGATGAGGTGCAGGCCACGGGCGCGGTGCGCGAGGGCGATGGCAAGGGTCGCCACACCACGGTGTCGCGCGAGATGGTGCGCATTCCCGGCGCCGGCTGCGTGATCGACATGCCGGGCGTGCGCGGGCTTGCGCTGTGGGATTCCGATGCCGGCATCGATGCCGCCTTCTCCGACGTCGAAGAGCTTGCGTCGGCGTGCCGTTTCGCCGATTGCCGCCATGGGGCCGAGCCTGGCTGCGCGGTGCGCGCCGCGGTGGAAGACGGCAGGCTCGCGCAGGAACGCTTCGACAGCTACGTGCGTTTGCGCGATGAGGTGCAAACGGCGAAAAAGCGCGTCGAGGAGGCCAAGCGCATCAAATCGCGCACGGGCCATCCGCGCCGCTGGCGCGGATAGCGGCGCCGGGCATTCATAGGGGATATCCGCGTTCTTTTCGCGCCGGCGATGCGGCGTGCGGCCGTCCTATGGTAAGACAGGGGAATTCTGTTCGCCCGCGAGAAGACGAGGAGTCCGCATGGATGTAATCATGCACGCTTTCGAGCATGCGTTTTTCGATACGTTGAAATTGATTCCGTTTTTGTTCGTGACCTATGTGGCCATGGAGGCGCTCGAGCATCACGCCGGCGGCGTGAGCGAGGCCATGGTGCGCAAGGCGGGCAAGGCGGGCCCCGCCATCGGCGCTTTGCTGGGCGCTGTGCCGCAGTGCGGTTTCTCGGCCGCGGCCTCCACGCTGTATGCCGCGCGCGTCGTTACGCTGGGAACGCTGTTCGCGGTGTTTCTTTCCACGAGCGATGAGATGCTGCCCATCCTGATAGCCGAGCAGGCGCCTATCGCGCTGATCGGCAAAGTGCTGCTCATCAAAGTGCTTGTGGGCATGATAGTCGGCTTTGCGATCGATGCCGCGCTGCGTTTCATGCGCCGCGACAAGGAAGCGCTGCGCATCCACGAGCTGTGCGAGCGCGATAACTGCCACTGCAACGGCGAGTGCGAGGCGTGCGAGGAAAACCCGGCGTTGGCGTACGATTTCCGTAATGACGAGGAACACGAGCATGACCATGCGGGCGTGTCCATCGTGAAAAGCGCGTTGAAGCATACGGTTCAGGTGACGCTGTTCATCTTTGTGGTGACGCTGGCGCTGGAAGCGCTCATGGATTCGGTGGGCGAAGAAGCGCTGGCAGCGTTTTTGCAGGGCAACCCCGCGTTGTCGGTGCTCGCGGCGGCGGCGGTGGGCCTCATTCCGAATTGCGCGGCCTCGGTGGCGTTGACCGAGCTGTATTTGGAAGGAACGCTGGGCGCGGGCGCCATGATGGGCGGCCTGCTGGTGAGCGCCGGAGTCGGCCTGCTGGTGCTGCTGCGCACCAATCGCCCCATGCGCGACAACCTAATCATCATGGCGGGTTTGCTGGCGGTGGGTATTGCGGTCGGCGGCGTGATGACGCTGGCCGGGTTCGCGCTGTGATAGCGCACGCCGCACGCATCGTGCACTGAAGGGACGAAGCCCTCGAGACCGTATGGTTTCGAGGGCTTCGTTGGTTTTCGGGGCAGGGTGGGCGTGCGGTGTAATTATCGCGCCGAACCGCGCGTGGCATTTCAAAACGTCCTGTTTTCATTGCCCCATACCTGGAGCAATCGTAGAGTATCCGCGCTTAACCTACCTTTTTAGTATGAGAAAGCGGGGCGTTATGACGGAAATAAGACGAAGAAGGGCGGCGAACAGCGCAATAGGCCGCATCGCCTTGATGGCGATGCTCGTGTTTTCACTGATGGGAACGGCGATGCCCGCAGCATTCGCCGCGCCCGCCAAGGCCGAACCTGCCGGAGCGGGGCAGGAGGTGCAGTGGGAAAAGGTCAAGGGCGTGAAAGTCGAGGTCGATGGAATCGATTCGGGTAAGACGGTCGATTTCGATTCCGGATCCGTCGACGAGCTCACGAGCGATGTGCTGCCGAAGGATTTCCCGCATCGGGATAAGTTGCAATTGCAGGAAGTGTTCGTGGATATCGACGGGCAGCGTTTCGCCGTCGACTTCGTGGGTTCGCGTGATAAGAAAATCTACTACGCCCTCAAGGGTGCGGATACGAGCGAAAGCATGCTGATCACGTCGGTGGTCGATGCACCCAAGACGGTCATTCTGTCGTTTCAGGATACCTCCGAACCTTTGGATATTTCCGTACAGGTAGGTGATGGCAAGGTCAAGAAGGAAGACGTGTTCAGCGTCATAGGTTTGACCGATCAGGAACTCGTAGCCCAGGGTGGAACGTCGAGCGGAAGCTTCAAGATGACGGCGGGATCGACGAGGACGTTCGTCGTGGATAAGCAGGTCGCTCAGAAAATCGAGGTGAAAAGCCAGGGCGGCAAGGTGGAAAAAGTCAGCGGCGACGATCAGAACGACGCCTCGCAGGTATGGAAATATACAGCCCCGAAAGACGGAAAATCCGACAAGATAACGGTCACGGCCAAAGGGATGAAAAGAGATTTTAGGGTTACGGCCAGTATGGTGATGCCCGATGAGACTCCCGGTGGCGGTGACGGGAAGCCTGGCACGAATCGCATGTATGGCAATGCTGAAATAGCAGGATACCTTTTGGCCGATGGGTCGTTTCCTACCGTTTGGGATAAAGGGGGCGAAAACGACTTCGTAGAGTATTCCCAGTACATACTTGGCGTTCCCGATGTACAGCTGAGCAATACCAAGAAACTTTCCGTTAGTGATCGTAAGTTCTTGCATGGTCGCGGGGAGAACTATCACGATGGTGATACCTTCTTTCAGAAGGTCACGGTGTCAGGTGGGCTTGACGGGTCGTACGACCGCACCAAGGACAATGGCCCGACTGTTCTCATAGACATGGCTTCGACTCGTTGCACGCCGGGCGACCAAGGGTGGGCGACGCAGATGTCGGGCATTACCGTGAATGGCGTCGCTCTTCCTCTGAATGGATTTGATTTTACGACCGTTGGCGGGCCCAATAGCGGCGACCATCTTAAGGAAAAGGTCAGCGATTGGATTACACTTGACGGAAAGGCCAAGGGAACGCGTGCCCGCGTTGTTGCTTTGGGGTCGTGGAGCTATGGCAAGCATCATCTTAATACCATGCGTTGGGAATTCCACCACTATATAGTCGAACTTCGTGACGTTAACGGCCCTGTCGACGTAAAGGCTCTTTATACGACCACGGCGAACTACCGCGTGATCGACCTGCAAGAATATGGCGTTGATGCTCAGATCTATCGTAAAGAAGAGGGAACCGACCGGCGTTATTGGGAGCCTTTGTCGGTTGGCGGAACGCTTCAGATCAAGAACATGGTCACGACGGAAGGGAGGTCTGACGCGTCTGATATTCGTGTTTTCGCAGATGGCGGTTACACGTTGCAAGGCGTCGATGTCAAACAGGTGAACGATAACGGCGAGGTCGTTGTTGTGCCGCTTAAGAAAACAGAATCGGTTGGAAGCGAAAAGCGTAAAGCGAACGTATATGAAATCAAAGCACCGTCATCGAAGGTCAAGATGGGCTACTCCTATTTCTACATGGATGGAACGCTTGTCGACTATGACGTTTCTTACGATCCCAACGAGGGAATGTATGCCGACAACCCTATTGACGATCGACCCTATAACGTCGAGGCTCTCTCGTCTTTGACGGTCGATCCTCAGCGTCCTACGAAGGTCGATGATGAGGGTACGTGGGCGTTCGATGGCTATAGTCTGTATGATGGCAAGCCCTCCGAAGGCGCGCAGGCGTTGAAATCGAAGATTCAGCCAGGCGATTCGGTCGACTTGTCCAAAGTCACGCTTGGTGCGTCCGACACTGATAAAAGAAGCCTTGTCCTGCAGGCTGATTGGCAGCCGCCCGCGAGCAAGGGTACCGTTGTCGAGACGAAGGTGAACTTCGATCTGTACAACCCGTACGGAGGGAAAGAAGGCACTGTTGCGCGAGAGATTCTTTTGGCCAAAAACACCGATTATGAATTCGTGCGTCTCCCTGATAGGTTCGATGAGGCGGGCCATACGTACCATCTGAACAAAGAGAAGTCGTCGCTCGACAAAGGCAAGGCGACCGCGAATGGGCAGGTCATCGGAACCGCCGTCTATGAGCGCAAGGACGCCGATAAGCCCGGCACCCTTGATGGCTCGAAATACCTGCACGGAAAGAAAGTCGTGAAGGGCGAAGGCGCTCCTGTTCTTGCCAAGGGGCAGTTCGAATTCAAACTGACCGCCCTGGTTGCTGACGCCCCCATGCCGAAAGAGGGCGCTACGACGACGAACGAGGCCGACGGTACTTTCAAGTTCGGCAACATCGAGTTTACGAAGCCGGGTACGTATTTGTACGAGATCAGCGAGGTCGATAAGAAGGCCGAGCATTGGACGTACGATACGCACGCGCTGAGGGTGACGGTGACCGCGATGCCTCCCGCCAAGCCTGGCGAAGCGCTTGAGGTGACGGCGACGGCGGAAGAATCCGCCCGCACCTTCACCAACACCTATGACAAGCCGAAGCCCCAGGCGGTCACGCTCGACGGCAAGACCTACCTCGATGGCACCAAGACCCTGACGGGCGAAGGCGCGCCGGAGCTTCAGAGCAACCAGTTCCAGTTCACGATTTCGTCCGTATCGGCCCCTGCCGGCGTGACGGCGCCGATGCCTCAGCAGCACAGCGTGCTCAATGACGCTACGGGACGCTTCTACTTCGACGACATCGTCTTCAACGCGCCTGGCACGTATGTGTATGAAATCGCGGAGGACGCCGAGGCCGATCCGCAGTTCATTTACGACGGCACGCGCCACAAGGTGACCGTTACGGTGACGGAGCCCACGACGCCGGGCGGCATGTACGGCCTTGCGGTCGAGGGCCCTGACTCCCTCGACTTCGTGAACACCTTCGTCAAGGCGCCCGATTTCAGGCCCGGCGTGCTTGAAGCGGGTTCGATCGCCGGCGTGAAGGTCCTGAACGGCGCCGAGCTGGATGCGGGCGACTTCGGCTTCAAGATCGCCGCCCAAAACGGCGCGCCGCTGCCGACGCGTACGGTCGAGCGCAATGCCTACGACGGCGATTACGCATTCGGCTCCATCGTGTTCACGAAGCCCGGCACGTATGTCTACACGGTGTCCGAGGTGAACGAGGGCATGGAGGGCTACACGTACGACGACCATGCGGCCACGGTGACCGTCGAGGTGACGGATGATCCCGCTCAGCAGGATGAGCCTTTGACCTGCAAGGTCGTCAAGGTGGACGGCTCGCTCGAGTTCGTGAACACGTATGCCGAGCCCGCTCCCGATCCGGGCGTGCTCAAGGGCGTCGCCGGCGCCGTGATCCTGACGGGCGAGGGCGCCCCCGCGCTGCAGGGCGGCGAGTTCCGCTTCACGATGCTTCCCGCGGCCGCCCCTGACGGCGTGCAGGCGCCCGTTCCCGCCGAGGCGGTCAACGGCGCCGACGGGTCGTTCGCATTCGGGGATCTGTCGTTCGATGCGCCAGGCGTGTACGAGTACCGCGTGACCCAGGTCGAAGGCCGCGATCCGCGCGTGACGTACGACATGCATGAGGCCGTGGTCACGGTGACGGTGGCGAAGCCCGCTTCGGCCCAAAGCGTCGATGCGGCGGCGAAGCCGTCGTACACGGTGGACGCCGTGGTGACGGGCTCCCTCGAGTTCGAGAACCGCTTCACGCTTCCCGAGCCGCCTGCGCCTCCGGTCGACCCGAACCCTCCGGTCGAGCCTGAGACGCCCGAGCAGCCGCAGGCGCCTGAGGAGCCCCAGGCTCCCGAGGCCGCTCCCGAGCAGCCGGTTGCGCCCGAACAGCAGTCTGCCGCTCCCGATGCCAAGCCTGTCGAGGGCGCCATCACGCAGACCAACGATGCGTTCGCCCTCGTGGTGCCGGTGCTCGCGGCTCTGGCGGCTATGTCGCTTGCCGCAGGTCTGGTGGCGCTGTTGCTCTGCTCGGGCAGAGGCCGCATGCGTCGCTGACGTTCGTCGCGAGGGCGGCCGCAACGCCGCATGCCGCCCTCGCGATACGGCGGTTGCCTGCGCGGTTTCGGGGTTTGACGCGCCTGCCGGGCCACGTTACAATCAGCAACCGTAAAGCCTCCTTCATCGCCGGGTGAGGGAAGAAAGGCGTCCGGTCCTGCCGTTTTGCGGCGCCTCCTCGCGGGGCGGCGCGCGGCACGCCGGGCGCCTTTCGCATATACGGCCTTCCGGCGCCTTGCTTTCGCGCGCAGGCGGTGAAAGCCGAAGAAAGGAACGTCATGGCGAAACTCGATGCGGGCATGACGCGCGAACGCGCATTCGCGCTTTTGTCGGAACACAACAAGGATCCGTTCCATATCGAACACGGCGAAACGGTCGAGCAGACCATGCGGTATTTCGCGCGCGAATTCGACCCCGAAAACGAGGAGTTCTGGGGCATCGTCGGTTTGCTGCACGATCTTGATTGGGAAGAGCATGACGACGAGCCCGAAAAGCACACGTTGTTCGCCGCGCCTTTGATCGAGCAGGCGGGCGGCACGCCCGAGCTTGTGCGCGCCATTCAAAGCCACACGTCGGATTTCAATCCCGACCTGCCCCGTCCCGAGCTGCAGATGGAGAAGATCCTGTTCGCCACCGAAGAGCTGACGGGCTTGATCGGCGCGGCCGTGGCGATGCGCCCCTCGAAAAGCGTGATGGATTTCGAGGTGAAGTCGCTCAAGAAGAAGTTCAAGGACAAGCGTTTCGCGGCGGGCGTGAGCCGCGATGTCATTCGTTCGGGCGCCGAGATGCTCGGCTGGGAGCTCGACGACCTGTTCGCACGCACCATCGAGGCCATGCGCAGCTTCGCTCCCGATCGCGATACGTTCGTGGCGCCCGAGGCGTAAGGCACGCATGCGGTGCGCAGCCCCGCCGCGCGCGGCCACAGGCGCGCCTGGCGGGGCCGTTTCGCCTGACGGGGCGCTTCTGCATGCGTCGCAAGATACGGAGGCGGGGCCGAAACGGCCCCGCCTCCGTGCGTTCTAGCTGTTTTTCGGCGGGGTTTTCGCCCTGCTCTCGCTTGCCGGTTCGCGATGCGGCGCGTATGCCGACGGCTGCGCGCCGTCCTGAGGCGATTTCGTTCCCGCATTGATGCTCTGCGCCATGCGCGCCTGGGCTTCCGCACGCAGGCGGGCGCGATGTGCCGCTTTCTCATGATGGGGCATCTGCGGTTCGGGGTTGGTCACGATACGCTTGTCCACGGCGTTTCTGACCGCTTTTTTCACCGGCTTGGCCGCCACGTGGGCCACCTTCTTCACCGGCACGATCACCTTGTCGCTGTAATCCTGGGCGGGTTTGGTCTGCCAGTTGAAGAATTCGGAGGCGTAGCGTATGGCCATGACCAGCATGACGCAGGTGATGGCCGCGTAATCGCCCAGCACGTCGTTTTGCTTCATCAGCGCGAAGGCGGTCGATCCGAAAAGCGAGGCGGTGCCGTAGAGCGTTCCCGCTTGAAACGCCACGGGCCGCTGCGCCATCAGCATGTCGCGGATGATGCCGCCGCCTACGGCGGTGACGGTGCCCAAGATGATGGACGGCACGATGGGCAGGCCTGCGGAAAGGCCCTTGCCCACCGACACCACGGCCCACAGGCCGACCGAGAGGTTGTCGAGGAAATCCATGACCCAATCGAACGCGTCGGCGAGCTTGTGGAAGTAGAACACCAGGCCGCCCGCGATGGCGCACGAGAGCAGGAGCACGGGGTGCTGGAAGGCGTAGATGCCGTAATCTTGCAGCAGGATGTCGCGCGTGATGCCGCCGCCGAGGCCCGTGACGCAGGCCAGCACGGTGGTGCCGAATATGTCGTACTGTGCGCGCACGCCCGCGATGGCGCCTGCCAACGCGCCGGTGATGGTGCCGGCGAATTCGATCCAGAATGGTATGGCGAGAACGCTTTCGAGCATGGCGGCATGGCTCCGATCGTGAGAGGGGCGTTTAAACGGAATGGGGACAGTATAGCCGCACGCCGCACGCGGATACGTGCGGCGTGCGGCCGATGGATCGCTCTGTTCTTGGCGTTATTCGGCGCAGCCGGTGCAGCGTCCGATGCGGGCCGCGCACCCTGCAGCGCACTTCCCGTCGGCTTCGTCGTGCTCGACGGGTTCGCCGCTGAAATCGAGGCCGCCTGTGACGGCGCGCGCTGCTTCGAGACCGAAGCCTTCGCTGAAAAACGCGGCGATGTTGTCTTTCGCGCGCGTCCGGGCGCCCTCGAAGATGTCCCAGAAGCCGTCGGTGCTTTGCTCGCCCGTGAAGGGGTTTTCCCAGGCGTGGTGCGCGCGGTTGTCGAAATCGCTGATGCGCGCGGGGTTGTCGCGGTGCGCCATGGATTTGTAGAACGAGTGGTTGCGGTGCAGAAGGCGCGTCTCGATCGTGTTGGCGAAGGCATGCATGGTATGGCTCGGCGAATAGAAGAGCTTCTGCGCGCGGCGGAAATCCTTGACGGCTGCGGGGAACAGGTCGGCCGGTGCGAATACGTGCAGCGCTTTCATGCAGAAAAACGCGTACATCTTGCCGATGACGGCCAGGGTTTCGTCGGATGCGCGCAGCACTTCTTCGTAGGGCTTATAGGACGATATGGTGCAGCCGCGCTTCTCGAAAAGCACCAGCTCGTCGAGCTCGCGTTCTATCTCGGCATGCACGTCGTTGCCGTCTTCGCGCGAGAGGCCCTTGACGCCTGCGTCGCAGAAGGCGTATTGCTGCTGGTAGACGAACGGATGCATGGAGCTGTCCAGCGTGTAATGGCACAGGAAACCCGCCGCATAGGCGCGTCCGACGGGCAGCTCGTCGGCTTCGAGCACGTCGAGGCTTTCTTTCAGCGCGGCGAGCAGCTTGGAGGGGTTGAGGTGGTGCATGGTGCCGCCGAGCAGGAAATACGGCTTCATGCGAGGGGAAAGCACCAGGTAGAACAAGGGGTCGGGGCCTTGGTTGCCCAGCAGGAACGCGTCGCGCTCGTCGGCGGTTTCTCCGATGAGCGGGGATATGTCGGCGAAAACGTCTTTGCCGAAGAAGTCATGGGTCATGATGGCCGGCATGGCTGCCTCCTCGAAGTCTGAGGTTGCGTCGTCCCGTTTTGCGTCGATTCGGCACGTGGCGGTCGCGGGGCGGCTTGGATACGGGCACATGATATACAATTGCCCGGGCGTTTGGTTCCGATACGCGGCAAAGTTACGCATATGTTGACGCGGCCCATGCGATGGGGCGCTTTCGTGCCGGAACCCTCGCTCGGCGCGCACGGCCGCATCGCCGCGCGCCCTCACGCATCCCCCAAGAGAAAGAAGGCCGCATGGCGATAGGCAAGCTGACCAAGCAGGAGAAGAGCTGGATCATGTACGACGTGGGCAACTCGGCGTTCGTCCTGCTGTCGACGGCGCTCATCCCGGTGTATTTCAGCTCGATCGCCACGGGCAGCGCGGTCGTCGCCTGGGGATATGCGGAAACGGTCGCCGCGCTCGTCATCGCGCTTTTGATGCCGGTGCTGGGAAGCCTGGCCGACTTGCGCCATATGAAGAAGAAATTCCTGGTGGGAACCGTGGGAACGGGTGCGCTTGCATGCTGCGCCCTGGGATTCGCCACCGATGCGTTCCCGTTTCTGGTCATCTATATCGTGGCCTCCATCATGCTGAATTCCTCCATGGTGTTCTATGACGCGCTGCTGGTGGACGCCACGTCCGACGAACGCTACGACGAGGTGTCGAGCCAGGGCTATGCGTGGGGCTACATCGGCAGCTGTCTGCCGTTCATCGCGTGCCTCGCCGTGGTGCTGGGCGGCGGCGCCGTCGGCATCGACGTGGCGCTGGGCATGAAGATCGCCTTCTTCATCACGGCCGCCTGGTGGGTCGCCTTCACGGTGCCGGTGTTCAAAAACGTGCACCAGACCCATTTCAAGGCGCGCTCGCAGCATGCGGTGCGCGATGCGTTCAGGGGTTTGGCGAAAACGGTGAAGCGCATGTGGGCCGATCGGGAGCTGCGCTACTTCATGCTGGCGTATTTCTTCTATATCGACGGCGTGCATACCATCATCAAGCTGTCCACGAGCTACGGAACCGATCTGGGCATCGATGCCACGCAGCTGGTGCTGGCGCTGCTGGTCACGCAGTTCGTGGCGTTTCCCTCGGCTATCGTCTACGGGCGTTTGGGTGCCAAGGTGGGCACGAAGAAGATGCTCATGGCGGGCGTGCTCGCGTACATGTGCATCACGTTCTTCGGCGCGTTTTTCCTGAAAAGCGCGGTCGAGTTTTGGATCCTGGCCATCATGGTGGGCCTGTTCCAGGGCGGTATCCAGGCGCTTTCGCGCTCCGAATTCAGCAAGCTGGTGCCGAAGGAGCACGCCAACGAGTATTTCGGGTTCTTCGATATCTTCGGTAAGTATGCGGCGGTGATGGGCACGTTTTTGGTGAGCGTCATCACCCAGATGACGGGTCGTTCGAACTGGGGCGTGTTCTCGTTGATGCTGCTGTTCGTCGTGGGGTTCGTGCTGCTGCGCAAGGCGCCCGAGCGAACGGGCGACGCGCGCTGACGGTCGTTTCGCAGCCCGTCGGATTCTCGCCCGCGCGGGCAGTGGCGGCGGCGTGCGCTGCGTTACGGGATGGAAGCGAAGCGGCGGGCGGCCGCGTTTTCGTTGTAGGATGAAACCGACTTCGGAAGCATGCATCGCGGATACGGAAGGAGCGTGCCATGTCTGAGGACGATACCGCGGCGACCACGCCCGCTGATGAGATAGAGGAATTGAAGCGTCAGATGGCTCTCATGCAGGAGCGCCTTGCTCGGCTGAGCGCCGCTGCGTGCGATGGGGATGCGTCTCAGGATGTTCCCGAATGCGATGACGGCCATCGTGCCGGCGATGAGCCTGCGTTCGCGGAAGGGGAACGGGCGGACGCCGTTGTTGCGCCTTCGCATTCGCCGCGCGCGTCGGCGTTTGCGGGCGAGCAGGCTGCGCCGAGCGAGGCGGCGGCGCCGGCGTCGGTCGATGACGGTAGCGACGATGGGGCTTATGCCGCCGCCGCGTCGGTCGCCGCGCCGGGTACGTCTGCTGCGTCGGGCGATTCCGCGCATTCCACCGATGCGCAGGTGCTGACGTCGCCTGCCGCCGCATCGGCTGCTCCGTACGCTTCGCCGCAAGGATCGGGCGAGCCTTCGTATGCGCCGTATGTGCCGCCTGCTTCTGCAGCGCCCGGTGTTTCGGCGCCGTCGCCCGCTTCGGCGCAGCAGACGTATGCCGGTCAGGCGCGCGCCCATGCGGCAGGCCCGACGCCTCCGCCGTCGTATGGAGCCGCGAACCATTTCGCGCGTCAGCAGGCCGCGCCGAGCGGATCGTTCGGCACGCAGGCTGCTGCCGGCCATTATGCGCAGCCGACGGGCCAGCAGTCGTATCAGCAGGGAGGCTACGGTGCGCCCCAATCTCCGTACGCGCCGTACGGCCAGCATTACTACCAGCAGCCCGTGGTGCGCACGAAAGATCATGTGGCGGCGGGCCTTTTGGGCATTTTCCTGGGGGCGTTCGGCATCCACAAGTTCTATTTGGGGTACAACACCGCGGGATTCATCATGCTGGGCGTGGCGCTTTTGGGCGGCTTGCTGTCGCTCGGCCTGGCTACCAGCGTGGTGTGGTTGATCGGTCTTATCGAGGGCATCATCTACCTGGTGAAGGGACAGCCCGATTTCGAGCAGGTGTACGTGTTCGGAAAGCGGGAGTGGTTCTGATATTCGCCGCATACGCGAAACGGAAAGCGCCGTGCTTCGATTGTGAAGCACGGCGCTTTTTTGTGTGCGGAAATCCCCCGATAAGCGTGCGGACCCGACGTATCGCCGGGTCCGCACGCTTCTGGATTCTTAGAGCAGGCTCACGTTTTCCCCGTTCATAGCGCGATTCATGGTGCGAACCGAGCACATGGCGCCGCACATGGTGCAGGTGCTGGGGTCGGCGGGTTTGGTCGTCGCCACGTAGGCTTCAGCTTTCTCGCGATCGATGGCCTCGTCGAACATGGCCGGCCAATCGAGGCGCTGGCGGGCGGCGGCCATGCGGTCGTCCCAATCGCGCGCGCCCGGGATGCCCTTGGCGATATCGGCGGCATGCGCGGCGATGCGGCTGGCGATCACGCCCTCTTTCACGTCCTCCACGCTCGGAAGGCGCAGATGTTCGGCGGGGGTGACGTAGCAGAGGAAGTCGGCTCCGTTCGCGGCGGCGATCGCACCGCCGATGGCGGAGGTGATGTGGTCGTATCCGGGCGCGATGTCGGTCACCAGCGGGCCGAGCACGTAAAACGGCGCATGGTGGCACAGGCGCTTCTCGATTTGCATATTGGCGGCTATTTCGTTCATGGCCATATGTCCCGGGCCTTCGATCATCACCTGCACGTCGCGCTCCCACGCGCGCGTGGTCAAAAGCCCCAGCTCGATCAGTTCGCTGATCTGCCCTGCGTCGGTCGCGTCGGCAAGGCATCCGGGGCGCAGCGCATCGCCCAGCGAGATGGTGACGTCGTGTTCGCGCAGGATGTCGAGCAGCTCGTCGTAGTGCTCGAAGAAGGGGTTTTCATTGCCGGTCATTTCCATCCAGGCGTAGATCAGGCTGCCGCCGCGGCTGACGATGTTCATCGCGCGCCCGCTGCGCTTGAAGCTGTCGATCGCTTTGCGGTTGAGGCCTGCGTGGATGGTAACGAAGTCGACGCCCTCCTCGGCGTGCGCGCGCACCACTTCGAGGAAATCCTGCGCGGTGATCTGTGCAAGGTCTTTTTCCAGATAGCCCACGGCGTCGTACATGGGAACGGTGCCTATCATGGCGGGGGATTTCTCGATGAGCGTCTGGCGGAAGTCGTGCGTTTTGCCGTAGTTCGACAGGTCCATGATGGCTTCGGCGCCGAATTTCAGCGCCATGTCGACCTTTTGCATCTCACAGTCGTAATCGCGCATGTCGCCCGAAATTCCCAGATTGACGTTGATTTTCGTGCGCAGGCCCTCGCCGACGCCGCATGCGTGCAGCGATGCGTGGTGACGGTTCGCGGGAATGGCGACGGTGCCTGCGGCGACGCGTGCGCGCAAGGTTTCGACGTCGATTCCTTCGTCGTGCGCGACCGTTTTCATCTCGGGAGTGACGATGCCCGCTTTGGCGGCTTCCATCTGGGTCGAATAAGTCATGGCGGCTCCTATCGTGGAAAACGCGGCATTGCCGCGCGTGCTGGCAATGCGCACAGTATAGCCGCGCCGTGGCGGTGCGGGCGGCGGGCGACGCGCATCGTCGGCCAAAAAGCGGATGGTCCCGCGCGCCGCCCCTGGCGCGAATCGTCGGTGCTTCCGGCTCGTATCGAGCCGTTGCCGTGCAGTCGGCGCGTGGTCGCGCGTGACTGCGCCGACACGCCCGGGGGCGTGGTCAATACGGTTCTGAACTGGGGATATATTGCGGCAAGGCCGACGTGTCCTTTGCGTTACACTGCGATATGCGCAGACATTCGGCGCATGCGGTGCGCCGTGAAGGGGATGGCCCCAGAAAGGGACGGTGGTTACCATGACGGCTCCCGAGACGTTGCATGTTCGCAATATCGTGCTGGTCGGACAGGACGGCGCAGGCAAGACCTCGCTCGCCGAAGCGATGCTGCATATTTCGGGGCAGACGCCCCGCATGGGCACGACGCACGACGGCAAATCCTTCATGGATTACGACCCCGAAGAAATCAAGCGCAAGTTCACGATGAGCACCTCGCTTGCGCCTATTCCCTATAAGGATTACAAGATCAACCTGCTGGATACGTCGGGCCATCCCGATTTCATCGGCGACACTCTGGCGAGCATGCAAGCCGCCGAAATGGCGCTGTTCGTCGTCGATGCGGTAGCGGGACCGCAGGTCATGACCGATAAATTGTGGCGCGAAGCCGAGGGCATGCGCCTGTCACGCGCCGTGTTCATCAATCATATCGACCGCGAAAACGCCAACTTCGATGTGATCATGGCCTCGCTGCATGCGCGTTTCGGCAGCCGCTTGGGCGCGGTGTCTATCCCCATCGGCGTGGATGCCGATTTCAAGGGGGTCATCGACGTGCTGCGCATGAAGGCGCGTTATTTCGAAGACGGCGGCGAGCGCGTGGAGGAAATTCCCGCTGAGTATGCCGATGCCGCCGCGGCCGCGCGCGAGAAGCTGTGCGATCTGGTGGCCGAAGCCGACGAAGGACTCATGATGAAATACCTGGACGGCGAGGAGCAGCTGACGCAGGGCGAACTCGAGGCCTTGCTCGACAAAGCCATCGCGCAGGAGCTGTTCATCCCCGTGTTTGTGGGCTCGACCATTATCGAGCAAGGCATCCAGGGACTCATGGAGGATATCTGCACCTACTTCCCCTATCCGACGGCGCACGGTCCGTTCCGTCTCGCCGATGGCGGCGAGATCCGCGTGACGAAGGGCGACCAGCAGGCGGCGGGCTTCGTGTTCAAGACCCTTTCGGACCCGTATGTGGGCCGCTTGAGCTTCGTCAAGGTGTTCTCGGGCGTGTTCGCGCCGGGCGTCGAATTGGTGAACGCGCGCACGCGCAAGAAGGAGCGCCTTGGCCACGTGTGCATCATGAAGGGCAAAGAGACCATGGATGTGAAATCCGCCATGGCGGGCGATATCGTGGTCATCCCCAAGCTTTCCGACGCGCGCACGGGCGATACGCTGTCGCATACGGGCGACATCGCCATCGATCCTTTGCCGCTGCCCGTGCCGCAATACCCTGTGGCCATCGAGGCATCCAACAAGAAGGAAGAGGACAAGCTGGGTGCTTTCCTCGCCCGTGTGGCCGAAAACGATCCGACGGTCGTCATCGAGCGTCGCGAGGAAACGCACCAGACGGTGGTCACCGCCATGGGAGAGGCGCAGGTGGAAACCATCTTGCATCGCCTGAAGGAGCAGACGGGCGTCGAAGCGGTGCTTTTGCCCGTGCGTATTCCGTACCGCGAGACCATTCGCGTCGCCGCCGAGGCACAGGGCCGGCATAAGAAGCAGACGGGCGGCGCCGGGCAATTCGGCGATTGCTGGTTGCGTTTGGAGCCGAATCCCGGCGGCGGATACGAATTCGTCGACGCCATCAAGGGCGGTGTCATTCCCGGCGGCTTGATTCCTGCCGTCGACAAAGGCGTTCAGGAAGCCATGGCCGAGGGATTTTTGGCGGGCTATCCCATGGTCGATATCGTATGCACCGTGTTCGACGGCTCGTATCACTCGGTCGATTCTAACGAGATGGCTTTCAAAACCGCCGCGCGCATCGGTTTTCGCGCCGCGTGCGAGCAGGCGAAGCCTGTGCTGCTGGAACCGATGGCCGACATGAGCATCGCGGTGAGCGAGGAGTATGCGGGCGCCGTGATGGGCGACATCTCTACGCGTCGCGGCCGCATCATCGGCACCGATTCCAACGATGCGGGCGAGACCATCATCTTGGTGCGCGTGCCGTATGCCGAGGTGGTCGCGTATACCAAGGATCTGCGTTCCATTTCGCGCGGCAGCGGCAGCTACACCCTCAAGGTGAACGGCTACGAAGAAGCGCCGCATGACGTGCAGGAGCGCCTGGTCAAGGCGTATCAGGAGAGGCGCGCCGCAGGAAATTAGCGCGAGAACCGTCTCGATCGCGCCGGGTTGCGCATGTCGAATCGCTAGTGCGAAGGAGGGCGTCCGCCGTGTGCGGGCGCCCTCCTGTTGGTGGCGTGGAGTGCGCGCCACTGTGCAGGTGCAGGGTCGGGCTTGGTTTACTTCAACGCATCCGACAGGGGAATGACGTGTTTTTCGGGATAATCGAGATAGGCAAGCTGATAGGGAAGGTCGATCACGTGCTCCCATTGGTCGTCCAGGAAAGTCGGCTCCCAAAGCCGATAGGAGGCCACGAGTGTTCTTTCCTGTCCGCTCGCGATGGTGATATCGCTTTTCTCGCCTACTTGGTTTTCCAGGCATATCGTGTTCTTATTCACGACGGTCGACCACGGCCCTGCTTCAAGGGTGAACCATGCGGGCCTGATGTCCTGGCTGCTCATGTTTGTTATGGTGAGGTCGATTTGCAAGTAAAGCGGATCGTCGTATTTCTTCATTGCTGAATCGTAGTAGGGAATCCAGCCTTCATGGCGCGACATAATGTCTTCTTCGCTGATGATGCGGGGGTTGTCGAAGCGGTACGTCACGCCATCGGGCATGGCGCCTTTCGCGATCGCGCGTCCCGACATATCGATCGTCTCGCCGAGGATGTGCGTTTCGATGATGTCCGCCGCCGGTGCGTTGTTCAGGGCGCTTAGCGGGACACCTTCTTTTTCATCAGCTTTCTTTTGATTCGCCGCTCTTATTTGACCGATAGAAAAGAAGATGATCGCGATTGCGCATAGGATTGCGGTCGTTATGCAAATGCTTTTCTTCATGGGGCCTCGCTTGGTTTTCGTTCGAAGGTTAGTGCATATCGAATATGTATGCGGTTCCGTATATAAACTATATTGTGAATAAATATGCATTATAGGAAGAACGGACGATATGGCCGCACCGAAGGGGTTAATGGTTTATTTTCCTGTGTTAATGGATATTCCTATAATTATATTAGGATTAATACATAATTATCGGTATATATAGATAATAGGGCAATTGTATATATCGTTTCGGAATGAGGTTTGTATGCATACAAACGTGCGATAGGGGAGGCGCTTATCGGAGCTTTACGGTTACGCGGAGGTAATCGAGGCACGATTTTGTGCCTACTTTTGCATCGTCCGGTTGTGGGATAGCTTGTTTTACAGGTTGATTCCGATAGGAGGATGCAATGGAGAACAGACCGCAAACGATCGAGCTGAAAAAGGGCCGAATAGCGCTGTATGACTTCGGCGACTTGAAATTGCACGCGTACGAAACGAATGATCCGCTCAACGATGAGGTATTCGTGGTGGAAAACAGGGGCAGGGGGTTTGTCATCGAGCCTCCCTGCTTCATGGAAAACATTGCCGAACTCGAAGGCTACATCGCTTCGGTAGGTATTGAGATCGAAGGCATCGTGGCAGCATATCACATGGCAGGCGCATCGTTTTTACAGGGAGTTCCCGTGTATGGCACGGTCGAATCCGATGCATATGGCCATCGTGGGGGCGGCCGTGAACTCGTCGACGGCTTCATGGAGGCGTTCGGCGACGCATTCGACGGAACGGTTTACACGATGACCGATGTGATCGAGGGCGATGCCCTGACGTTGGCGGGCGTCGATATGCGTCTCGTGCTCAACGACGATGCGTTCGATATCGAGATTCCTGCCATGAACGCGGCCTATATTCATATGATGGGTCATGATTGCCACTCCATCGTGGCGAGTGCGGGCCACGCCGACGCCCTGATCGACCAGCTCGAACATCTCGAGCAGCGCGGGTTCGATCTTGTTTTGACGTCGCATCATCGACCGGAGACCCGAAGCGATCTTCGTCGGAAAAAGGCCTATCTTTCGGATGTGGGGCGATTGGCGCGCGAAAGCGATTCTGCCGAATCGTTCAGGCGGGATATCATGCGCCTTTATCCCGATCACGGCGGTTTGAACTACCTCGATATGACGGAGGGATTTTTGTTTCTCAAGCGGTAGTCGCTCGCATTCTTTCGTTTCATGGCGAAGCGGCTTCTCTTTAATGCGAAAGACGCCGCAGGGATGCGTCACCTGCGGCGTCTTTTCGGTATTTATCGAATTGCCGGTCGTTTAGCGCTTGCCGCCCTTACCCGCGTAGCCGTTGCGGCCGCCGCGTCCGGGGCGGAATTCGCTTTTGTTTCGGCTGGAGCCGTTGGATTTGCGGCCCTGTCCTTTGCCGCCCTTGTATCCGCTCTTCTCGCTGCGCTGGTAGCCGTCGCGATCGCCGCGCGCCGCATTGCGGCCGCTCTTGCCGTCGCGCTGGTAGCCGCGCTCGTCATTGCGGGAATTGCGACGCTTGCCGCCCTGCTTGCCGTCGCGGTCGTAACGGTTCGGGCGATCGTCGCGGGAGCGGTCGAAATCGCGTCCTTCTTGCTTGCGGCCGTTTTTGCCCGCATGTCGGTCGGAGCGCCCATCGTATTCGCCCTTGCCGCCTTTCCTGCGGTCGCCGCCGCGTTTTCCCTGCTCGCGGTCGTCTTCGCGCAGGGCGTCCTTTTTCTTGCCGCCGCGCTTATCGAAGGCGTCGTAGGAATAGCCGCCGCTCTTCTTGGGCTTTTTCGGCGCGTCGGGGATGTTCGGCATGTCGAACATGGCGTTGAAGGCCGCTTCGGCCGCTGCCTGGCGCTCGGCGAGCGTGGGTTTTTTCGGCTCGTTTTTGCGCTCGCGTTTCGGGGCTACGTACGTCTCGCCGCGGGCCTCGGCGTCTTTTTTGCGCTTGTGCTCTTCGCGGCGCTCGGAATCGCGCTGGCGCGGCTTCTTGTTCTTGGCACCCTTGCCCTTCTTGCCGCGGCGATCGCGTTCTTTTTCGGCAGCCTTTTCGGCGGCTTCGGCTTCGGCGGCCGCCACCATGCGCGGATCGGATCCGTCGAGTGGCTCGAAGGCGTCGCTGGGAACCTGGTAATCCATCGTTTCGATCTTGGAGCCGATGAATTTCTGCACGTTCTTGAGGAGGTTTTTCGTGTCGGGCGTGACGAACGAGACGGCGAAGCCGTCGGCGCCCGCGCGTCCCGTGCGGCCGATGCGATGCACGTAATCCTCGGGCATGAGCGGCAGGTCGTAGTTCACGACGTAATCGACCTGCGGAACGTCGATGCCGCGCGCCAGGACGTCGGTCGCCACCAGGACGTTCACGCGGCCGTTGCGAAACGCCTCCAGTGCGCGGCTGCGCTGGGCCTGGGAGCGGTCGGCGTGGATGGCCTCGGTGGGAATGCCCACGCGACGCAGGCGCCTGGTGCAGTTGTCGGCGCAGCCCTTGGTCTTGGTGAACACGATGACGCGCGTGCCGCCCTTTTCCTTGATGAAGGCGTTCAAAAGCTCGGGCTTTTGACGACGCGTGGTCTGGATGACGAACTGCTTCACCTTGTCGGCGGTTTCGCCGCGCTGCACGATTTCGATGATTTCGGGGTCGCGCAGGATGGAGAACATGGTTTTATCCTGGCTGCGGTCGATGGTCGCGGAGAACAGCAGCGTCTGGCGGGTTTCGGGGGTCGCCTTCACGATCTGCTCGACCTGCGGCCAAAAGCCCATGTCGAGCATGCGGTCGGCCTCGTCGAGCACGAGCGCTTTCACGTTGCCGAGATCGACGGCGCCGCGTTCCATGAGGTCGATCAGGCGTCCCGGCGTGGCGATGGCCACATCGAGCCCGCGTTCGAGTTTTTTGATCTGCGGCTCGTAGGCCACGCCGCCCAGGAAGACGCCCACGAAGTGGTTCGTGCTTTTGCCGATAGGCATGCACGTGTCGGCGATCTGGCTTGCCAGTTCGCGCGTCGGGGTGATGATCAGCATGAACGGACCGCGCTGTCCTTTCGCGCGGTGCGGCAGGCTGTCCATGCAGGGAAGCGAGAAGGCGGCCGTTTTGCCGGTGCCGGTCTTGGCGGCGGCGATGACGTCGCGGCCTTCGAGGGCCACGGGGATGGCGCGTTCCTGGATAGGGGTGGGCTCGCGGTACCCAAGCGCCTCGACGGCGGCGAGGGTTTTTTCGGAAAGGCCGAGTTCGGCGAAGGTTGCCATGGCGGTCTCCTTGAGGTCGTGCTTCATGCGTCGGCGGCGCGCGCGTCCGATTCGGGCCGCGCGGAACAAGCCGCGGGGCGCGGGCGCATTCAAGGAGATTCGCGGAAGAAGAGACGCGGCGCATGAAGCGGCGTCGAAGTCGGGCGATCTCGCAATGAGGCGGTTCGAACGGAGCCTCGGACGAGATTCGCGCGCACGGTTGTCGTGCGCAAGGCCGTCAAGGCTCAAGGCGCAGCTGATGGAACAAGAAAAGCTGCGAATAATTACAAAGCAATCAGTATGATGCTTCGTCATCGGTTTGCGGGCATGAAAGCGCGGCATGGCGAAAACACACGCTTTGCACACGTTTGACGCGGGTTCGCCGCATGCGCGCTCCGACATGAAAAAGGCGCCCGGCAT
>JAUNBA010000006.1:0-63615 GCA_030527325.1 Slackia sp.
TACGGCTACGGCTACGGCTACGGAAAGCACCATCGCGAATGCCGCCGCGAACTGCGGATATCCACCATCCCTCCATAGGGCGGGCGCCCCGTAAGCAACAAAGTGGCATCCGATAACGCCCGTTTGTTACAATACGCTGCACAATATGAAAATATCCAGATGGCGCGCGTTTTCGTGCGCCGTTTTATTGTTCCTGTCCTTTCGAGAAAGAGACGTCCATGCTCGCCAGCGAAACCGAAAAGCTCTACCCTGCAGCAAAAACTCTGGTGCGCGATAAGGTCGCAAGCCGCATCCAGGCGAAAGACGCCGAATTGTACGCCTTCGACGAAGAAGCGTGCAGCTGCGCCGGCAATTTCATGGGATGGGCCGATTTGGCCAGCAACCCTCCCTATCCGTGCGAGGAAATCCAGGCATTCGCCGAAGAAGCCATCGCAAGCGGCATCGAAACGGTGCTGCTCATCGGCCAGGGCGGCTCCACCCAAGCCCCCATGACCATCACCAAATACAACAAGATCGACCGCAACGCCGTCGATTTCAAAGTGCTCGATTCCGTCTCACCCGTGCGCGTGCGCACCATCCTCACCGGCATCGATCTCGATAAGACCCTGGTGCTCGTATCCAGCAAATCGGGCGGCACCATCGAAATGCGCAGCGTGCTCGACGCCGTGATCGACCATTTCGCCGAATCCATGCCGCACGAAGCCGTCCCCGCGCACCTGGTCGCCATCACCGACCCGGGCAGCGGCCTTGAGGCCCGCGCCGCCGAAGAGCACTGGCGCGCCTGCTTCCTGGGCGAGCCCACCGTGGGCGGCCGCTTCAGCGCTCTTTCGGTATTCGGCCTGGTGCCTGCGGCGCTCGCCGGCATCGATCTCAAAGAATTCCTGGGGCATGCGCAAGAAGCCGAAGCCGCCTGCAGCGAAGACGCCGTAGACAACCCGGCCATCGCGCTGGCGTCCTTCCTCTACGACAACTATCTGGCGGGCCGCGACAAGTTCTGCTTCTTCACGCCGAAGCGCGGTCGCGTGCTCGGCCTGTGGATCGAACAGCTGGTGGCGGAAAGCCTCGGCAAAAACGGCATCGGCATCCTGCCGAACATCGAAATCGACACGTTGCTTTTGGCCGAAGACCCCAAAGACCGCTGCGTGATCACCTACTCCACCAAAACCGACCTGTGGGACGAGCGCAAGAACTTCGATCTGAGCCTCGCCTATCTCGACGACGCCATCCCGCGCCTTTCCTTCCGCATCGAAAGCGTGGCCGAGCTGGCCGAACACTTCGTCATGTGGGAATACGCCACGGCCATGTGCGGCTACCTCATGAAAGTCTGCCCCTTCGATCAGCCCGACGTGGCCTCCACCAAGGCGGCGGCGCTCGAAATCCTTGCCCAAGGCCAGCCCGAACCCGATTTCGAGGAATCGTTCATCGGCCCCGTGCACATGGGCGAAGCCGAGGTCACCATGGCGCCGTGCGTACGCGCGCACAGCATCGAAGAAGCGCTGTACAACCTGTTCGCCTCGGTCGAACCGGGCGATTACTTCGCGCTCAACGCGTTTCTGCCCTTCGACGGCGAAGGCCGCCGCGAAGCGCTGGAAACCATCCGCCACGGCGTGGCCGACAAGCTGGGCGTGGCATCCTGCCTCGAAATAGGCCCGCGCTATCTGCACTCCACCGGCCAGCTGCATAAAGGCGGCCCGAACAAGGGCGTCTTCCTGCTTATCTCGGCCGACGAGCTCAAGGACATCCCGCTTTCCCACGTGGAAGCCGAAAGCCTCGGAGCGCTCGCGAAAGCGCAAGCCGCGGCCGACCTTTCCATCCTGATAGAGCGCGGTCGCCGTTGTATGCATCTGCACCTGCCCGACAATTCCGGCGTCACCATCCGCGCGCTGGGCGATGCCGTCATGAGCGTGCTCTACCGCATCGAAGCCGATCGCAAAGCCGCCGCAGAAGAAGGCGAGGGCGCATAGCGCCGAATCACCCGAGGCGCAAAGACGACATCACGCCTCTGCTCGCTGCCGCGCGCTACGCGCCGCGCCATCCCAGACAGAGGACGCACGGAGGGCCCGGGCATATGCCCGGGCCCTCCGTCGCTTTCACGCTCGCCGGTCGCCTCGTAACCCGACGATACGCACTTGCCGAACGCCCTACTTCTCGGGGAAGAACACCGCCAGCGCCTTTTCGTCGCTCGGCTTGCCCATATACGAGCCGGCCACCATGAGCAACAGCGCCACGGTGATGCCGATAACGATCTGATGCAGGCCGAACAGCCTGAATCCGACCGCCATGCAGACACAATACGTCAGCGTGCCGCCCACCATGGACGCCACGGCGCCCGTCTTGTTGGCCCGCCTCCAGAACAACGCGCCCACGAACACCCAGCAAAACGCCGTTTCCAGGCCGCCGAACGCGAACATATTGATCTTCCAAATCACATCGGGCGGCGTGATGGACAGCACGAACACGATGATGCCGATGACAAGCGTGGACACCTGGCTGAAACGCGCGACCGCGGCATCGGCGGGAGCGGAGCCGCGCTCTTCGGCGCGATGCAGCCACAGGTCCTTCACGATAGCCGAAGACGACGCGATCAACAGCGACGACACCGTCGAAATCGAAGCCGCCACAGGCCCCACGATGGCAATGCCCGCCAGCCACGGCGGCAAGGTCTGCGCGATGGCGAGAGGAATGATGTTGTCGACGCTTCCGCCGTACGCCGCCACGTCCTCGGTCAGCACGCCGGCGGCAAGCGTCCCCAACGCCGTGACGCCGATCATCATGGCGCCGATGATGACCGTGCCCCAGATCATGGCCTTGTGCAGCGATTTCGTATCCTTGTATCCCATGCAGCGCACCGCCGACTGCGGCAAGCAGAACGTCAGCACGCCCACCAGCAGCCACTGGGTGAAATACAGCGACACGGGCATGGCGCCGCCCGCCGTGGGTTCAAGCAATGCGGGATTGTTCGCCTCGATGGTCGCCATCACGTTCTCATACCCGCCGCCGGCCGAAAGGATGCCGCCAGCAAGCACGGCGATGCCCACCAGCATGGCGATGCCGCACAACGCGTCGGTCAACGCCACGCCGCGAAAGCCGCCGACGGCCGTGAACACCACCACCGCGATACCGAACAAGAACAAGCCCGTCACATACGAATACCCGGTCACGGCCTCGAACAGCTTCGCGCCGCCTACGAACTGCGCCACCATAGTGGCCCCGAAGAACAGCACCAGGATCAAAGCCGCGGCCGTCGCCAACGCGTTCGATCCGTAGCGCGCACGGATAACGTCGATCACCGTGACGGCTCCGAGCTTGCGCGACACAAGCGCCATCTTCTTGCCCATGATGCCGTACAGCAAAAGCAGCGTGACCACCTGCACCGTCGCCATATAGACCCAGCCGAAGCCGACGTTCCACGCCTGACCGGGGCCGCCGACGAACGAACTGACCGATCCGTAGGTGGCGATGGTGGTCATCGCCAGCACGAACGCGCCCAAAGCACGATCGCCGATGAAGTATTCCTTCACGAAGCCCTCGCGCGAAACACGACGCGACCGGCGGCGCACCGCCAGCGCCATGGCAAGCGCCGCCAGCAGAAACACGCAGATGGGAAGCAGGCCTGCAAGGCCGATGCCGTTATGCATGGCGCCCCTCCTCGCACGAAGCATGCGCAGACGCGACGCGATCGGCCGTCGGCGCGGACGAGCCATCGCACGTATCCGCGCCGTCCGCGTCATCGTCCAAGTCGAAATCGACGAACACCTTCTTTGCCAGAAACACCGCCGCCGCGATGGCGAACAGCCAGGTGCCCACGGTACCGCCCACGATCCACAACGGGGTGCCGCATATCTCGATATCGCTGCCGGCCAGGCCGAACCCGCCCGCCGTCCACACCGCGATGCACAACGCCAGCGCGATCAGCGTCGCTTTGGCCTCCTTGTTCGCCTGAAGCATCTTCCGGCGATACGTCCAATCGTCTTTCGACGCCATGAACAATCCCTCCTTTTCCTTCATGAACGCCGCCGCCCGCCCCATGGCGCAAGACCGTGAAAGGTCGGCGCCTGATCAAAGCGGCACGAAGCATTGTATCGATACCGCCGCCTACGCGCCGATAAGGTCTCCCTCTGCGCACGAGACATGCCGAACAGGATGAAATACGTGCATTCACCTGCGAAGACGCTTGCATCGTCGCGCAATCGATAGTACGGTTTCTGCGGGGTTCTGCGGGGTGTCGCATCGATGGCGAAAGGGAGGTCATGCATCTCAAAAAAATAAAGCGCAACGGAAGAACGTACCTTTCCGTCGTGCAGAACTACCGCGAAGGCGGCACCACCAAGACGAAAACCGTGGAGACCATCGGCTACGCCGACGAATACGAGCAGGACTATGCCGACCCCGTTGCCCACTTCGAGGCCTACGTGGCACGTCTCAACGACCGCAAGAAACGCGAGGAACTGCCCGTCGCCTTCTCGTTTCCGCGCAATTGCACCATAGACGGCAACCGCACCGAATCGGCGCGATGGGGCGCAGGAATCGCCCTCGCCTATCTCGATGCGCTCGAGGCGAAGGCCGTCGTCGCCCGCGAGCACGGCACGGGACCCGATGCCGAAACGCAGGCGGCGCGTGTTTTCGAACTGTTCGCCACCGAGCGCATCCTGCATGCCACCCCGAAGCGCGAAACCTGGGAACGCCGCGAGTCGTTTCCGCGCGCGTGCGATTTCAGCTTGGCCGAAGCCTATCGCGCGCTTTCGGCCATCGCCGCGGCCGACCGCGCCACCGCCACGCGTATGCGACGCGCCTACGAGCGCATTCGTCCCGACCATGCGCCGGCGCGCTGCGTCTACGTCATCCTGGAAACGTTCGCCTTCGCCGACACCGACGACGTCGATGCGGCCGACGCGACGCAGGCATCGAACGGCGAAACGGCGGTCTGCCTCGCCATGGTGCTCGACGAGGACGGGATGCCCGCCGCCTACCGCCTGCTTGCAGCCGATCCCGACGCTCACGCGATCGAAACCGTCTGCCGCGATGTGAAATCGTCGCTCGGAGCGCGGCGCGTCGTGCTGGTCGCAGGACGGCTGCGCGACGCCGACGCCATAGCGGAAATGCTCGCGACCCACGGCGACGGCTTCATCATGCATCGCAGCCTTGCGACCGCGGTGGCCGATATGCGCTGTTGGGCCGCCGATGACGACGGCTACACCACCAGCCATTCGGGCAACTACCGCATCAAATCACGCATCCGTCCCATGGCGGGCGCCATGGGCAATGCGGGCGATACGGACCTCGAAGGGGCCGAAGAGCATGCCGGCGTCGTACGAGACATCGTGCTGTGGGGCCGCGATTACGCCCTGCGCACGAAAGCACGCAGGGGCAAGACCCGTCCCGCCGAACAATCGCTCGACGGATACGCCTGCCTGGTCACGAGCGAAACCCATATGCCGGCCGCAGACGTCTTCCACCTCTACCGCGAACTGTGGCGTCTGGTCGAACCGTTCCAGGTGCTGGAATCGGACTTCTCCCCCTCGCCGTATCCCACGCCGCGCGCCGACCACATACGCGCCCACTTCTCGCTGTGCTATGCAGCGTTTTTCGCGCTGCGCCTGATGCGCAGCGACCTGCACTGGCGCTACAACGCAGCCCAGGTGGCGGAGGCACTCGTACGCATGGAAGGCGGCTACCTCGCCGAGAATTGGTTCTTGTTCGGCTACCGCAGCCCGGTCAGCGATGCCATCGAAAACGCGGTCGGCGTCGATGCGGCCCGTCGCCTGCGCACGCGCCAGGACATCCGACGCGGCATCGCCGAGGCACGGCGCCATATACGCCGAGAATCATAACCGCACCCGCAATATGAAAACGCCGCACCCGAACGGATGCGGCGTTTTCGCTATTCACCGAATGGTGCGAAAAAACGTTAGAGGCCCAATGCCTTTTTCAGCGTGGATACGCGGCGACGAGACACGGGAATCTTCTCTTCGACGCCGTTGAGCGTGAGCAGCAGCGTGCCGCCGGAGACGGGCTCGACTTCCTCCACCATGGCAAGATTTACCAGGTAGCCGCGATGCACGCGGAAAAACCCGTGGCCGTCGAGACGCTTTTCCAGCTGCGCAAGCGACACCGTGGAAAAATAGCGGTCGACATCGGTCTGCAGGTAGGCATAATCATCGCGCGCCATGACATAGCGGATGCTATCGATGGAGATGAGGATCTTCTTGCCGCTCTTCTCGACAGGAATGCGCTCGGACTGCGTGGCTTTCACATGCAGCGACACGTACTCGGTGGCCCTGTTGACCGCCTGATGCAAGCGATCGATCTCGACGGGCTTCACCAAATAGTCGATGGCATTCACCTTGAAGCCCTCGAGCGCATGCTCGCTGTAAGCCGTGACGAAAATGACCGCTGGGGGATTTTTCAAACGCTGCAGCGCTTCGGCGAATTGGATGCCCGTCACTTCCGGCATGCTGACGTCGAGGAACAGCACATCGACCGGATAGCTCTGCATTTTCTCAATGGCCTCACGCACGCTTGCCGCTTCGGCCAACACATCGACGCCGCCGACCTCGCCCAGCAGATAGCGCAGTTCGGAACGCGCGGGCGCTTCGTCGTCTACGATAATCGCGTTAAGCAAAACGTCCTCCATCACCCTTGGCGAACGCTGCAGTTCGCCTGATACCGTCTCTGCATATTAGCCGAAATGCCAACCATCGTGAAGCAGTTGAAGCGGAATGGGACAGCACGCCCATCATTATTTTCAGGCGGCGCGGCGCGATCCGTCGAAACAACCGTTAACCGTCAAATACGCGCCGCTCGTGAACGGTTATACGCCGGTCGCCGCCGAGCAGCGTTCAGCAAAGCGATGTCTCCCCGATCCGAGCGCCCTGTCGCATAGGCGTCGATGTCGCCGGCGCGCATGCGGCTACGCGCTCGAAAAGCCCCGGCGAAGCGGCACAACCGGCGCAAGGCAGGCGTGCCACCCGCGAGCGGCGGGTAAAACGGGGTGCCGGAGAAATCGACCGGCAGACGAAGCCGGGGCTCCGAAGGCGCCTACGCGCCGGATGACGGGCCGCAACCACTCGAGAAAATAGCGGACCCGAAAAGCCGAACGGGCCCGCGTGCGGCCCTGCGCATAAAAAAACGCCGCTCATCGAGCGGCGTTTGAAGTTCCTGGCGGAGAGATGGGGATTCGAACCCCAGATACGCTTTTGGCGCATACACGATTTCCAATCGTGCTCCTTCGGCCAGCTCGGACATCTCTCCGTAAGCGCATGCAGTTCATGCAGCGGCAATAAATTATAGCAAAACTTCCGAAAAAGGGAACACGAATTCGGAAATTAAAATAAACGAGGGAGACCGCGAAGGCCTCCCTCGTTCCGTGCATATAACGCCTCGCGCTCGTGCGCTGCAGGACGGCCGTTAAGAAGCGGCCGGCTGGCTTTCGGGAGCCTGGCCCTCGGCGGATGCATCGGCACCCTGCTCGGATGCGGCATCGCCCTCGGCCTGAGCATCCTGGGAAGCGGCGGCGTCTTCGCCCTCGGCAGGCTGGCCCTCGCCGGGAACGCCGGGAGCGGCCTGCTCCTCATGCTGGGTGGGGGTCACGCCGGAGGTGTCCACATCGTAGGCAAGGCCGCTGGGCTTCTCATTGATCACGATGTCGGCGGATTCCTTGTAGCCCTTGTACCAATCGCTGTACGCCTGATTCTTGCTGGAGGTTTCGAGCGACTTACGGATGTTGTCGGCGAACTCGGCGGGAACCTGATCGATGGAGGTCACTTCCTCGGGAGCGGTGAATACATCGGTGCATTTGATGATATGGATGCCGTAGTTCGTGGTGACAAGGCCGCTCACCTGGTCTTTCTCAAGGCCGTTCAGAGCGGTCTGATACTCCTCGACAAACGAGGTCAGCTTATCCCAGCCCACGTTGCCGCCGTCGGCCTTCGAGCCCTCGTCGGTGGAATACTGGCTTGCCGCCTCGGCGAAGTCGAGCTCACCCGCATTGATCTTGTCGAGCACTTCCTGAGCGGTGGCCTGATCGTCGGAAGCGAACAGGATATGGCTCGACTTCTTGGCGCCGTCATACGCCGAAGCGTACATCTGCGCGTACTGGGCCAGTTCCTCGTCGGTGGGCTCGGTCGCGGTAGCCACCTTGTCCTTCAAGCCCGTCTCGGTGAGGTTCAGCTTGATCATATCGCGGTACTGCGCTTCGGTCATGCCCACCGTCTGCAGCGCCTTCTCCCACTCCTCGTCGGTGGGATAGTACGTGCGCATCTGCGCGATCTGGTCGTCGATCTGAGAATCCTCCACCTTGACGCCGTTTTCGTCGGCCGCCTGGCGAATGAGTTCCTGGCTCACGTAGAAGTCGATGACCTGCTCGCGCACCTTGCCGGCGTCCATGCCGTTATCGACCATCCACTGCGCCCATGCCTTGTCGTCGGCAAGATTGTTGCTTTCGCGGAAGTTCTTCACATACGCGGTGATAGCCTTCTCGCCCAGCTCGGTGCCGTTGACCGTGGCGGCGACGCCTTCGGACGTGTCCGAAATATCGGCGCCCGCGCTATCGTTGCCGCCTGAGCATGCGACCAAGCCCAGGCCGCACGTGACGGCCAAGGCCGCCGTGCACGCCGCTTTGAACAAGCCGGAAATTTTCATACATAACACCTCTCGAAACGGTAATGCAAGGGGCTGCCCCTTCGATGCCCCTTGGAATCGGCGCCCGTATTGTCCCACACGCCCCAAACCGGGGCGATGCGTCCACAATACACCCACACGGGACGCGCGTTTTCCCCACCTCGCACTACGAAAACGCGCGCAGCGGACGCGTTTTTTCCCGTATGGGGACGAAAGACCCGAAGCACGCGCGAAAAAAAACGCCCGCCTCGAATACGAGACGGGCGCAATCGGCATCATGCCCCAAAGGCGAAAACGCCCTATTTCTTGTTGGCCTTGCGGCGATCGGTCGCGGAAAGCAGGCGCTTGCGCAGACGGATGCTCTGCGGGGTGACCTCTACCAGCTCGTCATCCTCGATGTACTCGAGCGCCTCTTCGAGCGTGAAGGTGACAGGCGGCGTGAGCTGGATGGCCTTATCAGCGCTGGAAGAGCGCTGGTTGCCGAGGGACTTCGCCTTCTCGACGTTGACCACCATGTCGCCTTCCTTGGCGCTTTCGCCCACGATCATGCCCTCATAGCACTCGTCGCCGGGGCTGACGAACAGGCGGCCGCGCTCCTGCAGCGTGTCGAGCGCGTACGCCACGGCCTTACCGGTGCTCATGGCGATCATGCCGCCGTTTTTGCGGCCCGCCATCTCGCCGGAATACGGACCGTACTCGCGGAAGTGATGGAACAGGATGCCCTCGCCGTGACTCACGTTGAGCACGCGGGTCTTCAGACCCATGGTGCCGCGCGACGGAATGCGGAACGTGAGGTGCGTCATGGCCTCGTCGGTCAGCATGTCCTCCATCACGCCGCCCGCAGTGCCCAGGACCTCGATGACCTTGCCCGCGTAATCGTTGGGAACATCGACCGTAGCTTCCTCGATGGGCTCGAGCTTCTTGCCGTTCTCGTCGGTCTTGTACACGACCTGCGGACGACCCACCTGGAACTCGAAGCCTTCGCGACGCATGGTCTCCATCAGGACGGACAGGTGCAAAACGCCGCGGCCCGCGACACGCACGCCGGAGTGGTCCTCGGTCTCTTCGATGCGCATGGAGATGTTGCTCTCCTTTTCGCGCATGAGGCGCTCTTTGAGCTGGCGGGCGCCGACGATATCCCCCTCGCGGCCCACGATGGGGCTGGTGGAGGCCTCGAACACGACGGCCATCGTGGGCTCTTCGACCGCGATCGGCGCCAGTTCGACCGGGTTTTCGCGGTCGGTCACGATATCGCCGATATCGGCGTCCTCGATGCCGATCACCGCGATGATATCGCCCGCCTGAGCCTCGGGGACTTCGGACTTGCCCAGGTTCTCGAAGGTGTACACCTTGCGCACCTGTGCGTTGTACTCGCTGCCGTCCGCCTTGCGCACCAGCACGAGTTCCTTCTCATGCATGATGCCGCTGTGCAGGCGTCCGATGCCGATGCGGCCCTCGTAGCTGCTGTGGTCGATGGTGCACACCTGCAGCGCCACGGGAGCATCGACGTCGACCTCGGGAGCGGGAATCTGCTCGAGGATGGTGTCGAGCAGCGGGATCATGTCCATGTTGTCGTCTTCGGGCTCGAAGCGCGCGTAGCCGTTCACCGCGGATGCGTACACCACGGGGAAGTCGAGCTGCTCGTCGCTCGCGCCCAGCTCGACCATCAGGTCGAACACCTTGTCGACCGCGGCATGCGGGTCGGCGTTGGGGCGGTCGATCTTGTTGACCACGACAACGATGCGCAGACCCAGCTCGAGCGCATGGGAGAGCACGAAACGCGTCTGCGGCTTGGGGCCTTCGTAGGCGTCCACGATCAGCAGGGCGCCGTCGGCCATGTTCAGCACGCGCTCGACCTCGCCGCCGAAGTCGGCGTGGCCCGGGGTGTCGATGACGTTGATCTTGGTGCCCTTGTACTGAATGGAGATGTTCTTCGACAGGATGGTGATGCCGCGCTCGCGCTCCTGGTCGTTGCTGTCGAGCACGCGCTCCTCGACCTGCTGGTTGCTGCGGAATACGTTCGCCGCGCCGAGCAGGCGGTCGACCATGGTGGTCTTGCCGTGGTCGACGTGCGCGATGATGGCGACGTTGCGGATGTGTTCTTGCTTCATCGGTCTTCTTCCCAATCTTCTTCCAGTTGACGTTTCTGCATGGCTATTTCCTTGAGGTGCTCATCGATAGTGGCGATGTTCTGGCAAGCCGAGATAAGCGACACGATACCCCAGATGACGAACGTGCCCGCGATACCCGCGACCCAGATGATGCGTCTGCCCACGATGGCGCCGATGACGCCGGCCGCTATCATGACGGCGGCATTGCGACGCTCGTCGCATACGGCGTCGCGCTGGGCCACAAGCTGCGTGCGCGCGGCGGCAAGGCCCGCCAACTGGGCTTCGACGTACGAAACCGAACGGCTTGCACGCGCGGACGAATCCGACGCGCCTGCGCGGGATGCGCGGCCGCCGCGATCGGACTGCAGGAACTCATACGCATCCTGCAGGCGTTTGAACTGCTCGGTGGCGCGCTCTTGGAGCTTTTTGTTGGTGGCGAAGCGGTCGGGGTGGAAGATCTGAACGCATTCCTTGTAGGCGGTCTTGATATCCTTGGCCGTGGCGTCGTCGTCAAGGCCGAGGATATTGAGCGCTTCGATGCGATTCACGCCGCCCCTTTCTTCATGCGTTGGTCCACCTGCCGTTTTTGCGACGGGTTATTATAGCATCGCCCAAGGTGGAGCGCGGTTTCCGCGCCAAACGCACACAGTGGGCGACGCGGGCTCGCGCAGCGCGGCGCGATGCCCGCGAAGCGCAGCCGGCGAAGCGGCGCCCCATGCGATCAATCGTCGAGCAGGGCGTCTTTCAGATACATCTTCACGCACGTGCCCTCGCCCGGATTGGACTCGACCTGCATGCGCGATTCGGTGCCGTAATAACCCGCCAGGCGCTCGCCGATGTTCTTCATGGCTATGCCGAGCCCCTTCGATGCCGACGGACTCATAAGCTTGCGCTGCTGCTCGGCGTCCATGCCGATGCCGTTGTCGGACACCGAGATGTAGACGTCGTCGCCGTCGCTGTACGCCTTCACGTCGATGACGAGCGTCCCCTCTTGCGGCATGGCGTGGCGCACCGCGTTTTCGACAAGCGGCTGCACCATGAACGCGGGGACCATCAGGTCTTCCAGACCGGGCTCGATATCCACATCCATGACCAGGCGGTCTTCGCCGAAGCGCGCCACCTCGAACGTGAAATAACGCATGGTCTGGTCGATTTCCTTCATCAGTTCGACGAGATCATCGGAGCGCTCCAGCGTACGGCGGTAGAAGATGGCGAATTCGCGCAGCAGCATGCGGGCCCGATCGGGATCGGTGCGCACCAGGCTCGCGATGGTGTTGATGGTATTGAACAGGAAGTGAGGATTGATCTGCGACTGCAGCGCTTTGAGCTCCATGGTGGTGGCGAGCTTGGTCTGCTGTTCGAGCTCGACGGCCGCGATCTGGGTGGACATGAGCTCGCCGAGGCCTTCGGCCAGCGCCAGCTGCGTCTCGGTGATGTCGCTCGCATGGCGGTAATAGAACTTCAGCGTGCCGATAATGGCGTCGCCGCGGCGCAGCGGCACGATGATGCCCGCGCGCAGATGCTTGATCGAAGAGGGAAAGCCTATCTCTTCGGGCGTATGCAGCACGCGTATGCTGCCGTCCTCGAGTGTTGCGTGCGTCGCCTTCGTGCGGATGGGGCTGCCGGCCGTGCTGGACGTCTCGCCCTGGCCCACATACCCCAGAATGTTCTCGCGGTCGGTGATGGCCACGGCGGGAGCGCCCGTCGCCGGCAGCAGCAGACGGCACACTTTCTGCGCCGTTTCGGTGCTGAAGCCCTCCTGGAAGCACGCCAGCGTCTCGCGAGCGATTTTCAAGATGGCGTCGGACTGGCGCGCGCGCACCGAATCGGGGTTCAGATTCAGATAGATCAAAACCGCGAGCGACGACGTGAACGCCACGCCCGCCACCGCGTTCCATTCCCCGATCATATCGGGACGCAGCACGCCCACCACGAGCGCCGCCGCGGAAACGGCGGCCACCGCGAACAGCGCCAGGTCGAGAAGCTTGGCGTAGACGCCCTTCACGCTCGATATGTTCATGCGACACTCCTTAAGGCCGGGCGCTATGCCGCAACGCCCGATTCGTTGAGAACAAGGATAACGGCAACCGCCATGAGAAACGCCGCGAAGGCGAAACGCAGGGCGCGCTCGGGCACCTTTTTCACCAAGCTCGCCCCGATGAAGGCCCCGGGAATCGACCCGACCGCCGTCGCGATGCCCACCACGTAGTCGATATTGCCCAAAAACGCCTGCTGCAACGCACCGGGAACCGCCAGGATGCACACCGCCAGAAGCGACGTGCCCGACGCCTTGCGCATAGGAACGCCCAGCAGGCTCATGAACAAGGGCACCATGATGAAGCCGCCGCCGACGCCGACATATCCGCTCAAAAAGCCCGCGACGACGCCGATCAGGGCCACCTTCGCCACGAACGAAGGCGTCAGGTCGGCCTTCCACGATGCGGCAGGGCGCTCGACGCATCCGGACGATGCGGACGCGCCGCCCGATTCCGCGACGGATGCGCCGACGCCGCGCGACGAAGAGCCCGCGCCCTCCTGCGCGCGAGCGGGCGCGGGCGACCCTGCGGCAGAAGCCTTGGGGGCCTTGGGGGCCTTGAGCGCCTTGCGCAGCATGGTGAACGACGAATAAGCGATGACCGACGCGGCGGCGGCCATGACCATCCATCCGGGCGAAGCCGACGCCGCCATCACGCCCACCGGCGACAAGCAGGCGCCGGCGATGCCGCACAGCACGCCCACGCGCACGATGGCGGTATTGTCGCGGACGTGCTTCGCCATGCCCGACAGCGACGTGGGAATGATGGTGAAAAGCGACGTGGCCGTGGCGGCCAGCGGGCCCATGCCGAACGCCAGGCGAAACAGCGGCACCATGACCACGCCGCCGCCGATGCCCAAAAGACCCGACAGCATGCCGACGCCGATACCGCACACCGCGGCTAGCAGGAACATCTCCACGCTACTCACCCGACCCGATATTCAGACGGATCTCGGTGGTCTCGCCGGGGCTCACGCCGCCTGCGGCGCGCGAAGCCGCGCGGATGTCCGCCGTGCGATCGCGCTCCTGATTCGACGCATCGGCGAGCGCCGCCTGCATGACGGCGTCATTTTCACAGCGCGCCATCAGCGCAGGCCACTTGAACTGGAACTGGAAGTAGCACGCGCAATGCTCCTCGGCATAGCGCGCCGCATCGGTCGTCGCCGATTTCGCAGCGCGACGATACCCCTTGCCGTCAGGACGCCCGATCGAGCGCAGCCACGCCGTCCATTTGATGCGGCGGGCGACGCCGTTGTCGATGAACGGCCCCGGGTACGGCTGCAGCGACTGAGGTTTGATTTGCAGAAGGTCGATCTGCGTGCGCGCGTATTCGATCTTGCGGCATTCGTAGAGCCAGCGGAAGATATCCTGACGGAAACGCAGCCCCTCGCGCGGCGTGGCGGGCGGCAGATGGCGCATGAGCCACCTGTTGTCGAACCAGATGTCGCTTCCGTACATGCGCAGGTCGAGCAGGTAATCCAGGTCTTCGCCGCGTGCGATGTACGGATCGAAGGCGACGCGGCGAAACGCCTCTTTATGCAAGGCCAGGCACCCGCCGCACACATGGCTCGATCGGGAAAGGCGCGGGCCGCGCATAGCGTGCTCGATCCATTCGTTGAAGGCCGCGCCCTGCTCCCAGAAACGGTCGTACCACTTCGTCGAACGGCTGGAGCGATAGCTTCCCTCCTCGTTGAGGTAGTAGCCGGTCTTGGCCAAGATGGGGATGCCGCGGCGCGTGAGCTTGCCCAGGCCGTACATGGCCTTCTCCAGAAACGCCGGGTCTTCGACCACCGCGTCGTCGTCCAAAAACACCGCGGCGTCGAAATCGAGCGCGTCGGCCACGACCAATCCCAGGTTGCGCACGGCGCCGTACCCTTCAAGGCCGACTTCGGGACCCACGGCCACGCCGAGCTGCTCCATGCGCTGCCTGATGGAGGCGAGTTCCGCCGCTCCGACCACCGTGATGTCCAAATCGGGGAATTGCGCGGCCGTGCGGCGCACCTTCTCGGCCGCCTGGGCGCCGATAGAAGCATCGCTCGCCGCCAGAATCACGATCTGGCCCAACCCCGTGACCTTGCGCAACGAATCGAGGCAACGCGGCAGCTCGCCTTCGCCCGTGATGGCGGTGGTGTGGTCGTAGGTCGCGACGACCGTTCCCTGCTCGCCGCGGCGGCGGGCCGATATATACGTGGGAATGATGACGACAGGATTCATAGGCACCTTTCCGTCGTGACCCGCATAGGACAGCGAACATCGGGCGCACGGCTTGATCGACGCGCCGCGATTCGACGCGCTTGCAAGAACTCCCGCCATTCTACTCTTTCGCACACGGCGAATCGTCGCGCGGGCGCACGCCGACGAGGAGCACACGACGCCGGGCGCCCACAGAAAAGCCCCCGCCTCCCGATGCCGAAACATCCGAAGGCGGGGGCCGAACGAACCGGAAGGCCTCGCCGCGGCGCCCGATGCCGTTGGGAAGCACCGGAGTGCGGAGCCTGCGCAGAATGCGCGAAACACGGCGCGCACGGATTCGCGCGCGGCGGCGGCAAGCACCGAGCCGACCGACGCGGACCTACGATTCCTGCTTGATCACGTTGGCTTTGCGCAGCGCCGCCAGCAAAGGCATGCCCAGCGCGTACACGACCACGGCCTCGCCGATGCCGATCGCAACGGCGCCGAACGCATACATGGCCGCGTAAGCGCCGTCGAGGCTGATGTCGGTGAAGGGGATCGTGTAAAAGCCCAGGCCCTGCAGCAAAACGGGCAGATAGGCGGCCACGATCAGCGCATTGGCGATCACCGGCCCCAACAACGCCACGGCAGGACGCGCGGCGAACTTGCGGCACCACAACGCGCCGAGCAGCGTGGCGGCCGACCCGAACACCACGTCGAGCAGACCCAGCACGCCGGTGCCGGCGACGGCCATGTTGGCCAGGTTGGCGATGACGCAGCCGATGGTCAAGCCGGGCACCGCGGCAGGCGTCAGAACGGCCAGCACCACCAACGCCTCGGAAATGCGGAACTGCACGGGGCCCCAGGCAAGGCCCTGCAGCAATACGAGCGATGCAAGCGTGCATGCGGCATACACCGCGGCGATCATGCCCGCCTGCGCTACGTACGACGTGCGCGCAGAGGACGCGCCCTTCACGGCATTCTTCTTCATGTGATTCTCCTTTTCCACGCGCGCAAGGATGCGCACGGGCCATGGGCAACGATAAATCGAACGAGATACAGGGCCCAACGATGCATCTCGCGCGTGCGCAGTATAGCAGGTACGCCGCCCCGACGCATGAAAAACCCCGCCTTCCCTTGCTGCCGAAGCAGCGGAAGACGGGGTATTCGACAGAGTGACGCGCCCGGGCTATTTGCCTGATTTCTCCTGCTGAGCGGCCTTTTTGGCAGCTTCGCGCTCGGCCTTGAGCTGAGCTATGGGCTTGGAAGCGTCCTCGGCGGCCTTATCGGCAGCGGCGTCGGCGGCGGGCTGCTGCGCAGAAGCCGCGGCGGCGTCGGCCTGGGGCTCGGCGTTCTTCTTGCCGAACACATGACCGAAGCGTTTCACGGGCTTGGAGGCCTTCTTGGCAGCGCGGGCCTCGTCTTTCTGCTGCGCATGCTGATTGGCCGCATTGGTGGCCATGTGCTGTTTGACCTCTTTGGGGTGCTTCTTCATCATTTCGAGCTGATAAGCGCGGCGCACCTTGCGGATCTTGGAGAAGTCCAGCCACAGCGCCGCGATGATGCAGCCGTACGCGGGGATGATGCAGAACCACGTGGCCCAGATGTTGTCGGGGATGAAGTTGGGGACGATCATGCCCAGCACGGTGAGTACGATGGCGCTGATCAGCAGCACCCACCAGATGCGGCGCAGCTTTTTATACTGCTCCGTGGGAGGGTTGTAATACATGCGGTCGAGCTCGGCCTGCTTGGCGCGCTGGGCCTTGCGGATAGCCTTCTTCTCCTTGGGGGTGTGGCCCGAAGGACGCACGTACACGCTGGACGCCGCCTTCGATTTCGGCTTGGCCGCGGCGGCGGATTTCTTGGTCTGGCCCTTGGGCGGATCGCTCTGATAGCGATCGTTCATGGGATTACGCTGAGACACTGGTCTTCGTTCCTTTCGATACGCGATGCGCAGGTTTTTAGCAAAATGCCATAATGCCAAAGCCCAGGCCCGCCCGCAAGCTGCAAAGGGCGGCCGTTGGTGCGCCGTTACGCGCAGGTGCGCCCGATGCCGTGCGAATCTACTGCTTTTTCGCCTTCAGCTTGCGCATCGATCCGCTTTTGCCGGCCGATTTTCCGCCCTGCTCTTTTTCGCGCTGAGCCTTGATGCGCTCGTAATCGTACAGCGGCACGTGGATGGTGAAGCAGGCGCCTTCGCCCTTCTTGCCCTCCACCTGGACCCATCCGCCATGGCGATCGACGATTTCTTTCACCACGGCCAAGCCGACGCCCAAGCCGCCGCTTTGACGCTCGCGGCTTTCCTCGGCGCGCCAGAAGCGGTTGAACACCATCTTGCATTCCTCGGGCGACAGGCCGATGCCCGTATCCTGCACCGCGATGGAAGCCATGATGTCGCCCTTGCGCACCGTGACCGTGATCTTGCCGGGCGAGGGGGTGTAACGCACCGCGTTCGAAATGAGGTTGGCCGTGGCCTGGCGCAGCATGTCGCGGTCGCCGTACACCATCACCTCGTCTTCGGCGTCGTACTCCAGCGAAAGTCCCGCGTCGCGCACGAATGCCTCGTGCGACATGACCAGCGGGCGAATGAGCTCGCCCACGTTGATGACCTCTTCGTTCATGGGGGTGGAGCGGCTTTCCAAACGCGAGAGGCGCAGCAGCGCATCGACCAGGCGGCTGAGACGCTGTACCTCGGCGTTCACCGTTCCGAGGCGCTCCGCGTCGGGTTCGAACACGCCGTCGACGATAGCCTCCACCGTCGACTGGATGGCCATAAGCGGCGTGCGCAGCTCGTGGGCCACATCCATAGTAAGACGCCGCTCGAGCTGCTGATTCTTCTCGACGCTTTCGGCCATGGCGTCGAACGTCTTTCCCAGCTCGGCGATCTCGTCGTTGCCCTCGAGGTCGGTACGCGCCGACAGGTCGCCTTCCTTGATGGCCGCGGCCGTGCGCGTCATGCGGTTGATAGGGTTCACCAGCCCGCGGGCGAACAGGAAGCCCAGACACGACGCCAAAACAACCGACAGCACGGCGGCGAAGGCCATAGCCTGGTAGCTCTGATTGCGAAATGCCTGGTCGGCCTTGGAAAGAAGCACTTCCGAGCCGTAGATCCACATATGCACCGAGCCGACCACCTTGCCGTTCGAAAGCACGATGGACGACGTGGCCATCTTGTCGTTGCCGTCAGGCGCGAACGACGCGTCGGTGGTGATGTCCTTATGGCCGGAATCGGGCGAAGAGGCCCCTTCGGGAAGCGACGAATCGTAGACCACCTGGCCGTTTTGGGCGGACGACACCTGGATGCCCATGCCCGGCTGCAACATATGCGCCGATTGCGCGGGCTGCACGTCGTCCATGCCGATGGAGGGATACGGGCCCATGCCCGCTTCGCGGATGGCCTCCAAAGCCGCCGCATGGTTGGCCTCGTAGCGCGAAGCCACGCTGCCGGCGGTGGCATCGGCGAGCTCCTGCACGTTTTCACGCGTGTAAGCCTGGAAATGCTGCTCCCACACATACGAAAGCACGCCCATGGCCACGATAACGGTCATCATGGCCACGAGCGCGAAGGTCACGGTGACGCGCGTGGTGTAGGAATACTCGAACAGGCGGTCATGCACGCGCGCGACGATGCCCTTGCGTTCTTTGGTGGAGGTATCGCCCGATGAGCCCATCGCGCACGCCGCCTTTCTCTAACGAGGTGGTGAAACGAATGCCTAGCTTCCCTGCTTGGTGGGATCTTCGAAACGATAGCCCACGCCGTGCACGGTGTGCAGCCATTTGGGGGCGCGCGGATTGTCGCCGATCTTGGCGCGCAGATTCTTCACATGCGAGTCGATCGTGCGCTCGTAGCCCTCGAAGTCGTAGCCGAGTACCTTTTCGACCAGCTCCATGCGCGAATACACGCGGCCGGGATAGCGGGAAAGCGTGGTCAGCAGCTTGAACTCGCTGGCCGTCAGGTCGACTTCCTCGTCGTTGACGAGCACCTTGTGGCCCGACACATCGATGGTCAGCTCGCCGAATTCGAGAACCTCGCGCTGAGGCTCGGAATCGGCGTGGACGCGGCGCAGCAGCGCGCGCACGCGCGCAACCAGCTCGCGCGGGCTGAACGGCTTGACCAGATAGTCGTCAGCGCCCAGCTCGAGACCGATGATGCGGTCTTCGACCTCGCCTTTCGCGGTGAGCATGATGATGGGCACGTCGGAGTTGTCGCGGATGGCGCGGCAGACGCGCTCGCCCGGGACGCGAGGAAGCATGAGGTCGAGCACCACCAGGTCGAAATGATGTTTGCCGAACTCCTCCAGGGCCTCCTGGCCGTCGCCGACGGCGGTGACCCAATAATTCTCGCGCTCGAGGTAGGCCGCCACGGCATCGCGGATGGCCTTCTCGTCTTCGACGAGCAGAATGCGACGAGTCTCGTTACTCATAGTTGGCACTCCTCCAATTCTCGGGGGTCTCGCCCCACGTGCGACCCCGCTTCGATCGCACGGGCCCGGTTTCGGTTTTATTGTAACGATTCGCGGCGCCACGGGCGCTTCCTCTAGTGAAACGCCGGTGAAAATGACACAATGCAAAGCTATGTCTCAAAGAAAACCCACACCCAGACGTACGGCAGGCACAAGGGCGACGCACGCAGGCGCGCCCGTACGCGGCGGCGGCCGAACTTCCCGCAGCAACGCGCGGGCATCGCTCGGCGTTTCGGCCAGCAGGGCGCAGAAAAGCACCCGCAGCGCCCACGGGCGCGCGCAAGCGGGCGGCTTCGGACGGCGCGCCAACCAGGCATCCATGCCGGCGCTTGCCAAAGGAGCGTCGAGCGCGGCGTTTCGCGCGAGCCACGCGGCCACAGCGCGTGCGGCGGCCGCCCAGGCCCGCCCCACGGCGCGGCGCGTTGCAGGGCCGCTCGACCGCCAGGTCAACATCCCCTTCGTCGAAAACGAGCGCGGCATCACGCGCCGCCAGCTGCTCATAGGCGCCGTCGGATTGGGCGCCCTGATCGCGGCGGGCGCCGGCATGGAGGCCGTTTCGGCGTCGAAGGAAGCCGAAAACGCCGTGGAGACCCTCGAGGTTGCGCCCGACGCCGTCTCCTCGCTCGGAAGCGGGGCCTTCGCCGCGATCGAGGGCGATGCCCCGCTTGCGGCGGCGGGCGAATACCGTCTTCCGTACGGCACGCTGGTCTGGGCGAACAGCGACACGTACGCCGCCTGCCTGCTGCCCACCGAAGGCGCGGCGCCCATCACGCAGGCGGGCGTGCTCTCGCTATCGGACGGCACGCTGCAGGTGGTGCTCGACAAGCCGGTCAGCCCCGAGCGCGGCTTCGACATCTACGACGTGCGCTGCAACGAACACGGCATGATCTGGGTAGAGGCCAACTGTTTGTCGGGCGAATGGCGCGTCTACCAGGCGCCGCTCGCGAAAGGCGCCCTCGGACAGGCTTCGTTGGCCGATTCGGGCGACGCGAACTACGACGCGCCCTTCATCGCGGCGGCCGCGAACCGCGCCTTCTGGCAGACGGCCCCTTCGCCGCACGGAACGGCCCTGCAGGACGATTCCCTGCTCAAATCCGTCGCATTCGGCGGCAGCGACGTGCGCGAGGATTGCCGCTCGAAAGGCCGCATGGCCACGCCGGTCTATTCCACGGGCGAAGCCGTCGTGATATCGCCGCGCGTCGATGCGGCGGGCGTCTATCACCGCATCACGCTCATCGACGCGGAAAGCGGAAGCCCGCAGGACTCCATGACGCTTCCCGTGGGCATGAAACCCCTCGAAGCGGGCTACGTCGACGGACGCTTCACCTTCTCATTCGACGCAGGCTACCAAGACCGCGGCGGGCTTTCGAGCATCGGCACCTACGCCCCCATCGACCGCGGCGGCGCAAGCGGCGGCTCGTGGTTCTGCTTCGACCGCAATCCCACCGCCGCGCCCGCGTGGATCGGGCCGTACATGCTGGTGAAATCGACGCGCACGGTAAGCGGCGTGAATTTCGCCGACAACACGTATTTCTCGCTGCCTTGCCCCGACGCCTGCGATGCCTACGGCGATTACCTGGCAAGCACCGGCACGCGCTCGGCTGCAGTCACGTTCACAGGCATGCCCTCCGCGGATGCGTCAGAGGCCCATACGCTCGTACGCGTCTGGAAGGCGTAAACGCGCGACGGCGCGACGAAAGCCGCACGCACGGAGCGGTCGGTTCAGTCGAACGTCTTGCCGGGAACAGCCCGATCGCGGCCGTCGCCATCCTGGGTCGACGCAGCATCCAAGCGGACGGCTCGTCAGAAGCGTTCGGATACGGGCCGCATGCGACGCGGTGCGGCGCGGCGGCATGCGGCCGACAGACGTCCGTGCGCATTCCTGCGGCCCTGCGGGCAAAAAATGACGGCTATGGCACACGCTTCCCGCATCCGCCCAGAAGCTTCGCAGAAAAAACGCCATTCGCGGGCAAAAACGCGCCGTTCGCGCAACGAAAAGCGCCGAATGGTCCGATCGAGGCTCCCGAGCCGTGCCACAAGCGCAAAAAACCGGACGCGGCGGCCAAATTCTTGACGAAACCGCCGCGCCTCTTCGAAGCCTTTCATTCTGCCCTCTCGAAGCCTTTCGCTCCCCCACGAGGCATCCATTCGAAACAACTTCGACGAAAAGTATCGATTTATCAGGGGAAACGCAAGCAGAGCAGGGCGAGCGCGGAAACCGCTTCGAACCGTCCTGCATCTGTCATTCATCGAAGATTTGCCTGCGAGAAAAACCTTGGCGTTGGGGATGATGGCGACGGCGCGACGACAGGCGCCTCTCCCCGAAACGGACGAAAGCCGAACGAAATCCGCGATAATAGGCCATCGCACACGCAATCGAACAGGCCGTAGCTCTTGCATCGGCATCGAAGAAGGTCGCAACATGAAGCTCCATCAGCTCAGATACCTCGTCTCCGTCGCGGAATGCGGCACTATCACCGAAGCAGCACGAAGGCTCTTCGTCTCGCAGCCGAGCATCACCGCATCTATTCACGATCTCGAGCGTGAGATGAACATCACGATATTCAACCGCACAAGCAAAGGCGTGACCGTCACCGACGATGGCCAGACGTTTCTCGGCTACGCCCGCCAGGTGATCGAACAGGCGGATCTGCTCGAAGAGCGCTACAAGAGCAACGCCACGCCAGCGCCCCGATTCGCCGTGTCGTGCCAGCACTACTCATTCGCCGTCAACGCGTTCGTCGACGTCATTCGAACCTTCGACGCATCACATTACGACTTCACGATTCGCGAGGAACAAACGCACGAAATCATCGAGGATGTGGCTCGCATGAAAAGCGAGCTGGGCGTGATCTACCTGAGCGACCGCAACCGCGAAGTGATAAGCAAAATGCTGCGCGCCGAAGAACTCGAATTCGAGCCGCTGTTCACCGCCGCGCCGCACGTATTCGTCTGCTCGTCGCATCCGTTGGCGAACCGGGCATCCGTCACGTTCGACGACCTGGACGATTATCCGTACCTCTCCTACGAGCAGGGAGACTTCAATTCCTTCTACTTTTCAGAGGAACCCGCATCAACCCTCGACCGTCGCAAGAACATCCGCGTGCGCGATCGCGCGACGCTGTTCAACCTGCTCATCGGATTGAACGGATACACCGTGTGCTCAGGCGTGATCAGCCACGAACTCAATGGCGAAAACATCATCGCGCTACCCCTCGAAGCGGACGAATATATGCAAATCGGCACGATCACCCGGAAGGGAACGACGCTTTCGCGTTACGGCAAAGCATATCTCGAAGCGCTTCGCAGCCATGTTCCCGGCGGCACGATCGAAGCTGTCCGAAACGCATAGAGGATCGCCAGGCGTGCGACATCGGTCGTCAAAGAGACGAAAGTCGGTCGCCAAAGGGGCGAAATCGATTGCCGCCGACGGACGACCCGCCAGCCTTCGATGCAAAGCCGATCCACGCCAGACGAAACGAAGCCGCTGTTTCGGAGTCGAGCATGCGTTCCTATTCCATGGCAATCTCCGGATTCATTCGGCTCCGATACTTCGTGGGCATCATACCTGCCGCAATGCAGCCACGCACGGTTTCCCCTCGAGCGCCACCGCCCTCTGAAGCGCCTTCGCAACCCGCATTTTCTTTCTTATTGCATTCCTATGTCATAGGAAAATCCTATGACATAGGAATATTTTCTTGTATTTCTCAATTGCAAACGCAAGTCTCATACTCCTCGACATCGAGCATTCCACACGCACACGACGAGAGGACCCATCATGACCAAACTTGCACCCAGCCGCTACGACGTCGTCGGCAGCTTCTTGCGCCCCGAACGTCTCAAGAAGGCCCGCGCCCAACATGCTGCCGGCGCTATCGACGACGCCGCGCTGACGGCAATCGAGAACGAATGCATCGCAGAGCTGATCGAAAAGCAGAAAGCAGCGGGGCTGCCCTTCATCACCGACGGCGAGCTCCGTCGCTCCTACTGGCACCTCGACTTCATGTGGGGATTGGGCGGCATCGAGCATATCGAGCTCGACCACGGATATTTCTTCGTCGGCGAGGAGACGACGAAGGGCTCAGCCATCCTGACCGGCAAGGTAACGGGCGAGAATCATCCGTTCATCGAGCACTTCAGGTTCGTCCAGCAGTTCGAAGACGAAAACCACACCGCCAAACAAACCGTTCCCGCACCCGCCCAGCTTCTACTCGAACTGTACCGCAACGATGCCGCCATCGAACGCGTCCGCGCTATCTACCCCGACGAAGACGAGCTGCTCGAAGACATCGCCGCGGCATACCGCACCTTCATCGGCGAAATCCATAAGGCGGGCTGTCGCAATCTGCAGTTCGACGACTGCACCTGGGGCATCCTGGTGGACGAGCGCTACTGGAAAGGCCGCCGTAGCGGAGACCCCTCCGAAACCGCCGAAGCCGAGAAATACCTGCGTCTGAACAATCTGTCGCTCGAAGGCAAGCCCGAAGACATGGTCATCACCACGCACGTATGCCGAGGCAACTACCACTCCACCTACGCAAGCAGCGGCCCTTACGATGCGATCGCTCCGTTTTTGTTCTCGCGCGAGAACACAGATGCGTTCTATCTCGAATTCGATGACGAGCGTTCTGGCGGTTTCGAGCCGCTGAAATACGTTCCCGCAGGCAAAAAGGTCGTTCTTGGCCTGATTACCACGAAGCGGCCCGAGCTGGAAGATCGCGAGACCGTGATTGCGCGCATCCACGAAGCGGCGAAGATCGTGCCGCTTGAGAACCTGTGCCTGTCTCCACAGTGCGGATTCGCAAGCTGCGAGATCGGCAACAAGTTGACCGAAGATGAGCAGTGGGCGAAAGTCGCGTTGGTCAAAAGCATCGCGGAAGAAGCGTGGGGGGGGCGCTAAGCCACCCGCACGACGATTCGGGATCCAATATGCATGCAAAGCTAGCCGCGATCGACGTCCCACGCCTCGACTCGAGCGGCCAGGCGCGCAAAGGCTGCGTCTTCCGTTAAAAAAGCGTACTTCTCGTTCGCCCGCAGATCCCGAAGCGCAAAGCCCGCGATACGCCGGGCGAAATCAGAAGCATCGGCCATCTCGGCTCCCGGACGGAACACGCTTTCCGCCATGACACGCGACCCGTCTTCGATGCTTTGCAACATGCCTTCCAAAATATCAAGGCACGCGGCGGAATCGCGGCGGGCCGCTGCCACCTTGAACAGCGGAGCATCCGACATCCATGCGGGCGCATCGCAGAGCTTCATAATCGACGAGCATCGTCGCGCCATCTCGGATGCATCGCCCAAGCGCCCCTGTTCGACGGCTATTTCGACCAGCGATGACAACGTCGTTTGCAAATCGCTCGACAAGCGCAAAACGCGACGCTGCCGTATGGCGCGAGCTTCGGAGAGGCGACCGGTTCGTGCGTAAACGGCGGCCTGCCGCTCCTCCTTGTCGATCGCATACGGCGTCGCATCGGGCAACGTGTCGATGAGCGCCCGCGCTTGCGCATAGTCTTCGTCCTGCATCGCCTGCGCTATCAGCATGCCCGTCGCCATTTCGCGCACAGCAGGCTCGGCACTTGAGGCAAGACGCCGATAGTTCGCATCGATCGTTGAACGGTATTCCTCCTGATCGTCGGCCGATTCCGCAGACGCAACGCCGCCCGGCGCCTCGTCCATGCCGCCGCCTCCTCCGCCTTCAGGCGCTCCATAAAGAGACAGCGCCCCATCGAGATACATCGTCAAAACGCACGCAAGCTGGTCGCATGTGGGATATTCGCGCATGGCATCGACCGCGTAGCGGAAACCGGCGTCGTAGCCCTCTTCGCGCACGAGGCGATCGGTCTCACGCTGAATGGCGAGGTTCTGCTCGACGGTGATGTCGCCTTGAAACGACAGCAACGTGTTCGCATCGGTGTTCAGCAAGCGCGCAAGCGCGGGAATCAACGTGATATCAGGATAGCTCGCCCCACGTTCCCACTTGTTCACCGCAGGCGTTGAAACGCCCAGGCGCGTTGCCACCTGCTCCTGCGTCATGCCGAGTTCAAGGCGCTTCGCGCGAATGACTTCGTTGATTTTCATGGTTGTCCCTTCGATCGAAAGCAGAATCGGTCGGCATGCCATGCTTCCATTTGACCAGACGAACAACCGACCCGCAATTGAAGAGACGTCGCGATACGGGCGCAAAAAATTAACCATTGGTTAATGTGCGCCTCTAATTTACGCGCCGCGCGCGGCCACAAGCGTTTCAGTGCGGGGATAGAACGCGATATCGACCCGATCGCCCGCGACGCATTCTTCGAAAAACTCGACCTCGCGATGATCGACGGACGACAGCTCTATGCGGTATGCGGAAGAGCCGCCCTCCGAAGCAACGGACGCGTCCATGGCATCTTGGCCGACACCGCAACCGCTGCTTTGCAGCACCGTGAAATCGACCTGCATCGTCTCGTCGGAGAACCCGCCCTTGCGGACATCGCCGTGCCTCACGCGATGCATATCGTCTATTGTGGCGATGGCGTGCTGCGGTCCCGTTGCGACATCAACCGCCACGCGCGCAAACTGCATGACGCCCAAAGCAAGCGCACCGCAGGCAGCAAGTGCGATAGTCACGAGAATCGCATCGCCGACCACTCGCCCTCGCAGAACCGCAACACTACACCGATTGCCGCAGCGCGCACGGAATATGCGCCACACCGCAACGACCCATCCGATCGATGCGGCCACGACGCCCGCGACCAATACGATACACACCGCTCCGTACGGAAGAAAATCGGAGAGAAAAATCCCCAGCGCCCATATCCCCGCAACGCCCGCCACCTCGGCGGCGGCGCACAGCAGCATCGGACGCTCGGCGGCAAGCGCGCGCCTGCAAGAAAGCGTCTCATGCGAGCCTCCAGCAGATTCGCTGGCCCGATCATCACGCAAAACCGATCGCGCCAAGGACGCGACAATGCCACCAAGAAGGACGGCGGCCAAAACCATAGCAAACGCTCCGGCCGCATAGGTTGCCAGGCCCGCAACGCCAACGCGCGTCGCAGCACGCGCATACAAGATGCACACGACCGTGCATATGGCGATAACCCCTGCCGCGATGCGTGTTTCACGTGAAACATTCGACTTCGCCATCCGCCGACTCCTTTCCGCCATGAGGCATACCGGCTTGATCACTCATTCACGCATCAGGTAAAGCCAAGCGCCTCAGGACGCGTGCCGCACGAGAATACATGACGGAGCAAGCGCTTACTCGAACAGCAGAATCCATCTACCTCCAAGCGGGCGTCAGGAAAAAGCAAGTGGCATCGGGCGCAAGCTTTCCCGAACGCGCCCCCCTGCCCGAACGCCGCGAAGGGCGAATTCACCGAGCGCGCATATCTCACGCCATCGATGCATGAACGAATTCGAAGAGCCTCCACGCTTCACGGCCGCCCCATCGGTTATCGATTCGCCGAACTCGACGAAAGCATCGCAACTCCCCTATCCCTGCGTGGAGCTGCTCAGCAACGCGACGAAACGCGCCGTCGCAGACGAAGGGTTCAAGGGGCAAAGAAGGACTCCTGAAGCGGCAGGCGCTGCGCAAGCCGCGGACGGTTCGTCGGCGGGCGCGGAAGCGGACAGCCCGGCAGACCCGGACGAGCTGCAGCCAGGCGATGGGGCGGACGTGGATGAGGTGCCGGGATGCGTGGGCACCGCAAACGCGCCGTCGGCGGGCGATGCAGCGGCGGCGGGCTTGCCATCGGCGCTCGACATTCCGGACGCCGAGCCGTCGCCGTCAGACCGCAGCGGCTCTATGCGGCAGACGCCTCCCCACAGCTTTTCGCAAGCGGCCAAGGAAACATCCGCCACCTCGACGATATCCACGCTGCCGCCAAGATGTGCAATGACCGCCAAATCGTCGTCGTAGATATCGCCGATCGGCACCAATTCCAAATGCAAAGAAGAATCGGCCTCGTGAATACGCGGCCACGCATCGAGCACGGTACGCGCGGGGCATGCCGAGGAAATCCCCAGCCGCACCGTCGTACCACCGAATGCATCCTGCTCGCGAGCGCGACGCACCATATCGCGCGACTGTCGCATGAGCGCGCGGGCATCCTCGACGATCGATGCGCCCGCAGGCGTAAGGACCGCGCCCCGACGCGTCCGACTAAACAGCACGATGTCGTATTCCGCTTCGAACGTCTCGATGCGCTTGGCAAGAGCGGGCGTCGATACGCCGAGCTGACGGGCGGCCTTCGAGAAGCTTCCGCAATCCGCCGCCGCGATAACGGAATCGAGCCGGCGGTCGTACACGCCCTCCCCCTTCTTCTTTCCCCGAAGTTTTCCACAACGTATTAACTAATTGTTAATAACCTATCGCATATAACGCTTCTACTGCGTGAATTGAAAACCTCAGTGTTTTGTTTTAGTTAACACGAGCGAAGGCATACTTGTCCGGAAGTAATCCGCAATTTAAGCCCATTTATGCAAAATGACCGGATAAAGGCATGAAAAATCGAGCCTCCGCATCCAACGAAAGCCCGATTTCGTTTCATATGGACGATCCCACGCAAGTCTCCGTCGCCGGAGCGTCGCAGAACGCGGGAAACAGGAGACGGAGCATAGGGCCCGAACAGCGCACGGCCCGCCGCCGCGCGGCGCATCGCCATCACGCAAGCATGATGAACCGCAAAATCAGGGATAGCCGCCATCGATACATGGCACAGCGGACGAACCGCCGACCAAGCGCACAAAAGCGTCCCTATCCGATCGCTACCGCATCCGCCCCGTCGATACGCAGGTCGGCCGCATAAAACGCTTCAAGCGCGCGAATACTCTGCAGCACGTCGCGCGCACCCATGGTCTCGAACGACGAATGCATAGCCAGCTGCGGCAAGCCCACATCGATGGCGTGCATGCTCGCCTGGATATTCGACAGGTTGCCAAGCGTCGATCCACCCGCCGTGTCACTGCGATTCGCAAACGTCTGCACGGGCACGTCCGCATCGGCGCACAGGGCCGAAAACACCGCACGGCTGAAGGCGTCGGTGCAATAGTGCTGGTTGGCGGCCTCCTTCACCACAATGCCGCCGTTCAGCACGCAACGGTTTCCCTCGTCGTATTTCTCCGGATGGCTCGGATGCAGCGCATGCGCATTATCGCAGCTCACAAGCATCGACTTCGCCAGGGCACGGCGATAATCTTCATCGGCGCCGCCCAACGCCGCGCACACGCGCGTCAGCACATCAGGCAGAAACGTGGACATAGCGCCTTGCTTGGTATTCGATCCCACTTCCTCGTTGTCGAGGCAGCACCATACCGAAATGGCGCTATCGTTTTCGCGACCCAAAAACGCCGCAAGCGATACGTAAGCACATGCCAGATCATCAAGCTTCGGCGCCGAAAGGAACTCGTCCGCCACGCCCCAAACGCACGGCTTCTGACGATTCACCAGGAACAGGTCGCGCGCAAGCACCTGCTCGGGAGCAACGCCCGCCTCGTCTGCCACAAGCGCGTCGAACGCGCCGAGGTCGAACTCGCCCGCCGAGAACAGCGGACATAAATCGATTTGCCTATTCGGCGCGAACCCGCCGTTCACGCCGCGGTCGAGATGCACGGCCACACTGGGAATGAGCAGCAGGTCGCGATCGGGCGCAATCAGACGGCTCTCAATGCGGTTGCCATCGCGCACCAGTACACGTCCCGCAATCGAAAGCGGACGATCGAACCACGTATAGTCGATCATGCCGCCGTACGCCTCCACGTTCAAGCGGATCGATCCACCTACGCCGGCGATCTCAGGAACGGCCTTCACCTTGAATGTCGGCGAATCGGAATGCGACGCCGTCAATTTGAAATGAAACCCATCCGCAGCAGGATACGCCTTCGCGCCTATACGAAACGCGATGACGCTCGAGTTGTTGCGTACCGCGTAATAGCCGCGACCAGCTTCGATATGCCAAGCGTCGCCCTCGCGCAGGCGCACGAACCCCGCATCGTCGAGCCTGCAGCACGCCGCCGCAACGGCATGGAACATGCTCGGACTTTCCTCAAGAAACGACGCCAATCCCTCGGCCGCTTCGCGATATCGAGCAGCGGATCCCGCCTCCTGTCGATTTTCGCCCGCCTGTTTCGTCTCGTTCGCCATATTCGCCGCTCTCGTTATTTCGGCCATCTTCGATACCCCGCTTTTCGTGCGATTGCCAATCTCTGTCGATGGCCATGGTATACGAACGCCTCCGGCACAACGGCCGAAGATTTCGATGCGCGAGAGCGCCGCGAACACCCATTCATCCGATGCAGCCGTCTCGTCGGTAAGCTTTCTCCATCATCGCCCCCGTTTACCGCATCATTTCACATCAAAATGTCGCAGCAAACGGGGTCGCGCACAACAAAAAACCGCCCCTCGCTTCCCGTTGTCGGGCAAACGAGGGGCGGCTCGTCGTCGGCGAGGCCGCCCCGCCGCCGTTCGCTTTATTCCCAGCGACGGGCGCAACCCGTGCCCGCGCGCGCTTTAGAACTCCAGCGCCTCGAGCTTTTTGAACACCACGTCCTTGTGGCCCAAGAACGCCCACGGATCGAAGATCTCGTCGAGCTTCTCGGCAGAAAGCTTCGCCTCGGCGTCAGCCTCCAGTCGCTCGCGATACGTGGGGCCGTCCACGGCGTTTTGGATGTCTTCCCACACCGCCATGGCATTGCGCTGCACGATCGCGTATGCCTCCTCGCGCGTGATACCCGTATCGACCAGCGCCAACAACACCTTCGACGAATAGATCAAGCCGCGCGTGCGATTAAGGTTGTACTCCATCTTATCGGGATACACCTGCAGCCCATCGAGCATCCACTGCATCTTGCCGAACATGTAATCAAGCGCCGCGAAGCTATCGGCCAGCACCACGCGCTCGGCGCCGGAATGCGAGATGTCGCGTTCGAACCACAGCGCCACGTCGTCGAAGCCCACCTGGGCATTCGCCTTCACCACACGCGCCAGGCCGCAAACGCGCTCGGCCGTGATGGGATTGCGCTTGTGCGGCATGGCCGAGGAGCCCTTCTGACCCGCGCGGAACGGCTCTTCGGCCTCGATGACGTCGGTCTCCTGCATGAGGCGCACCTGCAGCGCGATGGTTTCAAGCACGCTGGCGGCCACGGCAAGCGCCGAAAGCACCTGGGCATGGCGGTCGCGGAACAGCACCTGCGTGGACAGCGGGTCGGCGGTCAGACCCATTTTCTCACACACATACTGCTCGACGAACGGATCGATGCTCGAATACGTTCCCACCGCGCCCGAAATGGCGCCCGTCGCCGCCACGGCACGGGCTTCCTCCAGACGCGTCTGCGTGCGCCTGAGCGCCCAGGCCCAGCTGCCGAACTTCATACCGAACGTCATAGGCTCGGCATGGATGCCGTGCGTGCGGCCGGCGCACAAGGCGTCCTGCAGCTCGAAGGCACGGCGCTTGCACGTTTCGCCGAGCGCCTTCACATCCTCCAAGATGATGTCGATCGACTGCACCACCTGGTACGACAGCGCCGTATCGCCCAAGTCGGACGACGTCATGCCGTAATGCACCCAGCGGCTGGGCTTTTCGGCGCCCTCGGGAATCTCGGCGTCGATATGCTCGCCCATGCAGGTCAGAAACGCGATCACGTCGTGATGCGTGACGGCCTCGATTTCGTTGATGCGCTCCACGGTGAAGCCCGCATGCGCGCGAATCCAGGCGGCATCCTCGTTCGTGATGCCGCACTCGCCCAGCTCGGCCTGAGCCTCGCACGCCAGCACCTCGATCTCCTGCCAAATGGAGAACTTGTTCTCGAACTCCCATATCTTGCCCATGGCAGGACGCGTGTAGCGAGAAATCATGCTGTTTCCTTTCAGCGACAAGCGCGCGGACGGCCGCGCGCGACGAAACACAACGATGCGGCACGCGGCCGCGTGACAACTATACCCCGATGCAGCGCGACGGGCGAAGAGCCGCTACAGATTGGCGAAAAGCGCGCGCACGTCGTCCACCACATCGTGCTCGGCTATGACCACGGCCTTATCGCCGGGATACAGGATCGAGTCGGGCGCGGCTATCTCGGCGTCGTCGTATTCGCGACGGTCGATGGCCGCAAGCAACGCTCCTTCGGGAAGCGCGATCATATACACGGGCACCCCTTCTTCGGGGTCGAAGTGCTTCATGCGCGCGGGAATGCCGAGCTCGATCAAGATGATATCGCCACGCGACAGGGCCGAGATGACGCCCACGCTTCCCAGCAGGGCCTCCTCTTCGATCATGCTGGCGATCAGCATCGTCGACGAGACGCTTTCGATGCCCACCTCGCGGAAGATACGCTGGTTCTTCGGGTTGTTCACGCGCGCGATGCAACGCGGCACGTTGAACACGCGCGTCGCGATTTCGCATGCGACCAGGTTGTCGTCATCGCGTCCGGTAACCGCCACGAATACATCGGCATCGCGAATGCCGGCGTCCTCCTGGAAGTCGGAATCGCATCCGTCTCCGTTGATGACCAGATAGCGCCCCTGCAGATCCATCGAAAGGCGATCGGCCTGGGCACGGCTCGCTTCGAGCACGGCCACCTCGTGATGCTGGGCCAACAAGACGCTCGCCAGATAGCTTCCCACCTTGCCGCCGCCCATGATGACGATGTACATCGTTTCCTCCCTGCCGTTTCCGTCTCGCTGGCGGAGCCGTTACATTTGCATATAGCGAGAGAACTCGCCCAGAAGATCGTGGCGCACGCACGCGAGCACGCTGTCGCCGTGGTACAGCACGCTGTCGCCTGTGGGGATGGAGCTCGCGCTGCCGTCGCGTCGCTCGAACACCACGATGCGTATGCCGTGGCTGCGTTCGAGCTCGGCGACCTTCACCTGGTTGCGGTCGGTCGTAGACAGATCGAGGGAAAAACGCAGGATCTCGAAATCGCCGAAGGTGTCAAGATGGCTTCCGTGGCCCGATAAGATCTTCGAGAACACCTCTTCGGCCACCAGGGACGTGCCGCACACGTAGTCGAGGCCGAGCTGCATATAGGCTCGTTCGCGGGCCGGATTGTACAAGCGCGCGATGACGTGGGGGACGTGGAAGATGCGACGGGCCACTTCGACCACCATGAGGTTCGAATTGTCCGACTGCGTGACGGCCGCCACCACGTCCGCCTCCTCGACGCCTGCCCTGATCAGAACGTCCTCGTCGAAACCGAGGCCCTGCAGCGTCGTGCCGTTGAAATTGCGGCTCAGATTGGCGAAGGCCTCCGCGTTGCGGTCCACCACGCAGACGTTGCCGTCGTTTTGCGCAAGCAGCGTGGCCAAGCGCGAACCGACGCGTCCGCATCCTACGATGATGATATTCGCCACAGGAACGCCTCCCCGAAACAGAAGGTGCGCCGACCAGCGCACCCGCATGCCATGGATTACAGGAATTTGTAGTAGATGGTGCGCACGCCCCAGTCATGCACATCGGTCACCCCGAACGCCTTCCAGCACCCGGGCGCAAGATCGAGCGCGCGTCCGTATCCACCGAAGCCGCCGGTGTCGGTCACCGTGGCCACGATGATCGTTTCGCCGTAGCGGATAGCCACAGGACTGCCCAGCAAGTGAGCCTGCGATTCGGGCACGGCCACCGTCAGGCCGTCGGCGGACAACGGAACGCCCGAAGCCGTGACGTCGGTGCCGAAATTGCCCGAACCGTCATCGTTGTCGGCGTGGCTGTACGCGGACGCCTGACCGCACGACCACCCGTCCCGTTCGTCGGGAAGGACATGCGGGGCCGTAGGCAGCGGGTCGGTCGTGCCCAGCGCAAGCGCGGCGGCAGCCGTAGACGGGTTCGATGCGTCGTAGCCGGCGAGCACGATGACGGGATCGGGGTCGCTTACGGTGATGGAACGCGCCGCCGATGCCGTGACCGACGACGTATCGACCGTGACGGCCTGCATGCGATCGGCAGACGACTCGCCCGCATCGGCGGCGGTATTGCGTTCGGCGCCGATACCGACGGTATCGACATCCACGTCGTGAGACGCCGCTGCGGGGCGCAGCATGAACGCCGAAACGGCCGCCGTGACAGCGAGAACGCATGCGGCGCCTGCGCATACGGCCGCTCGCGCCGATACATGCGATGCCTGTCGGAACATTGCGCGCCTCCTTTCCGCCTGCCGCTCGAGCAAACGTTCGCGCGCGATCATCGCGCGCCGTCATTCGAAAAAAACCCCGCCATTGTACCCGATACAAAACCCTCCCGCCAAATAGGCGGGAGGGTTTCACGAGGATGGAAATCATCTCTATGCCGTTGACCAGCCTTTATGGAGCGCTCGCCGCGGCAACGGGCGATATTCTCCACAATCGCGCGGGCACCGCGCCCCTATGCGCGCGGCACGAGCAGCGCCACCAGCACATAGGCCAGAAGCACCGTCGGCGGCGACATCACGAGCAGTATGACCGCGATCACGCGCACCACCGTGGAATCGACGCCGAAATAGTACGCGATGCCGCCGCACACGCCCAAAAAGCGCTTGTCGGCAAGACTGCGCCTGAAAGGACCGTGGAAGCTGCTCGAAGCGAACCCGGCCAGTTTGCCCCGCTTAGAAGCCCACAGCAGATAGGCGCCCGCAGCGACGAAAGCGCAGGGCCACAGGATGCGCCACGCGATGGCGAGCAAATCCATGATGCGGGCCCAAATGGACGGCGGAACGATGGTTCCCGCAAGGTTGAACACGCCGAGAGCGATGAGCACCACGCCCGCCACGACGGCAGGCCGCGGACGACGGGCGTTTTTCGGACGTTCTGCCATGCCGCCTCCTAAAGCCAAGGGTTGATATCGTACGTGCGCAATCCGAAAGGCAGATCCACCGTCACGTACTCGACGGGACCCGGCAACGCGAAAGCCGTGCACGTGGCCACGCAGAGCACGATGGCGCACAGCGCCAGGCCGAAATCGAACATCTCGTCGCGCAGCGACACGTTCATCGTGAGCAAACCCGCCATCACCAAGAAAATCGGCCACAGCTTCGAGACCGCATACAGCGCCGAAAGGGGCGACAGGATGCCGATCGACATGAACAATGCCACGCCGCCGGCGGCGATGAGCACCAAGCCGACCGAAAAACGACGCGCATGCGATCCGCGACGCGCAGGAACGAACATCAGCACCACGCCCGCGACGACGACCGCCATGGGCCACAGCTGCCACCAGCCGACGCCGCCGATGAAGAAGTCGAACAGCAGCGCGGCGTCGGCGGCCAAGACGATCGAGCCGACCCACACGCACAAACGCGGCCAGCCGGCCATGCCGCCGCGCTCGCACGACGAAGAATCGCCCGAAGGCACAGGCTGCGACGCAGGGGCATCAGGGCGGCACGCGCCCTCCTCCACCACGAATCCCGCAGGCGGAACCGGAGCGCTGCCACGCTTGCGCTTCGCGACGCCCGGCGCGGCAAAGCCCGCAGACCGTCCGAATGCCGCATCGCCGGGCACATACGCCGCGCACGCTATCGGGGCCGGCGCGTCGAACTTCTTGGGCAGAACCAGCCACATGACCACATAGACGGCAAGCGCCGCGCCGGCCGTCGAAACCGTCAGCAGCACGGCGGCGATGCGAGCGGCGATGGGGTCGATATCGAGATATTCCGCAATGCCTGCGCACACGCCCGCCACGACTTCGTCGTCGGAGCGATGCAAGCGCTTCGCTGCGGGCATGGCGGCCTCCTCTTCGAAACCCGCGCGCGATACCCCGCGCAGGCCGGTTCTCTATGCTTCGTCGGACGGGGAAGATGCGGCGTTTTGGACGGCGACGCGCTTGACGCGTAGCTGGGAAACGCGGCGGCGGCGCATCTGCTGCACCTTGAAGGCATAGCCGTCGACGGTGAATTCCTGGCCCAGCTGGGGCACGCAATCGAACGTGTCCATAAGCCAGCCTGCCACCGTTTCGTAGTCTTCGTTTTCCACGACAGGCCATCCGAGCTCTGCCGCCATGTCGCACGGGCACGAGCCCGAAGCGATCCACTCGGTATCGGACAACCGCGTGACATAATCGTCCTCGCCGAAGTCGGTCTCATCGACGATTTCACCCACGATCTCCTCGACGATGTCTTCGATGGTTATTAAACCGGCGGTTCCGCCGTATTCGTCCACGACCGCGACCATCTGTTGACGATTCGTTTGCATCTCATTGAGCAGCGGCATCAGGTCTTTGCTTTCGGGCACGAAATCCACCTCGGCCGCATAATCGGCCACAGGGTCGGACTCCTTGCCGTCGAGCAGGGGGCTGATGAGGTCTTTGTAGCGCACGACGCCCACGATGTCGTCCAGGTCGTCACGGTAGACCGGCAGGCGCGAATAGCCGGTGCCGCGCATGCGGTCGAGCGCCTGCTTCACCGTCTCGTCGTATTCGACCGCGATGATATCGACACGAGGAGTCATGACCTCGCCCGCAGTCGTGTCGCCCAAGTCGAGCACCTCATGGATCATGCGTTTCTCATCGTCGTCGAGCTCTTCGTTATCGGCCACCATGTAGCGGATTTCCTCCTCGGAAACCTCCTGGCGCTCGTCGGCGCTTTTCACGCCGAGCAGGCGGGCGATCAGGTTCGCCGACGCGGCGGTGAAGCGCACGATGGGGCTCGCCACCGTCTGGAAGACCTTCAAAGGACCGGCGACCGCCTTCGAAACCGATTCGGCCGACGCCAAAGCGATGCGCTTGGGAACGAGCTCTCCGATGACGATGCTGAAATACGACACGATCAGCGTGATGACGACCGGCGCGATGGCGGGCGCGGCGAACGACAGCCACGCGATGCCGAACGAAGACATCCATTGCGCCAAGGGGTCGGACAGATTGGTGGCCGCGGCGGCCGATGCGAAAAAGCCCACCAGGGTGATAGCCACCTGGATGGTGGCCAGGAACCCATCGGAGTCGGATGCCAATTCGAGCGCGCGGGCGGCCTTTTTCGATCCCTCGTCGGCTTCTTTCTGGAGCGTGATCCTCCGCGCGTTGACCAGAGCCATTTCGGAAGCGGAGAAATACCCGTTCACCAAGATGAGCAGAAACGTGACCAGAATGCTTATGCCGACGTCCATCGAACTATTCCACACCCTTTTCAAAATAGCCGCCTACCGGGCGGTCTCGAACGAATTCCCGTCGCGCCGAACCCTACAGCACGTACAACACGATGGAGAGGAATTGCAGCACGCTGCCGGCCAGCACCCACAGATGGAAAACCGTGTGCATGTACGGCACCTTCTTCAACACGTAGAAGATGCAGCCGACGCTGTAGCAGATGCCTCCCGCCAACAGCAGCATCAAGCCGGGGAAGGCCAGGTTGGCGATAAGCGGGGGCAGAAAGCCCACCACGCACCATCCGAGCAGCAGGTATACCACGGCCGATATCCATCGGGGCCTAAACACCCAGAACGCCTCGAGCGCCACGCCTACCACGGCAAGCGCCCAAACGCCCACGCACAGCAAAAGGCCATGGGAATCCGCAAGCGTCACCAGGCAGAACGGCGTATAGCTTCCCGCGATGAACAGGTAGATCGCCGCATGGTCGATGACTTTGAAGACCTTTTTCGCCCCAGGATGCTGAATGGCGTGATAGAGCGTCGATGCAAGATATTCCAGCAGCATCGATATCGTGTAGATAAGCGCCGCCGCCAAAGCCGCGCCGCCGCCGTGGGAGACGGCGAGCACCACGCATATGGGAATGGCGGCCACGGCCAAAGCCGCGCCGACGCCGTGCGAAACGGCATTGGCGATTTCCTCGCCCACCGTGTATTCGCGCACGTTCTTCTTCGCCGACGCGCCCGCAGCGCGCGCATGCGATCCGTGCTTGCCCGTCTTGCCGTCCTGCGAACGCGCGGGACGCTCGTCGAAGTTGGCGATGCGCCACGCGTGGGCCGCCGACGTATCGGCCTCGGCGGAAGCCTGCTGCGAAGAGGCGGCGCCGTCATGCAATGTCATAGTCTCATTCATGGCGCATCATTCTAGCATGGGCCGTTTCGCGCCACCCACCGAGCCGTCATCTGTCACCGTTTGTTTGCCAACCGGCGACCGCGATCGCTTTTGCGCCGCGCATCATGCAGAGACGCCCTCCGGCGATGCGGCCCGGCCCGGAGTCTCTTCGCAACGCAGCGCACGGCCCCGAGGACGCGCCCAATCCATCCACGCTTCGGCGTCGGCGGACGAGAGGTCCCACAGCTGTTCGGTGGTGCCGCCCACGCCCGAAGCGGTACGCGCGTTCACGATAGCCACGCCCGCATGGCGCTGGAACGGATTGGTCTTCAGATAGGCGAACTGGATCTTGCGGCGCGGAAAGACCGACGTCGTCGACGAAAGGCCGCCGTTGACCACGATCATGAAGCGGTCGTCGTAACCCAAAAACGATTCGCGATGCCACAAGACGGCGTCGATCGCGTTCAGCGCGAACGCGATGACGAACACGGCCGCGCAGGCCGCCCATCCCATCTCGAGCAGCGACAAGGGAACCTGGTCGGCGAACGACGCATCGGCGCGCGCGATAAGCTCGCAAGCCGCCACGACGACGCCCCACGCAAGCGTCGTCCAGAACATGAAACTGCGCAGAATCGTGCTGCGCACGACGGCGCGCCGCAACGCGACGGGCGCGGGCGCCGCCGTGCGCGCAGGCATGTCGGCGAACTCGGGAAGCAGCCCTTCGACGAGTTCGGGAACCCGACTCGTCTTGACGAACGGATGGATCACCATACCCCGTGCCTGATCGGCGCCTTCCTGCCCGTCGGACGCGGTCGCGTCGACCTTGCCGACCGACAGTTCGCAATACCCCATCAAACGCCGGACGAACGACTGCTTGACCACCAGCGTCTGCACGCGATCGACATCGACGCCATGAAACGTCCGCTGCAGCAGCCCATGTTCGACCTCGACGCGGTTTTCGCGACGGCGCACTCTGAAGCCGCCATACTGCACCGCCGTTCCCACGACGGAAAACAGCCACAAAGCCGCCACCGACAGAATCGCCCACAAAGCAACCTGCCAGGCAAGCGAAGCGAACGCGGCGCTCAGCGCAGCCGCCGCATCGCCGCCTGCGGCATCGACCGCCGCCTGCGATCCCTCGAGAGCCGATTCGATCCAGAAATCGATATTGTTCGAGAAGAACTGCGCCGCCGAGACCGCAAGACCCACGATACCCGCGACAATCACGCCGAAACGGCCCGCGGCGCCCGAAAGCCCGGCGAACAGCAATTCCTTATTGGTCAAGCCCGCTTCGTACGAAACGGCGCCCGTGGCCACCTCCGCGCCGCCGAAGACGCCGCGCACGTCGGCGAGGATCTCGTCGGCCGCATCGAGCACATTGCCGCCTACCTGGCAGGCGCCGCCGATCTGCGCGGTCGCGGCGCGAACGCCTTCCTGCGCCTGCTTACCGCCGAAGGCGCGCTGCACGGCCGCGTAGTTCCCGCCGGCGCACGCCGTCATCCAAGCGGAAGGCGCGACCGACCCCCCGATAAAGGCGTTGCCGAACTCATCGAGCATGCCGCCTGCGGCGAGCACCTTCTTGCGGCGGAACAGCTCGGCACGCAGAGCCTCGGCGTCGGACGTGCGCATATACCGCAACACGACGGCCTCATTGGCCGCACCGCCCGCCGTATCGATCTTCACATTGCATATGCCCACGATGCGCTGCAAAACGCCGGCCTGCTGGTTCACCGACTGCACGCGCCCGTAAGGAACGTGATGGCGCCGTTTATTGACGACGCCCGAAAACACCGTCAACTCCGCCGGCGTCAGTTCGTAGCCGAGACGCCGCCATGCGATCCACTTACCGGCCAAGAACAGCACGGCGAGCGCCGCGATCGCTGCCAGGGCGATGCCGCCCGCCGCCGCCAAAGCCATGACCGGCGGCATTTCATCGAGCAGCGACGGAAACGATCCCGCGGCCGCCAAGGCGATAGCCAGCGCTACGGCGCCAACGTCGGAAAAGCCGCCGAGCCAGATATAGGAATGATGCACGCGGTGCGAACCGGGACGCAGAGGGTCGGGAACCGCCGCGCGCGGATCGCTCGGCGCGCACCCCGCGGCGTCGAGACGCGCATACGCGACCAGATCGTTTCGGTATGCCTCCCACGCGGCCTGCGATTCGTCCGTGCTCGCAGCAGAACCATGCATATCGGGATCGAAACCCTTGGATTCCTTGCGCTTCTCCTCCATGGCCTACACATCCTCCTGTGCAAGACGCGCCTGCTCGGCGATGCGGTCGCGCAGCGCGTCGGCCTCCTCGAACGCCAGCCCGGGAATGACATGTTCGCCCGCTGCCGTAGCCACCGTGACGGCGGCCAGGCCGAACGCGCGCAGCACCGGCCCTTGACGCGTATCGGTGTTTTGCACGCGCACGAACGGAATGACGACGCGCGTACGCCATACGATGCCGCGCGCTATGTCCAGTTCGTCGCAGCCGACTTCGTAGCGCCACCGCGCATAGCGCACTGGCACGAGCATGCCTGTCCAAACGACCAGGCATGCAAGCCACGCGACCGTCATGGCCCCCGCAACGATCCAGGCCCACTGCGCGCAGGGATCGGACAGCGCAATGGCGAAAAACGCCGCCGAACAGCAGGCGTACCCCGCCGTGATCCACAGCGAATCGCTGATGCGCCATACGCGCTTTATCCTGGGATCGAGCCTGTTTTCGGGAAGGGGTCGCATGCGTGCTCCTTTGCAACGGGCGTCCGCAAAGCCGATGGCGGCGGGCGCGAAGACTCGTGAATGCGACAGAATGGCGCGCCTGTCGTACGAAGCGCCTCGCATTTTCATAAAAACACGCGCCATTATACCCGCAGCACCCCCGTGCAACGCCGCGTTGACGTAACGGTTCGATGGCATATACCTGCCGCCCTAGTCGTGGATTCTTGCCCGGGCGAACGCAGGCGGCGCACCCATCGGCTAAGCTATGCAGAAAGGCAAACCGACCTGCCGCCCAGCCGCCCGCAAGCGCGGCCCGCATGCGCGACGCCATGCAGACGCGCAGGCCACCGAGCATCAGGAGACATCATGACCACCACCGAACAAGCGGCGCAGATGCCGCGCACGGTCGAATCGTGCGTTCGGCTGCTCGAGCAGCACTCCTTGCTGGAATGCGCGCCCGCAGCCAATGAGCTCGCGCCGTCTTTCGTCTTGCGCGGCGTATGCTGCGATTCGCGACGCGCGATGCGCGACAGCCTCTTCATCTGCAAAGGGGCGCATTTCAAGGCCGACTACGCCCGCGAAGCCCTAGCGGCGGGCGCGGCCGCCTATCTCTCCTCCGAGCGGATCGAAGGCGTCGCGGCCCCGTGCATCCTGGTCAACGATGTGCGCGCGGCGATGGGAATTCTGGCCGATGCCTTCTTCGAACACCCTTCGGGCGACTTGAAGATCTGCGCCATCACGGGCACCAAAGGCAAAACGACCAGCGCGTATTACCTGAAAAGCATCGTCGACGAGCATGCGCGATCCTGCGAAGCGGCACGCTGCGCCCTGCTTTCCACCATCGCCATAGACGACGGCATCGAGCGCGTTCCCTCGACGCTCACCACCCCCGAACCCATCGATTTGCAGCAGCATCTGGCCAACGCGCGCAAAGCCGGAGCATCCGCCGTGGTCATGGAAGCGTCGAGCCAGGCGCTGAAATACGGACGTCTCGCATGCGTTGCGCTGGAAACGGGCATGTTCACCAATCTGGGCGAAGACCACATCTCCCCCATCGAACACCCCGATTTCGCCGACTACATGGCAAGCAAGCTTTCGCTGTTCGACCGCTGCCGCAACGCCGTGGTGAATGCGGACGACCCGCACGGCCAAGCCTTCGTCGACGCCGCGCATGCCGCCGGCTGCGAGAGGGTCATCACCTATTCGATCCACGACCCCGCAGCCGATTTCTACGCCGACAACATCAGGCGCGTACAAGGCGGCGTCTCCTTCGACGCGCATTTCGACGGCGCATGCCATCCCCTGCTGCTCAACACCATGGGCGCGTTCAATATCGCCAATGCACTCGGCGCGATGGCGTGCGCCGTCACCATTGGCATCGGCCCCGACGACATCGCGCGCGGACTCGCCCGCGCCGTCGTTCCCGGCCGCATGGAAACGTTCGCCCATCCGCAGCGCGACATCGTGGGCGTCATCGACTACGCCCACAACGGGTCGAGCTTGGAAGCGCTGCTCGCCGACGTGCGCGAAAGCTACCCCGACCGCCGCGTCATAGCCGTATTCGGCGCCACGGGAACCAAGGGCGTCGAGCGCCGATTCGGCATGGGCGAAGCAGCAGGCAGGCTCGCCGACGTCGTGATCGCCACCGAAGACGATCCGGGCCAAGAACGCGTGGAAGACATCTGCGACGCCATCGCCTCGTCGGCACGCGCCGCGGGCGCGACCGACGTGCGCATCGTCCTCGATCGCGAGCAGGCCGTACGCGAGGCCATCGCAGCCGCAGTCGAACCCGCAGTCATCGTGCTCGCCGGCAAAGGACACGAACGCACCATCATCCGCAAAGAAGGCCGCGTTCCCTACGAAGGCGACGCATCCCTGATCACGCGTTTGTTCAACGAATAAGCCGCGGCGCGGCGGCGGACGGCATCGGACCTCGCCGCCGCGCACGATATCGCGAAGGAACCCCATGCCCCTCTACATAGCCCATTACAAATCGCCCAACGGATCGACGCCGGTGTCGGGCGTCTTCGAGTTTTCCAGCAACCACCGCGCAGGTTCGAAACAAAATATGCACGATGCGCGCATGCACATGCTGCAGTCGTACGGCAACGAAGCCGTAGCCTGGCAGATCGACGCCATCGAAACGAAAAAGGCCGATGACGCGCGATCGGACCACCAGATGCAGATCGATTTTCGCGACCCCGCCGAGCATAGGCCGAAAAAGCGCATCGTCCGCGGCTTCAAATAGGCCCGACGGCACAAGCCCCGCGCAACGCGAAAGCGTGACGCCGGCGTGCAAACCGCCGCGGCGCGCGAACGAACGACGCGGGCAGGCGCCCGGACCATGCGCCCTCAAAGCGCAAGATCCGGCGCCTCGTCGCGAAGCCGACACGAAAAAAGCGGCGCGCCCCGAATGCGCAGGGCGCGCCGCTTTCGTGCGAACGGAAACGGGCTTAGCGCTCGTCGACGAAGTAGCGCTTGTACCAGATAAGGAACGTCAGCGCGGTGTAGATCTTGCGCTGGTTGAGCGCGCGGCCCTCGAAATGATCGTCGAGCAATGCCACAAGCTTGGCGGTATCGAAGAATTCCTCGGCCCACGGCGCCGTGAAATACCCCTTCACGTAATCGTAGTATTTCTGCTCGCGCAGCCAGAATTTGATGGGAACAGGGAAGCCCTTCTTCGGTCGCGTAGCCCATTCATCAGGCAAAACACGATTTGCCGCATGACGCAGCACCTGCTTGTTGCCCTGCTCGTTCACGCGGTAGCGCACAGGAATATGCTCGGCGAATTCCATCATCTTCTTATCGAGGAACGGAACGCGCAGCTCAAGCGAATGCGCCATGCACATCTTGTCGGCCTTGAGCAGGATATCGCCCGGCAGCCACATATTCATATCGAGGTACTGTTTCTTGGACAGCTCGCACGAATCCTTGACGCGGTCGTAATACGGCGCGCACAGCTCGAAGGCATCGGGGCCCTTGTCGTAAGCGGGCTTCAAGATGCCGTCGGCCTCGGCAGGCTCGAACACCTTGGCCTGGCCGACATACCAGCGCTCGGGAACCTCCGCGCACTTCGTCAAGAAATTATGCCCCTTGAAATACGGCAGATGCTGCACGAGCGACCCCAACCCGCGACGAACGCACAAAGGAACGGCGCGCTTGAAGGAAGCCATCTGCGGCGTATCCTCATACCACTCGTAGCCGGCGAACAGCTCATCGGCGCCTTCGCCCGAAAGCACCACCGTGACCTGCTCGGACGCCAAACGGGCCAAGAACCACAGCGGCACGCTCGAAAGATTACTCTGAGGCTCATCCATGTGATACTGAATCTCGGGCAACACGTCGAAGAACTCGTCCGCCGTCACCATCTTGCGGACATTCTTGATACCCAGCTTGCCGGAAAGCTCGGCGGCGTAGTTCGTCTCGTTGAAATCCTTGTAGTCGAAACCGACGGAAAACGTGGTATCGGGCATGAGGCATGCGGCGATATAGCTCGAATCGACGCCGCCCGAAAGGAACGACCCCACCTTCACGTCGGCAATGCGATGCGCGGCCACGCTTTCGCGCACCACCTGGTCGCACTCCTGCACGTAGGCGTCGAAATCCTTGGACTCGTCTTCGCTGAAATCGGCGTCCCAGTAGCGGCGCACCTCCATGGAGCGCGTCGCCAAATCGTACGTGAAGCAATGCGCGGGCGGAAGCTTATAGACGCCCTCGAAAAACGTTTCATCGGTGGCTGGGAACTGCATGGTGAGATACGGGCGCAGCGCCTGTTTGTTCACCGCTTTCACGAATCCGGGATGCTCGAGGAAGCTCTTGATCTCGGAGCCGTACAGCAGATCGCCCTGAGCCGTGGTGCAGTAATAGAACGGCTTGATGCCGAAGATATCGCGCGCGCCGAACAGGCGATTGTTCCTTTTATCCCAGATGACGAACGCGTACATGCCACGCAGGCGGTCGACGATCCCCTCGCCCCACTCCTCATAGCCGTGCAGCAGCGACTCGGTATCGGCGTCGCAATGGAACTCGTAGCCTTTGGCCTCGAGCTCGCGGCGCAGCTCCTGGAAATTGTAGATCTCGCCGTTGAACGTGATCACCACGCTGCCGTCGGCGTTGCTCATGGGCTGCGAGCCCGCTTCCGTCAAATCGAGGATGGACAGGCGGCGGAACCCCATGGCCACCTGGTCGGCCAAAAACACGTCGCCCATATCGGGGCCGCGATGGACGATACGGTCCATCATGGCGGTCAAGACCTGCTGTCTGTTTTCGATATCACCGGTGAATCCGACGAATCCGCACATAGGGCACCTTTCGCACGAATGGAAAGCCGCGGACGGGCGCGGCTCATGATGTTGTTGCAAGGAGCATCGATTGTAACGCCTGCGGCGGCGTACGCCCGAAATTACGCCATTTCACTACGGCGCACGACATACGTAGCGGCCCCGCACGACGGACGAAAGCACCAGGCGGGGCCGCTACGGCTAGCGATAATTGTTCGGATTGGCGAACTTATCGATGTAACGATGCAGATGGATCTTCATCCACGCCCAACGCATCGGGTTGAAACGCAGGTCGTAAGGGTAATCGAAGCTCATCGACTCCTTGCCCTGGGCCACCAGCTCTTTGGCGCGTGCGATGAATTCGGGGTCTTGCACGTATTGATAGACCACCTTCAGCGGCACGGAATGCCAAAAGACCTCGTTGGTATTCTGCACGCACGGACCTAGATCGCGCTTGAAGACGCGATCTTCGACCACGAAACGGGCGATATTATGGCCGGCTGCGGTGACGTGGTAGTTCGTACGCCCTTGGCGCAGATTCACCTCGAACACCTTGTAGGATCCGTCGCGATCGTCTCGTTTGATATCGAAATTCGCAAAGCCCGTGAATCCGATTTCTTCCAGGAAGTTCTTGATCAGCTCCTGCAGCTCGGGGTTCGGCTGCGTGATGATGGCACACGGATTGCCGAGAGCCGTGGGCGTGTGCTCCTCAAGGCCTTCGCGGCCGAAGCACATGAGCTTTACCTTGCAGTTGCGGTCGCAATACGCGGTCAACACGTTCATGTTGCAGTCTTCGCCGACCACCATATCCTGCAACAGCACCTCGTCTTCGTAGCCCGCGCCGTAGATGAGGCCCAGGATACGCAGCGCGTCCGCGGGCGTGTCCGCCGTATACACCTTGCGCATACCCTCGAACGGATGGTCCCAGTACGTCGCGCTGACGGCAGGCTTCACGATGACGGGATAGGAGAATCCAACGGCATCGGCGGCAAGATCGGCAGACGCGATGCCCTCGGCAAAGCGCTCGGGCGTCACCGCGAACGTCTTCGGATACGGAATGCCGTATTGCTCGCACATCTCGTAGAAGCTCGACTTCGACTCCAGGCGGTCGCGCAGCTCGGGGCGGATATACAGCGTGACGCAATTCGACGGCAGGTCGTCCTGGATCTCCGAAAGCACCGCCGCGTACACATCGCCGCATCCCCACACCAGATGCATGGTGTCGGGATGCTTGGCCGCGAAATCCGTGACGATCTTCAGCATGACGTCGGGCCTGTCCACATGCTCGTCGTAGCTGCATTCGACGATGCGGCTGTGCATGGTGTCGCCCGCTGCGAAACGGCCGAACGCGTAGCTCTTCTTTCCGTACTGCTCATGGATGGCGCGCGCCACCGAATAGCAGTTCATATCCCCGCCGATCAAGACGGGAATGAAATCGACTTCCTCAGACACGATATCTCCTTGCTATCGCCCCATGTCCGCGGCCGCGCCGTCGGAACCATCGTTATACGCATACGCTTCGATGACCTGCGATTATATGTCTTGATTCGGCGCAGGCAGTCGGCGCGAGCATGATTATGCCAGACGGCTTCCCACTTCTTTGGCCGCAGCCGCCTTGTCGAAATTGCCTCCCGTCGCCGCGGTGAGCGCGCCCATGACCTTGCCCATATCGCGCTTGGTCTCGGCGCCCAGATCGGCGATCGTCTTCTCGATCAGCGCCGTCAGCTCATCCCCCGAAATCTGACGAGGAAGGTATTCCTCGAGAATGGCGATCTGTTCTTTCAGCATGGCGGTGCGCTCGGCATCGTTGCCGGCCTTGATGGACCCGTCGAGCGTTTCGCTCGTCTGCTTGACCAGACGCTTCAACATAGCGTCGACATCGGCTTCCGTGATTTCGCGGCGCTCGTTCACCTCGATGTTCTTCACTTCGCCCAACACCTGGCGCAGAATGGAGAGGCGGTTTTTATCCTTCGCGCGCATGGCGTTCTTGATTGCTTCCTGCAAGGCTTCGTACTGCATGGCATGGTCCTTCCGTCGTCTGCCTTTCCGTCTCGCGTATCGGTTGGCAGTATAGCGCCGGCAACGCGCGCGCGATCGCGAACCGGCAAGGCCACGCAAAACGAACGCGCGCAAAAGCGGTAAGCCTGGAAGAACAGCTTCTCTCAAATACTGTCACACAAATTCTAGTCATTTAGTATTTCACTCTATATGACTCTATTTGAGAGATAGTCGTTATTCAAGCAATTCACGTCGATATACTTATTTTACCTGGTATTTTATGCGTATCATGGTCAGTTATATCTCTAATCACTAGAAAAAATCTCTAGAATTATAGAGGCTATATTTGACTGTTCTGCTCTGATTTTTCGACTGAAGAGATTAGCGCCTTCTTGCACGCGCCGAACCGATGGCGGCGCGCATCGGGCCGCATCATCAAGCCTTGCCGTTCGCCTCCTCTTCGCGGAAAGCCAGCGATGCTGCCCAAGGCAACACGCCTCAAGCAGCATCGCCGCGCGCTCGGTCATTCCTGCGGCAACGTGCCGCCGCGAACCAAAACGTACCTGCGTTTTTTGCTCGTCGCCGATGCCGTGGCCTCGACGACCCCCGCGTCGACGAGCTTTTTGACCCGATAGCGAAACGCGCTCATCTCGATATGCAGGGCGTCGGCTATCTCGCGCGCCGCAAGCGGCGCGCCCTCGGCGGCCAGCAAGTCCACGATGCTGCGCTCGATCGACGATCCGGCCGTCGCCCGCCGCATCAGGACTTCCGCATCTCGGTCGGACGGCAGCGCGGGCGGCGTGATTCGCCCGAAGCCCGCATCCTGCGCGGACGGCAACCCTTCGACGTGCGCTCGACCCCCGTCGCGGCGGCGCGCCGCGCGCTCGTCGGCGAACAGCGCGTCCTGTCGATAGGGAAGCGCGCGCGAAGCGGACGAAGCCGATTTTCGAGCGGGGCGGCGAAACGTCACTGCGAAACGATCGGGCGAAACATCGAACACGGGACGCGCAAGCGCGCAGGCATCGAGCGATACGGCCATCGTCGAGAGACCCGAGCCCGATCCGTCGGCCACGCACGCGCCGTCGCTCGCCAAAGACGCGGCCTCCATCAGCTGCATCAAGCGCGGATTGCGGCAGCACGACGTCCCGTCGGCCAGATTCTCGAGCGATTTCCCGCCCCACAAGCCGCCCGGATTCGCCACGACCACCTTGTCGGGATAGACGTCCACCGACACGGGACGCCCGAGGAAATAGCCGCCGTATTCGCGATGCGCGACCGCATTGGCCAAAGCCTCTCTCAGGGCGGCACGCGGGATTTCCCACTCGTCGGACGACGAGGACGCTCCGCGAGCCTCTCGACGCCCCAGAACGCGCGAGAGCGCCGCCAAAGCGTCGTCTATCATCTCGGGAAGCGACCCGTCGCACACCGCGCGCTCGACAGGACGAGGGCCCGCGCCGTCGTGCACCGACACGTCGATCGTCAAGCGCGGGAAGAACTGCTGCGGATAGAACCCGACGGCCAGAAGGCCCATCAAGCGCACGTCGCCCTGCTTGCCCACGATATTGAGCCGCTCGAGCTGCGCGCTTTGCGTCAAGGCCCCGCGCAGGGCGCGCGGGCTTTTCCTGCGGCGACGCTCGGCCATACGCGCCACCTGCGCCATGTCCAGATCGTCCACGCCCGCCTGCGCGACAGGCGCGATCTCGGCGTCGTTGGGCAGCACCGCGCCTTTCAGCTCATCGATCTCGGCCGCCGAAAGCTTCTCGTTGGCGCCGCCGACGCGCTTATAGCTCGCATTCTGAAGGCCGCCTTCCGCAAGAAAGCACGGCTTGAAGCGGGCATCGAGCTCGCGCACCGTCATGACGAGCACGCGCGAACCGTCGAACTCGTCGAGACGTATGTCGTATTGCGGGGGATTGACCAGCGCGGACTCCACAGAGCCCTCCGCCATGCCGGCGACAAGGCGCCGTCGCATCTCGTCGGGCGCGAAATCGCCGAGCGGCGCAAAGCCGCGCGAGGCGTCGAGGCCGAAGACCACCGTTCCGCCGCCCCCGTTCCCAAAGGCGCAGATGCTTTCCCAGACCCCTCGATCGGGCGCATGGGTGCATGATTCGATTGCATGGAATGCGTCGCCGGCCCCGGCATCGCGCAAGCGGCCGACGATATCGCGCGCGGTCTCGGTCATAATCCCTCTCGTCGTTTGCGTATATCCTTCCATGGTATCAGCAATCACTCGAATTAGAGTGATTTTCACTCAGCAATCAGCGCGCATCCACAGCAAAACGAAGAGAGAATCGCTTCGTACCCGACAGCGAAATGACGAAGGCCGGCCATTCGCACGAATCCCACGTACGGTATATGGGGAAGGGTGCACAGTGCGCATAGCCCCCGAAAGCTCACCCGAACATAAAAAAAAACCGGGTCCGAAAACGGACCCGGCACAGCAAGCGCGATATCGTGCACGAAAGCCGCGCGTTAGTAGTCGAGCTCCTCGACCTTCACACGACCGCGGAACGTGCGGTAGATCATGAAGTGGTACACCAGCACCAGCGGCAGGCCGACGCAGGTGATGCCGAGCATCCAACCGAGAGCCAGATCGCTCGATGCGGCCGTGGCGATGGTGATGTTCTCGCCGGAAGCAGCCGTGGCGAACAGGTTCAGCGGATCGCCCGCGCCCGCAACCACCAGGTTGGGGAACATCAGCGAGGCCCACAGGGCGACCAGAAGGGCGCACGCCGCGGACGAAGCGATGAACGTCACCAGGTCGGCGCCGTCATCCTTACCCTTGAGCAGGGCGACCACCAGGGCAACAAGCACCAACGCGGCGAAGACGTAGCGCAAAACGGCGAGTTCGGGAGCCATCTCGGGCTTCAGCACGAACACCGCGTAAGCGCCCGCGATGGCGAACAGCGCGATGGCGGCGAGCTGCGCTATGCCGCGGGCCTTCTTGGCACGGGCACGCACGGCGGAATCGACCGGCGCCTTGAGCGCAAGCCAGCTTGCGCCCTGGCACACGAACAGGCTCAGACCGAGCAGACCGGTGAGCAGCGTGAACGGGGTCACAAGGCCCAGCAGCGGCACGCCGACATAGTCGCCGTTGGCGTTCATGGGAATGCCCGCGAACACATTGCCCGCAGCCACGCCCAAAAGCAGCGCGGGAAGCAAGGAACCGACGAAGAACAACGCGTTCCAGATCTTGGACCATTCCTTATCATGGCCTGCGAACTCGACGGACACGGCGCGCACGATCAAGCCGAGCAACACCAGGATGATGGCCAGATAGAAGCCGGAAAACGTCGTGGCATATGCCGGAGCGAACGCCGCGAACAGCGCGCCGCCCGCGGTGAGCAGCCAGACCTCGTTGCCGTCCCACACGGGCCCGATGCTCGTACGCACGATGGATTTCTCCTCGTCGTTTTTAGCCACGAAGGGGCTCAGCACGCCGGCGCCCAAATCGAAGCCGTCGAGGATGAAGTAGCCTGCGATCAGGACGAAGATGAGGCAGAACCAGATAATTCCAAGCGTCGTCATAGCTTACGCCCCTTTCTTCGCGTCGGTCGTATCGCCCTTGGAAGCGGCGGGCTGCGCCTTTGCGACGGCCTTGCCGGACTCGGCGCGCTGCGCGGCTTTCGCCTCGGTCAGCACGGGACCCTCCTTGATGAAGCGAGAGATCATGCGAACCCATGCCACGGCCAAGAACAGATACACCGCGCAGAACAGCAGGATGGTGACGATCAGCTCAGGCGCCGAAACGGACTGGGAAATGGCCTCGTTGGTCAGAAGCGACACGCCGTCGGGGCCGCTGACGGACGGATACACGACATACGGCTGACGTCCCACCTCGGCGGTCATCCAGCCCGACTGGATGGCGATGAACGGGAACAGCGGAGACAGGATCAAGATCCACTGCACCCATTTCTTCGAGCCGAGCGACCCGCCCTTCTTGAACGCGACCAGCGCGGCCAGGATGATGGCGACCACGATCAGACCGAACAGGGCGACCATGAGGTGGTAGCTCTGGAAGACCAGATTGACAGGCATATCCTCGACCACGATCTCGGGGTTCTCCTCGGCGATCTGGTTCAAGCCGGGATATTCCTTATCGAAATCGCCCGATGCCAAAAAGCTGGTGAAACCGGGCAACGCGAAGGGAGCCAGCGTTTCCTGGTTCTCCTCGTCGACGAAACCGACGGCGTACAAAGGCAGCGTGCCCGTCTCGTAATGACCCTCCATCATAGCAAGCTTGCTGGGCTGCTCCTCGGCCACCACGACGGCGGACGAATGGGCGGAAATCAGCAGACAGCCCGTGGTGACGATGGCCACCGCGGTGCCGATCTTCATGGTCTTCTCGGCGAAGTGCTGGTGCTTGTTCTTATGCATGTACCACGCGGACAGCGCAATGGCCACGAACGCGCCCAGGACCAGCAGCGCCAAAACGGTGTGGCCGTAGCGGGGCAGGATGCTGGGGTTGAGCGCGGCGGCGAAGAAGTCCGTGATCACGGCCTTGCTGCCGTCGGCGGCGAGTTCGGCGCCCGCAGGAGTCTGCATCCAGGAATTCGCGATGAGGATCCACAGAGCGGACAGGCAGCTGCCGGCCCAGACCAACCAGGAAGAAATCATGTAGAACTTCGGGCTGACCTTCTTGCGGCCGAACAGCACGATGCCCAGGAACACGGATTCCAGGAAGAACGCGAGCAGCGCCTCGGCGGCAAGCGGCGCGCCGAAGATATCGCCCACGAAACGGCTGTAATCGGCCCAGTTGGTGCCGAAAGAGAACTCCATCGTGATGCCCGTTGCGACGCCGATGGCGAACGTGGTGGTGAAGATCTTCACCCAGAAACGCGTAGCAGCCTCGTCTTTCGGATCGCGCGTTTTGTAATAGCGCGTCTCATTGATGGCCATGATCAAGCCAAGGCCGATAGACAGCGGAACGAAGCAGAAGTGGAAAATGACCACCAAAGCGAACTGAATGCGCGAAAGCAGCGCGACATCGGCGAAAAGCTCCATAGCACACCCCCTCTTTCTCTCTGCGCCCGCAGGCGCGTTTTCGCTTTCGCCGTCCGCGTGCACCCGCGGGGACGCGCGAAAGCCCTCTCTTCCACGGTGCTTTCCTCGACCTACGCCGCATCTGGAACCGCGGCCTGGGGCCTCACGCCCCAGAAAACACCGTTGACCCAGGAAAACACCCGCATATCATACCATGTTTCGTTTTTATATGTTATTAGTTTGGTACCATTTTATGGTTTTTTACAAAATGACAACGAGAAAGAGGGGATCGAGCGCGGAGAGGCGACCATATAGCACACATGAACTGGCTTTTCGTTGGAATACGCCATATCGGCCCCCAACGCGAAAAAGGGCGGACGCCCGCGCATATGCGAGGCATCCGCCCTTGTTTTGCACGCTCTTAGTGCGAATGGCGACCGGAACGACGGAACAGCAGGAACGCGAACAGCGCCACCACGATCACGCTGGTGCCCACGGCGCACACCGTCTGCAGGTGGATCATGGGGATACCCACGAGCATGCCGATGATGTAGGGGATGAGCCACAGCAGCCACACCAACGTGCTGAACGTATGGAACGTGCGCTCGGCACGCTCGTTGCGGCGCGCATAAGTGAACGTGGCCCACAGCGCATGCACCAGCATGAGGATGATCGCCAACAGGCCCGAGACGGCGTGGATGCCGAAGCCCGCGGCGCCCGAGGTCTGGGCGATGTTGGTCATGATGGTGGTTCCCGTGGTGTCGCACACCAGGCCTGCCCAGAACAGCAGGACGTGGCTCAGCTTCAGCGAACCGGCGCGGCGCTCGGAAAACACGCCCAGCGTGTAAAACACCAGTGCCAGCGTGATGGCGGCCGATGCCGCGATAAGTTCGATGCTCATGGTCGGTCTCTTCCTTCTCTCGTCTATTTCGTCATTTGTGAACTGTGTTCATTTATGAACTTGGTTCAGAATAGTAAGATGGCCGCCAAGGCTCAAGAGGAAGAGGGCATGTTCACATTTTCTTCGCAGCCGGCACGCAAGACGCATTCGAAGGGATACCGCATGGGCAATAAAGCCACCATCACCAGGCAGCGCATTCTGGAGGCCGCATACGCCATGGTCAAAGACGTGGGTCCGGCGAATATAAGCATCCGCCGCGTCGCCGCCGCCTGCGGCGTCTCCGTAGGCTCCATCTACAACTATTTCCCCACCAAAGCCGACCTGGTGGCCGAGACCATCTGGCTGTTCTGGCAAGAATCACTGCATCGGGAGATGTTCATCGTCGGCTCGAACGAAGATTTCGTCGCGTTCTGCGAACGCCTGATGGGGGACCTCAAGCATACGCTCGAGGCGTTTCGCCGCGACTGGCTCAGCCAGCTCGCCTCGCTCGACGCGGAAAGCCGCACCGAGGTGCGCCGCCGCGAAGAGGCCGCCTTCGACCACATACGCCGCGGCCTCGCCATGGCCATCGAGCGCGATGACAAAATGAACGCGGAGGCCCTCAAGGCCGTCGCAGGCGACGCTGCCGCCGAAAACCTGGCGGCGCTCGTCTGGAACACGATGATTTCGTCGCTTCAGCATGACGACGCTTCCTGCGCGGCGCTATTCGCCCTGTTGCGCAGGGCCCTGTACTGACCCGAAGCCCGCGCACGACGCACGACAAGCGAAAAGCCCCGCTCCCGAACGCCGCAGGCGATTCAGGGAACGAGGCTTTTCCTCGCATGGCCGCATCTTCGCGCACCATGCGCCGCGAGTCGCACAACCTAAAGCATACGGCCGCGCAACACCACGTGGACGATGTCCAGATTCTCGTCAAGCACCACGATATCGGCGATGCGGCCCGCTTCGAGAGAGCCGCGCTCGTCGGAAAGGCCGAGGGCGCGCGCGGGGTTGCACGACGCCGCCTTCACCGCGGCAACCAGGGGAATATCCATATCGCGCACCGCGACGCGCAAGCATCCCATCAGGTCGGTCGCACTGCCCGCGAGCGTGCCGTCATGCAGCGTGGCGCGATTGCCGCGCACCGTGACAGCTTGGCCGCCCAGGCTGTATTCGCCGTCATCCAATCCCGTCGCCATCATGGAATCGCTGATCAGAATCATGTTGTCATCGCCGAACAGCTTGAACGCCGCGCGCACCGCCGCAGGGTGGATATGCACGCCGTCCGCGATGATCTCGGGCGTGGCGCCTGCGTCGGCGGCCGCACCGATCACGCCAGGCTCGCGATGAGCCAGAGGCGGCATGGCGTTGAACAGGTGCGTCACATGCTTCGCGCCCGCTTCGAACGCCGCGTGCGCCTCATCGTAGGTCGCGCACGTATGCGCGATGGAAATGCGCACCTTATCGCCCTCCGCCTTGATGAAATCGAGCGCGGAAGGTTCCTCGGGCGCTATGTCGACTATCTTGAACAAGCCGCCCGCCGCTTCCTGCAAGCGCCTGAACATCGCGATGTCGGGAGCCTGCACGTACGCCGGGTTTTGCGCGCCCACCTTACGCGGGCTGATATAGGGCCCCTCCATATTGATGCCCACCAGCGCGGCCGCGTCGTCGGCATCGCGGTGCTCGGCCGCGCAACGCGCGATAGCGGCCAATTTTTCCTCAGGATACGTCATGGTAGCGGGGCAGTACGCCGTCACGCCCCGCGACGCCTGGTAGCGGCAGATCGCGTCGATAGCCTCATGCGTGCCGTCGCAGAAATCGTAGCCGACCGCGCCGTGGGAATGCACGTCCACCAAACCGGGAATCGCATAACCGCCGCATGCGTCGATGACCTCGCATTCCGTCGAGGAAAGCTCCTCGACGATACGGCCGTCCTCCACGAGCAGATCCCTCTGCTCGAATGCATCGCCCGCAAACACGCGGGCATTCGTTATCCTCAAAGCGCCCATACGCCGTCCTTTCGCTATGAAAAAGCCCGTCGCTCGAAGCGGCGGGCCATGACGCGACGCGCCGAGCGCCGCACATACGAAGAGCCGCAGGCGAACGCGACGGACCGTAACGATCCGCCGCCTCGCCGCCCATCGCGCCTAATGGCAGCTGCAACCTTCTTCGTCGTGATCGTGGCCGCAGCCGCAACCGCACGCCTCTTCGGCGATATCCTCGCACGCGGAAAACGCTGCTTCATCCACCACGGCGATAGCATTGGGATGGAACTGCAGGATCGAAGCGGGAACCTTCGGGGTGACCGGGCCGAAGAACACATCGCGCACGATCTGCGCCTTGTCCTCGCCGCTGACCACCAGAAGGATCTGCTTCGCAGCCATGATGGTGCCGATGCCCATGGTGTACGCCTGGCGCGGAACCTCATCGGCGGAATCGAACAGGCGGCTATTCGCCTGGATGGTGCTCTCCGTCAGATCGACGCAGTTGGTCTCCTTGGTGAACTCGTCGGAAGGCTCGTTGAAGCCAATGTGCCCGTTGTGGCCCAGGCCCAAAAGCTGCAGGTCGACGCCGCCGGCAAGCGCGATGGACGCCTCGTAGGCCTCGCATGCGGCCTCGGCATCGGGGTTCGCGCCGTTGGGCACATGCGTATTCTCGGGACGGACGTTCACATGGCCGAATAGGTGCTTCTGCATGAAGTAGTGATAGCTCTGCTCGTGATCGGCGGGAAGGCCGCGGTATTCGTCCAGATTGAACGTGGCGACGCGCGAGAAGTCGAGACCCTCCTCCTCGTAACGCTTGACCAGCTCGGCGTACAGTCCCTCAGGCGTCGAGCCCGTTGCCAAGCCCAACACGCATCCGGGCTTCTCGGCAACGAGTTCGGCGATGATATCGGCAGCAGCCTCGCTCATATCCTGATAATCTTTGGCTACGATGATTTCCATTGAAACCCCTCTCGTACCGCATGTCTCGACATGCTGCGCATCCGCGCATCAAGCGCAGACACGGCGTTTCACGACCGCACCATAATGCCGCAGAACCGCACGCCGCGTCGACGAAAGCCCGCGAAAGCGCATGAAATCCGCGCGAAGACGGACACGCCGAGGAACGGACCCCGACACAGGCCGGCTCTATACTGACAAGAAAACGAACCCGAATGTGAGGAATGCCATGAACGAACGAAACCGCCGCGCCGAGGGCACGGCATTCGACGCCTTCGTCTTCGACTTGGACGGGACGCTGCTCGACACCCTGCCCGACCTCGTCGCCGTCACCAACGATACGCTGCAAGAATTCGGCTACCCCTGCCGCACGCGCGATGAAATCCTCGCCATGGTGGGCAACGGCCTCAAATCGCTCATCGAGCAAGCCGTCCCCGCGCATACGCCCGACGAGCGCGTCGCAGAGGCGCTCGCTTTCTGGAAAGCCGCCTACGACGGATGCGGCCACCGTCGCACACGCATCTACGAAGGCATGATGGACGTCCTCGTCGAGCTGAGGGCGCGCGGCAAGAAGCTCGCCGTGTTCTCCAACAAATTCGACGGCGGCGTCAAAGACGTCATGAACCGATTCATGCCCGGCTTCATGGATTTCGAGCTCGGCGAAGGACCCGTGCCGCGCAAGCCCGATCCCGCAGGCCTGCTGCTGATCGCCGATCGACTCGGCGTCGAGACGTCGAAGATCGCCTTCGTGGGCGACACCGCAGGCACCGATATGCAGGTCGCGCATAATGCGGGGGCGTTCGCTATCGGCGTCACCTGGGGATACCAGCCCGCTTCGACACTGCGCGACGCGGCGGACGCCGTGATAGACCGCCCATGCCAGCTGCTGGATTTCGCCTAACGGGCATCACGCCGCAACCGCCGCGCACGCCGCAGGCCGCAGAAACCGCGGCGACGACCGACCCGCGGCGCGTCCATCCGCCGAAGCGCCATCCGCGCCATTCAAGACCCACCACGACCGAGGAGGCCCCATGCATCTATTCGAATCCCTGACCGACCTTCTCCGCAAGGCGAAAACCGCCAGCGCAGCACGCTGCACCGCGGCCTGCGCGCTCGCCCTGCTGCTCTCTCTGCCGCTCGCCGCCTGCGGCACCGCGGCCGATACGCCCGCCGAAGCCCCGAGCGGGCAGGCGGCGGCCGACATCGCATCCCTGCCCGCATACGACGGCGAACTCTCCGTCGAAGTGAACGGCGGCGAACCCGGCTTCACCGCGGAAGAGGCGGCTCCCGAAGCGGCCGACAAGCCTTTCGAGGAATACAGCCCGCTCGACGAACTCGGGCGATGCGAGACGGCCTTCGCGCTCGTCGGTCCCGAGACCATGCCCGATAAGCCGCGCGGCGACATCTCGAACGTGCACCCGAGCGGCTGGAAGCAGGCCCGCTACGACACCATCGACCAGCAGGCGCTCTACAACCGCAGCCACCTCATCGCCCATCAGCTCGCAGGCGAAGACGCCAACGAGCGCAACCTCATTACCGGCACCCGCACTATGAACGTCGAAGGTATGCTGCCCTACGAGGAGCTGGTCGGCGACTACGTGCGCGAGACGGGCAACCACGTGCTCTACCGCGTCACGCCTCTCTACGAGGGCGACGATCTGGTATGCCGCGGCGTGCAGATGGAGGCCCTCTCCATCGAGGACGGCGGGCGCGCAGTGCGCTTCAACGTGTTCGTCTACAACGTGGAGCCCGGCGTCGCGATCGACTACGCCACCGGCGACAGCAAACCGTCCGACGACGTGGCAGAGGTCTCCTTCAAAAAGGCGATCAACGAGGGAACGGAAGGACCGGAGGGCGCGGCGGCGGACAGCGCGAAAACGACGACCGCAACGTTCGGCGACACGAACGCCGCAGCCGAAGAGGGCTCCTACGTCGTCAACACCAAGAGCCGCAAATTCCACGACCCCGACTGCTCGTCCGCCAAAGACATGGCGCCGAAAAACAGGCAGGATTTCACCGGCTCGCGCGATGAGCTGATAGACGAAGGCTACGAGCCCTGCTGTGTCTGCAATCCGTAGGCACGCAGGGCGATAAGGCGACGGCGGCGACACCGAAGCGTTTCATTCGAGCCCGGCGTTTGCGGTAAAATGGCGGGAATCGAAGGCTTTCCATCAGGGACGGCGCCGCAATCGATCGGGCCGTCGGAAAGGCAACCATGGCTTCATCGAAAAACATCGGAGACCAGCTGGTCGATGCCGTGCAAAGCGCCATCGATTCGCAGAACTTCAACAACCTCCAATACGCCATCGAACACTCGATCGGCGCCGCCGCCGAAAACATCGGCAAAGGTCTCGCCCAGGCATCGGACGGCATGCGACGCATGCAAGAGCAGCACGCCTGGGAAACCGCACAACGCAATCAGCGGCTGCGCATGCAGGCCCTGTACGCCCGCTGCGGCGGCCTGAAGGCGGCAGGCTACTCCATGGCGGGCGTCGGAGGCATCATAGCCGTCCCCATGCTGACGGCATCCGGCATAGCCGCGCCTCTCGCCATGATGGAAGGGTGGGGGGCGTTCGCCATCGTGCCGCTCGCCATCGGCGCGGCAGGGGCCGTGCTCGCCGCATTCGGCATCAGGAAGATCGGCCTGGCGAAACGCTTCGACACGTACAAAGCCATCATCGGCGCGCGCGAATTCTGCCCCGTCGACGAGCTTGCCGCGCATACCGGCGAAACGCCTCAGAAGGTGCTGAAGAACCTCAAGACCATGATGGCCAAGGGGCTTTTCAAGCAGGCGGCGCTCGACGATTCGGAAACGCTGCTCATCACGTCGGCGGACGCCTACCGCGAATATCGCCAGGCGCAGTACGACGCCCTGCAGCGCCAGAACCACGCAGCGCAAGCGCTTCAGGCCGAAGAGGCCCGCAAAGAAGGACTCGACCCCGACGCCCGAGGCTTGCTCGAACGCGGCGAATCGTACTTGGCGCGCATACGCGCCTGTAACGCCGGCATACCCGACCCCGCGATAACCGCGAAGATCGACCGCATCGAACGCGTGACACGCACCATATTCGACCGCGCGGCAGAGCAGCCCGCCGTCGTCGGCGACCTGGACAAACTCATGAGCTACTATCTGCCGACCACCGTCAAGCTGCTGGAGGCCTATCGCGATATGGAGGCGCAGCCCGTGCGCAGCGAAAACGTGGAGGCGTCGAAAAAGGAAATCAGCGGCGCGCTCGACACGTTGAACGCCGCATTCGAAAAGCTGCTCGATTCCTTGTTCCGCGATATGGCGTGGGACCTTTCGACCGACATATCCGTCCTGCATACCGTCCTGGCCCAAGAAGGCCTGGTCGACGATGCGTTCGACATCAACGCGCAACGCCGCAGCTAGCATGACGCGGCCCTGTGCCGCACCCACGAGGAGGAATCATGACCGACACGACCGCCAATCCCTTCGCAGGAGACGTTCCCGCACCGACGCTCACCTTGACGCCGACGCTCGACGATGCCCCCGCAGCGCCCGAAACCGTCGTCGTCGCGGCGGCCGAACAGCCCGAGGCCGCGGCTATCGACGACACCATGCTCACCGACGAGGAAAAGCAGATGGTGAACGGCTTCGCGCAGCAGATCGACGTACGCAACGCAAGCCTCGTTTTGCAGTACGGCGCCGGCGCGCAGAAGAAAATGGCCGATTTCAGCGAAGCCGCGCTCGCCAACGTGCGCACGCAGGACCTGGGCGAAGTGGGCGATCTGATAGGCGGCGTGGTCATGGAGCTGCGCAGCTTCGACGCCACCGAGGAAAAAGGACTGTTCGGCTTCTTCAAAAAGGGCGCGAACAAGATCGAATCCATGCGGGCGAAGTACGACAAAGCCGAGGCCAACGTCGATAAAATCGTCAAAGCGCTGCAGGGCCATCAGATGAAGCTGATGAAAGACGCCGCCACGCTCGACAAGATGTACGAGCTCAACCTGACGTATTTCAAAGAACTCACCATGTACATCCTCGCTGGCAAAAAGAAGCTCGCCGAGGTACGCAACGTCGAGTTGAAGGCCCTCGTCGAGAAAGCCCACGCCACCGGCCGTGCCGAAGACGCCCAGGCCGCGCAAGACCTCGAAGCCATGTGCACCCGCTTCGAGAAGAAGATATCGGATCTCGATCTTACGCGCACGATAGCCATGCAGACGGCGCCTCAGATCCGCCTCGTGCAGAACAACGAGGTCACCATGGTAGAAAAGATCCAGACCACCATCGTCAACACCATCCCGCTTTGGAAAAGCCAGATGGTGCTCGCGCTCGGCATCGCCAATTCCGCCGAAGCGGTGCGCGCGCAAAACGCCGTCACCACCATGACCAACGATCTGCTGAAGAAGAATGCGGAGATGCTGCACGCCTCGACGGTCGAAGTGGCGCGCGAATCGGAGCGCGGCATCGTCGACATCGAAACGCTGAAGCACACCAACGAAACCCTCATCAAGACCTTCGACGAAGTCATGCAGATTCAGCAAGAAGGCCGCCAGAAGCGCGCCGAGGCCGAATCCGAAATGCGTCGCATGGAAGCCGAGCTCAAACAGAAGATGCTCGAAATCCCGCGCTTGTAAAGCAAATGCGATAGGTGAGCGGAAGGGTTTTGCCGACGACGTCATCGCACCGAAAGGTCCGCTTGCGGGCCTTTCGGTCATCCAGCCCCACAATCCCAACGCTTTCGGATTCGATGTAATTTCCCGTCGGAGTCAACACTTTTTCGGCGACTTACGCTGATGCCCCCGATTCTCCAGATGCAGCATCGCCTTGACGTTCGAGCATCTTTCGAACGCGGCACCTATGTCGAACCCTTCTGAAAATCAAAATCCCCTGGTTGCCGCGCCTGAGCGCATGAAATTCACGCCTCGCACGCCGCGATCGCGCGCTCATCCATGCACACGATTTCATCTTGAACGGCATCGAGCAGCTCCTGGCGGGAATGCACGTCAAACTTCCTGTAGATATGCGAAACATGCGTTTTCACGGTTCCGTCCGACAAATACAGGGCTTCGCAAATATACGGCCTGTTCCTGCCTTGGGCGAGCATCATGAACACGTCGGTTTCGCGCGACGAAAGACAATGATTTCGCGCTATTTCCCGACGATATTCAGCCAATCGGCGTTCGATGCGAAACTCCTCCGCCGACTCCGAAGGCCCTTCGTTCACTGTCGTTTCGTCCCTTGCGCAAACCTTCTTTGAAACCACAGGGCCATCGTCTGATTCGCGCGGCGAAACCGTCCCTTCGCGCTCGATGCCGCAGAAAGAAGACGCGGGGCCCATGTCGAGCGAATGCTCTATTTCGAACGGACGCGTGCTCATGGGTCTGATAGCCGCCACCATGACAAAGAAGATAGCGACCACCATGATGGAGCGCATATCGACCGATGCATCCTGCGCCAAAAACACCCACGGAATGGCCACCAGGCCGAACGCAGCATCGCTGACACCCTGAAACGTCCATGCGGCAAGCTTGGTCGTACGGATGGCGGTCATGATAAGCGTTCCCGAAAGAAGATGCCCGAACAACTCTATGGTGAGATACAGCCAATCGAAAAGGGGGGCAGGACCTGAAGCCGTGAAAAACTCATCCTGCAGCACATAGAGCACGAAACCCGCTGCTAACACGAGAAACGCAGGCTGGAAACGCACGAGCATATGGTTGTTGCTATTGCGAACCAATGTGAAATACGCGAACGCCAACAAGGCCGCGCCGACGGTGGTATAGCCCGCAACCGTCGAGACGGGAAATCCGCTATACCCTTCGCCCCACAGCCCCAAATGACTTGTTCCCCTCAATGCCGCAAGGACAAGAGAAACGGCCACGAGAAGGAAAAGCAGGTCTGAAACGCCGGCGTTGCTCAGCGGATTGCGGGAACGGTAATCGTCAAGGTTATCGGAATCGAAACGCACCATGAAGGAGAGGCAAACGAACGACACCGCTGGAAGCATGCACGATAACGCGATTTGCACAGCATTCGGAGCCGAAACGCTCAACCACGACCCAAGAACCGTCTTGAGAAAAAGTGCGGCGGCAACCGTCGCTATGGCGATGGAAAGGCGTCTGGCTTTAGCCAATTCGCAATAGGAAAGGAGGGTCGTGGCGTAGTAGCCGCCGCCGCACAGGAACAATCCCGCAATAGCCACGGCATCCGACGGCAAAAACGTCTGCATATGGGAACCAGAATAAAGCAATGTTCCAACAACGGAAATAATAAGAGTGAATCTTATAGGCAGGGACCCCATTTTCCCGACATGCTTCGCAAGGACTATCGAGGCGAGTGCGGCAAGCGCAAAGCCGGCAAGGAAAAACAGCCTCGAATTTCCCAGACCCTGCACGACCGTGGCCGAAGATTCGAAACCGAGCCCATGTCCGAGAAGGTCGGCCCAAAGAACAACGGACGTAAGAGCGGTTGCCGCAAGCAGCGCTAGAGCGCCATCCCCATGTTTCGCATGCCTGACGCAAAGCGCGCAAATGCGATTTGCCACGTTCGCCGCCCCCTTACTTCCCATGACGGATTATAGAACACGAAGAGGAGCACCTTGCCCGTTCTTTATCAAGAAATGGCATTTAACCAGGTATTTCAAAAAAAATCATCCACTTCGGGGATAGAAGACGCACGTTTTTCGACAAATTAAGACGTTGTGGGAGAGGAGCGGCAAGCCTCCGCTCGGTATCACGGAAACAAGGTGGTTCGAAGGGGAAACGGCGAAGAAGACACGGGCCACACCAGACGAGATAATGCAGGAGGAACCATGGCAAAAACCAATATCGACGTAGACCGCACCGACCTTCAGACCTCACGTCGCACCTTCCTCAAGGGGGCGGGCATAACGCTCGCAAGCGTTGCGGCATTGGGCGTCGCGGGATGCGCGCCGAAAGGGAAGGACTCTAGCAGCGCCACAGCAGAAGGCTCCTGGGACGGCGAATACGATGTCATCGTTGCGGGAGCTGGAATCGCAGGCCTGACGGCCGCCGTCACCGTCGCCAAAGAGGGCGATGGAGCGTCGTGCCTCCTTCTGGAAAAGGAGGCCAAGCCCAACGGCAACAGCCCGTTCTGCGCAGGCTGGCAAATGTATTTCGAAGAGACCGAAGGGCCTCTCAACTATCTCAATCACCTTATCGGCGATTGCACGCCGCAGGAAACGATCCAGGCATATGTCGAAGAGACCATGCATAACTTGAAATGGGTCCTGGACCTCGGTGCCAAAGAAGAATGGCTGAACATCTATCGCCCCGAGCCCGAAGAGACGAATGAATACGCCGAATACCCCGACAGCCACACGGTGGGCTACCTCTTGTTCAAGACCGAAGGAGACCAGCCTCACCATATACACGAATTCCTAATGGGGTTGGTTGAAGAAAACGCCGACATCATCGACTACAAAACGTCTACCCCCATCGAAGCTCTCATCCGCGACAGCGAAGGCGCGGTCGTCGGCGTCCTCGCCGACGGAAAGCGCTATCGAGCCAAGGGCGGCGTCATCATGTGCACGGGCGGTTTCGAAAATGACCAGAAGATGCTCCAAGACTACACCGGGGTCAAAGGATACCCCTATGCCGGCCAGGCCAACACCGGCGACGGCCATCGCATATGCCAGAAGGCTGGTGCTGGATTCTGGCATATGCACGGCGGCGCGACCTATTGGCTCTCGCTGCGCAACCTCGAAAACACGCGCTTCCTCTCCACGCTGTATTCCTTCACTACGAAGCAACACGGCATTACCGTGGGCGTGAACGGACGCAGGTTCTACCAGGACTTCGACAGCTGCAGCAACTTCAAGAAATACGCGCTTCCCGGCACCGACATCACACGCAACGTGGGGTATCGTCACGGCATCACACAATTCGGCGGTGGAATGGCCCATCTTCCCTTGCCCGAGAAAGGCTGGTTCATCTTCGATCAGGCAGGACTCAACGCCGGTGCATGCCCGAAGGACAAGTCGGAAGACCCTGTCGCCGACGGCTGGGCCGTATGCGCCGATTCCATCGAAGAACTCGCCGCGCTTATCGAAGTTCCCGCCGACGAACTGACGAAGACGGTGAATCAATGGAATGAGTTCGTCGAACGCGGTGAAGACTTGGCATTCTATCGACCCGCAGACACGCTGACGCCAATCGGCCAGGCCCCTTATTATGCAATGCTCTGCGTTCCCGCCTTGCTGAACACCGACGGCGGTCCGATACGTAACGCGAAAGGCGAGATTTGCGACCCCGACGGCAACGCCATTCCCGGCCTCTACTCCGCAGGCGAGTTCGGATCCATTTGGGGCAACCTTTACCAAGGCGGTGGCAACGTAGGAGAATGCGGCGCATTCGGACGCATCTCCGCCCGCAGCGCCTTGTCTCGCCTGGCATAGCCCCATGTGACAGCCGCGTACAAATACTCAATGACCACAGGCGTCGGCATCCGCAATAATAGCGGATTCCCACCGACCGGCCCCCCGGTTACCCCACACCCCCGACGCAATTACATAGGCTCCGCGTCACCGT